>OMVJ01000008.1 GCA_900314495.1 uncultured Olsenella sp.
GTGTCTCATCAGAGGGTCCCGGCACCGCCGGCCTAGCTCAGACGCTCCACGGATCCGCCGGACGTCACGTGCATGAGGGCATTGTTGCCGCTCACGCGCCTGCCAAAGTAGACCTCGCCGTTGATGTACGTGGGAATGAACAGGTTGACCGTGTTGTCTTCTGCCTGGTAAACGGTTTCGTCCAAGCCAGAGCCATGTATAAAGTCGTTTACGGTCATCGGTGCCATCTCGGTCGAAAACCCGGGGCCGACCTCGCCGCCAACCGTTTGGTAAATCGCTAGTGTCCCATCCTCGGTCATGTTGATTCGGATTATGGTGCTGAGCTCAGCTTCCGCCGCCAAACTGCCGCCTACTGTCCCCCCACTTTCCGGAATCAGGAACCCCGCATAACCGCCGCGCTCATCCTTGTTGCCTATGAGCACGAAAATCTGACCGCCAACTGGCTGCATCACGTTGATGCGCGCATTCTCGTCCTCACCGTACCGCGACCCCTCCAGCGTGCACACCTGGTAGTCGCCGGAGCCGTCCAGGTTCACGCCGCGCACCTCCTGGGCCTCCTTCTGCGCAAAATAGAAGACCTTGCCGTCAGCGACGCGCCACAGCATGTCGGGGCCAGGCGAATACACGATCTTCTGGTCCGTGCCGTCGGGGTTCATCACGCGCACCACGCTGCCGGCCTGGTAGTACACCAGCCCCTGGTACACCTGGCAGAGCGAGCTCACGTCGCTGGTGGCCAGCTCCACGGGGTTGGAGCCGTCCGTCCCCACGGACATGATTCGTGCAGACTCCGTGCCAGATTCCTCGCTGAAGATGAGCCGCCCGCTCTCCACGTTCAGGTGGTAAATGAGCGGCTGGTTGGCGGACGTGGTGTAGACGACCTCCGTCGAGCCGTTGCTCTTGTTCTGGCGCGTGATGCTAGAGGTGAACCAGTCGTCAGCGGTTTGGTCCGGCGCGGCGTAATAGATGTAATTGTCATCCTCGCACACGTAACCGCCGTTGGTCAGGTTGCCGATGGGCGTGCTCACGCTTGCGTCAATAGGTACGTTGAGCTGCGGTCTATTGGTTTCCTCGTCAGACGTGCCGGCATCCGCGGACGTGGAACCCGCCTCCGTGGCTGCGGGATTTTGCGCAGTGCTGCCGCTGCCAGACAGCGCCGGCGCAACGGCAATTGCGATGATCGCAACCGCAACTACCGCGGCACCGGCAACAAGCGCAATCATTCCGCTGGAGAGAGAACCCTTCCGGGCAACGGTGACGGCGGAACGCACCGGCACGGGCGAGGTGGCAGAAGCAGTGGGCGCAGAGGACGTCTGGCTTGCCGCCTGTGGCTGAGGCACGGGGTCGCCAACCCGGTGGCCGCACGCGGGGCAGAAGACCATTCCCCTGCTCATGGGCGTGCCGCACACCGCGCAGTAGCCAGTGACAGCCGGGGAAGGCAGGGTCGAGGGTTCGGCGGACTTGAGCGAGATCGGCGGCGCCGTGTTTGTGGGCATGGGCTGCGTCGCGCCCTGGTCTGCGGGGATGTGGTTCCTTGGCACGGATACGGGCGTCACCTGTTCCTCAGGCACCGGAAGGGGCTGGGTGGGCTGGTCCATTACCGGCTGCGGCGCGGGAGGCTCCGGCGCGGGCGGTTCTGGCTCGGGTACCGCTGGCGCGGGCGGCGCGGGCGGTTCGGGCACACCAGGCGCGGGCACCGCGGGGGCCTGCTCGCGCAACGCCTGCTCCGCTGCGGAGGCAGTCGCTGCGGCCGTGGCAATGTCCACAAGCTCATGCTGGACCTTCTGCCCGCACTTGGTACAGAACTTGGCATCGTCCTTGAGCTCGGCGCCGCAATTCGTGCAATACATGTTTCTCTCCCCACACTCGACAGTCAAAATGGTACGCAAAAGCCAGCTTGCAGGCGTCCCTAACTTGCATGCATTCGTATAACGGCCGTCACGGGAGGCCCCATGTCAGCGCAGCACAGCCCCAAGCACGCAGCCCCAGCAAAGAAGCCCCGCCGCCCCCGCGCGCACGTAATCGCGGCAATACTTGCCCTGGTCACGGTAGCCGCTGTGGTTGGCGTCAAGCTTGGGTGGCGCCAGCCGGCCTCCCCCGCAACCGACACCAAGGGGGAAGCGGCATCCGCGGCGCTTGCCCAGCAGGCAATGGGCGGCTCGGCCGTATATGGCTCCGCCCAAACTGGCAGCTCCCAGGCAGTGAGCTTGCAGGGCTCTGCGGCCGTGGCGCCCAGCACCCAGCCCAAGACCTCCTCGCCCGCCCAGACCTTCCAGCCCGTGGACGTCAACCTCATGATGATTGGCGATGTCTTGCTGCACACTGGCGTCAACAACACCGCCTATGCGCAGGGAAATGGCAGCTACAACTACGACTTCGTCTTCAGCGACATCCGCGACGAAATCGATGCCGCGGATGTGGCAATCCTGAACCAGGAAACCGTTTGCGGGGACCCGGCCAACGGCTACGGCTACCTGGGCATGGGCCTGCAGGGTCCCATCTTCAACAGCCCCGTCACCATTGTGGACGCGGAGGCGCGGGCCGGCTTCGATGTCATTCTGAAGGCCAACAACCACACGTACGACCAGGGTCTCAGCGGCTTGGGGTACGAGATGGACTATTGGCGTAACAAGTACCCTGACCTGCCCGTCATTGGTGCGGACAACCCCAACAACCCTGGCGGCGCGCAGGACTACGTGCACAACATTTATATGTACCAGAAGGATGGCTTCAAGGTTGCCTTCCTCAGCTACACCTACGACACCAACGAGTACCCCGCGCCCAGCCACAACGGCGACTACATTCGCTACATGACGGAGGACAACGTGCGCGCAGACGTTGCCGCGGCCCGCGCCGCCGGGGCTGACGCCATCGTGGCCTGCCCGCACTGGGGCATGCAGTACACCACGGAGCTCTCCGCGGAGGAGCAGCGTTTCAGTGCCCTGTTTGCCCAGCTAGACGTGGATGTTGTCTTTGGCACCCACCCCCACATGGACCAGACGGCGCAGGTCATCCAGAACGACGACGGCCACAAGACCGTCTGCTTCTATTCCAACGGCAACTTCGTCGCGGGGGACATGGACGGTTACAAGAACATAGCCGGCATCAGCAAGGCCACGCTGCACCGCGCAGAGGATGGCGGCGTCAGTGTGACGGCTGCAAGCTTCGTACCAACCGTGATCTGCCGCGGCGGGCAGATTTCTGTCCACAAGCTTGCCAACTACACAGATGCGCTGGCCGCTAGCAGCGCAGACCCGCAGATCACGCCTGCCGCGGCGGATGCCTTCTGCGAGCAGCTCTTTGGCAGCCAGTACGACGTCAGCACGCACGTGGCCACGCTGGACCTGGACAGCACCGTGCCCGTGGCGGAGAAGGCCGCGCTGGGGTAGCGGCGCATGCCGCCAGCGCACGGGAGCCGTACCGTGTAAGAAAAACTGAAAGCCGCTCGGAGCGACAAGCCCCTGACCTGCAGGTTTTCTCAGTAGCGTCCGGTCAACTAGCACACGACCCCCATGCCGTGTGTCCTCTCTTGTCTTGGGTATAAACCGAATTCGTCACACAGCGTGTGACGAATTAGAAAAGGTCACGCAGTGCGTGACGAATTGCCGTGGCCGAGAATCGAACTACGCGCCACTCTTCCCCCGCACTGAAGTCAATGTGCGAGAATCGTACCCAGCAAGCGGGACAGGTATACGGCCGCAGCTTGGCCGCATGCACACCCGCGACGCGGCGTGGAGAGGACGGCAGCATGGCGGGCACCAAGGCAGACGCGCAGCGGTTTGTGAAGGACTGGGCCGGCCGCGGCAACGAGGACCAGGACACCCAGCTCTTCTGGATAGGTTTCTACCAGGACGTTCTTGGCATCCCCGACGCGCTGGCCATGCTCAAGTTCGAGCAACCCGTGCACACCAAGGCGTCCGACCACCAGGGCTACATTGACGTGCTGGTGCCCGCCGCGCACGTCATCATTGAGCAGAAGTCGCTCGGCGTGCCGCTGGACAAGTCGGAGCTGCGCCAGGGCCGCAAGGTCACACCCGCACAGCAGGCGCTGGCCTACACCGAGGGCATGCCCCTCTCGCAGAAGCCGCGCTACGTGGTGGCGTGCAACTTTGAGCAGATGTGGGTGTACGACACGGAGAAGGACCCGCTGTGCAAGGGCCAGCCGCTGGTCATCGCCCTTGCCGACCTGCCCAAGAACCTACCGGCGGTGCAATTCCTGCGAGGCAGCGGCGAGGCTCCTGCAACCATCGCAGAGGCAGTCTCCGTTGAGGCCGGCAAGATCATGGGCCGCCTGCACGACCTTGCGGCCGCCGGCTACGACAACCCGGACGCGCCCGAGGCCCACCACGCGCTCAGCGTGCTGATGACGCGGCTCATGTTCCTGATGTTCTGGGAGGACACGGCGGCCGGGGCCACCAACGCTTTCCACGACTTTGTGCAGCATTACGACGCGGAGGACCTGGCAGACGGCCTGACGGACCTCTTCCACTGGCTGGACACGCCAGACGAGAAGCGCACCGGCTCCCGCAAGCTGAAGCAGCCGCGCTTTGCCCGCATGCCCTACATGGACGGCGGCCTCTTCCGCGAGGACATCGAGCTGCCCATGCTGGACGAGACCTTCCGCACAACGCTGCTGGTAGACGGCTCGCAGGAGTTCGACTGGTCCGGCGTCTCGCCCACCGTGTTCGGCTCCATCTTCGAGGGCGCGCTCAGCCACGACCACCGGCGCGCCAACGGCCAGCACTTCACCAGCCCCACCAACATTCACAAGGTCATCGACCCGCTGTTCATGGACGGGCTTGAGCAGGAGTTCCAAGACGCCTGCCAGCGGCCCGTTGCCGGAGGCGCCCGCACCCGCGCACTGCAGGCCCTGCACCAGAAGCTGGGCAGCATATCCGTGCTGGACCCAGCGTGCGGCAGCGGCAACTTCCTCACGGAGAGCTACCTCTGCCTGCGCCGGCTGGAGAACCGCGTGCTGCTGGAGCTGGTCAGACTGCAGAACAAGGGCCAAGCGGCGCTGAGCTTTGAGGACTCCGGCGACAAGGACGTGCTGGTCAGCCTGCGCAACTTCCATGGCATTGAGCTGGAGGACTTTGCGTGCTGCGTGGCCCGCACCGCCCTGTGGATTGCCGAGAAGCAGGCCGACATTGAGACCGCGCACGTGACCCAGCGCGTGTACGACCCTCTGCCGCTGACGGACTACGACAACATCATCCAGGGCAACGCCCTGCGCATGGACTGGAACGACGTGGTGCCGGCAGCGCAGGTGAGCTACGTGTGCGGGAATCCACCGTTTATTGGGTACTCCAATTTGTCTGACCCGCAGAAGCAGGACCGCGAAGCCATCTTCGGCAAATCGGGCGGCACGCTGGACTACGTGGCATGTTGGTACAAGAAGGCCGCCAACTACATGCGAGACACGCGTGCTCGTTGCGCCTTCGTAAGCACCAACAGTATCTGTCAAGGACAGCAGGTCGAGCCGCTGTGGAAGCCGCTCTTTGAGGACGGCATCCACATTGACTTCGCCCACCAGACCTTCGTGTGGGACAGTCAAGCGGACGACGAGGCACACGTGCACGTGATCATCGTGGGCTTCTCTCGCGAAGACACGGCTCCCAAGCTGCTGTTCTCTGGTGACGACGTACGCGCGGTTGAGCACATTGATGCATATCTTGCGCCAGCACCGGACGTCTTTGCGACGAGGCGCGCCAAGCCTCTGTGCGAGGTGCCCGAAATGGTGGCAGGAGGCAAACCGACTGATGGCGGATTCCTGCTATTGAGTCCCGAGGAACTTGACGAGCTTCTCCGCCGCGAACCCGATTCGGCCAAATGGATTCGCCCCTTCTCCATGGGCGCGGAGTTCATCAATGGCAAGGACCGATACTGCCTGTGGCTGGTTGACGCACAGCCGTCCGACTTGCGAAGCCTTCCCCTCGTGCGGGAACGCGTGGAGCGCGTCCGCGAATTTCGGCAGGCCTCCAAGAAGGCAGCCACGCGCAAGAAGGCGGATACTCCCTGGTTGTTCGACGAGGTCAGACCACCTAAGGGCAAGAGCTATATCGCCGTGCCAAAGGTCTCTTCCGGCAGGCGTGACTACATCCCCATGGGCTTTGTGACCAACGGGATGATTCCGGGAGACATGCTTTTCTCCATTTCTAATGCTGGCCTCTATGAGTTCGGCATTTTGGAAAGCCAGGTACACAATGCATGGATGCGGGTTGTAGCAGGCCGCCTGAAGAGTGACTACCGCTACAACAACACCGTTGTCTACAACAACTTCATCTGGCCTGACCCCGCGCCCGAGCAGCGTGCAAAGGTGGAGTCCTGTGCGCAGGCAGTGCTGGACGCCCGCGCCTCACACCTAGGCGAGTCTCTCGCGGACCTTTACGACCCCACGTTCATGCCATCTGACCTGCGGCGCGCTCACCGCGAGCTGGACACCGCAGTCGAGACCGCATACGGCGTGGACTTCAACGGCGACGAGGAGAAGATTGTCTCTCACCTGTTCAAGCTCTACGCACGGAAGACGCAGCAATAGCGGCATCAGCCCACGGCTCTGGACATAGAGTTAACTGACTTACGATTAAGTTAATCCAAAGTACGTTATTTGAGCGACGCGCCGTGCCTTCAACCCTCGCGCACCAGCTTATGCGCTTTCCGGTCGTAAAGCCGCATTGCCTCAATGACCTCCTCGGCGGCAAAGACAGATTCTCTGCCGGTCTTATGCGTGGTAAGAATTCCACTTTCGGCCAACGTGCGAAGGCCCTCGCGGACGTTTCGCTCACTAATGCCCGTCATCTTGCTCGCCTCGGCAACCTTGACCATGGGTCTGTATGGGAGGATGTCTATCAGGGCGTCTACGGCAGATCCCCTTCGGGGCTTCAACTTCTCTCTCCAGCCAGAAGAAATCCCAGCTAGGGTGCCCTGGAGGAGCATGGAGAGACGGGCGGCCCTTATACTTGCGCGAGAAAGATACGTAACGAACACCGAAGGGTCAGGCTTCCCTTCCGCCTGGAAAGACGAAATGCTGTCGATGTAGCCATCCCTGTCTGCCGAGAGCACCGTCGAAACAGGCAGAACCGTGTGGTTCATCACCCCACGCGCCCTGAGCACCATCTGGATGAGTGCCCTGCCGGTTCTGCCGTTGCCGTCCGCAAAGGGGTGTATGGTCTCGAACTGCGCATGTGCCATGGCCGCCACAGCAACGGCAGGGAGGTGCGCGTCGTTGCAGAAGTCGACTAGATCCTCCATCAATCTCTCAACCTCATCCGGTGGTGGGGGAACAAATGCGGCAGTTGCCAACGTGGAGCCTGGGCGACCAATCCAATTCTGCGTCTCTCGCAACTCCCCGCCATACCCTGCTGATGGCGTACCCAAAAGAAACGCTTCGTTGATTGCCGAGAGACCCTCGACCGTGATCTTTGATCCAGAGGAGATCTCCTTCAGACTCTCCCAGAGGCGGTGCGATGCCTCCGCAACGCCTCTGACAGCAGAGCCGTCATCCGTGTTGGTTCCAGTTTCCTCATACATCATGAGATCACGAATCGTGCACGCAATACCCTCGATATGCGTCGATGAAATGGATTCGGTTCTTAGGAGGAGCCACTCAATCGGGCCCAATCCAACCGCGGGAGAGACCCTGTCATCCAAAACGCCCAGCTCTCTCTCGGCCTGGGCGGCAAGAGTCATTGCCTCGGAGCTGGGAGCAGGCAGGTCGGCGAGGACAGTGGGGATAAACGCCTCGTACGTTCCCAACGAGTCGTCATCCCAAAGGTCCTCGTCGTTCGGCAGCATCCAATCGTCAAGATCGAGATACCTCGTCACATATGTTCCCATGGGGCTCCAGTCTCATTTCACGGATGTTTATCGCTTAAACATCCTATTTGAATCCCATGTTACGACTTAACCATCCAGATAATCACCACCAACGGATGTTTTCTCGATAAACATCCGTTGTTCGTTTTCAACGGCAAGGAGAAGAGGGCCATCTCGTACCTGTTCCAGCTCTGCGCGGAGAAGACGCAGCAGTGAAGACAACGCTAGTCGGCATCTTTCTACGCAAGCACAGCCTCCACCATGTTGAACTGCAACAACGGCTGCAGGTCACCAGACTCATGAAAGGCATCCAGCGCGCCAAAGTACGTCATACGGTCCTCCTGTCGCTGCACGATGGGAGGACAGGCCAAGAGCATGAGCGCTAGGTTCTGCAACAACCGAGCACAGCGACCGTTGCCGTCGGCAAAGGGATGAATCTCGATCAGCTGAGCGTGCAGATACGTGGCTACGGTCAGCGCCTTCTTGGGAGACAAGGTTTTGTCCCCAAGATAAGAATCAACCTCGTCCAACAGGCTTCTTACCGCTTCCTCGCAGAGCTCTGGCGGATACCCTACCGACGCGTCAGGCCCAACGCCGTAATCACGGACTTTGAATGTGCCCGGCCGCTCGCCGGCATCCCAGCGCCGGGCGTCATACGTGTGCTCGGTCAGAATGCGGTGCAGGTCAAGCAGGTCGTCAACGCTAAGCGTGCGCGGATTCTCCATCGCCATCTCAATCGCTCGATGCCAGGCACGACCGTGGTTGTCTATCTCGTATATTGCACGCAGCTGGCCGGTGAAGTTTACGACGTCCCCGCGAGAAAGAATTTCCGTCGTGTCATGCAACGTGATAGCGTCGTTCTCAATTTTGGTTGAGTTGTACGTTGCCGATATGGTTAGCTCCAACAGTTGAGAGAGGCGCTCTTCTTCGCTCGACTCGCACCACGACTTAACCAGGTTCGACCATTGCTCCTCGAGGAGGTTTTCAGTTGGTTCCATCCTTTTCCTCCTCCTCGCGCAGGTAATCTGCCAGTTTCAGACGACGGGTGGATTTTTCGCTAACAGATTTGTCATGTCTGCGCCCTTCACCGGAATCCGAAATCAGGGCAATGTCCCCATGTACCGTAGCCTCTGACATGCTCCCAAAATGCGCAAGGTATGCAAGCACCTGCTCGTCGGTCATGAGGCCTCCCCGCCCTTGCCAGATTCTCATGACCGCCAGACCCCTTCGAACGCTTCTATAGTAAAAAGGTCAGAGCAGATACTTGCTCTGACCTGCTGTTTTGCGGTGGTGCGCCCTGTGGGTCTCGAACCCACGACCTTGGGATTAAAAGTCCCCTGCTCTACCAACTGAGCTAAGGGCGCGTTTGTACGCGTGGTCTCACTTTCAGACCATACATCTATGCAGTTTAACACGGCTTAACGCAAGGCATCCTCATCGAGCATGAAGTCGAAAATGCTTACCAATAGCACGCCTTCCTCTGTGTAGTGCCGCTCAATAGGCCTACCCACAACAATGGCTTTTCTGAAGGAGTCACCAGTCTTGAGGAGGGATCTCTGCTCTTGGGCAAGCTTGTTTGCATCGGGTATGTCGTACGCTGATTGGATATACGTTCTCTCGCTTCCGTGGTTGCAGACAAAGTCGACTTCCAACCGCTTCCTCACCGACTTACCAAGACCATCTCGCTCGCTGACAGTAACGTCACCAACATCAACCGCGTAACCACGTCTCCGCAATTCGTTATAGATAGCATTCTCCATCAGATGCGTCTCCTCGAACTGACGGAACCCCAGCCGGGCGTTACGTAAACCAAGATCAGAAAAGTAGTACTTGTAAGGTGCGCCGATGTACCGCTTCCCCCTCACGTCGTAGCGCTGGGCACGCTCCAAAAGAAACGCGTCGTCGAAATAGGTAATGTACGACGACACCGTATCTGGATCTATAGTCGAATGTGTGACGCTGTGAAACGTATCGGACAACTTGTTGGGATTAGTGAGAGACCCAATAGTTGAGGCCATAACATCCAGTAGTTCCCCCAGAGCACGCTCATTGCGCACGCCGTTTCTCTCAACGATGTCATTGATGTATATCTCGTTGAAGAGTCCCTGCAGATAGTCAGCCTTCCCCTTGGCTTCCTTTTCCAGAGCGACTGCTGGCAGACCGCCGTACATCAGGTAACTCTGCCAACCCGCCGCCAAGTCTCCATCGTACGTAGTCATGAACTCTGAAAATGAGAGAGGAGACATCCTTATTTCGTCGCCTCGGCCTCGGAACTCAGTGACAATGTCTTTGGAGAGGAGCCTCGCATTGCTGCCAGTCACGTACACGTCCACGTTATCGCGAGCGATGAGATCAATAAGTATCTCTTCGAAGTGTTCGAGTAGCTGCACCTCATCAAGCAATACGTAATGCATTTCTGGCGAAACGAGACTGCTCGTAACCAGAGAGTAGAACTCATCAGCGTCTCTATAGCGTCTGTTCCCGTATTGATCAAAGGCCATCTCGAAAATCTGTTCGGGCGCTACTCCACGGGACAGGAGATAGTCCTTGAAAATCTGAAAGACGAGATAAGACTTTCCGCAGCGGCGCACTCCCGTCACGATTTTCGCCTGGTTGGAGTGCATCTTACCCACGAGTTGGTCTAAGTATTTCGTCCTTTCGATCCTCATTTGTACTCCAATCGGCAATAGTGCAGCATGCTGCATTTTTTCCGATTATACCCTTATTTACCCCACGCCCAGCGGCCGTCCACGAAGACGGGCACCTCCTCGCCAGAGGCCGTCACGCCGGTCACACTCAGGTCGTCGGAGCCAATCATGAAGTCCACGTGCGTGCTGCTCTGGTTCAGGCCATGGGCGATGAGCTCGTCTTTGTTCATGTCCAGCCCGCCGGCCAGGCACTCGGGGAAGCCCGTGCCCAACGCCAGGTGGCAGCTGGCGTTCTCGTCGTACAGGGTGTCGTAGAAGAGGATGCCGCTCTGGCGGATGGGCGTGTCCTTTGAGATGAGCGCGCACTCGCCCAGACGCATGGCGTTCTCGTCCGTCTTGAGGATGTGCTCCAGCACCTCGCGGCCCTCCGCAGCATCGAACTCCACAACGGCGCCAGCCTCAAAGCGCAACCAGAAGTCGCGCACCACCTGGCCCGCATGCACCAGCGGCAGCGCAGAGTGCACGATGCCGTCTGCGCGCATGCGGTCTGGACTGGTGAAGACCTCCTCCGTGGGAATGTTGGGGAAGAAGGCGCGGCCTTCCTGCGTGTGGCCAGCACCGCCCTCCCAAATGTGGCCGGGGTTCATGCCCAGCGTGAAGTCCGTGCCGTTGCTGGACTTGTAGCGCAGGTGGTCGAAGGCATAGCCGTTGAGCAGGCGCTTGTTGCTTTCGAAGGTGGCGTTGTGGCGGTCCCACTCGGCCTCCGGGTCAGCCCCGTCCGCACGGGAGACCTTGAGGA
This sequence comes from uncultured Olsenella sp., assembly GCA_900314495.1. Taxonomy (GTDB): domain Bacteria; phylum Actinomycetota; class Coriobacteriia; order Coriobacteriales; family Atopobiaceae; genus Olsenella_K. Next base: position 11,260 of record OMVJ01000008.1, read on the forward strand.
TGGCGTCCCACAGCTTGAGCACGGCCTCGTCTGCGGGCAGCCCCGGGAAGACCTGCTGGGCCCACTTGGCCACAGGCGCGCCGGCAATGCACCAGACGTTGCGGCCGAAGTCCATGCCATTGCGGAAGCTCAGGCACTCCGTGTTGCGGGCGCGGGCGGCCGCCGCCGGCTTGGCAGGGTCAATTCCCAGGAGGGCCTGTGGGTCCCGTCCCTCCAGGAAGAGGAATGCCGCGCCAGCCTCCGCCAGGCCGTCTAGCTGGGCCTTCTTCCACGGCTGGGTGTGCTGGAAGTAGTCCAGCGGAACGTTCTGGTACTCCATGCGCATGACCTCGTCGTCCGCCCAGATCACGGTAACATGGCCGGCCCCGGCGGCGTAGGCCGCACGAACCACCTTGCGCGCAAAGTCCGCGCGCTCCACCGGTGCCTGCAGCACCAGCTCCTGGCCGGGCTGCAGGGCGCAGCCCTTGTGAACGAGCAGGTCAGCGTACTTGTCCAGCTGGGCGGAGAGAGACTGTTCCATCTTGGCTTCCAATCGGTCGTGGTGATGGGCGGCACGCCTGCAAGACGCTGCCGCAAGTTCTTATCCGCTTGATGGTAACAGGCAGCTGCGTGTCAGCGCTAGGCAAGCCCATGTCGGCGCAAACACGCCGTATGCTGCCTATGTATGGAGTACATGCGAAGGGGAACATAGCTCGTCGCACATAAAGATGCATGCCGTAATATGCCGTGCTGTTGGGCAGACAACTGCCCGCGCAACAGAGCATAACAATCACCGGAGGACTGGCGGCCGCGGTCGCCACGGTCGGAAAAGGTGTCGGGGGCGCCCGGTTTGCCAGTGGCAGGCCGGCGCCCCTTTGCGTGAGAAGGGACGCGACACGCATGGCACGTAACGAGCAGGCACATGGCACCAAGGCGCGCAAGACCGGCATCACCAGCTGGGTCTGCGTTGAGCAGCCGCGCATTGGCGGGGGCGGACTCATCGCCCTCATGGTTCTGGCAACCATCTTCGGCTCCATCGCGTCTGACATGTACACGCCCGCCGTGCCGGAGCTGCCCACCTACTTCAACACCACCGAGGGCGTCATCTCCATCACCATCACGGCATTTTGGGCGGCCTACGCCATTGGCTTCCTGATCTTCGGGCCCATCAGCGACAAGTTCGGCCGCCGGCCGGTGCTCATTTGCGGGTCCACGCTCTTCATGGTGGGCTGCTTCCTGTGCTCAATCGCTCCCACCGTGGGCACGCTGGTTGTCGCGCGCGTCATTCAGGCCCTGGGTGCCGGCTCAATCGACACCATGTGCACGGCCCTGGCCAAGGACTGCTTCCATGAGGATCGCCGCGAGCAGGCGCTCTCCGTCGTGCAGACCATGTTCGTGATCTCCCCCATCATCGGGCCCTTGCTGGGCGGCTTCATCCTTCTCGTGCTGCCCTGGCACTTCATCTTCGTGTTCCAAGGCCTGGCGGGCATTGCCTGCCTGGTGCTCTCCATCCTCTTTAAGGAGACGCTGCCACAAGGCGAGCGCCTGACTGGCAGCATAAGCCATGCGCTTGGCCGGCTTGTCGTGGTGGGCAGGAACTCCGGCTTTGCCCTGTTCATGCTGGTCATGGCCATGATCAACCTGCCCTTCATGGCCTACCTGGGTGCCGGGTCCTACATTTACGTGGACATCTTTGGCCTGACGGAGCAGGAATACACCTACTTCTTTGCCACGTCCGCACTGGCCGCCGCGCTGGGACCGTCGCTTTCCGTCTTCATGCTCAAGCGCATGAACGGCCGGCGTTACGCTGGCACCCAGCTTGCCGCTGCCACGCTGGCGGGAGCTCTTATGCTGGCAATTGGCCACGTTGGGCCCTTCGCGTTCTGGGCAGCTTTTGCCCTCTTCGCCATTTTGGAGGCATCCATGCGGCCGTTTGCTGCCAGCGTGCTGCTGGAGCAGCAAGACGGCGACGCTGGCTCCGTTAGCTCGCTCTACAACTTTGCCTGCTCCATGCTTGGCGTGGTTGGGTCTGCAGCCATCATGCTGCCTTGGCCAGACTACATTTGGGGCCTAGGCATCCTCATGGCAGGGGCCGAAGGCGCCATGCTGGTGCTTTGGCTGGTTCTGCAGCACCGCGTGACCGTTCGGGGCATTGACTAGCACTTGGCTTGCAGGCTGCCGGCATGCTATTTGCCGCTGGCTGCATCCTTCTCCCGCATGATGGCAAGAATCTCACGGTCCGCAGCAAGCATGCCGGGGTTGCCGATGCGCGCCATGTTTGCCACGCACTGCTCCGGTGTGGCCGCAACCACCCCGTCCGACGTGCGCAGCCTTGAATTATCCAAGGCAAGGACGGCGCTGACCAGCGCCGCATGGGACGACATTGAGACCTTGAGGGCGCAGCCCACCTTGCCGCCGTCGCAGATCATGCCGGTAACCGTGCCCGTCATGTTGCGGATGGCCCAGCCAATCTGCTGGTCCGTGCCACCCAGCAGATACGTGATGGCAGCGCTTGCCGCGGTCGACGCCGCCGTGGCACACGTGCAGACAGCTGCAAGCTTGCCGACCTTGGCGTTGATGTAGCGATTGACCAGGTGGCCGAAGGCAAGAGCTCGGGCATATTGCAGGTTGCTTGCACCTATCTGCCGCGCAACCTCCGTGATGGGAATGGTGACGACCAGCCCTTTGGTGCCTGCGCCGGAGCTGGAGCTCACTGGGCACAGGCCTCCGTCCAGCCGAGCCTCCGTCGCTGCGGCCAGCCTGAGCTCTATTGCGGACGAAAGTGCAATTACGTCGAGGTCAGAGGCGGTGTTCGTGCGCGAGGCCGGCGCCATATGCTGCCCCAGCGCTCGCGCGATGCCAGTCTGCGCGTCGTAGCTGCGCCCATATTCGGCGGCCTTCTCATTGGTCTGGGCCGCGTCCACCAAGAAGGAAAGCTCCTGCTCGCTTGCAGCGTCCACGAGTTCGCGAATCTGCGAGAAGGTCATGCCCAGAAGCTGGTCCACGGCGCGGTTATCCGCCGCAGCAAGCTTGCGCGTCGCAATCTGCACGGGCTGCCCGTTGAGCGAAGCCTCCACGATGTTGGTATGGGCGTCGCGAATGGTGGCCTGGGCAAGGCCGACCGCGCCCGCAACCTGGGCGTATGCGTAGAGAGTACCCTCTTCGGTTGTTATGTTCACGGTCACGGCGCCAGAGTCCACCAGTGCCCGGGCCGCGGCTGCGCGCTCCGGCGTGATGCCCTCGAAGAGAGAAAGCCCACGGTCGGGCTCCGCAATGCACGCGCCCAGGGCTGCGGCGGAGTCCAGGCCAACCCGCTCGAAACCGGGAATGCCCACGGACATGCCGTTCTTGTACAGGTTGGGGCTGCAGGTGATTGCGACAGACGTGACAGGCGCGCCGACCAGGCTTGCTGCCTTTGCCGCCGCGAGGGCAATGCACACGGGCTCCGTGCAGCCCAGCGCCGGCACGACGTCCCGACGCAGCAGATCCAGCATCTCTTGCTTCCCCAACATGGCATTCTCCTTAGCGCGCCCGCAATCCAAGCAGCTACTATGGCATCAAACTTGCATCCCTATCCTAGCGCCTTGCAACAAGTCAGCAAAGGAACCGTGACCGCCATGGGCTTTGCCTACGAGATGGCTTCCACACCCGCCGCATACGCGCGCAAGGCCTTCTACGACGCCAATGACCCCGGACGCTCCACGCCGCCCGTGGTCATTCCCTTTGGCACGGACCGCCTTCAGCACTGCGTGCTTTGGGAGCCTGACCAGGTGCGCCACCAGACGCTGGTCTTCTGGTTTCACGGCGGTGGCTACCTTGTGGGCACGCCGGAGTCCATGATCGACGCGGCAAACGTGTACAACTCGCAGGGGTATCGCTTTTGCTCCGTGGGCTTCCGGCTCATGCCCTTCCACCGCTTTCCCGCGCAGGCGTCCGACGCCTTCCTGGGCATTCGCGCGGCGCTCGCATGGATGGCGGCAAACGGCAGAGACGTGCCAGGGATTGTGGTTGGTGGCAGCTCGTGCGGCGGACACCTTGCCTGCCTGGTTGGATACGGGCGTGGTCTGCAGCAAACGTACGACTTCCCCACGGAGCTGCTGAGAGGAGTTGTCTCGTGCGCCGCAGTGGTGGACGCGGACGACATGCTGCTTCGTCCCTTCCCCTCCAACGCCGTGTGGCAGCGCTACATTGACCTGCCCGCTCGCGGCACCGGCATGCGCGCCCGCCACCAGGCCCTGCTGCCCTGGTCCCCCATTGCGCTGGTCGAGAGTTTCGCCCAGCCTGGCGCACCTGCACCCGTGCCCTTCTTCGCCGTGCACGGCATTGCGGACCAGATGAGCCCCTACGCGCACGAGGCCGCCTTCGTGGACCGCCTGAACCAGATTGGCGGCGACGGCACTGCCTACCTGCACACCATTGACGACCGCCGCTGGCAGCACATGCGCCTTACCGTGACCATGCACAAGGACCGCGTGGAAGACAGCCCCGCTCTGACGGAGCTCTTTGCTTGGCTGAACGAGACACTTGGGACCTGAACCCAACTGTCATTAGATGGCATGCGCATCAAAAAAAGGCCGGGGCACTTGGCCCCGGCCTTGGTTTCTCTGGAGCGGGCAACGGGATTCGAACCCGCGGATGACGGCTTGGGAAGCCGGATTCGAACCCGCGGATGACGGCTTGGGAAGCCGTTGCCTTACCACTTGGCGATGCCCGCGAACGGAGTCGATTCTATCACACGACCGCGTCCCTACGCGAGAATTATGCCCTGCGAATGAGCTCGGTCACAAGTTGCACCACCTTGGAGACCTGCTTGGGGTCCACGTTCATGGGCACGTCGTTCTGCGTGCGCGAAAGCGCGGGCAGGCCGTTCTCGTCCATACCCATGATGGTCACGGAACGCAGGTGGCTGCGCATGGCCTCGGTCGCGTCGGTCTCCTCCCAGTCGTACGGAGCCTTGTCCAGCTCTATGTGCAGGTCCTGCGCCGTGGATGCCAGCAGCCTGGACACGCGACGGTCCGCGCGCCTGCCGTCGTGCAGGCCCTCGGAGGTCAGCATGGTCAGGTGGCCGGCGCCCACCGCATCAAGGTTGATCACGAAGGCACCGCGCATGTCGCGCTTGAAGTTGGAGAGAAGCGCCTTGATGCCGGCATGGTTGACGTCAGACGCGCCAACCGCCACGAACCAGATGTCGTGCGCGATCAGGTAGTCGTCACCCAGCTGCAAGATTGCGTCTTCCAGGTCATCCTGGTCGGGGGCCTCCTCGTCCGCTTCGTCCGCAGGGGCAGGCTCTTCGTCAGTGGGCTCGGCGGGCTCTGCGTCATCGTAGTCCTCGGCACCCTCGTCGTCGGAGGCGGCAGGCAGCTCAGCTGCGTCAGCGTCGTCGTACGCCTCAGACTCGTCGTAGTAGGTCTCGCCGTCGTCATACGGCTGGTCCTCGTAGGCATCGTCGGCGTATTGGTCGCCGTAAGCCTGGTCGTCGTAGGCGTAGTCATCCGGGTCGTCCAGGGGCTCGTCGCCGTAGTCGTCGCCACGAAGGTCGGAGCGGATTGCCGCGCCGCCCTTCCACTTGCGACGCCTGTTGGAATCGGACACCTCGTCCGCCTCGTCGATGTCAGAGAAGTCGTTGGTTGCACCAAGCTCCTCGTTCTCATCGTATTCGTCGTCCGCTGGCTGAACCGCGGGTGCCGCAGCCTTCGCTGCGAAGCTCTGCGAGGCCAGCGGGTCGGGAGCCGCACCGGAGGGATCGGGCAGGTCGAAGAGGGCAGCGCGGCGAGCGATGTTGTTGACGGGCCTGGGCGGCACGAAGGAAGACTGCCCCCACGTGGGGTCGTCAATGGGGTCGGGCTTCTGCGCGGGCTCCTGCACGTCGATGACATCGTAGGAATCTGAGAAGGTGTCCAGGCCCGTTGTGTCCTTGGGCAGGATGTCGTTCTCCTCGGTGTCGTCAGCGGAATGCACCCTCATGGCATGCTTCGTTGCGGTCTGGACGATGGGCGCCGGCGCGCTCGGGTCGTCGTCAAACTCCAGCGGCTCCGGCTCGTCCAGGGCATTGGGGTCCCAAGCCTCAGCGGCGGCATCGGCGTCCGTGTCTTCGGCATCAGGCTCGGTTGCCTCGGCCTCCTCAAGCTCGGACTCGTCCTCGTAGTCCTGAGTGTCATCCTCAAAGTAGAGCTCGTCCTCCGCCGTGGCCTCCTCATCGGGCTCGTCGTACGCCTCGGAGGGCTGCTCATTCACCAGCTCGTCCGACGCGGTCTCGTCCTCTTCCTCGGCATCGTCGCTGCTGGAGAAGCGGGCTTTCAGACGTGCGAAGGCGCCCTTGATACGGCTGCCCAAGCTGGTCGGGGCCTCGTCGGCATATTCGTATGCGGCGTTGATGGTCTTGTCGGTGCTGAGCTCAGCGGTAGCCCCACTATCTTCATCCTCGTAGTCGTCGTAGGCTTCCCCCTCGGAGGCAAGGTCGGCATCCTCGGACTCGTAATACTCGGTTTCCTCGTCAGACTCCTCGTAGTACTCCTCCTGAGCGTCCTCGTCACCCCAATCGAGGGCTTCTTCGCCCTCGTAGGGCTCCTCGTAGGGTTCCTGCTCATCCTCGAGGGTTGGCTCATCCAGGGGCTCCGGCTCCTGCGGCGCGGAGTAGTCGCGCTCGCGCCGCACGACGTGGATGGAGGCAGGCGCCTCGCCAGGCTGCGGGTCCTCCGCGGAATCCCAAGAGAGGCTGGAGACGGGCTCCTTATCCAGCTCCTGCGGGCGCACGCCGGATACACGCACGGAGTCGGGCTGATACCCCGCCGCGCGCTCAGGAGCTGCCGCCGGCGCTGCAACTTCGGGCTCAGCGCCGTCGGACTCGTCCCACTCAAGGCCACCGGCGTAACCCTTCACCACGCGCACGGTATCCGGCTGGTAGCCGCGAGGCGTGTCATGCTGGGGCGCAGCCGCAGGCTCTGCCTGCACGTCCTGCGGACGGGTGGAGGTCACCCTCACGGTATCCAAGTCGAAGGTGCTGCCAAGGTCAGCGATGGGATCGTCTTCCGTCGGCTCCTCGGCGGCAGGCTCGTCCTCCGCGGAATCCTCTGCTGGCACGGCCTCCTCGCTGGGCTCGGGCTCTGCGTGCTCTACAACCACCGGCTCTGCAGCTTCCGGTTCAGAAGCCTCCTGCTCAAGCGGCTCAGGCTCGGCGAGGGGCTCCTGGTAATCGTCTTCCTCAACGGCGTCCTCTTCGGGCTCCGTCTCCTCCGGCAGCTCATCGTCCTGGAAGTCCGCCTCTACAGGCTCAGCGCCAGCATCGGCGTAGTCATCGGGGTCTGCGTAATTCTCCACGCCCTCGTCCTCGGCAGGGAGCTCTTCCTCCGTCAGCTGCTCTTCTGCCAGCTCCTCCTCGTCGTATTCCTCATCAGAGAAGTTCTGGTCATCGTAGTCATAGTCGTCATCGTCGAAGTCCTCGTCAACGTAGGCGTCGTAGTCGTCCACCTCGTCGATTCCGTTGTCGGCAGGCTCTTCAACGGTGGCGTTCTTGGTCAGGCCGAACGCAGCGTCATCCTCCGCCGTCCAATCGTCCTCGAAGGTCTCACCCACACCCTCGTACTCAGAGAAGTCAACGTCGTCACGGCTGCGGCCACGACGAATGGAGATTCCCTCACGCTTGGTGGTGAAGTAGTCCTTCACGCGTGCGCGGAAGCGCGCGAAGGCGGATTGCTTCTTTTCAGGCTGCTCGGCCTCGACCGCAGGGGCCTCCTCGGCATCCTCCTGTTCTGCGACGTCATCCTCATAGGAATCGACGCCATCGTCGTAGGCCGGCTCCTCGGTCTCAGGCCCCTCCTCGTACGCAGCATCGCCTTCGCCATCGTCCACGTACTCTTCCGCGTACTCAAGCATCTCCTCGTCGAAGTCGTCCGTGGGAGCGTGGTCCGCCTCCTCGGCGTTCTCTTCGGCATCGGGATACTCGTTGTCCTGGTACTCGTCCTCCTGATACTCCTCTTGGGAGTAGTCGTCCTCGTAGTAGGACTCGTCCTCAGACTGCTCGGGCTGGTCTGCCGCAACGGCATCCGCGTCCGCATACTCGGACTCGGCAGGCTCATCCAGAGGGGCTGCCTCCTCAGTCACCGGCTCGTCCTGGTAATAGGTCTCCTCAGGCTCGTCGGATGCCGCCGGCTGCACAATGCGAACCTTGGGCTCCTCGTACACAATCTCACAGGTGGCCGGCAGCACGCCAAGGGCCATGAGCACGTCGCGCCCGTGGCGCACGCCCTTGACTTCCTCAACAATCTTGATGGGCTGCGCGGGGGGCTCGGACTGGCGCGGCACATAGGGCTTGCCCGCAACGGCCGCGTCCACGCGGTCCTCCGCCGGGTGAACCTTGCTCATGATGGAGAGCAGGGCCGCGACGCTGGACTTGTTGTCGTTGGAACCCTCTGTGCAGGGAGAGAAGCGCTCGGAAATCGCAGCCGCAATCAGGATGATCAGCGGCACGGCGGCAATGAGGCCCACTATCCACAGAAGCGTGCGCACGACGCTGGGCAGGAAGAGCAGGATCTGCGCGACGCCGACGATGGCGATGGTTATGACGCAGGGGACGCTCATCTTCTTGATGAGGGACTGGTAGCGGCCCAGGCCGGAGCCGAAGAGCATGTTCTCGTGCGGCGTGTCGTAATGGGCAACGATAACGATGGGACGCGCGCCCTTGACGACTTTGTCACCCGTTGCCCTGTGCACGGCAATGACGTTCTGGCTGCGGGAGGCGCCGCCCATGTTCTTGAAGTAGTCCTTGCCCATGTGCTTGGCAATGAGCAGCCCCGCGGACACGACGACCAACGCGAAGCCCAGCAGGCGCACGACCTCAGTACCAATGCCAGACATGAGGATTCCCACCACAAGCAGGATCATCATGAGATAGGGCATCAGCTTGCCGAAGGGATGCGCGTCGAACTCCTGAACAGTGGGTTCGAGCCCATGGTCCTTCATGACCTCGACTATTTTCTCGGCAGCCTGGAACTCCTCTTGACTATTCGCCGGCGCAATGCCAATTTCGTCATCGAGGTAGTCCATGTAGTCGCGTGTATCGGCCATGTTGTTCATCCTTTGTCGAAATGCGCAATGAGCATTCATCGTTTGAGTATACGTCAGTGCTTCGTTTCTGGGCCGTTGGTGGCCGTTGCAGCCGTATATGTATTGTCCTTCCACCTGGCGAAAGATGACGATTTTTCTCAATAACTGCGGAGCTACCAATATATATGCGTCGAACCGACGCGCGTGAATGGGATAGCATGACAAGTCGTAGCCACGGCACGCGGCTGTGCCGTGGAAGGTTCAGTTAGGAGGCTGGTGATGACCGCAGTGAGCGACGACGATGCCGGCACCATCCTCAACGCCAACGACCGAGAGGCCCGAAGGCTGCTGGAGCTGGCAATTGCCTTCGACAACGCCACTCACCCTATGACCTCCACCGAGGTTAATACAAAGTATTACCCCGACCTCTCTGCGGAGTCGTTCCGGAAGGCCTTCATAAGGGACAGGCGGAAGCTTGCCCTGTGCGGGCTTGTCATAAAGAGGACCAACAAGCAGCCCGACGAACCCCTGTGGGTTGCGGACGCCGAGGCCTCCTTCGCACCCGCCAACGCACTCACGCAGAAGGAGGCCCTGGTGCTTGACCTGGCGTGCGCACCGCTTGCCTCCGACCCCTCATTCCCCTACGGCAACGACCTGCGCATGGCGCTGACGAAGATAGACCGGTCGTTCTCTGGCGCCTCAATGGCACGAATCTCACCGAAGGCGAAGCAGCGCAGCACCCTGCTCACCAAGATCGAGAGCTGCTTCACCCACCAACACGCAGCGAACATCACCTACGACAAGGCTGACGGCGCGCGCATAGAGCGTACCGTGGGCGTGATGGGCTTCTTCACGCTGAGGCGTAATACGTATTTTGTAGGGCAGACTTTAAGCAAGGGCGGGGTGCCGGTAACTGGCCAGGTGCGAACCTACCGCCTAAGCAGACTTGCCTCTGTCAGCGAGCTGGCCAAGGTTTCTTACGTTGTACCGCCAGATTTTGACGTGGATGACTACAAGCGTCTTCCCTTCCAGCTTGGCGATACTACATGTGTAGGACGAATGCGCACTCCAGTGCCGGTACCTGCGGATATGCGCGCCTTAATACACCAATACGGCTCCAATATCACGAGTAACGACGACTGTATTACGTGGGAATGCGAGATTAGCGACGTTGCGCTGGCGGCATCTTGGTGCATTGCAGGGCGTACTATGCCCCTTCAGCCGCAGGAGCTTGTCTGTGCCTGGCGTACTACATTGGAGGGGGTGCTCCAAGATGGCCGATAATACGCGGGGTAATACAGCGCGTGCAGCACGCGGCAGGCGCGACGCCCTTGACGAGGCACGCGAGTTGGTATCCCTTTTGGGGGCACTGAGCTCTGAGGGCGATGGTGTCAGCGTGGCTTCCATCAGTTCGCGCCTGGGCATCACCGCGGAAGAGGCGCGCAAGCTCCTGCTGCTGATCGTGACTGCGGGAAGCGAGTCTGATGACTACCTCCCGCTGGCGTTTGCTGAGGACTCCGAATCCGAGGTCTTCCTTGCGTTCCCTCGGGGCAACCGCGGCAGGCCCCTGCGGCTGACCGCCGCCGAGGGCATTGCGCTCACTGCTGCCCTCAACTACCTTGGCGTGCCCGATGATGACCCCCTTCGCCGTCACCTGCAGACGTCCTTCGGTTCCGGCCCCATGGATGCGCAGGCCATTCAGAAGACCCTCGCCCCCGTCGGAGACACCCTCACAAGCCAAAACCTCTCCACCATTGCCGCCTGCCTGGCAGACTCCGCGTCACTGACCTTCCTTTACACGGGGTCCGTGGACAGCAAGCAAAACTCGCGCCGGGTGACCCCGCTTGGCACGCGCCTGGACAACGGCTATTGGTATCTCGACGCCTACGACCACGACCGAGAGGGCGACCGCACCTTCCGCGTGGACCGCATGGTAACTTTGGCTGAGGTGGACGCGATTCCCCGGCGCCACAACCCGACTGCCCGTACACAGGACGCACCCAAGCTTGTTACGCTCCGCTTTGCGGATGAGAGATACCTCAACCTGTTTGACTGGCATGGACTGACCATAGTTTCGCAGGCTGAAGGTATTACAGTTGGAACAATTCCGTATTACGGTCCGTCCAGTTCTTGGCTGCCCCAACACCTTGCGGCATGCGGAGGTGCCGTCATGTGCGATGACGCGGGTATTACAGCTGCTGCACGTGAATACGCACAGCAGCTGATGAGTGCTAACGGCATATGACGGAGTGCACGACACAGTGAAATGGCGCCTCCCTGCCCTAATACGGCAGGGAGGCGCCATGTTAATACGTATTACATTCCGCACTACGCGCAGGCGAGGCGCGTATTACCTGCCGCCACGGCCCTTTCTCCACGTGACGATGTACCTCTTCACATTGCGGCGCTCCAGGTTAATACAGTTGTGCGACGGCAGCGAATTCGTAAACTGCCGCCCGTAGCGCTTGCTCACCAAACGAGAATCCGCAAGTACGAGCACGCCAGTGTCGGTTGAGGTGCGAATGAGCCTGCCTGCCGCCTGCTTGACGGAGAGCACCGCCTCCGGCAAGGAGTACTTCCACCATGAGCGGTCCTCGCGCAGGTCACGCTCACGCACGAGCGGATCGCGCGGACTGTCAAAGGGAAGCCTGGGAATCACGACGCAGCGCAGGGTGTCGCCCGAGGCATCGAAGCCCTCCCAGAAGGACTTCAGCGCAAACAGGGAGAGCTCCTTCTCGTTCACGAATCGCTCGCTCAGACGCCGCGCAGACGCACCGCGCTCCTGGCACACCACATCCAGGCCCGCGGCAGCGAGCCGAGGCTGCAAGTCCGCATAGACGCGCTCCATCTCGCGCCGGTTGGTGAAGAGGGTGAGCACCGATCCGTGCATGGCCTCGTGCACGTCGTACAGGAGGTCCTCCAGGGCATTGATGTAGTCGCGGTCGGTTGGCGCAGGCATGTCCCTTGCCACCACGACAGACATATTGCTATCAAAATCGAAACTACTATCCAGTTGGACCTCTTTGTGGTCCTCCTTGGGCAGTGCGTCCAAACCCACAGCGTGGTCAAAGTGTTCGAAGCTCTTCCCCACTGCCATGGTCGCGGATGTAAAGACCACAGACTTCATTTCTGGCAGCCAGCGCTCAGCGAGATCGCTGCCAACGTCCAGCTTTTCCGCAACAAGCTTCTCCTGCGCGATCTTCTTGGATTGCCTGAACAGCTGTGCGGAGTACACATAGCACTCGTCGCGCTCCTGGGTGATCAGCCTCACGCCCGAGAGCAAATCCTCAAGGCCGCGGGTGGCCTCGCCAAGTTCCCCTGCTAGCTGCTGGGAGCCCTTTGCGATTGCCTCCTGCGCTTCTTGCAGCGCTTTGACGGCAGCGTCAAGTTTGTCGACAGCATTCGTCCCCGCCTCTTGGACCGCAGCCCACTCGGGTGTCGAGCGCGCGCCCTCGTCAATCCAAAGGGTGATGTTGTCGTAACCGCCGTTGCCATCCGCAAGGTGCACAAGGGTATGGATTGCCTCGAACAAGGTGGAAGACGCCAGTGACGCGCGACTGACCGCGCCGGCAGACTTGGCCAGAAGACCCAGAATGAGCGTGTCGCCCTCAGTTCCGGAGACCTTGGTCATAAGGGAGTGAATCGCACCCGACTTCACACCCCCCAGAACCTCGAAGGCGTTTCGGGCCGTCTCACCGGAGACCTCAACGGCCCACTGACGGCGAGCTTCGTCCTCGAAGCTGTGAGCCTCGTCTATGATCCAGTGCCGTATTGGCGGGAGAATCGCATTGTCCGCAGCAATGCTCCTGAGCAAGAGTGAGTGGTTGGTGACCACTACGTCGCCACACGCCGCACGATGACGGGCACCATGCACGAAGCACTCGTTTGGATAGTACGGGCATCTTGAGCGCAGGCATTCCGCTGGCGTGGTCGTGAGCATCTGGCGCGGAACGAAACGCCACCGAATGCCAAGCGCATCCAGGTCGCCCTCCGGAGACTGACAGGAGAACGCGTAGGTAACGGCAAGGGCCGTCAACATGTCGTTCTCTACGGTATTGTCAGAGTGCGCCGGGCCGTCCACAAGAGCGACAGGCAGGTCGTTCTCAGCGGACCGTTCCAGCCTGAGCAGGCACGGGTAGTGATCGTACCCCTTCAGACTGTAGAAGCTCACGCCGCCGGGCAGAACGCGCGCGAGCGCCGGAAGCTCGTGAGTGACCAGCTGGTCAGTCAACGCATTCGTCTTGGTCGCAATTCCGACCGTAATGCCATTCCGCTGAGCGAATTCGATGCCGGGGACCAGGTATGCCATGGACTTGCCGACGCCCGTCCCAGCCTCGATGGCCCTGTGCGTTGACGTAGCGAGGGCATCGCGCACCTCAAGCGCCATGTCCAGCTGTTCCGCGCGCTGCTCGTAGTTGTCATACATTCGTCCGACAATGCCGTTGGAAGAAAACGCGTCCGCAATGTCCGCTCGCGATGGAGCATCCATAGGGCCATCTAGCTCAGACGCATCCATGCGACGAGGGTGCTTTTCTTGAGAAACAAGGTCGTGCCGAACCTGCTTCAGCGAGAACGCGGAGTCTGCTTGCTCGTATGCGAGGTGAGCGAAGATTGGCCTGAACGACCAATCGACCTCTTGGTGCATGTCTGCAAGCCGGGCCAGAAGCCCATGGGGAAGGTTCGAGAGTCCGCAGAGGATGATGCGCCACATCCCGCACAGTGCCTCGACATCCGCGTCCGCCCTGTGTGTCACCGAATCGCAGTGGAACGCATGAGCCATATCCGCCAACCGATGGCTCTTCAGCCGCGGTAGGGCAATGCGGGAAAGCGCAAGGGTGTCAATCCAGTTATCGCTCACCTCGTGGCCGCCAGGCACCTTCTCGATGAAAGTCCTGTCAAAGGTCGCGTTGTGGGCCAAGACGGGGTCGCCGCCTACGAAGTCAGCCAATGCAGCCACGGCTTCCTCCGCACTCGGAGCATCCCTCACGTCCAAGTCTGTGATGTGCGTCAGCACCTTGATTTCCGGAGGAATGGGGCCCGAGGGATTCACGAAGGTCTCGAACCGGTCCACTACCTGACGGCCAGAGATGCGCGCGGCCGCAATCTGTATGAGCTCGCATTTCTTGAAGGAGAGGCCCGTCGTCTCGGTATCCAGTACGACCATATCCTCTTCAAGAAGACCGAAATCGGTGTTTCTCGCCTGCTCCTCAAGGCCGTAATACATTTCTAGGACGGCAGCAGGGGTGCCAGGCAAAAGAAGGGAGTCGAGCGTTGCCTCCCGACTCCCCAGATTCCCGGCATTGGTAACTTCAGCCATATGCCTCATTTAGTCCTTGTTCTCCGCTCCTTCGAGCGCGTATTCAACAAAACGCTTGCACAGCTCGGGGAACTCAATCCCACCGTGACGCGCGGAATCGGGCAGCAGGCTCCTGGCCGTCATACCCGGAATGGTATTGGTCTCAAGAATCACCGGAGTGCCATCCTCGCGCACAATGAAGTCGTGCCTGGAGCAGCCGCGGCAACCAAGCGCCTGGTGGGCACGGATGGCAAGCTGCTGAGCCTTGGCGTAGACCCCCGCCTCAAGACGGGCGGGAATGACGTGGTGCAGAGAAGACGGCTCGTACTTCACCTTGAGGTTGTAGAACTCCGCGCCGGTCACGATCTCCACGATGGGCAGTGCGGTGGGATCCTCGTTGCCGATAACCGGGACCGTAATCTCCGTGCCAGTGATGCACTCCTCGACAAGAACGCGGTCACCCTCCTGGGCAGCCGTGGCGATGGCGTCCGCGAGCTGCGAGCGGTCGCTCACGCGAGTGACGCCGAAGCTGGAGCCGTTGCAGGCGGGCTTCACGAACATGGGCAGGCCAAGGGTAGCCACCAGGTTGTCCAGCTGCTCATCACTCAGCTCCGTGCCTGCGGGAATTGTGACGCCCTCGGGCGTCGGCACACCGGCAGCCTTGAACATGACCTTGGCGGTGTCCTTCTCCGTTGCCATTGCCGAGGCAAGAACGCCAGAGAAGGTATACGGAATATGAAGGACCTCGCACAGGCCTTGGACGCAACCATCCTCGCCATACTTGCCATGCATGGCAATGAAGGCGACGTCATAGCCGCCGCGGGCGAACTTGGTCATGAAGTCATCATCGGCAACATTAAGCAGGTCAACCGAATCGAAGCCGGCCTCCTGAAGCGCTTCCTTGACGGCCTTGCCGGACTCGAGCGAAATATCCTTCTCGTCAGACCAGCCGCCAGCAAGGACTGCGACCTTGTTTCGTGTAACGTCAATGCATGTCATCTGGTTACTCCTCAAAGCTCCAACCTCGTGGGTTAGACTCGTTTGGATGTAAACAATCAAGCTTTGAGGATACTCCACACGGTGGATATCTCTTGTGAGAGGGCAAAATAACATGGAAGAAAACAGCAGAAGAGGGGTCCCCGCGGACCTCCACGCAATGACGCACGGCCAGCTTTCCGAGCTCATCAAGTCGCTTGGACAGCCCCAGTTCCGCGTCAAGCAAATTGAGGAATGGGTCTGGGAGAAGAACGCCAGGTCCTTTGACGACATGACCAACCTCCCAAAGTCTCTGCGCGAGGAGCTGGCAAAGGTCGTGACTCTTGGCGGAGTGAAGCAGCTTGCTGCCCAAACATCCGTGGATGGCAGCCGCAAATACCTCCTTCAGTTCCCCGACGGAGTTGCCGTCGAGTGTGTGGGAATGCCGTCAAAGAATCGCCTTACCGTCTGCGTTTCAACGCAGGCCGGCTGCGGCATGGGATGCGCCTTCTGCGCAACGGGTGCCAGTGGCCTCACGCGTTCCCTCACCTCGGGAGAGATCTACGAGCAGGTAATGCACGTGCGTGACGACTTTAATACACGCGTTACTTCCGTCGTCTTCATGGGTCAGGGCGAGCCCTTCATGAACTACAACAACACCCTTGCCGCGATGCGCAAGCTCAACTCCCCCGAGGGAGCCGGGATTGGTGCCCGGCACCTCACCGTCTCCACGTGCGGCGTAATCCCCATGATCCTCAAGTTCGCCAACGAGCCGGAGCAGTTCACACTGGCGGTTTCTCTGCACTCCGCCGTGCAGAAGACACGCGACTTCCTCATGCCTGGAGTACAAAAGTATTCACTGCTGCATTTGTATGACGCCATGGGTGAATACGTTGATAAGACCGGCCGTAGGCCTACCTATGAGTACGCCCTCATCAAGGGCGTCAACGACACCAACGAGGAACTGGACTACCTCCGCGAGTTCTGCCGCGACACCCTGGCGCACGTAAACATCATTCAGCTGAACGCGGTTCCAGGCTCGAAGTTCCAGCCCTCCACCCCCGAGCGCGCGCAAGACTTCGTACGCGAACTTGGCAAGGTCGGCGTCGAGGCGACCATCAGGAACTCCCGCGGCGCTGACATTGACGCAGCTTGTGGTCAGCTCAAGCAGCGGATGATGCGTGGCCGCAGGTAGCATCTGCCACGGTATCACACCGTAATACAGGCCCTACGGTCACGTAATACGGCTGCAGCCGTGCAGGTCGGAGTGCCGAAAAGCACCTTCGTAAGACAATGCATTAACAAGATTTGGGCCCGTGCCTCGCACGGACCCAAATTGTTTCACGTGAAACATTTTTGAGTGCTTTGAGCCAGGGACATCAAATGAGCCCTAGGTGCTGGTGGGCAACACCCCTTAGTACCCAAGCGCCTCCCACTGCATTTGCGTGACCTCTTGGTTGTGGTGATCATCCACGACCTGTTCCACCGGTCTGGGAGCGTGTGGCTCCACTCGCGCAGCTATCTCCTCGTAAAGACCCTTCGCACTTTCCATGGCTCCTCGCACCGCTTCACGATCGCTCTCAGAGAGAACGTACTTGTAGAAGAAGCCAGAACCAACGACGACAACCACGCCGAGACATGCCAGGCGCCTCAACCTTTTGCCCATTCGAGACCTCCTTTGGAGAATGCCGCGGAACGACACTAATCCTCTGTCACATCGTTCCCACTCAACAGCTGAACAAGCCTCAGCAGGTCAGACTCATCGGCAAATTGAATCTCAATCTTGTTCTTACCTCTGACCTGTCTAACTTTCACTTCCGTGCCCAGTGCGGTGCCAAGCTCCTTGGCAACCCGCCTGTAGGTCTGGGGAACCGGCTGCCTCTTGGGTGCCTCGGCAGCACCCTCTCTGCCAGAAACCAACGAAGCGAGGTTTTCTGTCTGACGCACGGAAAGCTCTTCCTTCATTACCCTTTCGGCAAGCTTGCGCCTTTCGGCTTCGTCCTTGACCCTCATGAGGGCACGAGCGTGGCCGGAACTAATCTTCCCACCCGCAACTAGCTCCTGCAGGTCCTCGGAAAGGTCCAACAGACGAAGGGTGTTTGCGATGTTGGAGCGAGACTTGGCAACGACCTTCGAGAGATCGTCCTGCGTCAACCCGCCCTCGTCCATCAGCCGCCGATACGCCACGGCGGTCTCTATGGGATTCAGGTCACTGCGTTGCAGGTTTTCGATAAGGGCCAGCTTGAACATGTCCTCGTCGCTGACCTCGCGCACGACGGCCGGAATCTTCTCCAGCCCGGCCATGGATGCGGCGCGATAGCGGCGCTCGCCTGCCACAATCTCGTATTTCGCACCAACGCGGCGAACGAGAATGGGCTGAAGGACGCCATTCTTCTCAATTGACTCCGCCAATTCGGCAAGAGCCTCCTCGTCGAAGTTCCTTCGTGGCTGGTTGCGGTTTGCAACGATTTCCCCCAGCGCCACCTCTAGCACGTCGTCACGGCCGTTGGTAATCTCACCGGCGGTCTCGCCAAGAAGGGACTCGAGCCCGCGCCCCAGACCAGACTTCTTAGCCACGACGATTCGCCTCTCTCGCAAGCTTTGCGTAAGCCTGTGAGCCCTTGCTCACGCGGGCATACCGATTGACTGGCAGGCCGTGGCTTGGCGCCTCAGAGAGCTTCACATTGCGAGGTATGACCGTCTTGAAGACCTTGTTCCCGAAGTACTTGCGCACCTCTTGGTCGACTTCCTTCGAGAGGCTCGTTCTGCTGTCATACATGGTCATAACGACGCCGAAAATCTCCAGCGAAGGATTCAGGGTACCCTTGACCATCTTCATGGTCTCCAGGAGCTTCGTGAGGCCCTCCAGGGCGTAGAACTCGCACTGGATGGGGATGAGAAGTGCGGTCGACGCTACAAGGGCGTCGATCGTGAGCAGCCCCAACGAGGGTGGGCAATCGATGAGTATGTAGTCGAACTCATTTCGCACGGGCTTAAGAGCGTTGAGGAGCTGGTACTCCCTCTTCTCAACCTGCACGAGCTCAATCTCCGCTCCCGCAAGATCAATGGTCGCAGGTACGATGAAGACGTTTTCCTCGACGGTGGGACAGATCGTGTCCTCCACCGGCCGCCCGTTCATGATCACGTCGTAGACGTCGCCCTCGAGTTCTTCCTTGTCTATGCCGTAGCCACTCGTCGCATTGCCTTGCGGATCGAAGTCCACAACGAGCACCTTCTTGCCCGTCTGCCCCAGCGCAGCGGACAGGTTGACCACCGTCGTGGTCTTGCCCACGCCACCCTTCTGGTTGATGACTGCCAGAACGCGAGGCTCCTTGTCGGGGAATCCCCTCTTGACTGACCGATAGTCCATGTCTCCTCCTTGCGTCCAAGACAGCGGGTCAAGAATGATTGGGTGTCCACTTTACTCGCCCAGTCGAGCGATTTCACGCGTTGCTATCTTGCGGCACGCGCGTAGATCTCTCTCAGCTTTCTTGCGCGCACCAGACCCCAACAGGCGATTCCCACCCAACCAAGTCGCGTCACAAGGATGCCACGCGCGAGGGACATCAAATGAAACCAGAAAATCGCGACAACTCCCACCCATGACGGTAGAGCGACGAGCCATGCGGCCTCCGTCCCAACGCGCGACGCGAAGCAAGGACAATCCCTCAGCAAAAAGCAAATCACACGCCGAGCGGGTGATGCTGTGCCATGCCGGTGTTGCGCGGAAGCTTAATCGATGGATTCCGGACCTTCCGATAGCTGATGACCTCTCTGTGCCCCATGCCGTATGGCAGCTCAAATGTTTCACGTGAAACACTCTTCAAGCCACAAATCTTTGCGGCGCGGGTGCCCGCCGCAATCTCGTCGTCGCTCAAGTTCGCCTTGGCGACAACGAGCCGGCCACCGACCTTCAAAAGAGGCGTCGCATATTCAACGAGCGTATTGATCTGCCCAACAGCCCTTGCGGTAACGACAGAGAACGCTCCATGGCGTTCGCGGGCAAGCTCCTCGGCGCGAATCGCCTTCGCCTCGACTGCGCTCAACCCCAGCTCGTCCACAAACTCGGAGACAGCGGCCACCTTCTTCCCAACGGAATCGATGAGCAGCGAGTCCCGCCCCGAGACAATCGCGATGGGAATGCCAGGGAAGCCCGCACCAGTGCCCACATCCAAATAGGAACCCTTGGGAGCAGCGGCACACGCCGGGGCAAGCAGGAGCGAATCAAGGATGTGCAGCACAATGCCGCTCTCCACATCCTGAATGCGCGTAAGGTTCAGGGTCTTGTTCTTCTCTATTACCAGGTCTAGGTGCCGCAGCAGCAGAACGCGCTGCTCGTAGGTAGTATCGATTCCATAATCCTCGAGCAAGCCCCGGAGGTAGTTCTCATCGTCGTTCAGCAACCTGTCACCAGCCATTCCAATTGCCACGCACCTTCACCATTCGTACCACGCAGCATTTTCCCATAGAAAAGGGGCCGCTCTCGCAGCCCCGTGCAAAACCACTGTTTGCATCCATGCGGTGACGACCGCCCGACCGAACGCCTACTTCGTCTTACCGCCAAGAGCAGTGATGACCACGCGCCGGTTGGGTTCCTCGCCCTCCGAATGCGTGGTGACGTCCTCGTCGTTCACCAGCGCAAGATGAACAAGGCGACGCTCGTAGGCGTTCATGGGGGCAAGGGCGACCTGCCCCTTCTGGCGCTTGGCGCGCGCGGCGGCAGAGCGGGCCATCTGCTGCAGCTTCTGCTTGCGACGGGTCTTGTAGCCCTCGACATCCACCACAATCGGGTAGTGGAACCTCAGCGTGGAGCTCATGAGAGAGGCAAGGACCATCTGGAGTGCGTCCAACGTGCGACCATGACGGCCAATCAGGACCGCAAGGTCCCCACCGTTTACGTCCAGGATGAGCTCGCCGTCATCCCCGTCGTACTCGTCGATAGAGCACTTCTTCTCGCCAAAGAAACCAAGGATGTCACGCAGATACCCAACTGCCAGGTCGGCAATCTTGTCCACTTCACCATCGGTCAGCTCAGCACCATCTGCGTGGTGCTGGCGAATCTCAGAGAACTCATCGTCTGGACCGATGACATTCCCGCCCTCGTCGACGGCAATCTCATCCTCCGTGTCTGGAGTGCTGTTGAGCTCGTCCTCCATAGAAACCTCCATCATGCGCATTCAAAAGGCATGGCGCGCAGCGCACGCCATGCCCCAGTAGTCCTATTAAGCGGTGCTAGTTCTTCTTGTGCGGGCGAGCCTTGCGCTCCTTGCGCACGACGTTCACCTTGACGGGCTCGGCGACGGCCTTCTGCTCGGCCTCAGCCTTGATCTTGTCGAGCACGTGGCGGGTCACGACGCGCTGCTGGACAACGCCCCACAGCGACGAAACGACGTAGTAGAGCAGAACGCCGACGACCAGGTTCCAACCGACGAACGCCATCATGATTGCCATGGTGACGCCCATGATCGTGGACTGGCGCTGCTGGTTGGCGTCTGCGCCGGCCTGACGGTTCATCAGCATGGGGACCAGCGTCAGCACACCAAAGCCCACGTCGAAGAGGATGTAGACAAGTGCCGTCGGGAAGCCGAACTCAGAGATGGAACCACTCGGCGTAACGCTCAGGTTGATAAGACCCAGCAGCGTGGCGTCCTGCGGAATACCCGTAAGGAGGGCGCGGTACAGGGCGAAGAAGATGGGCATCTGGACGAGAATGGGGAGGCAACCTCCAAAGGGGTTGAACTTGTTCTCGGCGTAGAAGTCGCGCATGGCAGCGCTGAGCTTCTCCGGGTCATCCTGGTACTTGTCCTGCAGCTCCTGCATCTTGGGCTGGAGGGCCTGCATCTTCGCGCTCGACGTCAGCGACTTGGTCTGGAACGGGGTGATGATCAGACGGACGATGACGGTGAGCAGGATGACTGCGATACCCCAGTCTCCGCACACGTTCTTGATCGCCGTCAAGATGGTGATCATCAAATCAATGAAGGCTTGCCACATGGTTTTTGACCGGCCTATCTCTCGGATTAGGGAACGGGATCGTATCCGCCGCGATGGAAGGGATTGCAGCGCAGGATTCTGCGGAACGCAAGCCAACTACCTTTGGCGGGTCCGTACTTCTGGATTGCTTCGACAGCGTATTGCGAACACGTTGGTCTGTAAATGCAAGAGGGCGGAAATAGTGGGGAGATGTAACGCTGATAGAAGTGAATCGCAGCAAGAAGGGCCTTGGAGACCTTGGCCCCAAATGCGCTAGCACTCACAGGAGACACCCGCCCGGCGAAGAAGGACGCCAAGCGCCGAGGCAATCTCCGCCGGTGAGGACTCGTGCGTCTTCTTAGTGGCGAACATGATCACATCACTCGATGCGGCGGGCAGGCCGCAGGACCTTGCCGCCTCTCGCATAACGCGCTTGCACCTGTTCCTGAAAACTGCGTTGCCGAGCCTTTTAGGTGCAACGAAGGCGACCCTTGCGCAGTCGCCTTCGTCACCTTTCAGAACAGTTATGCGTACCAGCGGAGAGTTGTACCTCTTCCCGGCAGAGAAGACCTTCTCAAACTCCTTCTTGGATTTGATGGTCTTCACGCGAGCTCCTACTTGTCGGAGGCGGAAAGCCTCTTGCGGCCCTTGGCGCGACGACGAGCGAGAACCTTGCGGCCGTTCTTGGTGGCCATGCGGGCGCGGAAGCCGTGGGTCTTAGCACGCTTCCTCTTGTTAGGCTGATAAGTGCGCTTCATGTCAAATCCTCCTGGGATCGATTGCTGGGCGAAGTCAAAGTCAAGCCCTCAGATTGTAGAGGGGTGCACAGCCAAAAGTCAATTTAATTGACACAATTTTCCGCCTCGTACCACGACTTCACCAATATTTCGCCACACATACGAGAACCCCACGCCAGCGAAAGGCGGTGCTCTGCCGTTCGCCTGGATTTCCACCGTGCGTGAAAGTCCAGTTTCAGGGCGAACGTTTGGCGCAAAGATTCCGTCAAATCGTGGAAGGATTCTTTCAGCACCATCATTTCCCACCCCTGGATTGCTAGAATCTTTCACCCCTAGCAAGCCCGCGTTTCGCGAGTTATCAACATCTTTTCAAAGCTTGTCGAAAACTTCCTTCCACGACTCTTTCTGCGTGAAAGTTTTTCTTCAACCGATGAACAACTGTTGAAAACTCTCCGCTATACTTCACCTACCCGCACGGAAGGAGGCACGCCGTCGCCATGGCTCGGCCCTTTTACCCCTTTGTGGACAACAACCGCGCAAGCGGCAGCCAGGCCGACGGCGCGCCGGCCGCCGCGCCCAACCCGCCATCGGTGAGCGAGGTCAGATATGCGGCTCGCATTGCCGTGTACGACGACGCTGCCGCGGCGCCGCGCGTGGTCATCATCGACCCCATGGACGTCCGCGCCTACCTGGAGGAGATCACCCAGCAGGTGGTCAAGCTCTCGCACGAGCAGGGCGGCACCATCCCCTTCATGGTCATCCGCGAGGTCGTGGAGAACTTCATTCACGCGTACTTCATCGAACCCACCATCTCCATCCTAGACGGCGGCAACACCATTCGGTTCTCGGACCAGGGGCCCGGCATCAGGGAGAAGGAGCGCGCGCTGGAGTACGGCACCAGCTCTGCCACGGAAGAGATGAAGCAGTACATTCGCGGCGTCGGCTCGGGCCTCCCCTACGCGCAGCAGTACATGGTGGACAAGGGCGGCTCCCTGGTCATAGAGGACAACCTGGGCCATGGGACCGTGGTCACCATCTCCACCCGGCCGGCAGCGCACGGCACTTCTGGCGACACAGCGCCCGCGGCACCCATCCCTACCAGCGGTTATCCCCAGCAGCAACCGTACGTGCCAGCGGGTCAGCCGCAGGGCGCGCCAGGGTACGGCTACCAGCAGCCCGGGTATGCGCCCCAGCAATACCCCAGCTACCAGCCCGCGCCCTACCAGCAGCCCTATGGCCAGACGGCACAGCAGCCGTATGCCTCACCCTATGGCCAGCAGCCTGCCTACCCGCAGCCGGCCTACCCGTACCAACAGGGGGCGGCGGCATGGGCCGGCCAGGGCAGCCTGCCTGCCGCGGCGCCCACCCCCGCCCCCGCCGAGCAAGCCTCCACGCCCGTCCAGCCGGCGCAGCGGGGAGCGGGTGCCTTCCCCTGGATCCAGCTCACCGCCCGCGGGCGCGCGGCGCTGGACTTCATTGCGGAGCACGGCTCCGGCGGTCCCAGCGACCTCATGCGCGCCTACGGGGAGTCCCAGCCAACCTGGTCCCGGGAGCTCAAGAGCCTTGAGGAATACGGGCTCATCAAGAAGGACGGGCAGAAGCGGTACCTGACCAAGCTGGGACAGGCCTACCTGGGCACCATGTAGCGCCACGCCGCGTCCGGGCACCGGCCCCGACGCGGAACCCCTTCCGGACCGTTCGCGTATCGATGCACTTTTCGACAATCTTCTGGTGGCAAGCGAAAGTTTTCACCATATAATGGGTCCTCGTACCATTCTGGCGAGGGCAACTTCCTCCCTCGGACCACTTTCGAATGTTGGTGA
The DNA here is from genome assembly GCA_900314495.1 of uncultured Olsenella sp. Classification (GTDB taxonomy): domain Bacteria; phylum Actinomycetota; class Coriobacteriia; order Coriobacteriales; family Atopobiaceae; genus Olsenella_K. The sequence goes on from OMVJ01000008.1 coordinate 35,085, forward strand.
GACATGGACTCGGCACTTGAATCCGACGCGGCAATCTTGTGGGACGACGTCTTGGAGCGCCTCTCCCAGAAGAATCTTCCTGCGTCGACGCTAGCCATGTTGAAAAGTTGCCAGGCAACGTCCATGGACTCCACCAGCTTTCACCTGGCAGCGAGCTCGCGGTTCGTGCAAAGGGCCATCGGTCGGCAGGCCGCGGTCATAGAGTCGTGCATAGAGGAGATTGCCTTCCAGCACCTGAGCCTCGTGGTGGACTTCTCGCAGGAGAGCGACCAGAGGCCCATAGTCACGAACTCAGAGCTTTCCAGCTCCGAGGTGGCACAGTGGAACGCGGCGACGACCCGCCCCTCCCCCGCCCCGGCAATGCCCCCGGCGGCTCCGGCTCCCGCCGCATCGGCACCGCAGGCCCCGGAGCCAGCCGCAGCGCCGCGCGGCGCCAACCCCCTTGTGGAGGAGATAACCGAGAACGACTCCAAGCTCACCTTCGACCGCTTCGTGGAGGGACCGCAGAACAAGTTCGCCTTCGACGCGGCAAAGCAGGTGGCCAACGGCGAGAACAAGAACTACAACCCCCTGTTCATCTACGGCAAGTCCGGCCTGGGCAAGACCCACCTCCTGCGCGCAATCCAGAACTACATCGCACAGAACGACCCCTCCCGCGTCTGCGTGTACCGCGTGGCCACGGACTTCATTGACGACTACACCAAGGCCATGCGCAACGCGCGCAGCTCCGCGCCCGGCGCCCTGGCCGAGAACTACCACAACATAGACGTGCTCATAATTGACGACATACAGCTCATGAGCACCGCAGCTGGCACCATCAATTTCTTCTTTGATACGTTTAACTACCTCATAGCCCACGGCAAGCAAATCGTCATGGCGGCGGACCGCACGCCGTCGGAGCTTGGCATGGAGGGCAGCCGCTTCGACGAGCGCGTTACCAGCCGCATCGACTCCGGCATGACCGTCGCCATCCAGGTGCCGGACTACGAGCTCAAGCTGGAGCTCATCGACACCTTCTACGAGCGCATGCGCCAGGATGCGCGCACGGAGCACATCTACGGCCTGGACGCGCGCATCCCCAGCGACCTCCGCAAGCTCATGGCGGAGCGCGCGGGCGACAACATTCGCGTGATAGAGGGCTTCGTGCAGTCCTGCCTCATGCTGGCCTTCCAGCGCCAGCAGCAGGGCGAGGAGATATCGCGCGAGGACATCCTGCGCTCCGCAAACCAGAAGTGGCCCACCGGCCAGAAGCTGGTCACCGTGGAGCAGATCCAGGAGATCGTGGAGCGGGAGTACGGAATCTCGCACGAGGACCTCGTTGGCAGCAAGCGCAACAAGGAGCTCATGGAGCCGCGCCACATCGCAATATGGCTGACCCGCGAGCTCACCGACAACACCCTGGCAGACATAGGCAAGAAGTTCGGCGGGCGCACGCACGCCACCGTAAAGCACAGCATCCGCGTCATCGAGGATGCCAAGAAGGACAACAGGACCCTCACGGAGCGCGTGGAGCGCATCAAGGGGGAGATAACGGACTCCTAGTTTTATAACAATGTTGAAAAGTTTGGTGATATCTCGACGAAACGTGAAGACAAGCCCGCACTCAGTGTCGAATCAGTTTTCATCAAAGCAGACACTGAAGAAAGCGTTGAAAGTCCGAACGTCTTTCTCACAACGGGAATTGGGTGTCTTACCTTGGTAAACGGCATGTTATCAACGTTTCAACAAGACCTATTACTACTACTGTTCTTAATACTTATATAAAGAGAAATAGAGGGAAGCTATGAAGTTCATCGTAAGCCAGTCCGCACTCGCCACCGCACTCTCCGTGGTGTCCAAGGGAATGGGCTCCAACGCCTCCCTGCCAATCCTTGCGGGCATCTACATCAAGGCAGACGAGGGCACCCTGGAGTTCCAGACCACCAACCTGGACATCTCCATCCGCCACCGCATTCCCGCAAACGTGGAGGAGCCTGGCGAGGTCGTGGTGTCCGGCAAGATCCTGAACAACATCGTGAAGACCCTGGCGGATGCCGCCGTTACCTTCGAGGGTGAGGGCACGCAGGTCTCCATCTCGTGCGAAAAGTCCAACTTCCTGCTCAACACCCTGGACCCGCGCGACTTCCCCGAGTTCCCGGAGTACGAGCTGGACACCACCATCGAGCTGCCCAGCGACCTCCTCTCCAAGATGGTGGACAAGGTGTACAAGGTCACCGTCAAGGACAACACCCGGCCAATCCTCTCCGGCGTGCTGCTGACGGTTGAGAACAACACCATCCGCCTGGTGGCCACGGACTCCTACCGTCTGGCCGTCTGCGACTCCAACACGGAGACCAGCAGCGCCGCGGCCCCCTTCCGCACCATAGTCTCCGGCGCGGTCTTTCACGACGTCCTGTCCCTGCCCAGCATGACCGAGAAGCTGCTCATTGGCATCACGGGCAGCCAGGTGGTCTTCCAGTTTGGCAACACAACCTACGTTTCGCGCAAGATCGAGGGACGCTTCCCGGACTACAAGCAGCTCTTTCCCGACAACTGCTCCACCTCCGTGCGGATTGGCGTGGACAGGCTTTCCTCCGCGCTGAAGCGCGTGTCCGTCATTGCGCTGGCCAACCCCTCCGTGCACTTTGAGGTGGACGCCGACGGGGCCCTCATGCGGCTCTCCGCCAGCTCCCCCGACCAGGGCGAGTCCCACGAGGACATTCCCGTGGAGGTGGAGGGTGATTCCTGCAACATCGCGCTCAACTACCACTACGTGTTCGACTGCGTGAACGCCATCTCCGGCACGGAGGACGTGACCCTGGAGCTGCAGAGTGCCGTGCGACCCGCCATCTTCAAGGCCTTCGGCAAGATCAACTACCAGTACCTGCTCATGCAGATGCGGTCGTAAATGGCGCTGACCGTCAAAAACGTGGGGATGATCTGCTACCGCAACTTCCCCATTCGCGACATCAACCTCTGTGACGGCATGACCATACTGTGCGGCCGCAACGCCACGGGAAAGACGAACACGGTTGAGGCCCTGCAGCTGCTGACCGCGGGGACCTCCTTCCGCCACCCCCGCGCGCAGGACATGATTCTGGAGGGCGAGGAGCAGGCCAGGGTGTCCTCGCGCCTGGAGGGCGACGGCAGGGTCATAGACGTCGCCTGCGAGATCACGCCGTCCAAGCGCCGCTTCACGCGAAACGGCAAGCCCTGCCGGCCGGCGGACCTCTCTGCCACGCACATGAGCGTGCTCTTCTGCCCGGATGACCTCTCGTTCGTGAAGCGGGGCGCGAAGTACCGCCGCGAGGAGCTGGACGAGTTCGGTGTGCAGGCAAACGGCGGCTACCGCAAGGTCGCCTCTGCGTACGCGCGGTCAATAGAGCAGCGGAACAGGCTCCTGAAGGAGCCCAACCCGGACCTTGCGCTGCTGGACGCGTGGGATGCGTCCGTCGCGCTGGGCGGGGCGACGCTGCTGGAGGCCCGTCTGCGGCTCTTCGAGCGGCTGAGGTCGCACCTGGTTGACGTGTATGGGAAGGTGTCCGAGGGCGAGAAGCTGCAGGCGCGGTACGAGTGCAACCTGGGCGATGACGTCTTCGGGCGTTCCCGGGAGGAGCTGACGGAGGTGTTTGCCCGGCGGCTCGCGGCCGCGCGGGAAGAGGACCTGCGCCGGCAGCAGACCACGTGCGGCCCGCAGCGGGACGACATCACCTTCACGCTGGACGGTCGCGACGCACGCTCCTTTGGCAGCCAGGGCCAGCAGAGGTCCATAGTCCTGGCGTGGAAGATGGCGGAGGTGGCACTGTGCGAGGAGGTCTCCGGCGAGCGGCCCCTGCTGCTCTTGGACGACGTGATGAGCGAGCTTGACTCCATCCGCCGCGAGGCCATAACCCGCTTCGTGCAGGAGGGCATACAGGCCGTTGTCACCACCACCAACCTGGGCTACTTCCCCCAAGACCTGCTGGACCGCTCCCAGGTGGTGACCTTTGATGCGTAACGCACGTAATACACTGGGCTCAAACGGTAATACACCACGTAATACCAGCGGTAATACAGATTTCTTCGCGGGTATTGACGATCGTATTATCGGATGTAATACAACGCGGGACCCACTGGCCAGTGGCGCCGCCGCCTCCGTTGGCGACATCGTGGGCGGCCTCCTGGGCACCGCCATGAGGGGCCGTCTGACCCAGAACCAGCGCGCTGCCCAGGCCTGGTACGGGTGCAACGGGGACGTGGAGCGCAAGCACTGCACGGGCGTCTTCCTGAAGAAGCCCCGGAGCGCGGGAGCCGCACCCGTCCTGGGCGTGTACGTGGACTCCCACGCACGCCTCACGGACTTTGGGGCCAACAAGGACATCTACCTCCAGCGGCTTGCCAACTATGGGTTCCAGGTGTCCGACATACAGTTCTGCCTTTCGCGGGAGCCGCGCGCGGCAGGCCCGCGTCCCGTGCCTGCGACCTCCACTCCGCCCGCTCCCCTGCCAGAGCTGGCGCCGGAGGAGAGTGCCCACGTACAGGAGCTGACACGTGACTTGCCGGAAGCTCTCAAAACGAGCGTTTCTCGGGCCGTCAGCCTTTCCATGCGGCGAAATAAGTCGAGAAATACGTGCAAGAAGTAAATCTGGCCTCAAATCGGCTCTGTGGCCGTCTCGTGGGGTTTCGTGGCCAAAACGACCCTCAAATTCCGTCAGGCTGAACATCATAGACCCTCTGGAGTAGAATGTTGGCTCGGTGTCCCTGCGGCACCGCGCGTTACCAGCTCGAGAGAGGAATTTCGTGGCAAAGAAGAACGACTACGGTGCGGACAGCATCAAGATTCTCGAGGGCCTCGACCCGGTGCGCAAGCGCCCGGGCATGTACATTGGTTCCACAAGCTCCACGGGCCTGCACCACCTGGTGTGGGAGATCGTGGACAACTCCGTTGACGAGGCCATGGCGGGCTTCTGCACCAAGATCAAGGTCACCGTCCACCCCGACAACTCCATCACGGTGGAGGACAACGGCCGCGGCATCCCCGTTGCCAAGCATCCCCAGCGCAAGATCCCCACGCTGGAGGTGGTGCTGACCGTGCTCCACGCCGGCGGCAAGTTCGACAACGACGCCTACAAGGTGTCCGGCGGCCTGCACGGCGTGGGCGTCTCCGTCGTGAACGCGCTCTCCAAGCGGCTGGTCGCGCGGGTCAAGCGCGACGGCGGCATCTACGAGATGGAGTTCCAGCGCGGCAAGACCACCAAGAAGATGCAGAAGGTGGGCGAGACCAAGACCACCGGCACCACCGTCACCTTCTGGCCCGACGACATGATCTTCGAGTCCACGGTCTACGACTACGACACCCTGCACGACCGCCTGCAGGAGACCGCCTTCCTCAACAAGGGCCTGAAGATCACGCTCACGGACGAGCGCGAGCTGGTTCCCCGCACGGACGAGTTCTGCTACCAGGGCGGCATCGTGGACTTCGTCAAGTTCCTCAACACCGAGAAGGAGATCCTGCCCGGCCTCTCCCGCCCCATCTACATTGAGGGCAAGACGGACGCGGACACGCCGGTCAACCGCAAGGGCGAGGTCGAGGTGTCCCTCCAGTGGAACACCAGCTACTCGGAGCAGGTGCTCTCCTTCGCCAACGACATCTACACCGACGAGGGCGGCATGCACCTGGAGGGCTTCCGCACCGCCCTCACCAAGACCATCAACGACTACGCCCGCAGCCACGGCCTGCTGAAGGAGAAGGACTCCAACCTCACGGGTGACGACATCCGCGAGGGCCTGACGGCCGTCCTCTCCGTCAAGCTGCCGGACCCGCAGTTCGAGGGCCAGACAAAGGCAAAGCTGGGCAGCTCCTACATGCGCACGCTGACCAACAAGATCGTCTCGCAGGGCCTCTCGGACTACCTTGAGGAGCACCCCAACCAGGCCAAGGAGATCTTCAAGAAGGCCAACCAGGCAGCCAAGGGCCGCCTGGCCGCGCAGAAGGCCCGTCAGGCCACGCGCCGCAAGGGCCTGTTGGAGAGCGCCGCCCTGCCGGGCAAGCTGGCGGACTGCTCCGTGCGAGACGCCTCCCTGACGGAGCTCTTCATCGTGGAGGGCGATTCCGCAGGTGGCTCCGCCAAGATGGCACGTGACCGCTCCATCCAGGCGGTCCTCCCCCTTCGCGGCAAGATCCTGAACGTGGAGCGCGTGCAGGAGCACCGTGCCCTGAGCTCGGACACCATCATGTCGCTCATCACTGCCATCGGCACGGGCGTGGGGCCGGAGTTCAACATAGAGAAGGCCCGCTACCACAAGATCGTCATCATGACCGATGCCGACGTGGACGGCGCCCACATCCGCATTCTGCTGCTGACCTTCTTCTACCGCTACATGCGACCCATGATCGATGCGGGCTACATCTACGTGGCCCAGCCTCCCCTGTACCAGCTCAAGCCCAAGGGCAAGAAGCACGGCAAGTACCTCTTCACCGACGAGGAGCTGGAGATTGAGGCGCGCAAGTACTCCGACCCGTCGCGCTACACCGTGCAGCGTTACAAGGGCCTGGGCGAGATGGACCCGGAGCAGCTCTGGACCACGACCATGGACCCCAAGAACCGCATCATGCTGCGCGTGAGCATCGAGGACGCCATGGCAGCGGAGCTGGCCGTCTCCAACCTCATGGGCACCACGGTAGAGAAGCGCAAGGACTTCATCCAGACGCACGCCAAGGACGTCCGCTTCTTGGACATCTAACACCCGCAGCAGTCGGCACTGCTAGCACACAGTAGAAAGGCTCCACGTGGCAGACACCAACAACAACCGCCCGGGGGATCCCCAGGACGACGACCGCGACCTCGGCCCCGAGGAGGACGACGTCGACGGCGAGGAGTACGAGGACGAGTCCGAAGACTCGGACGAGACCGAAGACTCCGACGCATATGACGAGTTCGACGAGGATGCGGACGAAGACGACAGCGATGACGAGGACGACGAGGCCGAGCAGAACCTGAACCTGGCCGGCGCCAACCTCTCGCACACCATTTCCGACGAGGCGGGCACGCGCCTCTCGCTGGACGAGATTCACGGCGGCGCCCTGGTCCCCACCGACATGGCGTCCGAGATGAAGACCTCCTTCCTGGAGTACTCCATGTCGGTCATCGTGGCGCGCGCCCTGCCCGACGTGCGCGACGGCCTGAAGCCCGTGCACAGGCGCATCCTGTACGCCATGAACGAGGCGGGCATCACGCCCAACAAGCCCCACAAGAAGTCGGCGTGGACCGTCGGCGAGGTCATGGGCAAGTACCACCCGCACGGAGACGCCTCCATCTACGACGCCATGGTCCGCATGGCGCAGGACTTCTCCATGCGGCTGCCCCTCATTGACGGCCATGGCAACTTCGGCTCCATCGACGGCGACCCCCCGGCGGCCATGCGCTACACCGAGTCCCGCCTGACGCGTGCCGCCATGGAGATGCTGGCAGACCTCAACAAGGAGACCGTGGACCTGCAGCCCAACTACGACGAGTCCCTTACCGAGCCCGCCGTCCTCCCCTCCCGCTTCCCGAACCTGCTGGTGAACGGCTCCAACGGCATCGCCGTCGGCATGGCAACCAACATCCCGCCCCACAACCTGAAGGAAGTCACGGACGCGGTCTGCCTCATGATCGACAACCCGGACGTCTCGCTGGACGAGCTCATGAAGGTGCTGCCCGGCCCGGACTTCCCCACCGGCGGCGTCATCATGGGCACGGATGGCATCCGCGACGCCTACGAGACTGGCCGCGGCTCCATTACCGTGCGCTCCAAGGTGCACGTGGAGCAGCGCAAGAACGGCCGCCAGCGCCTGGTTGTCACGGAGATTCCCTACCAGGTGAACAAGGGCCTTTTGCAGGAGAAGATCGCCCAGCAGGTCAACGAGAAGAAGATCGAGGGCATCTCGGACATGCGCGACGAGTCCAACCGCAAGGGCATGCGCATCGTCATCGACCTCAAGAGCGGCGCGGTGCCGCAGGTGGTGCTCAACAACCTGTACAAGCGCACCCAGCTGCAGGCCAACTTCTCCGTCATAGACATTGCGCTGGTGGACGGCGTGCCGCGCACGCTCTCACTGCGCGAGATGCTGCACTACTACATAGAGCACCAGGTGGACGTGGTCACCAGGCGCACCAAGTTCGACCTGGACAAGGCGCTCAAGCGCGTCCACATCTTGGAGGGCCTGCTGGTCGCCGTCGACAACATCGACGAGATTGTACACATCATTCGCTCCTCGCGCGACGACGCCGAGGCCAAGCGCCGCATGAACGAGCGCTTCGGCCTGGACGACGTGCAGGGAGAGGCAATCCTGCAGATGCGCCTGCGCCGCCTGACTGGCCTGGCCCGCGACGAGCTTGTGGCCCAGATCGACGAGCTGCACAAGATGATCGCCTACTACCGCGATCTGCTGGAGCACCCCGAGAAGCTGCTTGGCGTAATCAAGGACGAGCTGCGCCAGATTTCCGACAAGTACGCTGACGCCCGCCGCACCAAGATCACTACCGCCGGCGTTGCGGACCTGGACGTGGAGGACCTCATTGCCGAGGAGGACATGGTCGTCACCTTCACGCACGCGGGCTACGTCAAGCGCCTGCCGGTTGCAACCTACCGCCAGCAGCACCGTGGCGGCAAGGGCATGCGCGGCCTGAGCCTCAAGGACAACGACTACGTGGAAGACCTCTTCGTTGCCTCCACCCACGATTACATGCTCTTCTTCACCAACAAGGGCAAGGTCTACCGGCTGAAGGTGCATGAGCTGCCGCTGGGCAGCCGCACCGCGCGCGGGTCCGCGCTGGTCAACGTGCTCAACCTCTCCGAGGGCGAGCACCCGACGGCCGTCCTGAGCTGCCGCGACTTCCCCACCGACACCTACCTGCTGTTTGCCACCAAGAACGGCATGGTGAAGAAGACGGCCATGAGCGAGTACGACGTGCAGCGCAGGGACGGACTCATCGCCATCAAGCTGCGCGGGGACGACGAGCTTGTGAACGTTCGCCGCGTGCGCGAGGGCGAGAAGGTCATCCTCTGCACCACCGACGGCAAGGCGATCCTGTTCGACGAGTCCGAGGTAAGGCCCATGGGCAGGGACACCACGGGCGTTCGCGGCATCACCCTGAAGACGGATGCCAACATGCTGGGCATGGAGATCACCAACGGAAACGGCGACCTTGTGGTCATGACGGAGAACGGCTACGGCAAGCGGACGCCCGTCTCCGAGTACCCGGAGCACAAGCGCGGTGGCCAGGGCGTGCAGACCATTGCCATGACCGAGAAGAAGGGCAAGCTGGTTGCCTGCCGCGTGGTCGGCCCGCAGCACGAGCTCATGATCGTGAGCGAAGAGGGGCTGATGGTTCGCGTCAAGGCGAGCGACATCTCCAAGCTGGGCCGCGCGACCCAGGGCGTGAAGATCATGAACCTGGCTGACGACGACACCGTTGTGGCCATGGCGAGGATGGTCGCCCACAAGAAGAAGGCGCCGAAGGCGAAGGCTGACGAGAACCAGGCCACCCTGGACCTTGTTGCGGCTGGTGCCGAGGAGCCTCAGGACGAGAAGCCTTCCGTGGACGTTGGCGGTGAGGAAGAGTTCGACGAGGACATGCTGGACGACGAGTAGGCTTTGAGCGTGGGACGCAGCCCGCGTGAATAGGGAAGCGCCTGGAGGTGATTACGGCCTCCAGGCGCTTCTTCTTGTTTCAAACATATGTAAGACAAACGTAATACAAGAGTCGCAATTCAGCGTATCAATGCAGGTAAATGAGTGTATTACGCGTTAGGCGCAGATGGCGCGTCGCCACCCTTGTCCCCCTTGCTGGCATCTGGCGCATTGAAGTCCTCTGGGCTGAGGCCCTCAACAAAGTCGTGAAACTTCTGCAGCTCTTGGCGCTCCTCGTCCTCCTCGACGCTGCGAAAGTCCGGCAGGGCGGCGGTGTCCAGCACGGATTCCTCCGCATATATGGGGGTGCGCATGCGCACGGCAAGGGCGATAGCATCCGACGGGCGCGCATCCACCTGCACGCGTTCCCCGTCCGGGGTCAGGAGGCGGAGCTGCGCGTAGAAGGTGGTCCCGCGCACGTCGTTTATGACCACCCCAGTGAGGGCGGCACCGAGGGACGAGATGACGCTCTTGAGCAGGTCATGCGTGAGCGGGCGCGACGGCGCGCTGCCATCAATGCCCATGCTTATGGCGCTTGACTCCACGGAGCCAATGCGTATGGGGAGCTCGACGGAGTTTGACCCACGACGGTGGTGCGGTTTGAGGACGACCAGGGAGGATCCCGCGGACCCCCCGACGACGATAGTGGAGATGTTCATGCGAACGAGTGCCATGTGAAGCCTTCCAGTGCGAGAACCGCTTGTGGTACACACGAGTTTCCGAATAGCTTTGCGCGCATATGGTACCTATCTGCTAGGTGTGTGTGCCTGAGAATCTGGCAACAAATGCCGTGATGTGCCACCAACCTGGAAGTTAGGCGTAGGCAGACTGTCTTTTGAAAAAAGCTCAAAATACTTCTTGACCCTCGTTCTGGTGTCGCGTATATTATCTCCTCGCGGAGGGGCCCGTAGCTCAGTTGGTCAGAGCGTCCGGCTGATAACCGGGAGGTCACAAGTTCGAACCTTGTCGGGCCCACCACTTTCTTTGACAATAAACGCCCCAGCGTGAGCCGAGTCGCCGCTGGGGCGTTTATTAATAGGAAGTCAGCCGCCGCGGTCCGACCGCGCCAACAATCGGGGACGTAGCTCAGCTGGGAGAGCGCGGGCTTTGCAAGCCTGAGGTCGTGGGTTCGATCCCCATCGTCTCCACCAGGGAAACTAGCAGCCCAACCGCAAGATGCGGTTGGGCTGTTCTTTTGTTCTAAGACGCAGACGCAGTCGTCGTAGACGTCCAGCCAGAACCAGTCAAGTCTCTCGCATTACCATCGCTCCCCACCTTAGCCGTTCAGCTGAATTGTGCGAACGCTCAGCAAATCAAAAAAATAATCGCGCAAATTTGTACGAATGAATAGTAAATACTTGATGGCACGGAAAGCCTTCGAACGGGGCACGCGAAAGGGGATCATCATGGCAAAGACCGCAATCATCACGGGTGGCTCTAGGGGCCTTGGCAAGGCAATGGCGTTCAAGCTTGGCGAGCTCGGCTACAACGTTGTTGTCAACTATCGTTCCGAGAAGTCCAAGGTCCTCGCCGACGATGTCGCGGAGCAGATCAAGTCTCAGTACGGCGTCGACACCCTGGTCGTGAGGGCGGATGTCTCCAAGTACGAGGACTGCGAGGCGCTGGTCAAGGCCACAGTTGAGAAGTTCGGCGAGAACATTGACTGCCTCGTCAACAACGCGGGCATCACCAACAACTGCAACTGGATCGACATCGAGCCCGCCGCCTACGAGAGGGTCATCGCAACCAACCTCGTGAGCCTCCTGCACATGACGCACCTGGTGCTGCCCTACATGGTCAACCACTCCAGCAAGGAGGAGCAGTGCAACGTAGTCAGCACCTCCTCTGTGGGCGGCCTCACGGGCGTCATCAACCAGGCCGACTATTGCGCCGCCAAGTCCGGTGTCATCGGTCTGACCCGCGCCCTCGCGCTTGAGTACGCCGGCAAGGGCATTCGCGTCAACGCCATTGCTCCGGGCATGATCATGACCGACATGCTCCGCGGCGTTAACCAGGACGAGCTCAACGCCCTTGCCGCCACCATCCCCCAGGGCTACATTGGCGATCCTGCTGACATTGCCGGCGCGCTCGGCTACATCCTGACCGCCACCTATCTTACGGGTCAGGTCATCTCCCCGAATGGCGGCTTCGTGCTCGCCTAGAAGTGGCTGGTACACGAAATCAAACCCGCAATACGCATGACGAAGGGACCGTTGGCGGTGGCAGCGGTCCCTTCGTCTTGCCGCACCCAGATGTGACATGCGCATTAGCGCCGAGGAGCCGCGGAGGCATGCAAGGCGGCGGAAATTGTGGACGACCCACACTACCTGTGTGAATACGTTCTACGAGAGTAGAATGCAAACGTATTTTCGACAGGGGGGAAGTGCAATGCCTAGAAAACCCACCACCTTCAGCATGCGCATGCCGGAGGACCTTAACGAGAGAATCCAGGCCTACGCGGCCGAGCACGAATGCACCAAGGCGGAGGCCATGAGCCACTTTGCCCGTGCGGGCATCGAGCTTGAGGACAACGGGGCTCCCACGCAGGAGTCCCCCGTGGACCTGTCCGCCGTCACAGACCGCCTCTCCGCAATAGAGGAGGCCGTGCAAAAGAGCGCCACGGCCGCGGACTCCGCGCACGAGGCCGCCCAGGCGGCCAAGGACGGCCTGTCTGACCTTGCTGCGCAGAAGCCCACCACGGCCATCGTCCCCGCAGACATAAAGGGCAAGATCCAGGAGTATTCCGCCGCGCACGGCTGCACGGACGAGGAGTCCCTGCAGTACTACGCGCGCATCGGCATACAGATGTCCGCGCAGGACCACCCAGTCACCATGACGGAGCTCGCGGAGCTCTCCCGCAAACTGGACGCCGTCGCGGCGGACGGTGCGGCAAAGAACGAGCAGCTCAAGGCCTTGGCGGCATCAATTGCCAAGATCGAGGCCAACACCACGCCGGAGACCGTTGAGGTGGAGGGGGAGCTTGCGGACCCCGCCATCGAGGAGGCCAAGGACGCCCTGGAGGAGGAGCGCCGCGAGGCGGAGCGGGACGAGCGCACCCGCAAGATCATCAACGAGGCCATGGAGTCTTACATAGAGAAGAGCAAGCCCCAGCAGACCCAGCCCCAGGCCCCGCAGCAGAACATGCTGCTGCCCGTTCTTGCGTCCGCGGTCGTGGCGCTGGTCATCGGCCTCGTGATTCTGCTCATCGCCAAAGGCTAACCGCGGTGGGCTATGTGGAGATGCAACGCGCGCCAGCTTGTTGGCCCAGTTGCGGACGCTGGTAGCGATACTATCCTGTAGGTTTTGCCCATGTTTGCGGAAGTGAAGGGAAGAGCGCATGGCACGCAACGACGCGGAAGCGCAGCAGCCCGGAGGCATCTCCCCCGAGCTTGACGAACTCTCCAGCACGCTTATGGGCGACGCCTTCGACCTTCTGGCGGAGGGGCACGACCTTAACGTGCTTCTTGTCGTGGAGGACGGGAAGGGGAGCGTTGCCTCCTACGAGTTTGCCGACGACGGGCCGGAGGCCCTGCTGGAGGGCGCGCATGCCCGTGTGGGTGAGCTTGCCGCCGCGGGTGGGGACAAGAAGGCCCGCCTTGGGTCGCCCGTGCGCTACGCCATTGCCTACGAGGGCGCAGTGGAGGACGAGGATGCCGTCTTCCGAGACGCCGTCCTGCTGGAGTTTGGCGAGAAGGGCCGGCCCAGCTACTCCGCCTTCTCGTTCTACGAGGGCAAGGGTGAGGGGGATGGCTTCCGCTGGTCCGAGCCTGCCGCCGCAGGCGAGGTAGACCCCCTGCTGTAACGCACCCAACGCGCGGCACGGGAAGTCCCGCCGCGCCGTCAAGTCAACAATACGAATGTCTCGTCAGTTTCCGAGCAGTCCGAGGAACGAGGAACGAATGCTGCAAGAGAAGATCAGGAACATCGCCATCATCGCTCACGTCGACCATGGCAAGACCACGCTGGTGGATGCCATGCTGAGGGCCACCGACGCCTTCCGCGAGGGCCAGCAGGTGCAGGAGCGCGTGCTTGACTCCAACGACCAGGAGCGCGAGCGCGGCATCACCATCCTCTCCAAGAACATCTCCATCGAGTACAAGGGCGTGAAGATCAACGTCATCGACACCCCGGGCCACGCCGACTTCGGCGGCGAGGTGGAGCGCGTGCTGAAGATGGCCGACGGCGCCCTGCTGCTGGTGGACGCCGCGGAGGGCCCCATGCCCCAGACGCGCTTCGTCCTGCGCCACGCCATTGCCGCCCACCTGCAGGTCATGATTGTCATCAACAAGATCGACCGCGAAGGTGCCAACCCGGAGAACGCCCTCAACGCCTCCCTGGACCTGATGATGGACCTTGGTGCCACGGACGAGCAGCTTGAGTTCGCCATGGAGCACGTGGTCTATGCCTCCGCCGTCAACGGCTTCGCCCGCCTTGACCCCGAGGACGGCAACGCGGACATGTACCCTCTGCTGGACATGATCGTGGACGAGATGCCCGCCCCGGAGGTGGACCTGGAGGGGCCCTTGGCCATGCAGTGCGTGACCATCGACCACTCCGACTACGTGGGTCGCATCGGCATTGGCCGCATCTACTCCGGCACCATCCACGACGGAGACAAGATCCTGGTCGTGAAGAACGACGGCTCCCGCGCAATGGCGCAGGTCAAGCAGCTCTTCACCTTTGACTACCTTGGCCGCAAGGAGTGCACCGAGGCCCAGGCCGGCGACATTGCCGCCGTCGTGGGCATTGACCGCACGGACATCGGCGACGTCTACACCGACCCCGAGAACCCCGTTGAGCTGGACCCCATCGAGATTGACCCGCCGACCCTCTCCATCGTGTTCGAGGCGTCCACCTCGCCGCTGGTTGGCCAGGACGGCGACATCGTCGGCGGCCGCCAGCTCAAGGAGCGCCTCATGCAGGAGCGCGAGAACAACGTGACCATGCGCATTGAGGAGCTGCCCGACAAGACGGGCGTGGAGGTGGCCGGCCGCGGCATCCTGCACCTGTCCGTCCTCATGGAGAGCATGCGCCGCGAGGGATACGAGTTCCAGGTGGGCCGCCCCCGCGTCCTCTTCAAGAAGGAGCACGGCCAGACCCTGGAACCCATCGAGAATGCCGTCGTGGAGTGCGCCCCTGACTTCAGCGGCAAGGTGATCGAGGTCTTCGGCAACGCCGGCGGCACCATGACCAACATGGAGACGGGCACCACCCAGTGCCACCTGGAGTTTGACATCCCCACCCGCGGCATCATGGGCCTCAAGAACCGCATCATGAACGTGACCCACGGCGACGCCGTCTTCTACCACACCTTCAGCAAGTACGGCCCCTTTGCCGGTGACATCGGCAACCGCCAGAACGGCGCCATGATCTCCATGTCCACCGAGAAGGCCGTGGCATACGCCCTGGGCACCCTGCAGGACCGCGGCACGCTGTTCGTGAGCCCCGGCGACGACTGCTACGAGGGCATGCTGGTGGGCGAGCGCTCGCGTCCCGGCGACATGACCGTGAACATTGCCCGCACCAAGAACCTGGGCAACCAGCGCAGCTCCACCGCAGACATTGCCGTGCAGCTCACGCCCCCCAAGGTCTTCACGCTGGAGGAGGCGCTGGAGTACATCATGGACGACGAGCTGGTGGAGGTCACGCCGCACAATATCCGCATGCGCAAGCGCCTTCTGACCGAGGTGGAGCGCAGGAAGTGGGCCGTGCAGCACGGCAAGGTCGCCAAGCTCAAGTGAGACACGGGGCCGGTTCTCGCGTCTCATTGAATGAGACAGGGGGACGTACCTTCTGTCTCATTCCCATGGGCGTTGCAGATGCGCCGCGTCGCCGCCGTCACGTCCAAGGCCGCGAAAGTTTTTCAATTTTGCGGTGGACCGCCCCGAAGGATTCGTGTATAGTTACCAACGCGGTTTGAGGAGAGTTGTCCGAGCGGCCGAAGGAGCACGATTGGAAATCGTGTATACGTCTAAAGCGTATCCTGGGTTCAAATCCCAGACTCTCCGCCAGTAAATTTCGCGGCGTCCCGTCCCCAGGATGGGGCGCCGCTTTCACCCCACGGAGGGGTGGCAGAGTGGTTGAATGCGGCGGTCTCGAAAACCGTTTAGCCCTTCGGGGCTACGAGGGTTCGAATCCCTCCTCCTCCGCCATTGCATTCCACGGACTGGTCCCATCGGGCCAGTCTTTTTTAATGACAATCCGCTAATTGCTTTAGTGTGAGCAACAAGTATCGTGGGTATACGGTCGTAAGGGCCTTCGCGCCAGGCGGCAAGCACCTCTACCGGCAGCACCATGGGGGAGACACCATGACACAGAGCAACGGATTCGCTCCAGACCACTACCTTTCTCGCAGCTGGGCGCTGCTCACGCGCGACCGTGGCTGGATCAAGCCGGTACTGCTGCTGGCGCTCGGTCTGCTGGTGCCTATTGTGGGCCCGCTTGCCGTCCTGGGCTATGGCATTGAGTGGGCGCGCCTCACCGCGTGGGGCATTGATTCGTCCCCAAAGCAGAAGAACGTCGACATTGGCAAGCTCATTGCCAGCGGCTGGCGCAGCTTCGTCGTTGCCTTAGGCTGGGTTCTTCTGCTGATTGTCGCGGAAGGCATAATCCACGCCCTGTTTGGCATGACGGGGGACGGAGAATATAGCGGCATCCAGGCGCTGGTGGAGCTCCTGTTGTTCATCTTCAACCTGCTGTATGGCATGGTGGTCATTGTGGCCATGCTGCGCGCGAGCATTTACCAGAAGGCCTCTGCGGGGTACCGCTTTGACCGGGTGTTCCAGATGGCCACCGCGGACTTTGGTGGCCTGGTGCGGGTGATTGGCATCAAGATTCTTGGGGAATTGGTCACCTGCCTCGCGGCCACAATCGGCGTGGTCATTGCGGTGCTTGCGGCCCTCCCCAACATTTTCCACGCGTTCACGTACGGGTACGCGGACACCGCCGACTTCATGGACTTGCTGGTGAACGTCCTGGGCATCGTCGGCCCTGTTGGGGTGCTCATTGGCTTCGTGCTTTCCGTCATAGGTGTGGTTGTGAACCTTCTGGTTGTGACGGCGGTTGGCCTGTGGTTCCGCCAGTTCGACGTGCCCCACTGGCAGAAGAGCGGCGACCCGCTGCCGAAACGCGAGCCCAGTCAGGGCAACGACGCGCCACAGAGCCCCACGGGCTTTGCGTATACCCCCTGGCAGCCCGGCCCTCAGAACGGGGCTGGGTTCGCGAGCGCGGAACCGGCGGCCAACCAGGCACCCGCGGCTGCAGAGCCGACCGGCGGCCAGGTGCCGCGGCCGGCTGCGACGCCAGAGGCGCATGACGCCGTGGTACCCTCCGCGGGCGTGTCCGAGACGAGCCTTGTACCCGTGCCCATGCCCCCGGCGGGCGGCTGGGAAGGCTTCGCGCCGGGCGAGGTCGAGTCTGCAGAAGACAAGCCTGCCGAAGGGGAGGCCTCTGGCTCTGCCGAGGAAGAACATGACGTGGCGGCCGCGGAAGAGCCAATGCCGGAAGAGGCTGCCGTTGACGAAGACCCCGCGGCCAACACAGATGCCGTGGTGACCGAGGTCATTCCGCTTGCCCACCGTACTGACGAGGCAACCCCAGCGGCTGACGAGCCGGCCGGCACCACGGACCCCGCAGACCCCACGCCTGACGAGGAGTAGGGGTTCAACCAGCTCAGACAATGGAATCTTGGTGGGTCTGATAATCCCGACCGGAGCCTGCCGTTGGCGAATGGGCGGTGCCACCTGCGGCTTACCGAATACATGCAAGGTGAGTGCGAGCCAGGCGCTGAATTCCTGTCACGGTCCTTGGCTACGATAGTTGTGTGGACTGCGAGGAGTGCGGCGGCGAATCGAAAATCAGGCCTTCAGAGTTTCCGGCTTTCTGTGGTACGATAGCAAATCGACCGTCCTGCTCCGGGTGCAAACCTTCACGTCCCGGAGCCATTAGCCCAGAGGAGGTGACAACATGAAGGCTTATGAACTGCTGTATTTTGTCGATCCCGCTTCCAACGACGAGGTGCGCGCTGGCGTTGCCAAGCGCATTGAGGTGGCTGTGGTCACCGATGGCGGCACCATCGACAACGTCGAGGACTGGGGCAAGCGCAAGCTCGCCTTTGAGATCGACGGTCTCACCGAGGGTGACTACACCCTGGTCAACTTCCACGCAGATCCCACCCAGATCGCTGAGCTCGACCGAGTTCTGCGCATCAACGATGCCGTCAAGCGCCACATGATCGTGCGTCGCGACGACAAGGAGTAAGCACGGAAGGGCGGGCGCAGAGCCCGCAAACGAGAGGCTGTGAGTAACGTGAGCATCAACAGAGTGAACATTTCGGGCAACCTGACTCGCGACCCCGAGCTGCGCTCAACGACGGGCGGCACTGCCGTGCTGACCTTTGGCGTCGCCGTGAACGACCGTCGCCGCAACGCGCAGACCGGTGAGTGGGAGGATGTTCCCAACTTCGTGGACTGCGTGATCTTCGGAACGCGTGCCGATGCTCTTCAGCGTTACCTGAGCAAGGGCACCAAGGTGGCCATCGAGGGCAAGCTGCGCTACAGCTCGTGGGAGCGCGACGGTCAGCGTCGCAGCAAGCTCGAGGTAGTGGTGGACGAGATTGAGTTCCTGTCCTCCAGAAACCAGCAGCCGCGCCAGGACGATGGTCCCTATGCCGCCCCCAGCTACAGCGCGCCGCAGCCGGCACCTTCCTACAGTGCCCCGCAGCCCGCTCCCCAGCAGGCCTCCCGTGGTGCCGAGTCGCAGATGCCGCCTTCGGCGGACGTCTACGACGCGGACATCCCGTTCTAACAGTGAGTGGCGGCCAGAAGGTCGTCCTAAGAAAGGCATGAGACATGGCTCAGCGTCAGAAGCAGGAATTCCAGCGTCAGCCGCGTCGCAAGTATTGCCAGTTCTGCAAGGACGAGGTTGAGTACATCGACTACAAGGACACTCAGCTTCTCCGCAAGTACATGACCGACCGCGGCAAGATCAAGCCGCGCCGCGTCACTGGCGCCTGCACGCAGCATCAGCACGACATCGCGAACGCCATCAAGCGCGCCCGCGAGATGGCTCTTCTTCCGTATACCGTCCCCGTGGTTTCCTCCCGCGGTGGCCGTAGCCGCGGCTAGTAAGAGCTGGCAAGTAGTGACTTTGAACGTACGAGATGACAACAGAATAGGTAAAGAGTCAACAAGTGTTTCGACCAGCACCGAGCTTGCTCGCTTGGAGGACTTGTCCACCAATGCGGGCGGGGGAGGGCAGCGCAAAGGCGTTCTGCCTGGCATAGTCTGGTGCCTTGCGGGAGGCTTCTGCGCGGCTTTCTCTCCCATCTTGGCCGCTCTGGTGAGCGGCTATGGAGCAGCGGTATCCGTTGAACGGGCGAATGCGCGCGGGCAACGTGGCTCGGCGGCGGCATTTGCCACCGTCGTGCTTGTGCTCGGGGCGTACTCGTTCTTCTCGGGTGGCGTGGTTGCTGGTTTGGACGCAGCGGTCAATGCCGCGATCCCCTGCCTGGTGGCGTGGGTCGTTGGCGTGCTGGCCGCCACGGGCAGGCTGGGCCTGAGGGGAGTGGGCATCGCCATTGCCGCGGTGACCGTCTTCCTGGTTGCCGTTGGCGAGGCCGAGTGCCTTGTTGCCGGCAGCCATCTGCCGGACGTGATTGAGAAGACTGTCGGGTCTCTTCAGGCCGGCGCATCCTCAATTCGCGCCCAGTCGCAGGTGAATGCCCTGCTGCCCATGTTGGTGAGCCTCTGGCCAACCTGCTTCTTGGTGTTGGGTGGAGTGATTGTGGCATGCACCCTCGCTGGTGCATGGCAGGCGGTCAAGGGGAACGAAGACCTGCTCGCAAAGATGCCGCGCCTTCGGGAGCTGCACTTCCCAACGTGGGTCAACACCGCCGCGCTTGTGGGGCTCTTCGGCCTTGTTGTAAGCCGCCTGGTGGCAGGAACGCCAGAGCTGCTGGCAATGGCCAGCCTGAACGTTGTCATGATCGCGCGATTGGCAGTTGCGGCGGAGGGAATCGCCGTTCTTCTGTGGTTCTTGCATCAGAAGAAGGCTGGCCCAATGTTCAGCTTTGCTGCGGTCGCAGTCGCGGTCTACGCCGAGACTTCGTTCTATGTCATGAGCGTAGTTGGGTTCCTGGACGTTCTTGCGGACTTTCGGCACATGTATGACGATGGTTCGCGGGATCGCAAGGGGTCCCAACCGGTAAACAAGTAAGGAGTCGGCGCAAGCCGACCAACCAAAGGAGTTGTCCATGAAAGTCATCCTTATGGGTGAGCTCAGGGGCAAGGGTGGCGAGGGTGACGTCGTCGAGGTCGCCCAGGGCTATGCGGAGAACTATCTGATTCCGAATAGGCTCGCCATGATTGCCACCCCTGGCAACCTGAAGCAGCTTGAGGAGCGCAGGCACAACATCGAGAAGCGCGAGGCCGAGCGCATCGCCAACGCCAACGCGCTCAAGGAGGTCATCGACGGCAAGCAGGTCACCGTCGACGCCAACATTGGCGACGAGGGCCAGCTCTTCGGCTCCATCACCACCGCCCAGATTGCCGACGCGATCAAGGCCCAGCTCAACGCTGAGGTCGACCGCAAGCGCATCGAGCACGCTGGTGCCATCAAGACCGCCGGCAAGCACAACGTCACCGTCAACATCTACCGTGACATCAACGCTGTCGTTGCCGTGCAGGTTGGCCCCGAGGAGGAGCCCGAGGTTGAGGAGGCTCCCGCCGAGGAGCCCGCGGCCGAGGCCACCGAGGAGGCCGCTGAGTAGCGCCCGCGCCCTCAGCATGGCAAAAGAGTGATGGTCGGGCCACGCCTTGCGGTGTGGCCCGACTTCTACGACCCGCTTAGACGAGCGAAGGGGATGAGCAGATGCCGGCAAGCGACTACGAGATTAACCCCACGCGTGCGATTCTTGGCCAGGAGGGGGTCATGCCCCAGGACCCCGCGGCGGAGAAGTCCGTCCTCTCCGCAATGCTGGTTTCGCAGGACGCGCTGCAGGATGCGCTTGTCGAGCTCAAGGACGAGGACTTCTACATCCCCTCCAACCGCAAGATCTATGCCGCCATGCGCGCCCTCTTCGACCGCAACAGCCCCGTGGACCCGGTGTCCTTGGCGGACTACCTGAAGTCCGAGGGAGAGCTGGAGAAGGTGGGCGGCATGGCCTACCTGCTTGACCTGGGCAACAACACCTTTGCCCTGGCGGGTTGGCGCCACCATGCCGAGATGCTGCGCCGCGACAACACGCTGCGCCGCATGATCACCGCATCCGCGCAGATCAGCGCCCTGGCCTTCGACGCGCCGGAGGACACCAAGGAGGTCATTGACTCCGCGGAGCGCATGATCCTCTCCGTGACGGGTGACGACATCAAGTCCAACTACTCCACGCTGGAAGAGGTCATGGAGCAGCTCTACAACGAGCTGGGAGACATGGCCGCCTCGGGCACCCAGAGCTTTGGCGTCAACACGGGCTACCCGGGCATTGACCAGCGGCTTCTTGGCCTGCGCCCCGGACAGATGGTGGTGGTTGGCGCTCGCCCCGGCGTGGGAAAGACGTCCTTCGCACTCAATCTGTGCGTCAACGCCGCGGCCGAGGGCGCCAGCGTCGCCTTCTTCTCGCTGGAGATGTCAAAGATAGAGATTGCGCAGCGCCTGCTCTCCGCCCAGGCAAAGATCGGCCTCATGGACATCCGTTCCGCCAACATTCGGGACAACCAGTGGCCGCAGATTCTTGAGGCGACGCAGGACCTGAGCAAGCTGGACATCATGATTGACGACACGCCGGGTACCACGGTGACGGAGATTCGCGCCAAGGCCCGCCGCATGCTCCACGGCAAGGAGAAGGGCCTGGTCATCATTGACTACCTGCAGCTTCTTTCCGCGCCCGCAGGCACCAACCGCAACGACAACCGCGCGACCATAGTCGGAGACATGTCCCGTGGCATCAAGATCATGGCCAAGGACCTGGGCGTGCCCGTGGTGGCGCTCTCGCAGCTGAACCGCGTGGTTGAGGGCCGCACCGGCAAGCGGCCGCAGCTCTCGGACCTGCGCGAGTCTGGCTCCATCGAGCAGGACGCAGACATCGTCATCCTCCTGGACCGCTCCATGACCGACGAGGAGGCGGAGCGCAACGATCGGCCGGACAAGGACGTGACCGAGTTCATAATTGCCAAGAACAGGTCGGGCCCGCTGGCGGTGGTTCCGCTCATGTTCCTGCCTGGCTCGACCAAGTTCGTGGAGGTGGACCAGACGCACTCCGAGTAGGGGAGAGCCGCCGGAGCTGGCGCGGCAGGGCGGAACGCGGAACCAACGCGGAACGCACGCACCGGAATAGTAAGTGTTATGTGGCACGCCCCCGCAAAAAGGGGCGTGCCGTATACTTAATGTCTGTTGAGCTTTCACTCAAGGCGCGTGAACGCGCGCATGTGCAGACCGACGAAGGGGATTTAGATGGCTGCGGACGTTCTTGTTGGTACTCAGTGGGGCGACGAGGGCAAGGGTAAGGTTACCGACCTCATTTCGGGCGACTACGACGTCGTCTGCCGCTATGCCGGTGGCGCTAACGCCGGCCATACGGTCATTGCGGGCGGTCACAAGCTCGCGCTGCACCAGGTGCCGTCGGGCGTCATGTACCCCAACACCTACCCCGTCATCGGCAACGGCTGCATCGTTGACCCCGAGGTCCTGCTGGGCGAGGTTGACACCCTGGAGGCCCAGGGCATCTCGTGCGACGACCTCAAGATTTCCGGCAACGCCCACATCGTCATGCCCTACCACAAGGACCTGGACGGTGCCCACGAGAAGAAGCTGGGGAAGAACCTCATTGGTACCACCAAGCGCGGCGTTGGTCCCACCTACATGGACAAGATGAACCGCACCGGCCTGCGCGTGCAGGACATGCTGGACGAGAAGATCTTCCGTCAGAAGCTGGAGGCCTCCCTGGCCTACACCAACCCCATTCTGGAGAAGGTGTACGGCCTGCCCACCTATTCCGTGGACCAGATCTGCGAGACCTACCTGCCCTACGCGGAGCGCATCCGCCCCTACATCGTGGAGAGCTCCCTCTTCCTGAACGAGCAGCTGGAGGCCGGCAAGAACATCCTCTTCGAGGGCGCCCAGGCCACCATGCTGGACATCGACTTCGGCACCTACCCCTTCGTGACCAGCTCCAACTGCACCGCTGGTGGCGCGGTCACCGGTTCCGGCGTCGGCCCCACCAACATCAAGCGTGTGCTGGGCATTGCCAAGGCCTACCTCACCCGCGTCGGCTCCGGTCCCTTCCCGACGGAGCTCTTTGACGAGGTGGGCGACAAGCTGGGCGAGGTCGGCCACGAGTACGGCGTTACCACGGGTCGCAAGCGCCGCTGCGGCTGGTACGACGCCGTGGTCGTCAACTACGCCGCCCGCGTGAACGGCCTGACGGACCTGGCCATCACCAAGCTGGACGTGCTCGGTTGCCTGGACGAAATCAAGGTCTGCGTGGCCTACGAGTGTGACGGCAAGGTCTACAAGACCGTGCCCGAGCACCAGAGCGTCTTCTACCACGCCAAGCCCGTGTACGAGACGCTGCCCGGCTGGAAGTGCGACATCTCTGGCGTGCGCAACTTCTACCAGCTGCCGCGCGAGGCCAAGGACTACATCGACTTCCTGGAGCAGCTCGCCGGCGTGCGCGTGAGCATCATCACCGTGGGCCCGGACCGCGAGCAGACCATCGACCGCTACTGGCACTAGTCTCAACAGAACAGAAGGATTCTGGAGGTCATCATGGCAGACGAAAAGGTGGACATTCTTCTTCTGGGTTCCGGCGGCCGCGAGCACGCGCTGCTGAAGAAGCTTGCCGAGTCCCCGCGCGCGGGCAAGCTGTACGTGGCCCCGGGCAACGGCGGCATGCTGCAGCAGGCCGAGCTCGCACCCGTGAACCAGGACTCTCCGGCCGAAGTTGCGGAGTGGGCGAAGACCCACGGCATCGGCCTAGTTGTCATTGGTCCGGAGGCCCCGCTGGTTGAGGGCGTTGGCGACGCCGTGCGCGCCGCGGGCATTCCCGCCTTCGGCCCCAACGCCGACGCCGCCCGCATGGAGGGCTCCAAGGAGTTCGCCAAGCAGGTCATGGCCAAGGCCGGCGTGCCCACGGCCGCCTACAAGAGCTTCACGGACGAGGCCTCCTGCGCCGCCTACGTGCGCGAGATTGGTGGCCCCTGCGTGGTGAAGGCCGACGGCCTGGCCGCCGGCAAGGGCGTCATAGTTGCCCAGACCACCGAGCAGGCCCTGGAGGGCGTGCGCCAGTGCTTCTCGGGCCAGTTTGGCGACGCCGGCAACACCGTGGTGGTGGAGGAGATGCTGCAGGGCCCCGAGTGCAGCCTGCTCGCCCTTACGGACGGCACCACTCTGGTGCCCCTGGCCACCAGCCAGGACCACAAGCGCGCACTGGACGGCGACCGCGGCCTCAACACGGGCGGCATGGGCGTGTACAGCCCCGTGCCCATCCTGCTTCCCGGCGAGCTCGAGACCATGGTGGAGATCGAGAAGAAGGTCCTGGCGGAGCTCAACCGCGAGGGCATCAGGTACTCCGGCTGCCTGTACGGCGGCTTCATGCTGACCAAGGACGGCCCCAAGGTCCTGGAGTTCAACGCCCGCTTCGGCGACCCGGAGACCCAGGTCGTGCTGCCCCGCATGAAGGGTGACCTGGTGGAGTGCTTCCTGGCCTGCGACAACGGCACGCTGACGGAGGACATGGTGCAGTGGGAGGACGACTGGGCGGTCTCCGTGGTGCTGGCGTCCGCTGGCTACCCCGGCCACTACGAGAAGGGCAAGAAGATCGTCGGCATAGACGATGCCAACGCGCTGGATGGCGTGACCGTGTACCACGCCGGCACCAAGCTGGCGGAGAACGGCGACATCCTCACCAACGGCGGCCGCGTGCTGGACGTCACGGCTGTGGCACCCACCTTCGAGGACGCTCGCAACAAGGCCTACGAGGCCTGCGACAAGATCTGGTTCGAGGGCAAGACCTACCGCCACGACATTGGCATCAAGGCCATCAAGGGTCGCGCGAACCTGTAGCGAGCGGTGTGA
Source organism: uncultured Olsenella sp. (assembly GCA_900314495.1). Taxonomy (GTDB): domain Bacteria; phylum Actinomycetota; class Coriobacteriia; order Coriobacteriales; family Atopobiaceae; genus Olsenella_K. The sequence goes on from OMVJ01000008.1 coordinate 59,788, forward strand.
AATCCCCTCCACGGGGAATACTATAGCGTGAGCAACGTTGTGGTCGCGGTGGGCACAGCCTGCCGCGACCATTTTTACCAGCCAAGTTGTGCGCGTGTGCCGGAGGATGCCATGATGGAGGACATGAGGGACGAGGGTATTCTGGGTGATTTCGAGGCACCGGGCAGGGACGACGTCTCTGCCGCTGCCGACGAGGTGGTGGACGCCGTGGACGCCTACACCGTTGACGGCGATCGTTCCACGCAAGACCACGAGTCCGGCCGCCCCATGCGGCGCCACCTGGTCCTGGGTGACGAGGACCCGCGCGACGCCCAGCTTGCGGAGAAGGTAGTCTCTGAGGACGTTGCCTGGACGGGCAAGATCTTCAACGTTGACCGGCTGAGGGTGGAGCTGCCCAACGGCCAGCAGGCCATTCGCGACGTGGTGCGCCACCCCGGTGCCGTGGCCATTGTCGCCCTTACGGACGACGGCCGCATCTGCCTGGTGCGCCAGTACCGCACGTCGCTGGGTCGCGTCACGGTGGAGATTCCGGCCGGCAAGCTGGCGCCGGGGGAGGACCCCCTGGACTGTGCCAGGCGCGAGCTCAGGGAAGAGACGGGCATGGAGACGGAGAAGATCGCCTTCCTCACCACCATAGGCACCGGCGTCGGCTTTGCGGACGAGCTGATTCACATATACATGGCAACGGGCCTGCGCTTCTCCAGGAGCGACCCAGATGCGGACGAGTTCATCAACGTTGACCTGGTGGAGCTGCCGGAGTTCATCGACGCCGTGCTGGACGGCAGGATCGAGGACGCCAAGACCGTGGTGGGTGCCCTCATCTGCGACGCGGTGGCGCACAGGCTTTCGCCCGTGGCGGGAATGGCGGACGGGGACGCATAGGCGCGGCCGGTGGTCAACCTATGCATTGGACGCTTGGTTGGGGCGCCGGGGTGCATCGTGGTGATGATTCCAAGAATCCCCACCGAGCCCAGAACGGGTGGCGCCGTTGCTTATACTTTTCTAGAAAGCCATGCGCAAGGCAGGGGGGCGGCGCGTTCTCCTGTGACGGACCATGAATGCAGCACATCGACCATGGAGTGCCACCGTGCCCAGAAGAAACCAGGAATACGCACGCGTCCAGACCAACTCGCTGTCCGCTGACGAGGCCGAGAAGCTCTTTGCCACCGTCGACGAGACGGGCCATACCAACGAGGAGACTGCGGCGCGCCAGCGCCGTCACCGCAAGGACACGGGCAACGGCGTGGACGTGGACCCGCTGGCGGGCGAGGACCCCTCTGGCTCCAACATCGGCAAGACCATCGCGAAGGCTGCCTCCGCCTTCGTGATCATTGCTTTCGTGGTCATCGTGGGCAGCCAGCTGTACTTTGGCTACGTCCGCCGCGAGAACACGGCCAACCTGTCTGAGTCCGTCTCGGTCAGCAGCGTGGCGCGTGCCCTGGACGGCGGCGTGGAGTGGGGCAACGGCTTCACGCAGTTCCCGGAGGACTACTCCGTGCAGGAGGCCGACCAGAATACCGGCCGCATTGAGGTCACCGTCACGGACACCACGTCCGAGACCCCGCTGGAGGTAGTTGCCGGCTCCCAGGTACAGGCAACGGCCTTCGCCGTCAACTCGCTGCTGAACCCCAACATAAACACCGTCATCTACCACGTGCAAGTGCACAAGGACGCAGAGGGCAACATCCAGAGGAACTCCCTCTTCGGCTTCTTCCGTCCCACGGGCGAGCTCAGGCCGTTCATGACCTTCATCTGGACGAAGACGGTGAACGAGAACAACGAGGTGCGCTTCAACTGCACCATTGCCGGCATGGACGACGACCTGCAGGAGGAGCTGCGCTCGCAGATCACCTCTCGCTTCACCCCGTCGGCGATTCTGGGCATTGCCACCGGGTCCGACGAGGGCTCCAGCGCAACGGGCTCCAGCGCCACGCTGGAGGGCTCCGCGGATGCGGGCTCAAGTGCGGAGGACGCGCCTGCTGCCGAGAAGGGCAGCTCCGCTTCCGGCACGGAGGCCAGCTCGGACGGCTCGAAGTAGAAGTCATCGCTTGCCAGACACACCGGTTGGCCGTGCCGCGTGAGCAACCAGAACAAGAGGCCAACCAGAGGGTGGGTTAGCATGATTTGTCCTGCTTGTGGTGCTCAGGTTCCCGACGGCATTCCCGAATGCCCGCACTGCCACACTGTCCTGGATGTGACGCGGGCGGTGGCCCAGCCAAGCGCATTCGACCCGGTTGCGGGCGATGCCGGTACCCGTGCGGGCTCCCATTACGCCCGTCACGCCCGCCGCACCATCAACGTGCCAAGCGTTGAGGACGAAACCCGCCCCATGGCGGACCTGACCGCTGGCCAGACCTCGGTGGACCGGACGGTTGCGGACAGGACCGTTGCAACCCGCATGCAGGCTGGTGACACAACGGCGCAGAGGCCCGTTGTGCCGGAGGTTCAGCGCACGCAGGTGTACTCGGTGCAGCAGAGGCACGCCTACCAGGAGCGCGCGGAAGAGGCCTACCGGGGCCGCCCGGCGCCGCAACCCGCCTACCAGAATCCCGCGCCACGCGGCTACGCGCCGCAGGCACAGCCACCGGCGGCGCAGCCCTGGCCAGCTGGGTACCAGCAGGAATACGCCCAGCCGGGACGCGAGGTGAAGCCCGTCAAGCGCGGGCCGTCCGTCGGCTCCATATTCGGGCTCGTGCTGGGTCTGGCCGCCGTGTACTTCTCGGTGCAGCCGTGGTTCACCCTGCCTGACGTTGGGGGCGTGCGCATATTCGACCTGCCGCGCCTGACCAGCTACGCGAACCAGGTGCTTGCCTACTTTGGAGCGACGCAGGAAGTGGACCCGTTCATGTACGGCTACCTTGGCGTCTGGGCGCTGGGCTGCGTGCTCACGGTTGTGGGTGGCATCGTGGGCATTGCCTCGCGCAGGAAGGGCACCATGATTTTTGGCCTGGTGCTGCTCCTGCTTGTGGCCGCTGCCTTCCTGGCTGGTGCCTGGTACGTGCAGACCAATTACGCCGCGCTCCAGACCGTGGTCGCTTACTCTGTGGACCTGTTCCAGCCCGGTGCCGCGGCGGGGTGCGCGCTCCTGGCAATCATTTTGGGAGCTGCCATCCGCTAGCGGCAAGCGTGTGTGTGGCAGGCAAAGGGAAGACAGACGCAAGCTGACTTATGCCAGCAGGGCGGCAATCTTCCCGAGCCTGCTCTCGAAGCTGATGCCGCGAAGCTCGTAGTCTGGCTGCGCGGGTGTAATGGACATGGCGTCGAACACGAACATGCCGGCAAACGCGACGGCGTCGTGCAGGTTCTTGCCAGCCATGATGGCCGCGAGCAGCGTGCTGGCATAGAGGTCGCCCGTTCCGTGCAGCATGAAGGGCTGGAGCGGACCGGAAATCTCCTCGAAGTCAACGTCCTGACCCGCGACGTAGTTGCGGATGAGGCCGTCGTCGTGCACGATGCCCTTGAGTATCACGTTCTTCGCGCCCATGCCCAGCAGTGCGTCCATGATCCTGCCAACGTACTCCCTGGGCACGTCCTGGCCCTCATAGGGAATGCCGGTCAGGATGCTGGCCTCGGTCAGGTTTGGCGTCAGGATGTCAGACCCCTCAACCAGGCCCTTCATGGCCTCGCACATCTCGTCCGTGTAGGTTGCGTACTTCTTGCCTCCGTCACCCATGACCGGGTCCACCAGGCGCAGCGCGCCGGGGTATTCCCGGTTCAGGCGCAGAATGGTGCTGACCTGCTCGGCCGACCCCAGGAAGCCGGAATAGATGGCATCAAGCTGGATGCCCTCCTGCTGCCAGGCGTCAAGGTACGCGTTGAGCATGCTGGTGGTGTCGTGCATGTGGAACACCGGGAAGCGCGTGTGGGCCGAGAAGAGCGACGTCGGGACGGGGCAGACGTCGCAACCCGCGGCGGAGAGCACGGGGATGGCAACGCCCAGCGAGCACTTGCCGTACCCGCACAGGTCGTGGACCGCGGCTATGCGGGGGAGCACCGCCCCGGTGCGCTTGTAGAGGTACAGGTCTTTTGCAGCGGTCATGGCGTCGCCTCCGTCGAAGTTCTGGTGTCTGTAGAGAGTAACGCCTTGGCGGCGCATGTCCAGCATCCCTACATTTTGTCTACGAGACGGGAACATAGCCGCGTGGCGGTGACTCGGCGCGGCTGGCCCGAGGGCCTGATTCGTGGCGTTTCGAACGTGCCGCTGCGCGATGTCCTAGGGCAACCGCGCGGAATATATACTTGTAGCGTGTTTGTCGTCGTTCCCGCTGCGTCTTATGGAGGTTTCCATGGCAGAGAAGGCATTGGTAGGAATCATCATGGGGTCGAAGTCCGACCTTCCGGCAATGGAGGCCTGCACGAAGCAGCTGGAGGAGTTCGGCGTACCCTACGAGCTGGTAATTGCCTCTGCGCACCGCGCGCCGGCAAAGGTCCACGAGTGGGCCTCCACCGCGGCGGACCGTGGCCTCAAGGTGATCATTGCGGCCGCAGGCAAGGCGGCCCACCTGGGCGGAGTCGTTGCCGCCTACACGCCGCTGCCCATTGTGGGCGTGCCCATGAAGACGTCCGACCTGGGTGGCATGGACTCCCTTCTTTCCATGGTGCAGATGCCCTCCGGCGTGCCTGTTGCCTGCGTGGCAATCGGCGGTGCCAAGAACGCGGCCATCTACGCCACGCAGATCCTCGGCGCGACCGACCCCAAGTGGCGCGACGTCATCGTGAAGTTCAAGGAGTCCATGGCGGAGTAGGCTGTGGCCGGCACTCTTGTTTGGAAAAAGTGACGAACACCTGTTCTAAACTGGAATGCTTCTGGGTATAAGAGCGGTATCCGGGTTTCAGGGTTGAGTGGTAAGCGAGGCGGGACTTTTGAAGAAGGAAGAGCTTCTCGAGGAAATCAAGACGTCGATGAAGGCGCACGACAAGACCCGTACGTCGATTCTTCGGCAGGTGAACCAGGCAATCAAGCAGGTCGAGGTGGACGAGCGGCGCGATGCGACCGAGGCGGACATCACGGCTGCGGTCAAGAAGCTGCAAAAGGTCACCACGGAAGAGCTGGACGGACTTCGCAAGGCGGGTGCCGAATCGCACGCGGAGCGAATCGAGACGCTCAGCCAGCAGGCGGAGGTCCTTGCCTCGCTGCTGCCCAAGCAACTCTCGGGCGAGGAGCTGCACAAGCTCGCCGACGAGCTGATTCAGAAGCTCGGCGTGACGGACAAGAGGGGTATGGGCAAGGTCATGGGTGCCCTTACCAAGGAGACCAACGGCAACCTGGACAAGCGGGAGGCCGCCGCCTACGTGGGCCAGAAGCTCTCGTAGGTCCGGGTAGCACCTGAGGGGACTCATGCGAAAGAAGGCTGCACATAGCAGGAAGAAGCGCTCTGTGGGGCGCATCATCTCCAACGCGCTCATCGTTGTGGGCGTCGCGCTCATAATTGCCGCCGCGGCAATATGGGGCCGCAACCAGTGGCGCTATCACGAGCAGGACGTGGAGACGGAGAAGCTTGCCACCTACGTGAAGCTGGGTGATGACTCCCACGCCGCGCCAGTGGTTGACTGGGCGGGCCTCAAGGCGATCAACCCCGAGGTGGTTGGCTGGCTGGAGATACCTGCCACGGTCGTCAACTACCCCGTTTACCAGCACTCGGACAACGAGTATTACCTCACCCACAACGCGGACGGTTCCACGTCCATCGGTGGCCAGGTGTTCATGGACTCCGAGGGCACGGCCCCTGGCATGGTGGACCCCGTGACCATCATCTATGGGCACCACCTGCGCAACGGTGCCATGTTCAAGCAAGTGGCAGACATGGACAAGCAGGACCTCTTCGACCAGGTGGACACCGTGTGGTACGAGACGGAGACGGCAACCTACGAGTTGGAGCCGCTGTTCCTGTACTACACGACGCCCGAGGACACGACGGTACGCATCTTCGAGTTCGGTACGGACGAGAACTACCGTGCCTACCTGCAGGGGAAGCTGGCGTCTGCGGTTACCCGGCGCTCGGATGCCGACCAGATCATCCAGCAGTGCCAGCACGTGCTCACGCTGTCCACCTGCAACTACTACGACGGCTATGGCCGCACGGAGCTGGTGTGTGTGCCAAAGGCGGAAGCGGTGCTTGCAAGTGGTGCGAGCTCTTAAAATCGGATAATTTGTTGATGTGAACACGCTCGAGCGAGAGGGGCAGACGTGCTCGATTCCGATTACAGGTACGACTTCGATCCGGTCACAGAGGACGAGGACACCATCCACGAGGAGTGTGGCGTCTTCGGTATCTGGGCACCCAACCGTGACGTCGCGCGACTGACGTACTTTGGCCTGCGCGCTCTGCAGCACCGCGGCCAGGAGTCGGCGGGCATTGCCGTCGGCGACGGTCATACGGTTCTGGTAAGGAAGGACCTGGGCCTCTGCGGCCAGATCTTCTCCGACGCGGACCTCTCGGCAATGCCCGGCAAGGTTGCCATCGGGCATGTGCGCTATGGCACGAGCGGCGCACGCAGCTGGGAGGCCGCCCAGCCGCACCTCTCGGCCATCAACGACGTCATCATCGCCCTGGCGCACAACGGAACGCTGGTCAACTCCGACGCGCTGCGCCGAGAGCTGATTGAGCTCAACATTCCCTTCCGCTCGAACACGGACTCCGAGGTGGCGGCCCGCCTGATTGGCTACTTCACGGAGATGAGTGCGCATATTCGTACTGGTATTCGCCACACCATGGAGATGGTCGAGGGCGGCTACGCAATGGCACTCGTGCGCGAGAACGCCCTGTACGCCTTCCGTGACCCGCACGGCATCCGCCCGCTTGTTCTAGGCAAGCTTGGTGAGGGGGAGTGGGTAGTCTCTAGCGAGACGTGCGGCCTCGACATCATTGGCGCGAAGTTCGTGCGCGAGGTCGAGCCCGGGGAGATCATCCGCGTGTCGGACGACGGCCTGGTCTCCGAGAGGGGCATTCCCGAGAGAGAGCCGGCCCGCTGCATTTTTGAGGACGTGTACTTCTCGCGCCCCGACAGCTACGTGCAAGGACAATCCATCTACTCCATGCGCTACAACATGGGACGTCAGCTGGCGCGCGAGGCTCCGGTGGACGCGGACCTCGTCATTGGCGTGCCAGACTCCGGCATGCCCCCTGCGGAGGGCTTCGCTCACGAGCTTGGCCTGCCCTTCGGTGAGGGCCTCATCAAGAACCGCTACGTCGCGCGAACCTTCATTCAGCCCACGCAGGAGATGCGCGAGATGGGCGTGCGCATGAAGCTCAACGCCCTCATCGACAACGTTGCCGGCCGACGCATCGTCATGGTGGACGACTCCATCGTCCGCGGCACGACGTCCAAGCAGATCGTTCGCCTGCTCAAGGAGGCGGGTGCGACCGAGGTTCACGTTCGCATCAACTGCCCGGAGGTCAAGTGGCCGTGCTTCTATGGCATTGACACGGATGTGCAGTCGCAGCTGATCAGCGCGAAGAAGAACGTTGATGAGGTACGGGAGTACATAGAGGCCGACAGTCTTGCCTTCCTTTCGCTTGAGGGCCTCTTGAAGTGCGTGCCGGCGAACGGCTATTGTGCCGCTTGCTACAACGGGAAGTATCCCGTCGAGATACCGAAGAGCTTCTCTGCCGGCAAGTTCCTTGAGGGGTACGAGCCGGAGAACCTGTCCCGCGCGTCACGCGGGTCGCAGATGGGAATTCTGGAAGTCGCCAAAGACGAGGCCGAGGAGGGCTAGCACATGGCGGAACACATCACATATGCCGATGCCGGCGTGGATGTTGACGAGGGTGCACGCGCAGTCGACGCAATCAAGGACGCAGTCAAGTCAACAAACCGTCCCGAGGTCATTGGCGGGCTCGGTGGCTTTGGATCCTGCTTCTCCATGAAGGGGTTCAAGGACATGGAGGATCCCGTGCTGGTCTCCGGCACGGACGGCGTGGGTACCAAGCTTGCCATTGCGCAGCTGCTCAACAGGCACGACACCGTTGGCCAGGACCTTGTGGCAATGTGCGTGGACGACGTGGTGCCCATTGGCGCGGAACCCCTGTTCTTCTTGGACTACGTGGCTATTGGCAAGCTGAAGGCCGAGCACGTGGCAGAGATCGTGAAGGGCATTGCCGAGGGCTGCAGGCTTTCCGGCTGCGCCCTGGTCGGCGGCGAGATGGCGGAGCACCCCGGCGTCATGAAGCCGGATGACTACGACCTTGCCGGCTTCGTGGTGGGCGTTGTGGACCGTCCAAAGATGATTGGCCCCGAGAAGGTGCACGTGGGTGACGTCATCCTCGGCCTGCCCAGCTCTGGCATCCATTCCAACGGCTATTCGCTCGTGCGCAAGGTGGCCATCGAGGGCAAGACCATCGAGGAGCTGAACACGCCTCTGGAGGAGCTGGATGGCGAGTCCCTGGCGGATGCCGTCCTGCGCCCCACCACCATCTACGCGGGCAAGCTCATGAGCGTCCTGCGTGCCGGCGCCCCCATTCATGCCATGGCGCACATCACGGGCGGCGGCATCACCGAGAACCTCAACCGTGCCCTGCCCGAGGGCGTGGACGCGCTGGTGTACCGCGGCGGCGACGAGGGTCCGGATTGGGACATCCCGCCCGTCATCACCTACTGCGTCAAGGCCGCAGGCCTGACTCCGGACGAGGCCTACAAGACCTTCAACATGGGCGTCGGCATGAGCCTGCTAGTCGCCCCCAAGGACGTGGCCTCCGTCACCGCCCTTCTGGAGAAGGAGGGGCTCAAGCCGTTTGTCATGGGCGAGTGCATAAAGGGCGAGGGAGAGGGCAAGGTGGTCTACCGATGAGCACGCGAGAGCCTATCAAGCTTGGAGTTCTTATCAGTGGTTCTGGCACCAACCTGCAGGCGATTATCGACCGCATTGCGGAGGGCACGCTCAATGCGACGATTGAGCTTGTCGTGAGCTCACGCCCGTCTGCCTACGGCCTGAAGCGTGCCGAGGCCGCGGGCATCCAGACGCTGACCCTCTCCAAGGAAATCTATGCCGACCCGATGACTGCCGACGAGGTCATTGCCACCGAGCTCAAGATGCACGGGGTGGAGTACGTGGTCATGGCGGGCTACATGCGCATGGTTCACGCACCCATCCTCGCCACCTTCCCCAACAGGGTCATCAACCTGCACCCGGCGCTGCTGCCCAGCTTCAAGGGTGCCCACGCCATCCAGGACGCCTTCGATTACGGTGTCAAGGTCACGGGCGTGACGGTGCACATTGCAGACGACAAGTACGACTGTGGTCCCATCATTGCCCAGCAGCCGCTGAAGGTGGAGGAGGACTGGGACGTGGACACCCTGGAGGCCCACATCCACGAGATCGAGCATCAGCTTTACCCCGATACCCTGCAGATGATTGCCGAGGGTCGCATGCACGTGGCCGACGGCAAGGTGAGCATCGACCCGGCAGCGGAGGACTAGCATTAATTGTCGAGTCACTCGACATAAAGTTGTCGAGTGACTCGACAAAATGATATCGAGCGTGTCGAGTCCATCGCGTGGAGGTGGACTCACGGCTATTCCGATTAAAATGAGCGAACTCGTCAACGGCAATGTCGTGGAGTCTGGCCAAATCGAGCGAGTGGTAGGGGCAGATTCCTCCGTTGTCCTCCGCCGCACCTGACGCAGACTCAAAGACCGTCATCCAATAGTTGTGCGGGATGCGATGACTGGGACAGCCCTGGCGCGAACATGTCAAGAAAGAGGGCTGGCGTGTTCTCTGATTGTTGTGGAAGCCCGGGGTGGTCAGCTCTCTGCTGTCACATGCTGCTCTAGCAGATTTCGAAGTTCAGAGAGTTCTGCATCAGACAATCTTGTACGGTCTACAAGGTAGAGCATCTGATCCTTCCTCTGAATATAAAGATACTTACCATGATCACCGTACGTGGCAACCGTACTCCATGGGATTTCTCCTTTGCCTATGGTTGAATCTGTACGGATTGCATCTTCAGAGAACGTCCAAGTGCCATGGGCGGTGAGAAAATCCTTATCTAGGCGGAGGGTGCTTCTTAGGTACATGCTAGCCTGTATCCGCTTAAACATAAGTGCGCAAACCATGATTACAGTTGCGGCAACGAAATAGATCAGAGAGGACGCAATCGCTCCTCTGGTACTCGGGATCCTGGTGGCAGCGTCAAAATTACCTACATTTATTCCCGCCCTATTTAGAGAATTAAAGGCGAGATAGTAAACCACTACTGCACACACAGCAAAAACAACTTGGGCGACAAGCCTTTTTCGCGCTACTGACTTCTCTTGCACATTAAGCTCTGCAAGAGTCCGGAGCAACGACTCATCATTTTGGAATTCGTAAACTACCATCGCTATCCTTCCGTCCTTGCACACCAGTAAACGTCCCTCAGCCAGACGGTATGTACTGCCTCGAGGCTTTGCATTGCAGGGCTTTGTAAGCTCTTACGCAAGTTTTCTCGACAACACGACGACAGTCTCAACGTGCTTGGTGTGAGGGAACATGTCCACACTGGCAAGCGTGGAAACGCGGTAGCCGGCAGTGCGCAGGATCGCGAGGTCGCGAACCTGCGTCTGGGGGTTGCAGCTCACATACACCACGCGAGCAGGTGCCAGCCGCACAACGCCGTTCAGGAATTCCGGAGTGGAGCCCGCGCGAGGCGGGTCCAGGACGATGGTGTCGAAGGCGCGCGCTTCGGGGCTGCCGCTTGAGAGCTTGGCCATGTATTCGGTGGCGTCCGCGCGCACGAAGGTACAGGCGTTGCCCAGCCGGTTGGCCTTGGCGTTTCGCCGCGCGCAGTCCACGGCATTGCCCACCTGCTCAACCCCCGTGACCTGCACGTTATTGATTCCCGCATCTCGCGCGGTGGCCGCGGCGCATATGCCGATGGTGCCCGTTCCGCAGTAGGCGTCCAGCAGGCGCGCGCCTTCGCACAGCTCCGCACCGTCAATTGCCAGCTGGTAGAGCCTTTCGGTCTGCGAGGGGTTGGTCTGGTAGAAGCTGGTGGGACCAATCTCGAACGTGCAGCCCAAAAGCTTGTCGTGCATGATGCCGGGGCCGTACAGCACGCGGGACTCGCGGCCCAGGATCGCGTTGGTGCGGCGCTCGTTCACGTTCTGCACCACGCTCGTGATGTCTGGGTGCAGGCGCAGCAGCTCGCGCACGAACTCGCGGGACTTTGGCAGGTCCCTGCCGTTGGTTACCACGGTGAGCAGGACGTCGTCTGTGGCGTATCCGCAGCGCACGACGGCGTTTCTCAGCATGCCCGTGCCGCGGTCCTCCGCGTAGGCGGAGATGCTCAGGCGGTCGGCAACCCGTGCGACATCGTTGAGAATCTCGCGCGCGCCTGGTGCTTCTACCAGGCAAGACTCGCAGCGCACAATGCGGTGCGAGCCAGCTGCGTAAAAGCCGGACCGCATGTGGGCCCTGCCGTGGCCATGCCGCTGCTTGCGTGAGGGACCGGGCGCATACGGAGATGCCGCCTTGAAGCGGTAGGCAAGGGGCTCGTCCATGCCAACAATCCCTTGCACCTCGGGCGCGTCCTCATTGATGACCTGCTCAAAGAGCCTCTCCACCCACTCCTGCTTGCGGCGCAGCTGTATGGGGTAGGGCACGGCGAGCCATTCGCAGCCGCCGCACTCCTTGGCAATCGGGCATGTGTACGTCTTGAATCCCATGTGCACGAGTGTAGCGGAGATGCGCAGGATCTGCGCGCGGGCCCGCAGCAGCCTGCAATGCTCGCTGCCGACTTTGATGTTTCAGGCTATCGACAACAAGTAGGTGCCATCGGGTGTCGATTTTGGCGCGACTTAGAATTGTGGAGCCGTGCGGTATAACCCGCGATGTATCTGCCATGCACCCACCCAAGAAGCCCGGCTTGCATGGCACTCTATAGGAAGGAAACGCCATGGCCAGCATCAAAATCGGCATCTTGGGCAACAACCACGTTGGCGCCCACGTTGCCAACGCCATCCTCTACCAGGGCCTCGCAACCGACATCTACATGTCCGACCGCGATGCCGTTCTCTGCCGCGCCCAGGTCAACGACCTGCTGGACGCCATGAGCTTCTACCCCGTAACGGCCCGCGTGCACGAGGTGGACGACCGCTACGAGGAGCTTGCCCAGTGCGACATCATCGTCAACGCCGCCGGCCACGTGAAGGAGGCCGCAGTCTCGCGCGACGGCGAGCTCTTCGTCACAACGGACGAGGTCAAGACCTTCGCCAAGCGCATCGTGGACGCCGGCTTCAAGGGCATTTGGGTTTCCATCTCCAACCCCAACGACGTCATCGCCCTGGCAATCCAGCGCCTGACGGACTACGACCCGCTCAAGGTAATCGGTTCCGGCACCACGCTGGACAGCTCGCGCTTCCAGCACGCCCTGGCCACCAAGACGGGCTTTGACCCCCAGTGCATCTCGTCCCTCATGCTGGGCGAGCACGGCTTTGCAGAGTTTGCGCTCTGGAGCCACGTGAGCTTCGGCGGCCTCACGCCGGAGGAGGTGGAGGCCCAGTGCGGCTACACCTTCGACCGCGACGACCTGGAGCAGCAGGCGTGCCACGGCGGCTACATCACCATGGCCGGCAAGTGCTGCACGGAGTACTCCATCTCCAACGGCGCGACCAAGATCATCAAGGCCATCGTGCACGACACCAAGGTCATCACGCCGGTCTCCACCCTCATCCATAACGTGTACGGCGTGGACAACATCTACCAGTCGCTGCCCTGCATGATCGGCCAGAACGGCGTGGAGAAGGTGTTCGTCCCCACCATGACCGAGTCCGAGATTGCCAAGTGGCAGGCATCTGCCGCGCACATACAGGGCAACATCGACCAGGTTGGCTGGATCAAGGCCCTGCAGTAGCAAACGGTCTCGCATACTCCATCACTTCAGATGCATCTGTTCAATTGGGCGGATGCATCTTTTCATGTGATGACCTGCGGTTTCAATTGGGGTACAATTCTTCCGTTTTACTGGCGGTTGTCTCATTTGCAGCAAAAAAGTACTCTATTTTTGCATGCTTACAGCTGCCTGCGAATGGGTATCGGGACAACATAGCAACGCGGCGCAACTCTACGCAGTCGCCCAAAGCCGTTGTACATGTCGCAAGGGACGGGACCAATGCCGTCCAGGTTGGCGCTTCGGCCAACCAGAACGAGAGGGGAACACATGCAGTCCAAGATTGCACACGCCGCAGAGCGCAAGGCGTTCAGCGTCGTCGTTGACCAGGTCCTCAAGGCTGGCAAGGCGGATGACCGCGCGGACAAGATCGACCACGTCATCGACATGGCCTCCAAGCTGCTGAAGGACACCGCCCCTGGAGTCGTTCGCGGCCTAAAGACCGCACTCTACCCGGGCTCCAAGTGGGAGAACTTCCTGTTCAACGTCATCGACAACACCAACCCGCACGTCTTCAAGACCGCGATTATGAACGGCGGCTATGAGGCTGCCTTCCGCGGCCTGCGCACCTGCACGGAGAACGCCTCCAAGAACGGCTGCAATGTGCCCTGGATCATCCTGTTCGACCCGACCAGCGCCTGCAACAAGCACTGCGTGGGCTGCTGGGCGGCAGACTACGGCAACCGCCTCAACCTCACCTACGAGGAGTGCGACAAGCTCGTGACGGAGGCTTCCGCCCTGGGCACCCACCTCTTCATGCTAACCGGCGGCGAGCCCCTGGTCCGCAAGGCAGACCTGCTCAAGCTGGCCGAGAAGCACAACGACTGCATGTTCAACGTCTTCACCAACGCCTCCCTGGTGGACGAGAAGTTCTGCCAGAAGGTGCAGGAGCTGGGTAACATCGCGTTCTCCGTCTCCCTGGAGTCCTACGAGCCCTCCGTCAACGACGGCCGCCGCGGTGACGGATCCTTCCAGGAGGTCATGCGCGCCTTCGACCTCATGCACAAGTACGGCCTGCTCTACGGCACGTCCACCTGCTACACGCGTGCCAACACGGAGCGCGTGAGCTCCGACGAGTTCTTCCAGCTGCTGGTTGACAAGGGCTGCCTGTGGGCTTGGTTCTTCCACTACATGCCGGTGGGCGAGGGCGCCAACGCAGACCTCATGCCCACGCCCGAGCAGCGCGAGTACATGTTCCACCGCATCCGCCAGGTCCGCGACTTCGAGGGCGGCTTCCCCGTCTTCGCCATGGACTTCCAGAACGACGGCGAGTACGTGGGCGGCTGCATCGCCGGCGGCCGCGTCTACTGCCATGTCAACGCCCGCGGCGACGTGGAGCCCTGCGTCTTCATCCACTACTCCAACGTCAACATCCGCGACCACAGCTGGCTGGAGTGCCTGCAGCAGCCGCTCTTCCAGTCCTACCGCAAGCACTACCCCTGGAACGACAACATGCTGCAGCCCTGCCCCATGCTGGAGAACCCCAACCTCCTGCCAAAGATGGTCAAGGAGGCCGGCGCCCACAGCACCGAGTACGTCACGCCGGAGGAGCCGGAGGCCGTCCAGGCCCGCACCACCCCGTACGCGCAGACCTGGGCTCCCACCGCAACCAAGCTCTGGCTTGAGGAGCACCCCACGGGCAAGAAGGTCTTCGCCGACAAGATGTCCATGGTTCCCCAGGACGAGAAGGGCAAGATCCTTGCCGCCGAGGACGAGGAGCGCGAGGCCGTCCTCGACTGAGACAGGGGGACGCACCTTTTGTCTCATCGGATGAGACAAGGGGCTGGTTCTCGCGTCTCACCACACCTCCAACCGTGGAGGCCCGCATAAGCACTAGACATAATCCGCCGTGACACCCGTGGTCGCGGCGGATTTCTTTGTGCCGTATCACCGCGGCCCCACCTGAACCCACGCCTTCGCACCAAACCAATGAAGCGCAGGTTGTCAAGCATTTCTCTGTGGCACGCATACTGCCCGCGCTTTTGCGCCGCCGCCCGATAAGTACCCGCGCCCCCATGCGCCAGTGGGTATGTTTGCAAGTGGTGCCCAACAACAGTGTTACTGCAAGGGTTCACGTTGGCACGGCACCGAATGTTCTGCAGCTCATTTGGCACGACGGCTGGTCGGAAGCGCGCAACGTCAGGTTTCGCGCCCGTCGGCGGTCACTGTGATTCTCAAGGAGGCATCACATGGCAGGCAAAGCAGAGAAGGTAAAGAACATCGTCCTCGTGGGCCAAGGCGGCGTGGGCAAGACCATGCTGGCCGAGGCGATGCTGCACCTCACGGGCAAGACCACCAGGCTGGGTGGTCACGCCGGCACCAAGCCCACGCTTGACTACGATACCGAGGAGGGTGCGCGCGGCTTCTCCATTTCCACCACGATCGCGCCCGTGTCTTGGCGTGACACGCGCATCAACGTCCTCGATGCCCCCTGCTACCCGGACTTCATCGGCGACGCCTACGCGGCGATGAGCGCGGGCGAGACCGTCCTCTTCATGGTCGACTCCGCCGGTCCCCAGACCACGACCACGCGCCTGTGGTTCGCGGCCGAGGAGCTCTCCGTGGCTCGCGCTCTGTTCGTCAACCGCCTGGACAAGGACGACGCTGACTTCGACCTCGCGCTCGAGGGCCTGAAGGAGCGCTTCGGCAACCGCGTCGGTGCCGTGACCATCCCCATGGGTGTGGGCACCAGCTTCGCCGGCGTCATCGACGTCGTCCGCATGAAGGCCCGCCACCTCGAGAACGGCAAGGTCGTCGAGGAGGACGTCCCCGCGGAGTTCGTGGACGCCGCAAAGTCCGCACACGACGAGCTCGTGGACCTCGTCGCGGAGGCTGACGATGAGATCATGATGAAGTACCTCGAGGGCGAGGAAGTCACCACCGAGGAACTCGAGGGTCTGCTGGGCAAGGCTATGGCGCAGCGCATCTTCTTCCCGGTCTTCGCCGGCTCCTGCGTGCGCGAGGAAGGCGTCACCTCCTTCATGAACGCCGTGGTGGACTGGTTCCCGACCATGGCAGACTTCGGCCGCATCCCGCTAGTCAACGGCGAGCAGCTGGACATCTCCCCGGACGACGATCGCCCCGTCGCCTTCGTCTTCAAGTCGCTCAACGACCCGCAGAACGGCCGACTCTCCTTCCTCAAGGTCCTGGCTGGTACGCTGACTCCCGGCTTGGAGCTCATCAACGCGCGTACGCGCAAGAGCGAGCGCCTTGGCCACCTGTACCGCATGACCGGCCGCGAGACCACGGACGTCAAGGAGGCCGCGGCCGGCGACGTCGTTGTCGTCCCCAAGCTGGAGGCCATGACCGGCGACACCCTCTCCGTCACCGGCAAGGTGGAGGCGGCGGAGTTCCGCTTCCCCAACTCGCTCTACCGCATCGCCATCGAGCCCGACAAGCGCGGCACCGAGGGCAAGCTCTACGACTTCCTGGACAAGGCGGCCGACGCAGATCCCACGCTCAAGATCGAGCGCGACGAGAACACCGGCCAGACCATCATCTCCGCAATCGGCGAGGCACAGGTCAGCGTCCTGCTTGACCGCCTGGAGGACCGCGCCGGCATCACCGCCCATACGGTCAAGCTGCGCATCCCCTACCGCGAGACCATCCGTCGCGTTGCGTCCGCCGAGGGCCGTCACAAGAAGCAGACCGGCGGTGCCGGACAGTTTGGCGACTGCTGGCTGCGCATCGAGCCCAACCCCGGCAACGGCTACGAGTTCGTGGACGAGGTCGTTGGTGGCCACATCCCGCGCGGCTTCATCCCTGCCATCGACAAGGGCGTCCAGGAGACCATGAAGGACGGCGTGCTTGCCGGTTACCCCATGATCGATGTGCGTGTTGCAGTGTACGACGGCTCCTATCATCCCGTTGACTCCAACGAGATGGCCTTCAAGACGGCGGCCCGCATCGGCTTCCAGAAGGCTGTCGCCCAGGCGGAGCCCGTCCTGCTGGAGCCCATGGCTCACCTCAAGATCACGGTGCCCGAGAGCTACGCCGGCTCCGTCATGGGTGACGTCTCGGCCTCCCGCGGCCGCGTGGAGGGCATGCAGGCTGCAACCGGCGCCGAGGCCGGCTACACCGTCATCGAGGCAACCATCCCGTACGCTGAGGTCACGGACTACGCGACGCGCCTGCGCTCCCTGTCCCGCGGTACCGGCGAGTTTGAGATGGAGCTCACTGGCTACGAGCAGGTCCCGCACGATGTGCAGCAGAGGCTTGCCGAGGAATATGCCGAGAAGCGCGCCTCCGGTGAGAAGTAATTAGGGTTTCTCCAAACCGCCGGCAGTAAAGGGGCTGATGCCTTAGGGTGTCAGCCCCTACCTATGTCATGGTCATCTACAAGCTCGTGCATGGTGCCGCCACCAGAGTCGAGCTGTGCAAGTGAGCGTCGGATGGCAGCTATGTTCTCCTGCGTGTAGAAGGGGTCTACGGATACCTCGAAGGGGATGCGGCGTTCGCGAGCCATCTTCTTTGCGAAGATGGTGAAGGCGGTGGTCATGCTCATACCGAGGTCGTGGCACACTTGTTCCATAGCTGTCTTCGTTTCTGTATCGAGTCGAATGTTAACCATCGTAGTCGTAGACATGCCCATCGCCTCACTTATACTGCAGCTAAGATGTAGCAAAGACCATTACATTGTAAAGCATATAGCTACAGCCAACAGTTCGAACCATTCAGCATGTCTAGAGTGCGATCGTGTGTCCCCGCACCGGTGATCAGTGCGGGGACACACTCGTGCCAGTGCGTTCCTGTGGGCGGGGGAGGTTCCGTCACGTGGCGGGGCTTTTGGGCGGTCTAGTATTCGACTGCGGCGTACAGCATGCTCTTGAAGGCGCGCACTGGGTCGTAGTTCTCGTCGTCCTCGTTAGGTAGGCTGAACCCCAGCGTCTCCGCCAGCCTGGAGACGAATTCGGTAAAGAGGCTCGTGTCCGACAGGTCGTCGTTGGTGGCCTGGATGATGATCACCCCCTCATCGTCCCCCGTGAACGGACTGCTCTCGGGATCGTCCAAGAATTCGAGCGCGACTTTCTGGTCCGGCCAGTAAAGTGCCATTTTGATCATCCTTTCCGTCGTAGTCTTTGTTGCTGCGTTTGCCCATCGGTCCTACACGAGCTTGTGGCAGTGCCAGTCCTCGCTCATGGAACGCATGTGGTCGTAGTCAGGGAAGGTCAGGTCCTCCCTGAGCTGTGCGCGTGCCGCCCTGAAGGCCTCGTCCTCGGGTGGCACGGGGCAGCCAAGCTTGTCCGCAATAAGGCGCGCCGCCTCGTCAAAGGCGCCGTCGTCGGCAACCTGCGAGATTGTGAGACACACCACGAACATGTCCACGAGGTCGGGTGCCGCCAGGCCGCGACGCTCGCGCGGGGTGGGCGGCTGGTCCCCAACGAACTGCACGACGACGCCTTGGCGCGCCCAACAAAGGTCGTACAGCTCATAGGGGCCGTCCGCGGACGGTGCCATCCCCATGCCGCCAAAGCGCGCGTCAATGCCGAAGGAGAGCTGCGGTCGGAAGAGGTCGTAGCCGCCCATGTGCCTGGGCAGGGTGAGCAGCATGGTTATGTAGGTCGCGGCAGGGGAGGGGGACTCCTCCACAACGTAGTTGAGCGCCTTCATTGCCGCACGGTAGCCCTCTACGTCACGCGCATCGCGAAGGTAAGAGCGAAGCTGGTCCACGTCCGTGACGGGTGACTCGTACAAGCGGTAGTCTCGGGGGCTCTCCATGTGGTCCGTCCCGTAGGTGCCGCACAGCTCCATGCCCAGCTGGATCAACTGGCTGAGCTTGAGCTTTGGTGCCATGCGCAGGAAGTGGAATTCCGGCGTGCTCATGGAGACGCCGTTACCAATGTCCCTGAGCGAGCCCTTTGGCAAGTGTTCCTTCCAGTCAGAGAGGTCCAGGATCTCGGGGTTGTCCGTGGTCTCCCCCTGGTACCGGGGCTTGTAGGGGTAGACGCCGGGGTACTCGTCCGCGATTCGTTCCATCAGGAACTCGTACACCTCCCTCTGCAGCCGCGCGTTGGAGCTGGGGAGGAAGGGTGAGCCAAGCGCCTCGGTGAGCTTGTCGGTGACGGCAATGAACGAGTCGAAGTCCGCCACCTGGTCAACAGTGGTGTGGATAACGGTCCAGTCATCGGGGCCGTCGTAGGGCAGGGCAAGCGGGTCGTCGTCTATCTGCAACGCCACCTTTTGTTCGGGCCAGTAGAGTGCCATGAGAGCCTCCTCGTTGGGATGAAGAAGGTGAGCCGGGCGGTCACGGCGTGGTTGCCATGCCGTGGGTACCGAGCTTACGAGGGGCTGCTTGCACGAAGGTTGCCGCGGGCTCGCGGGAAGCTTGCATCAGTCTGCGCGATGCGGTCGTGACCTGCCGCGCTGACTTCTCGGACATCGCGGCTGACTGGGGGTGGGAGGGTGCCCGGTCAGTGAAACTCCACAAACAAGAAGCCCGACCAGGCAGGTACCCGGGCGGGCTTCAATGAGGACGTGGCTCAACGCCTGTTGTGGCGGAGTTACTCGACAATCTTGTACAGACGGCACACGCCTTGCCTGAGGACCTCCTCGAATCCCGGGGTGTTCTCGTTAATGGTGGTTATGCCCAGGACGGCGCTTGGGTGCCAGGTACCGCGCGCGTTTACGAAGGTCGCACCAGTCGTGGAGTCGTCCATTACGAGCACGTATTTGGCACCAATGTTCTTTACGGCGGCCTTGACCTCGTCATCCTTGGCTATGTTGCAGAGTCCGGCACGAATGATTCGTCCCTCGTTGGATTCGCCAATGCCAAAGCTCGCGAAACTGCGGTAGTAGATGTTCAGGTTGTACATGCCGTACGCAAAGAAGCTGCCGTCCAAGGGGTTGTTGATAATTACCGCATCATCGGGCACGTATGCCTTGACCTTCTGCAGGAAGATCTCCTCTTTCTGCCCAAGGGGACGGTAATCGCTCGCGGCAATGTCCACAAGGTCGCGGTAATCGCCAAAGGCCGTATGGACGTTCTTCAAGGCCTTGATCCTCTGCGCCTGGTAGCCGGTGATGGCAGGCTCATCGGTGGGGGTGAGGCCTTCCGTTCCAACGGGTACTCCACCGGTGAGCGTGTCGTAGTCGCGGTATTCGCCGGGCAGTTTGAAGTTGGGGAAGAAGCACAGTGTAAGAAATACGACGCTGAAGACCGCGGCGACCTTAAGCCTATTGGTCTTGCGAGTGGTGTGCTTCTGGTTGTAGGCGTCCACCAGCTCCAAGAGTCGGTCGTAGACCCACGAGAGTCCCAGCGTTGCCAAGGGGACGCCCGCGATGGCGGCGTTGGCCGCGAGTCTGTTGGGGTCCTGGTACCAGAAGCCGGTGAGCAGGGCCTTTATGCTAAGGTCGGTTGTGGCGGAGACGAAGATCAGTAGGCACGCCAGGAAGTAGCTTGCCGCCATCCAACGGTACTCCCGCGTGTGCAGCGCCTTGACGAAGCCTATTAGAACGAAGGCACCAACAATGTACTCTGGGGCGTACTCGTAGGAGCCGGAGAAGGTGTAGTCCAGAAGCAAAATGTTGATGAGGCCCTGCAAGTGGTGCACGTAGCGACCCCAGCCGCTGAAGTTGACGATTCCGGCGAAGAAGGGCATCTTGTAGCACCCATACCAAAAGACGCAGCAAAACAGAACGAACGCTCCGGCCGCAAGCAATGCAATGCGCTTGCCCTTGTCTGCCTTCAGCAGCTCGTTCCAGATGTAGAAGGCGCCATAGGGGGTAAGGATCAGCACCGCCGTGAAGAGGGTGTTGGGGTGAAGGAACAACTGTCCAAGGACGCACATGAGAAAGAGCGCGATGGTGCGAATGCGCTCCGAGACCGTTATGTGCGCGGCTATGCCGTGCACGAAGAGCCACATTGCCGCCGGAATGGTGGCAAAGCCAATCAGGTTGGGGTAGACCGGTCCGAAGATTATGAGTATCCAGGGGAAGGCCACGAACCCCAGAACGACCAGGGTGCTTCCCAGGACGTACTTCTTGTCTCCGTCAAAGGCCAGGGCGACGAACGCCGTCATGGCAAGTGGGTAGATGCATGCCGGCGCCGCGAAGGAAGACACATTGATGACCGTGGTCACCGAGGCGCCGGTGGCCTGAACCACCAGGGCGCAGAGCTGGTGCCAGGCGGCGGGGTAGAAGCCCGTGGGCGGCATCGTGCGAATGGCCGGGTTGTCGAGGTAGGCGTCCGTGGTGAACAAGGTCATGTTGCCGGAATTTGCGTACGTGCGAATGAGGTTTACGTGAAACGCGGTATCCGACATCTGGAACACGTAGTCGTAGGTGGGCAGGCTGGACACGAACAGGATGTAGCCTGCTGCCACCCCAATGAGAACCGCCGCCAGCAACGCAAGGGGCGAAAGCTCGGGCAACTGCCAGGGATGCGCGTGCTTGCGCAGCAGCAGAATGGCAACCAGGGAAACAAGGACGATGGACCCCAGCACCGTGACGGGCATGCTTGGTATGCTGGCAAAGGAATAGAGCTGGCAGAGCACCACCACGAGCCCGAGCGTGGCGGGTGGCGCGGTGCAGACGGCCCAGGTGCGCGGCACCCCCAAGGCACGCGCCACCATATAGCCGGGTCCGTACAGGCAGGCAACAAAGACAAGGAACGTAAAGGCAAAGGCACTCACGGCCGTCCCCCTTGGAGTATCTGAGCTATGTGTGGCAGCTATCGAGGCGTAAACATAGACACTTTACCAAAAGCGTTTGGGGCTGCTGCAACCAAGCGCTGCGCGAGGGCATTGTGTGGGGTCTCTTGGAGGTCTGAGTGAGCGTACCGCTAGGGAACGGGAGAGTATTTGGCCGGTGATATAATCAACGCGCGAAACCACCCTCACCTTGCGCTCGGCCGCCGCAACGGGCGGCAACAGGCGCGTTCCCTACGCATGCGCGCAGAAGGAGACTCACTTGCAGCAATTCAAGCTTGCCAACGTACTTCTTGAGAACAACGAGCAGTTCCTCTCGGAGCCCCAGCTGCTGTGCCGCCCCACCGCACCCTTTCACACCTCGCGGCACGAGGCGGGCGCGTGGGTGTTCGAGGGGCCGGGCCAGTTTGACTTCACCACCTTCTTCAACGCCCTGAGCGTGAGGAAGTGGCGGGAGTACACGGTTGCCAAGAGGTTCTTCCTGCACCTGGAGTACAAGGGCGGCGCCTTCTCCGTCGCGGTCTCGCGCGCGGACATGTTCAGCTGGGATGCGGAGCTGGTTGCCGGCAGCGAGCTTCAGGTTGCCGCCTCGGAGGAGTGGCAGACGCTGGAGGTGGAGCTTCCCGGCAGCCAGGACGACGTGCTGGAGGCCTTCGTCCTCACCGTCGCAGACAACCCCGTTTACCTGCGCAAATCCTATTACTACACAGAGGTTGACCCGGCGGACGTGCGCCCGGTGGAGCTGGCCCTCTGCACTACCACCTTCAAGAAGGAGTCCTTCATCGAGCACAACATAAGGCTCGTGAAGGAGCAGATCCTCACGGACGAGGGCAGCATCGCGCGGCACTTCACCCAGCACGTGGTGGACAACGGCCGCACGCTGGACGTGGAGGCCCTGCAGGCGGACCGCGTGCGCATTCACCCCAACGACAACGTGGGCGGCTCCGGCGGCTACGCCCGCGGTATGATCGAGGCCATGGACCAGACGCCCAAGGCCACGCACGTGCTGCTCATGGACGATGACGTGGTCATCTCGCCAGAGAGCATAAAGCGCACCTACAACCTGCTGCAGATTCTGAACGCCGAGCACGAGGATTGGTTTGTCTCGGGCGCCATGATGGACCTCTTTGAGCCCAACGTGCGTTGGGAGGACACAGGCTTCGTCACCTTCATTGGCGACTGCATTCCCCGCAAGGAGCGCGCCAACGTGTGCAAGCTGCACGAGGTCATGCGCAACGAGCTGCCGGAGAAGCTGCCGGAGGGCATGGACTTCAGCGACCACGAGCAGGGCTACGCCGGCTGGTGGTACTGCGTCATCCCCATGACCGCCATTGAGCAGTACGGCCTGCCCCTGCCCGTCTTCGTGCGCTACGACGACATCGAGTACGGCATTCGCTGCCATGCCCAGTTCATGACCATGAACGGCATCTGCCTGTGGCACCCCTCGTTCCCGCGCCGCTACAGCGCGGCCGTGGAGCGCTACCAGGTCATGCGCAACCAGTTCATAGGCCAGCTGGCCACGGGCATGGCGCCTCTCTCGGACTTTGAGTTCAAGCTCAAGATGACCGTCCGCCTGGACCTGAAGAAGTTCAACTACACGGACGCGCGCCTGGCCCTGCAGGGCTTCGAGGACTTCCTGAAGGGGCCGGACTTCATTGAGCAGCCCGGCCTGGTGGAGCAGCGCTTCATGGCGGCCAACCGCAACAAGGAACAGCTGCTCCCGTTTGAGGACCTGCGCCGCCAGGCGGACGAGGAGGGGGTGGACCTCAGTGGCATCTCGCGCGTGAGGGAGCGGTCCGACGAGCCCCGCGTGGAGTCCCGCACCATCCTTGAGCGCGCGCAGGACTTCGTCACCTTCAACGGCCAGCGCATAGACGCGGGCTACGTGAAGAAGAACACCGTGGCCTTCATCGACGTGGCCGGCTGGCTGTACCCCGCGGAGGAGATGCGCCGCAAGGACACCATCGTGGCCGTGGACCTGGAGAACCGCAAGGGCGTCATCCGCCACCTGGACCGCGAGCGGTTCCGCGAGGTCTGGGGCCGGCTCAACAACGATCTTGCCTACTACCACAAGAACAAGGAGCGCCTGCAGGCGGAGTACTCGGCCGCGGCGGAGCGCTGGACCTCGGTGCCCTTCTGGCGCCACTACCTGAAGATGGACGAGGAGCAGTAGACAACGCACTGCTCCTTGCCCCACACTCGCAGCAACCTTAAGGGGACTCGCACAGATGGACAGCATCACTTCCGGCAACTTCACCTTCACCAAGACCGCCATCGACGGCGTGCTGGTCGTGGACAACAAGCAGTACGGCGACGCGCGCGGCTACTTCATGGAGACCTACAAGCGGCCCGACTTCCTCGCAGGCGGCATAGACGTGGACTTCGTGCAGGACAACCAGTCCTCCTCCACCCAGGGCGTGCTGCGCGGTCTGCACTTCCAGATCAATCACCCGCAGTCCAAGCTGGTACGCGTGCTGGAGGGCGAGGTCTTCGACGTCTGCGTTGACCTGCGCCCCGGCAGCGCCACCTTCGGCAAGTGGGAGGGCACCCTGCTCTCCGCCCAGAACCACCGCCAGTTCTTCATTCCCCAGGGCTTCGCCCACGGCTTCTACGTGCTGAGCCAGACCGCGATCTTCGCCTACAAGTGCGATGACGTGTACCACCCCAACGACGAGGGCGGCCTCATGTGGAACGATCCCGCCCTGGGCGTGGAGTGGCCGTTGCTCCCCGGCGTGCCCCTCAACCTTTCCGAGAAGGACACCAAGCACCCCAGCTTCCAGGAGTACAAGGCGGCCCGTGGCCTCTAGGCCTGGCGACGGAGGACCCACGTGGCAGTGCAGAAGCGGGACCTTAAGTCCGCAACCATAAGCTCCCTCTTCTGGAAGCTCTTCGAGCAGGGCGGCTCCGCCCTGATCCAGCTCGTCGTGCAGATTGTCATGGCGCGCCTGCTGGCTCCGGCGGAGTTCGGCGCCCTTGCCATAATGCTGGTCTTCGTGAACGTGGGCAACGTAATCGTACAGTCCGGCCTCAACACGGCCATCATCCAGGCGCCGGACGTGACGGAGCGGGACTACGACACCGTGTTCTGGATGTCCCTGGCAATCTCCGCCGTCCTGTACGCCGCCGTGTACCTGGCCGCCCCGGCAGTGGCGGACTTCTACTCCATGCCGGCGCTGATCTGGCCCCTGCGCGTGCTGGTGCTCATCCTGGTGGTGAACGCCTACAACGCCATCCAGGAGGCCATCGTCGCGCGCATGCTGGACTTCAACAAGACCTTCCGCGCCACGGTTTCCGCGGCCCTGGTCTCGGGCGTGGCGGGCATCAGCGTGGCCGTGCTTGGCGGCGGGCTCTGGGCCCTGGTTGTGCAGCAGCTCTCCTTCCAGGTGGTCAAGTGCGTGGCCCTGGCCATCCAGGTGCCGTGGAAGCCCCAGCCGGTCTTCGAGGGCGACCGCGCGGTGGTGCTCTTCCGCTTTGGCTGGAAGCTGCTGGTCTCTGGCGTGCTGGACCAGGCCTACCAGTCCCTCTCGGACCTGATCATCGGCCGCGTCTTCACCAGCTCTGACCTGGGCTACGTCAACCAGGGCAAGCGCTACCCGCAGGCCCTGGGCATCGTGCTGGACGGTGCCATCCAGCCCGTCATGCTTTCCGCCGTCTCCCGCGTGCAGGAGGACTTGGTGCAGGTCAAGCGCCTGGTGCGTCGCGCCCTCAAGACCAGCACCTTCCTCATCGTGCCGGCCATGCTGGCCTTCGCCCTGGTTGCGCGGCCGCTGGTTCTGCTCCTGCTGGGCGAGAAGTGGCTGCCCGCCGTGCCCTTCCTGCAGATGTACTGCCTCATCTACGCCCTTCTGCCCATCAACACCACTAACCTGCAGTCCCTGAACGGCATGGGCCGGAGCGACATCTTCCTCAAGCTGGAGGTCATCAAGAAGGCCATTGGCGTGAGCCTCATCTGCTTCACGGCCTTCGTGCTGCGGAACCTCTATGCCATTGTGGCGGCGCAGGTCATTGCCGGCTTCGTGTACAACTTCATCAACGCCTTCCCCAACCGCAAGGTCATCGGCTACTCGTACGGAGAGCAGATGCGCGACGTGCTGCCCGCCTTTGGGCTGGCCGCGGCAGCCTTTGCGGCTGGCTGGCCGGTGGGCATGCTGGCGCTGCCCAACATCGTGCTAGTGCTGCTGCAGCTGCTGGTGTTCGCTGCGGTGTACGTGGGGCTGGCCTGGCTCCTCCACGTGGAGGAGTTCACGTACCTGCTGAGGAACGTGGGGCAGTTGCTGGGCAAGCGGCGAGGGTAGATTGCAAAGCGGGAATTGGGATGCAAAGGATTGGCATGGAACAGAGCGAGGCTGTTCGGGGCACACGAGCCCGTCACTGGTATGCAAAGAGTGACCAACCGACAAAGTCGCATACGCTCTTCGTTGCGTTGGGCGTTGTTACCTTCCTTGTCACGTTCATCTTTTTTACGCGCGTCTGCCCGCTCGTTCCGAGTGATGCTGACGACTGGGGGCTCATGGCCAAGGTTCGCAGTGGTTTGCCGGAATGGGGCGGGTTCAATCCAGCAAAGGTCTTGCCCGAGACGTCACTTCGTCTTGTGAATTTTCTCGCAGCCTTCTGTGTGATGCCTTTTGTGGGCGGGGACTACGTCTGGTCGCTTGTCGTGGCAGCCGCGATTCTACTGAGTGCGTTTCTGACGGGGTATGTACTCTGTTTTGCGCGGGTGCTCAGACGCTTGCTTGGATGTGGAACGAGCGCCATAGTGTCTGGAACTGTGCTGTTCTACCTGTCGCACTTTGTGCTGCTGAGTCACACGAATGGTGAAACTATTCCGTTCCTGCTGGGTACGAGGGACTATACGTGCGTGTTCCACTACACCATTCCCTACTTGCTCTGCGCGACCATCGCTATGACACTCATGTGTCGCGGAGCGGCGCTGGAACCGAGGAACGGATATAAAGAGACCCCGCTTGGGCTGGCCCTTCTCATGCTTGGCATCTACCTTGGCATGTTCTCAAACCTCTTCCTCAATATCGTGCTCGCGGCATTCTCTGGAGCGTGCCTTGTAGCGTCGCTTGCCCAAATAGGTACGAAGAATCGACGTGCTTGGACGGTTGGATCGTTCGTGCGCCACAATTGTGTTCACTTCTTGGTTCTCGCCCTATGGCTTGCCTCTCTTGCCTTCGAGCTGAGCGGCAACCGTGCCAGCGGTGCGCTAGAAGGTGGGGAAAGGTCAGGTTTTCACCTTGGTGCCGTTCTTGCGGACCTGCATACCACGCTCGCATGCCTGAACCGAGGGCTGCTTCTTTTGTTCCTCGTCGTTCTGGTCATTACACCGATAGTGGGGAGGAGGAACAGAGATGCATCGGAGAAGAAAGCCTCGTCTCTCAACCTCTTTGTTCGTCTGCCATTTGTATCAATAATTTGGTGTTTACTGGCTACTGCGTTCATCGTCCTCCTTTCGTCTGTTACTGACCCCTATACCCAGACGGTTCCCCCTATTCGCTATTACGCCTCGCGTCCAGATGTTCTGGTGTCGGCTGTCTGCCCGGCTCTCATGCTGTGCTGTTCCGCTTTCGCATACCTGGTCGAGAAGTGGCGCCTTGCGAACTTGCTCTCGTTTGTCGTTATCTTTGTTATAACAGTGAGTGCTGTTGCCGGCATTGGCAGGTACGAACAGTCCGTTCGCGGCAACATAACGGCAGGTCAGACGCTTGCCTCGGCAGAGGACATGATTGGTCAAGTGATTACTGCGGACAAGGCTGGAAAGGCGTCCGTTGAGGTGCGTGTGTTGGCCTTTCATAATGACTATGCATACAACTGGCCTCTGGCTCCCGGCTTGGCGTACGGACTCTCGGAAGACCTGTACACTGCTGGCATTACGAGTCAAAGAATGAACATAACCATCGTTCCTGACACTGCGGTCAATGCCCGGTTGGGCCTTCCTGATGACATAGGCGGCTCGGCAGCGTCGGTGAGTCGGTAAAACGGTGATTTGTAGCATGCCCGCGCATCCATATATAGCGTGACCCGGCGGGACTAGAATAGAAAACCGTTAGAATTGCAATGCTTGCAGGCGTATGTATCACAGGAGTCTCTCATGGCAGATAAGAAGCGCATCACTACGACCCTCTCGTCCATGCCCCCGTTTGAGGAGTATGTGGAGGAGATTCGCCCGCTGTGGGAGTCCCACTGGCTCTCCAACTTCGGCGCCATCCACAAGGAGTTCGAGGCGGAACTCAACAAGTACCTGCAGTGTGACGAGATTTCGCTCTACGACCACGGCCACACGTCCATCGAGAGCATGATAGAGTCCCTGGGCCTGACGGGCGAGGTCATCACCACGCCCTTCACCTTTGCCTCCACCACGCACGCCATCGTGCGTCGCGGGCTCACACCCGTCTTTGCGGACGTCAAGGCCGACGACTACACCATTGACCCCGCCTCCGTGGAGAAGCTCATCACGCCCAAGACCAGCGCCATCTTGGCCGTGCACGTGTACGGCAACCTGTGCGACGTGGATGCCCTGCAGGATATTGCAGACAAACACGGCCTGAAGCTCCTGTACGATGCCGCCCACGCCTTTGGTGTGGAGCGCGACGGCGTGGCCGCGGCAACCTACGGTGACGCCTCCATGTATTCCTTCCATGCAACCAAGGCCTTCCACACCATCGAGGGTGGTGCGGCCTGCATCCACGTGCATGGCTGGACGCCGGAGCAGAACCACGAGTTCAAGGTCATGCTGGACCAGAAGAAGAACTTCGGCACCACGGGCAAGCAGAAGTATGGCTACGTGGGCAACAACAACAAGATGAACGAGTTCAGCGCTGCCATGGGCGTCTGCAACCTGCGTCACCTGCCTGAGTACATTGCCGCCCGCAAGGCCGCGGCGGAGCGCTATTGGGAGCGCCTGGGCGATGTCGCGGGCCTCAACCTGTGCCGTCCCAAGCCGAACGTGAAGCACAACTACGTGTACCTGCCCGTCGTCTTCGATGAGTCCGTCTTCGGTGCCACGCGCGACCAGGTGCAGCAGGCCCTGCTGGAGGATAACATCACCTGCGCCAAGTACTTCTACCCCCTGACCAACGACCTTGAGTGCTACCGTGGCAAGCCCGGCTTCGACGTGGCGGATACCCCGGTTGCCGCGTGGGCGGCGGACCGCGTGCTGACGCTTCCCATGTCCTCCTTCCTCACCACGGAGGACGTAGACCGCGTCTGCGACGTGGTGCTCTCCGTCCCCCGCAGGTAGGAGGCTGCCGTGCCCGCAAAGAATCCGCTGGTCAGCGTGGTCATTCCCTGCTTCAATGCGAAGAAGACCGTCAAAGAGACGCTCGATTCCATTGCCATGCAGAAGACCAACTTCGAGGTGCAGGTGCTCTTGGGTGACGACTGCTCCACGGATGGCACCCAGGACTACCTGCGAAGCATCCAGGACCAGTACCCGGAGGGCTTCGAGTTTTATCTGCGTCCCAAGAACATGGGCGAGCGCGGCAACAAGAACTGCCAGGACCTCATGCACCGCTGCCGCGGCAAGTACATGGCCATAGTGGAGGCAGACGACTTCTGGACCTACGACGGCAAGCTGCAGGCGCAGGTGGACTTCCTGGAGAGCCACCCGGACTACATTGCCTGCTACCACCATGTGGAAGTCGTGGGCGCGGACTCCAAGCCCAACGGCGAGAAGTACCCGGAGTGCCCCAAGGACGAGTACGACTGGAACGAGTTCTTCTATTGCAGCCTGCCTGGCCAGACGGGCACCTCGCTCTGCCGCTACAAGGAGTATGCCGAGGCGCGCGACAACTTCACCAACATGCAGCAGTACAGCTTCTATGCCGCAGACCGGCGCAACGCCTTCTTCATGCTGACCATTGGCAAAATCAAGTGCATGCCGGAGGTCTGGAGTGCCTACCGCCACATCGTTAAGGGCGGAAGCAGCTACTCCGCCAACGTGAAGATCAACGAGGACTACGCCAGGAACGAGATTCTTTTCGGCCGTACCTGCGTGGGCTTTGCCCAGAAGTACGGCGACGCCCAGGCGGTGCACGCCGCCAAGCTGCAGTACTACCGCACCTACCTCAAGTGGACGCGCCGCATTCCGGACGCCAAGACCTTCAGCCGTGCGGACTGCGACGCGGAGCTCAAGCAGGAGAAGGGTGCGCTGGGCTACCGCCTGGCCTTCATCCGCTGGTACGCGGTGCTGGGCGGGCGCAAGCTGGCCGGAAAGAGCGTGACGCTGTGACGCCAAAGCCAGGGAGTGCGCCTAAGAGGGGCGGCCGCACGAAGGTACTCATCGCGCTGCACATTTTGCTCATGGTCTACTCTACGAGTAGCATATTCAGCAAGACTGCCGCTCAGTATCCTTTCGCGAGCTGGTGGTTCATCTTGGGCTATGGTGGCATGGTCGCCGTGCTGGGCGTGTATGCCATAGGCTGGCAGCAGATTATCAAACGCATGCCACTGACGGCTGCGTACGCCAATCGTGCCGTCACCGTGGTGTGGGGCATTGTGTGGGGAGCGCTCGTCTTTCATGAGAGCATCTCGCCCCTGAAGCTTGTTGGGGCGGCGGTGGTTCTTGCGGGCGTTGTCCTGTTTGCCATTGCCGACAACGAGGAGTCCGCTGCTTTGGCGGAGTTGTCCAAACCTGGGGAGGACGAGGAATGAGCGAAGTCCTTCTCTACGCGTTGGTTGCCCTCTTTGGCGTGTTTATCAGCGGAATCGCGCAGGTTCTTCTGAAGAAGTCTGCGAACAAGCAGTATGACTCCGCTATCCACGAGTACCTGAATCCGTTGGTAATTGTGGGCTACGCGCTCTTCTTTGCGGCAACCCTGCTCTCCACCTATGCCTACAAGGTGATACCGCTTTCCATGGGCCCGATCCTGGATGCGACGGGATACATCTACGTGACCATCTTCGGCATCACGATTTTCCACGAGAAGTTCAACCGTAAGAAGGTCCTGGCGCTGGCACTCATCATTCTGGGCATAGCCATCTACGCCCTTGGTGTGTGACGGGCAGCGCTCGTCTGGCGCGAAAAGGAAGAGAGGGATGGCGGGACGCTACCACTTAATGTCTATGTGTAGCGTGTTGATGGCAAAGCGGTAGCAGGCCAGGAACGGCCGCATGAGGTGCATTTTGTAGAACCGCTGGGCAATCACGAGCTTCTTCAGCGCGCTCGAACCTTGGCTCCGCGCGTAGCGCATGTTGATGTAGGGCGAGCGCCGCCAGGTGGGGAA
Organism: uncultured Olsenella sp.; assembly: GCA_900314495.1. Lineage (GTDB taxonomy): Bacteria > Actinomycetota > Coriobacteriia > Coriobacteriales > Atopobiaceae > Olsenella_K. The sequence continues at coordinate 90,526 of OMVJ01000008.1, forward strand.
GTGCTCATCTAGGTAAGCCGTCGTGCCGTGCAGCATGTCCGCGAGGTTGACGTCCGGGTTGTTTGAGAGGCGCGAGCTCATGGCCACGCCCAAGTGTAGGAAGGCGTATGCGTCCAGGTAGGCGAGCATGGCCTCGCTGGCATGTGCAGCCTCGTAGTACGCTCGTACCTCCAAGAGCAGGCTCTTGACCTCCTCCAACTGCGCAAGGGTCATGGTGTTGATCATGGAGTCAGCGTGCACCATGTAGTGGACGGCGCTTCTGCCGGCAAAGACGACGCGACCCTGGGATTCCAGGTAGGCACACAGATTGGTCATCACATCCTCGAGTGTGGTGATGCGTCTCTGAATGCGGTACATGCGCTGCAGAATCTCCCGTCGGTAGCACTTGTTCCATGCGGCGGAGTTCACCTCAACCAGGCGGCCAGGATCCTTCGCAATGTCGATGCACGGCCGGTGGTCGCCCATCTCGTCAGAGAGGACGTTACCCGTCGCTAGGTCGGTGCGCATGAAGCCACATACCGCAATGTCCGCCCCCTCGCGCTTGGCCGCCGTATACAGGCATTCCGCAAAGTATGGTTCCACCCAGTCGTCGCTATCGACGAAGCCTACATACTCGCCGCGAGCAACATCCACTCCGCTCCAACGGGCTGCATAGAGGCCTCCGTTCTCGCGCGTGACGGTGCGAACCAGGCCGGGGTGGCGTCGCTCGTAGTCACACATGATTTGGTAGCAGGAGTCGGGGGAGCCATCGTTCACGAGGATGATTTCTATGTTGTCCAGCGTCTGGGCAAGAAGGGAGTTGAGGCACGTGGGGAGGTACTGCTCGGACTTGTAGCAGGGCACGACGATGCTCATCTTGATGTCGCTGGGCCCTTGGATGGCAGTCTCCGTCATGCCTTACCTCAGCTCTTCCTCGATGATGTAGCGCGGACGGTGCTTGGACTCCATGTAGGCCTTGCCCACATACTCGCCCGTCACCCCCACAGAGAGGATGAGGAAGCCGCCCACCAACCAGATGGACACCATGATAGAACCCCATCCTGCGACGGCATGTCCCGTGCAGACGCTGATGATGGTGTAGATCAGCATGATGAGGGCGATGAAAAGGGATATGAGCCCGACCACGGTAATGACCTGCATAGGCTTGATGGAGAATGACGTGATGCCGTCCACTGCAAGAGCAATCATCTTCTTGAGAGGATACTTGGACTCGCCGGCGACGCGCTCCGCGCGGGCGTACTCCACCGTGCCGGTCTTAAAGCCGAGCGATGGCACGATGCCGCGAAGGAAGAGGTTGACCTCTTGGTATTCGGAAAGCGCTTCCAAGGCCGCGCGGCCCATCATGCGGTAGTCGGCGCTGTTGTAGACGGCTTCCACCCCCATGCGAGAGAGCAACTTGTAATACGTCTGCGCTGTGCCTCGCTTGAAGCCAGTGTCTGTCTCCCTGCTTGAGCGCACTCCGTAGACAACCTCGCACCCCTCGCGGTACTGGCGTATCATGTCAGACATGGCCTTGACGTCGTCCTGCAGGTCTGCATCGATGGAGATGGTGGCCTCAAAGCCTTGGCGGAGTGTCCACATGAGGCCGCAAAGCAGAGCGTTCTGGTGACCGCGGTTGTGCGCGAGTTTAATGCCACGGATGCGTGGGTCGCGTTCGTGCAGCCGAGAGATGGTCTGCCAAGTGGCGTCGCGGCTGCCGTCATCAACGAGCACGAGACAGCTTTCTGGGGTAACGAGACCGGCTTGATTAAGGGACTCGAGTTCTTCGAGGAGTGCAGGAACGGAGATTGGGAGGGCCTCTTCCTCGTTGTAGCAGGGAACCACGATTGCAAGACTGGGGGCGGGACGGAGAAATGAATCGATGGAGTATTCCACATTTGCTCCCGTGGATATGGTTGCTGGGTACGGAAACGAACGGCCGTAACCCGGCATCGCTTGACTTTTGTATTGGCTCTGTACACTGGTGATGGTACAGATGGACGGAAATAGAGTTTATCGTATTGTGGAAGCTGGGTGTGGCCTGCACACACCTAAGAATTGCATCGAGATGGAGACGCGCATGACCGACACCCACCGCACATACGAGGGCGTTGCCGTCCTCGTGCCCTGCTACAACGAGGCCGTGACCGTGGGCAAGGTGGTGGACGACTTCCACCGCTGCCTGCCGGGCGCGCGCGTCTACGTGTACGACAACAACTCCAAGGACGAGACCGCCCGCATAGCCCGGGAGCACGGGGCCGTGGTGCGCCTGGAGCCCCGCCAGGGCAAGGGCAACGTGGTCCGGCAGATGCACCGGGACGTGGACGCGGACTTCTACGTGATGGTGGACGGCGACGACACCTACCCGGCCGAGGCCGCCCCGGCCCTGCTGGAGCCCCTGATGGGCGGGAGGGCCGACCACGTGGTGGGCGACCGCCTCTCCAACGGCACCTACGGCGAGGAGAACACCCGCGCCTTCCACGGCCTCGGCAACGACCTGGTGCGCCGGCTCATACGCCGCCTCTACGGCTTCGAGTTCCGCGACGTGATGACCGGCTACCGCGCCTACACCCGCGCCTTCGCCAGGACCCTGCCCGTGCTCTCCCCGGGCTTCGAGATAGAGACCGAGCTCTCCATCCACGCGGTGGACAAGCGCTGGCGCATCGAGCAGGTGCCCGTGGAGTACCGCGACCGGCCGGAGGGCTCGGAGTCCAAGCTCTCCACGTTCTCCGACGGCGCCAAGGTGCTGCGCATGATCCTCTCGCTCTTCAAGGACTACCGGCCCCTGCCCTTCTTCAACATCCTCGCCCTCCTCTTCTGCGTGCTGGGCCTGCTC
>OMVJ01000005.1 GCA_900314495.1 uncultured Olsenella sp.
GATGGAGATGTCGACGTTCTCGTGCCACATGATGGCAACGCCCTCGCGGACGTCGTCGGCGCCGTAGCAGTTGACGGCGGCACGCGGGCCATCGGAGTACGGGATGGACTGGACGATCTCGAGGTCGCCAGTGTAGTAGTCGAACTTGGTCTGGACGTAGGTGAAGCCGTTGATGCGGGCGATGATCTGGGCGGCGTCCTTGCCGAGGCCGTTCAGGATGACGCGCAGCGGCTTCTTGCGGGCCTTGTTGGCGTTGTTGGCGATGCCGATGGCGCCCTCGGCGGCTGCGAAGGACTCGTGGCCAGCCAGGAACGCGAAGCACTCGGTGTCCTCGCCCAGGAGCATGGCGCCCAGGTTGCCGTGGCCAAGGCCGACCTTGCGGTCGTCGGCGACGGAGCCGGGGACGCAGAACGCCTGCAGGCCAATGCCGATGGCGGCAGCGGCATCAGATGCGGTCTTGCAGCCCTTCTTCACTGCGATGGCGCAGCCCAGGACATAGGCCCAAGCGGCGTTCTCGAAAGCGATGGACTGGGTGTCCTTGGTGATCTGGTAGGGATCGAAGCCGAGGTCGGTGCAAATCTTGCGGGCTTCCTCGAGGTCGGCGATACCATACTCAGCGAGCGTCTTGTTGATCTTGTCGATACGGCGCTCATAGCCTTCAAACGTGACTGCCATTAAGATCAGCTCCTTTCCCTACTCGACACGCGGATCGATAACCTTGGCAGGGTTGTCCCACTGGCCATACTTGCCCATGGCCTTCTCCACTGCCTCCTTGGGGTCCACGCCAGCCTTGAGGGCGTCGGTGAACTTGCCGAGGTTCAGGAACTCGAAGCCGATGATCTCGTTCTTGTCGTTCAGGGCCATGTGGGTGACGTAGCCCTGGGTGAGCTCGAGGTAACGGGCGCCCTTTGCCTTGGTGCCGTACATGGTGCCGACCATGGAACGGAGGCCCTTGCCGAGGTCGTCGATGCCAGCGCCGATGGGCAGGCCGCCCTCGGAGAAGGCAGTCTGGGTGCGGCCGTAAACGATCTGCAGGAAGAGCTCGCGCATGGCAACGTTGATGGCGTCGCAAACGAGGTCGGTGTTCAGGGCCTCGAGGATGGTCTTGCCAGGGAGAATCTCGGCGGCCATGGCGGCGGAGTGGGTCATGCCGGAGCAGCCGATGGTCTCGACCAGGCACTCCTCGATGATGCCCTCCTTCACGTTAAGGCTGAGCTTGCAGGCACCCTGCTGGGGAGCGCACCAACCCACACCATGCGTGTAACCGGAGATGTCCTTGATTTCCATTGCCTGAACCCACTTGCCCTCCTCAGGGATGGGCGCAGGGCCGTGGTATGCGCCCTTGGCGACCGGGCACATCCTCTCCACTTCTGCGGAATACTCCATGATTCTCCTCTCCAACAAATCCCGTGGCCCGCGGCGCGAGTCACATCGATTCGTACTGCCAACCCCAATATTGGCTTACGGGCATAACACACCCATGCCCAAGATAATAGCCGCGCATATTTTGGAAAACAACGAGAACGTCCGTTAGGAGCTTGTCAGTCGGTTGGCGGTAGAGCGCTGGGGAAGTCGTGCTGCTAGAATCACATCCAGCTCAACGACGAAAGGGGAGGGCATGTTCAAGCAGAGGACGGACAAGCGCGTGGCGGCATTCCTTGCAGACGGCTGCGAGGAGGTGGAGGCGCTTGCGGTGGTGGATGTGCTCTTCCGCATGGGCATTCCCGTTGACACGGTGGCGGTTGCGGACGACGGCGGCAGCACCATCGTGAGCTCCCACCAGATCCGCATCAGCTGCGACAGGCGAGTGCAGGACCTTGACTTCGCTGGCTACGACCTGCTCTTCCTGCCAGGTGGCATGCCGGGCACCAACAACCTTGCCGCATGCGACGTCCTGTGCAGGCACGTTGATGCGTTCGCGGCACCAGACTCCGGCAAGTGCGTGGCGGCCATCTGCGCCGCCCCGGGCGTCGTGCTGGCCCGTCGCGGCCTCCTGCGCGGGCGCAAGGCGACGGCAAACCCCAACTTCCAGCACGAGATTGCCCAGAACGGCGGCACAGCCGTGGCTGACCAGCGCGTGGTGCAGGACGGCAACGTCTTCACCAGCCAGGGCATGGGCACCGCAACGGACCTTGGCCTTGCGCTCGTGGGCCACTATCTGGGCCAGGAGGCCGTGGAAGAGGCGAAGCAGAAGATCGTGTACTGGGGCTAGCGAATGGCGAGTTCCAAGGCCGAGCGCGCGGGCGGCCGTCCCCGTGGCCGCTACGTCGTCATGCTCCTGGTTGCCGCGGTCATCTGGGGCGGGTCCTACGTTGTTCTGAAGGGCGCGCTGGACCAGCTGAGCCCGGGATGGCTCATAGGAACCAGGTTCCTGGTCACGGGCGCAGTCCTGACGATCGCCTTCCGCAGGAGGCTGGCGCAGAACCTGGATGGGAGCCACCTTCTTGCGGGAGGGCTCATCGGCCTCTTTGGTGGCCTGGGGTACCTAGTGCAGAACATGGGCCTTTCCGACACGACGCCTTCCAACAACGCCTTCCTCACGGCAACGTACTGCGTGATGGTTCCCTTTGCGGCGTGGGCCATGCGTGGCGGCAGGCCAACGGGTCGCAACGTCTTTGCCGCGGCCATGTGCCTGGCGGGCATCGGGTTCGTCTCGATGGGGGACTCCCTCGTCCTTGCCCTGCGGTGGGGCGACTGGATGACCTTGCTCGGGGCGGTCTTCTTCACCCTGCAGATCGTTCTGCTCTCGCAGCTGGACTCCGCGCACGACACCATTACCATCACGGTGGTGGATGCCTTCGCCATGGGAATCGTTTCACTTATATATGCGCTCGTCGCGGAGCCCCTGCCGCACCCGGCACTCTCGGGCGAGTTCGTGTGGGAGATGTTCTACGTCATAGCCCTCTCTTCGTGCGTTTGCACGCTGCTCCAGAACATTGGCCAGCAACACGTCCCGCCGGCGGAGGCCTCGCTTCTGCTCTGCCTGGAGAGCGTGTTTGGCGTAATCTTCTCGGTAATGATCTATGGGGACCCGGTGACTCCCCAGCTGGCGGTGGGCTTCACGCTCATCTTCTTGGCGGTGGTCTTGTCGGAAGTCTCGCCGGGCGACTTGGCCAGGCGTCTTCGGAGTGGTGGAAAGGCGGACTAGTGATGGCAGGCACGCTTGCAGGTTTCCCGTACAAGGCGGTCTTCTCGGACATTGACGGCACGCTGGTCGACGCCGACCATCACCCCATGCCGCAGACTGCCCCGGTTCTTCAGCGCCTTGTTGCGCGGGGCGTGCCCTTCGTGCTCATTTCCTCGCGAGTTCCCGGCGGCATCACCTGCATTCATGACCAGCTCGGATTCCGTGGCCCCTACGTGGCGTACGGCGGAGCCCTAGTGCGCGACGAGGCCGGTCGTGACCTCTATTCCAAGACGATAGACATAGACACCGCGTGCGAGATCAAGGACTACCTGGTGCACGACCTGCCAGACGTCTTCTGCTGCTCGTACGGGTACGACACGTGGGTGGTGGACGACAACACTGACCCGCGCGTGCTGGAGGAGGAGTTCTTCATCCAGTACAAAGCTAGGGTGGCAAGCGACCTGCGGGCCACGTTTGGCCAGGCTGGCTGCCACAAGTTCATGCTCATGGGGGCGCCCGAGGCCATTCTGGCGGCGGAGAAGAACGTGAGCGCCCGCTTCCCGGAGCTGGCCGTCGTGCGGTCCCGTGCGGAGCTGTGCGAGATATCGGCGGGCGGCGTGCGCAAGAGCGAGGGTGTGCGCATGATCTGCGACCACCTGGGCATTGACCCCGCGGACTGCGCTGCCTTCGGCGACGGCCTGAACGACCTGGACATGATGGGGGCCGTCGGAACGTCGTACGCCATGGCGAACGCGGAAGACGCCGTGAAGCGCGCCGCCACCCTTGTTGCCCAGTGGTCCAACGTGCAGAACGGCGTCGGCCGCACGTTGGAGGGTCTTCTTGCGTAGTCTTCCCCAGGGCAGGGAGCTACCGCTTGCCGCCATGGAGGGATTCTGTCGCTGAAACAGATTCCCGAGGAATTAAACAATCATTCCCATGCCCACAAAAAGGGGCTAGTCTTAGGGTTCCCGTAATTGGCGTGTTGCAAGTCGCACGCCGCTTGGACCATCGAGCGGACCATCGAGCGCAAGGGGGTGCTGATGATTTCGGAGGGTGCTCTCAAGGACATCTGTAGCCCGGCCGTGCTGAGCCGCGCCCGCTCTGTGGCAGACCGTGGGCTCAGGTTCCACGACCGCCGCTGCGATTACGAGGGTCCCCTCACAATCGTTTCCGCCAAGGTCGACGCCAGCACCTATGCCCATGGGGAATCGTATGATACCTCGGTCACCCTGGACGAGGAGAAGGATGCCGTCGTGGACTACGACTGCACCTGTCCGGCCGCGCTCAAGTACGCGGGCCCCTGCAAGCACTCCATTGCGTTGGTGCTGGACTTCAACGAGCGCGGCAAGACCTACAGGGGCTACGACCCCACGAGTCACGTGGCGACGTCGCGCAGCATTGCCCGCTACCTGGAGCGCGTTCGCCAGCGTGGGGCTGCGTCGGCGGGCACTTCCACGGACGACATGGCGGGCAGCATCTCTTTGGAGCTGACGCTTTCGCACGGGATGGGCTTCGACGCGCGGTTCCAGGTGGTTGGCTCGCGCGGGGCGTACGTGCTGAAGTCCATCACGGACTTCGTCTCGGACGTGGAGAATGCCAGCTACCACAAATATGGCAAGAAGCTGGCATTCACCCACGAGCGCGGCATGTTCACGGAGCGCTCGCGCGCCGTGGTGGACTTCCTTGTTCGGGCAATCCGCAACCGGCGGGCCTACGCGTTCGACCGCGTGACCTCGCGCACCTACTACGGGTCCATCGGCACGTCCGCGCGGGAGCTGCACCTCTCGGCGCCAGAGCTTTCGGACCTGCTGGACCTGTATGCCGGCAGGAGCTTCATGTTCGAGGACCGGGCAGAGGGGGCGGATCAGGGAACGCGCAGCGTGACGTTGGTGGATGGTGACCCCGAGCTCGGCGTGGAGCTGGCGGAGCTCGGCGGTGGCTCGTACGAGTTCGTGCGCCATGGCACCCTGCGCTTCTATAACGTGTATGGTCAGGCGTTCGCGTGCGACGGTGACCGCTTCTACCGCTGCACGCAAAGGTTCAGCGGCGTGGCGGACTTCCTCGCCGCGGCCTATTCTGACCCCTCCTCGCACCTGCTCATAAGCGAGCACGACATCCGCGCCTTCTGCGCGACCACTCTGCCCGCGCTGGAGCGGGCGGTCAGCGTGAGCGCGCCCAAGAAGCTGGACGAGCTTCGGCCACAGCCCTGCCGACTGGAGTTCTACCTTGACCGGAATGGCCGCGGTGCCAGTTGCCTTGCCCTGGCGGTGTACGGGGACGCCAAGTTCCCCATCATGGACAGGCGAGCGCCCGCAGAGCGCGACATCAGTCGCGACGTGGCGGCCGAGGCGCACGGTCGCGAGGTCGTGAGCAGGTACTTCTCCATGACCGATGGCGACCACCTTGCCATCTCCGACCGCGACAGCGACGCCATTGCCACCTTGGTGTTCGAGGGCGTGCCCGAGCTGCAGCGCATTGGCCGGGTGTTCACCACGCCGGCCTTCGATGGCTTGCGCGCCACGGCGCGGCCCAGGGTTCGCATAGGTCTCTCGGTTCATTCGAACTTGGTGGACCTGACGGTGGCGGCGGACGACCTGCCCCCGCGCGAGCTGCACGCCCTGCTTGCCAGCTATCGGCTCAAGCGCCACTACCACCGTTTGAGCGACGGGTCCTTCGTCGACCTTCAGGGCCTTGACCTGGAGGAGGTCTCGGCCGTGGTGGACGAGCTGGGCATAACTGCCAAGCAGCTGGCCAAGGGCACGGTGGAGGTGCCCTCGTACAAGGCCTTCCTGTTGGACAGCTTGGTGGACGACGACGAGAAGGACTCCAGCTTCGAGCGTTACCTGGATGACTTTCGCTCGGTCGACCCAACCGTGTACGATGCGCCCGCATCTCTTGCGGGTGTGCTCCGCCCCTACCAGCTGGAGGGCTTCCAGTGGCTTTCCGCCCTCGTGGACATGGGCTTCGGCGGCATACTTGCCGATGAGATGGGCCTGGGCAAGTCTGTGCAGCTCATCTCCCTACTGGTGGCGCGCCGCCAGGAAGCCCGCCGGGTGGGCCCCACGCTCATCGTGTGCCCCGCCTCGCTGGTGTACAACTGGCAGGCGGAGTTTGCCAAGTTCGCCCCCGAGCTCAGGGTGCAGGTGATTGCCGGCACCGCGACGGAGCGCCGGCACCTGCGCCTGCAGGGCGGGTACGACGTCATGGTCACCAGCTACGACCTCCTTCGCCGCGATGTGGAGGACTACGCGCTCATGAGCTTCTGGTGCGAGGTGCTGGACGAGGCCCAGTACATCAAGAACCACGAGACCCTGGCCGCGCGCGCCGTGAAGGTGGTGACGGCGCAGCACCGCTTCGCCCTCACGGGCACGCCCATCGAGAACCGCCTCTCTGAGCTGTGGAGCATCTTCGACTTCCTTATGCCGGGCCTTCTGGGCAACTACGAGAGGTTCCGCGAGCGTTACGAGCGGCCCATCGTGGAGGATGGGGACGAGGATGCCTCGGCGCATCTGCGCGCCGCCGTACAACCCTTCATCCTGCGCCGCCTCAAGGGCAGCGTCCTGAAGGACCTGCCTGAGAAGCTGGAGCAGGTGGTCTATGCTCGTATGGGCAGCCAACAGCGGAGCCTGTACCAGGCACACGTGCAGGAGCTGCGTAACTCGCTTTCCAATCAGACGGACGAGGCCTTTGCCACGGGCAAGCTGCAGGTGCTGGCGGCCCTCACGCGCCTGCGCCAGATCTGCTGCGACCCGCGTCTCCTGTACGAGGACTACGAAGGCGAGTCCTGCAAGATGGAGACCATCATGGACCTGGTTGAGCAGGCCGTGGACGCGCAGAGCAAGATGCTCCTCTTCTCGCAGTTCACCAGCTACCTGGACTTGGTTTCCGCGGAGCTGGACCGCCGCGGCATCCGCTATTACACCATTACTGGCTCAACCCCCAAGAAGCACCGGCTGGAGCTGGTGGACGCCTTCAACGCGGATGACACGCCGGTCTTCCTGATCAGCCTCAAGGCGGGTGGCACGGGGCTCAACCTGACGGGGGCCAGCATCGTGCTGCATGCGGACCCCTGGTGGAACGCCGCCGCGCAGAACCAGGCCACGGACCGCGCGCACCGCATTGGCCAGACCAAGAACGTGACGGTGTACAAGGTCATTGCCAAGGGGACGCTGGAGGAGCGGATTCTGGACCTGCAAGAGACCAAGAGCCGGCTGGCAGATGCCGTGGTTGACGGCCACGGCGGCATGGCCTCTCTTGGCAGCCTGACGCGCGACCAGTTGATTGACCTCTTGTCGTAGGGCATAATGTTCACCAACAAAGGTATGATTAAAAAAGCCTGCCCGCTATGATTTCCGCCTTCTTCTTCGGCGTCACCGAGCCCGCCATCTACGGCGTTGCCCTGCCCAACAAGAAGGCCTTCATCAACGCCTGCATCGGCTCCGCTGTGGGTGGCCTCATCATCGGCATCTCCGGCGCCGTGGTCTACATCTCCGGCGGCCTGGGCGTCTTCAACTGGCTGTCCTACATCACCACGCCTGCCGCAGTTGAGCTGGGCGCCCCCGACATGGGCATCACCTACATGATCTGGGCCATCATCGCCTCCCTCGTGGCCGCTGCCGTGGGCTTCGCCATCGAGTTCACCACCTACAAGCCCGAGGCTGCCAAGTAGTCTGGCGCTTGCCGGTGCGTTTGCAAGAACGTCCCGTTTGGAAGGGGGCTCGTGGGTTAGAGGCCTGCGAGCCCCTTTTGCAAGGCAATGTGCGCAAGGTTCCCGGCGCCAGGCAAGCGGCGCAGGGCAAGCAACGCGGCCACGAGCCGCAGAAGGGGGTACGACCATGGCATTTCCCGAAGGGTTCCTGTGGGGCGGCGCCACCGCTGCCAACCAGTTTGAGGGCGGCTACGACGCCGACGGCAAGGGCCTCTCTGTGCCCGACATCATCATGGGCGGCGCCGTCGACAAGCCGCGCGTGGTGACGCCGGCCGGTGTGCGTCCCAACACGTACTATCCCAGCCACGAGGGCATCGACTTCTACCACCACTACAAGGAGGACATCGCCCTCTTTGCGGAGATGGGCTTCAAGTGCTTCCGCCTGTCCATCCAGATGAGCCGCATCTTCCCCACGGGCGAAGAGTCTGCGCCCAACCAGGCTGGCGTGGAGTACTACCGCAACGTCTTCCTGGAGTGCCAGAAGTACGGCATCGAGCCGCTGGTCACGCTCTCGCACTACGAGTTCCCGCTGGCCCTCTCGCACAAGTACGGCGGCTGGGACAACGAGAAGGTCATCGACATCTGGGTGCGCTACGCCGACTTCTGCTTCCGCGAGTACAAGGGCCTGGTCAAGTACTGGCTCACCTTCAACGAGATCAACTGCGGCATGATGCCGGGCTTCGGCGACATCTATGGCCTGGGCATCCTGCCTCCCAACGACTGGGCGCTCTCCTTTGGCCACGACAACGACACCAGCTGGATCGACATCAACCGCACCTTCCACGGCCTGCACAACCAATTCGTGGCCTCGGCCAAGGCCGTCCAGATCGCCCACGCGATCGACCCCCAGAACATGGTGGGCTGCATGATCGCCGGCAACGCCACCTACCCCTACACCTGCAACCCCGACGACGTCCTGGACGCCCAGAAGAAGATGCGCGAGTACAACTTCTACTGCGGCGACGTGCAGTGCCGCGGCGAGTACCCCGGCTGGGCCAAGGCGCTGTGGATCGAGCGTGGCGTGGACGTGGAGATGATGGAGGACCTGGCCTACCGCGACGAGGAGGTCCTTCTCAACGGCGTGGTGGACTACTACACCTTCAGCTATTACATGAGCTCCGCCACCTCCACCGACCCGAGCGCGGCCAGCCTGGGTGGCAACATCTTCTCCGGCGTCAAGAACCCCTACCTCCAGGCTTCCGATTGGGGCTGGCAGATCGACCCCAAGGGTCTGCGCTACTACCTGGAGATGGTCTACGACCGCTACCAGATCCCCCTGATGGTGGTGGAGAACGGCCTGGGCGCCGTGGACGTGCCGGAGGCCGACGGCAGCATTCACGACGGCTATCGCATCGACTACCTGCGCAGCCACATCCAGGAGATGGAGAAGGCCGTGGACGACGGCGTGGACCTTTTGGGTTACACCATGTGGGGCTGCATCGACCTCGTGTCCGCCTCCACCGGCGAGATGAAGAAGCGCTACGGCTTCATCTACGTGGACAAGGACAACGAGGGCAACGGCACCCTGGCTCGCAGCAAGAAGGACAGCTTCGACTGGTACAAGAAGGTCATTGCAACCAACGGCGAGGACCTTTCCGACTAGCGGCCGAAAAGTGCCACCCGCGCGGAAAAATGCCACCCGCTCGGGTCACATAAAGGCATAGGTTATGTTGGGCCGCGGGTCCAAGCCGCGGCCCAAGACAAAGGAGGAACAAGAATGGGATTCTTCGATAGGTTCAAGAAGCAGCCGGCCAAGCCCGCAAAGCCTGAGGCAGTTGCCGTCTCTGAGGAGCCGGGCTTCGTGTACGCGCCCGTGGAGGGCGAGGAAATTGAGCTCACCGCGGTGAGCGACCCCGTCTTCGGCAGCGGTGCCATGGGCAAGGGCGCCGGCTTCAAGCCTACCGGCGAGACCGTGTACGCCCCCGTGGGCGGCACGCTGGTCGCCTGCGGCGCGCCCAACTTCCACGCGCTGGCCATTGCTGGCGACAACGGCGCCGAGATCCTGATTCACGTTGGCGTCGACACCGTGGAGATGAAGGGTGACGGCTTCACCGTCTACGCCGAGAAGGGCGCCCACGTTGCCGCTGGCACGCCGCTCTTGGGCTTCTCCAAGAAGAAGATTGCCGCCGCCGGCCACGACGACGTCGTGATTATGGCCCTCACCAACACCGACGACCTGGCTTCTGTGGAGACCGTGGCCTCCGGTGCCGTGAAGCCCGGCGACAAGGCCGTGAAGTTCGCGCAGTAAGTGAAGTTCGCGCAGTAAGCATCTCGAGCTAACACCGCGTTGGAGCCCCGGTCCGCAGAGCGGCCCGGGGCTCTTTTACGTCTTGTGGGCGGCGCATGGTTGTCTCGTACGCCTGCGGCTGCGCCTGGTGCCGCAATCAATCCGCCGAATTGCGACCATCGTTCCGTCGTTCGGATCATTCCGCCGAAGTGCGACCATCGTTACGTTCGGCAAAGAATTGATGACGTTAAAGTGCGAGCTAGGGGCCCCATTTCGGGGCCTCTAGCTCGCAAATCGACGATATCAATTGTTGCTCGAACGGAATGATCCAAACGGCGGATTGATTGCCCGTCGGCGCCGCCGCGCGTCGTCACGAGGTGTCGACAGCATCACCCAATGAGCACATCCTTGCCGTCGAAGGCAAACCCGTAGTGGCGAATGCGCTCCTGGTCAATGCCGCGGGCAAGGAGCTCCGCGTCGTAGCCCCTCGCTTCGATTTGAGCGAGCGCCGCCTGAACCGTGTCTTCCAGTGTTGCTTCCGTGCGGGGGCGGCGTACCTTGAACTCCAACACGAAGGCGGGGTCGGTGGGGCCAAGTGGCTCAAGCATCACGTCATAGCGACCCAAGCCGCTTTCCCGGTTGGAGGTGATGCGGTAGCGGTCGCGCAGGTCAACGACCATCCCAAGGACGAACCCGTGGTAGAAGCGCTCCGGACGCGCCTTCTCGGAGGGCTTCTTGCCTACGTCAAAGCTGCTGAACATGCCGTGCGACACGTCGTTGATGTAATCGTTCATGTAGTCAAGGTCGCCGGCGAGCAGCGCCTCAATGAACCCGTTGTAGCTGGACCCTGGCGCATCGAACCAGCCTGCAATCATGTTCTGGAACATGACCTTGACCTCGTGGTTGGTCAACGTGAGACTGTAAACCCAGTCCTCGGCAGTTGTGCCTGCGCGGTTGGCAATCTTTAGGTAGCCAGCTGCAACCAGCAGACTCCAGACGGCCTCCTCACGGCTGTCGAGCGTCTTGAAGACAAGCTCCTCATCCAGCGGCGTCTGCACGCAGCCGCCGGCAAGCAGGTCCTCCATGGCCTCCTTGACCGTGGGCGAGCCCTCCCGAATGATCTTGCTGACCAGGGAGTTCTGGCTGGTGTTGGCCCACCAGGGGGCGAGCTCGCCCGTATCCAGGAACTTTGTGATTGACCAGGGGTTGTACATGCTCTCTTGCTTGCCAAAGCGGAATCCGTCGTACCACAGGCGGACGTCCTCCATGCGGTCCTCCAGCCCGAAGGAGGCAAGTGAAGCCCTGACCTCGTCTTCCGTGAAGCCGAAGGACGTCTCGTACTTCTCGGAAGTCGTCGCGACGACCTCCAGGTTGTTGAGGTCCGAGAAGATGGACTCCTTGCTGACGCGCGTGACGCCCGTCATGAGACCCCGCAGCAGGTGAGGGTTGGTCTTGAACGTGTTGTTGAAGAGGGGCTGGGTGAGGTTGACCATCTGCTGCCAGAAGCCGTGCACGTACGCTTGCTCGAGCGGCGTGTCGTACTCGTCTATGAGCACGATGGGCTTTTGCCCGTAGGACTTTTCCAGCAGGTAGCAAAGCAGATTGAGGGAAGTCGCAAGCGTCGCGTCGTCCATGCTGAGGTTGACCGCCTGGAAGAGCTCCTGGTCTACGTCGGTGACGCTCGGGCTGCCGAGCAGGTGCACATACTGCTGGAAGGTACGAACGATGAGCTGAACGATGCCCTTGCGCGCGTCTTCGTAATTCGTGCCCTTGACCCCCGCCAGGCTGATGGAAACCACGGGGATCTGCCCCTGCAGGTTGCGGAAGCACTGGTCCTTCCAGATGTCGAGGCCACGGAACAGATCTTCGCGCCCGGCGTACTCAGGCGAGAAGAAATATGCCAGCATGCTCATGTTGAGCGTCTTGCCGAAGCGGCGGGGACGCGTGATGAGCGTCACGACGTCGTCGGAGTCCCACCATTCGCGGATGAAGCCGGTTTTGTCAACGTAGAAGTTGCCGCGCTCGCGGATGGATGCGAAGTCCTGGTTGCCAATCGAGATGACTGGTGGCCGTGCCATGCTCACCCTCCTCTGCCCTCGCGATGCCTGCGTGTTGAAATTCTTGGCATCATCTTACGCCAGCTTGGAAAAGGTCCGCTGCGGGGCAGTCAATCCAGCGTTTGCAATCGTTCCGCCGTTCGGATCAATCCGCCGAAGTGCGACCATCGTTACGTTCGGCAAAGAATTGATGACGTTAAAGTGCGAGCTAGGGGCCCTGAAAAGGGGCCCCTAGCTCGCAAAACGACGATATCAATGGTTGCGCAAACGGAATGATCCAAACGGCGGATTGATTGTCGGCCGGCGCGGTAATCCAAACGGCGGATTGATTGCCTGCCTGCGCCGCCGCGCCGCCCTAGATCAGGCGGCAGCTGCCTTGGCCTCGTCGCCGCCGGAGCCCATGCAGCAGGAGGTGCCACAGGCCTCGAACATGGGAATGTCCACCTTTGCGTCACCAAAGGCGATGGTGTCGGCCACGTCTGCGCCCAGGTACTGGCACAGCTTGTTGACCGCGAAGGCCTTGGTGATGTCCTTCACGCCCAGGTCGCCGAAGAGCGCGGTCTCGCCGCGGCCGCCCCAGGTGCCGGCCTTGAGGTTGGGGAAGGCCTCGGCGGAATCCAGGTGGTCCTGGTAGGACTTGAGGAGGAAGCTGACCTTGTTCACGTCGTCGCGGTAGAGGTCAGCGCCAAAGATCATCTCTGGAAAGGCGTCCTTGACCTCCATCTTGGTGTAGACCTCCTCCGGCGCGCCCTTGCCCTTGGCGTAAAGGCGCATGGCGTCGCGCGCGTCCTCCTGGAAGGTGGCGCTGCCATAGAGGCCGGAGTTGCTCTCCAGGTAGAAGGCAAGGCCGCGCTCGTTGAGCCAGTCAACCAGCCTGCGCTCCTCGTCGGCGGGGATGAGCTGGTGGAACACGACGTCACCGTCGGACTCGATGTAGCAGCCATTGCCGCCGATCATGCCATCCAGGCCGATGTCCAGGATGTTCTGGTACATCTCGGCCTTGGAGCGGCCGGTGCAGGCGTACACGCGGTGGCCGTTGGCGCGGGCCGCGCGCACGGCGTCCACGGCGCTCTGCGGCAGGTTGCCGTCGTAGTCAACGAGGGTGCCGTCCACGTCTACCAGCGCGATCTTCTTGTCTCCCATGGTTCTTCTCCGTTCTGCGTTGCCCGCTGGAACTCGGTTGGTCCCACGTGGGCGCTTCCCATGGCATAAGTTTCGCATGCGTGGAACGTGGCAGCATTCCGCGCTGTTTCATGCAGGTATGTGGCGCACGCATGCCGTGAACGGTGCTTCAGCTCGGAATCACGTCCGACGCCTGCATGACGCGCTCGTTTGCCACCACCGCGCCGAGCTTGTTGCGCACGTTCTTCTGGTAGTTGGCCTGGAAGCACAGGGAGAAGAGCAGATCCAGCATGAAGACCGTGGCCTCCTCGCTGTAGTAGCCGGCAATCTTGCTGTAGAGGCGCTCCTCCGGCGGGAAGGCCAACACGCAGTCGCAGTTGTGACGCAGCCAGTTGTCGCCGGAGTTGGTTATGGCCACGCAGGGTACGCAGTTTTGCCGCAGGGTCGGCAGGTATAGCGATGGCGGGCGGTGCTCGCCCAGCCCGGAGTAGGAGACTATGACGGCGCAGGTGTCCGGCCCCATGCCGCGCGCGACCAGCATGCATTCCTCCAGGGGAGGGACCAGGCACTCTATGCCAAGCTGGCGCAGTCGGTAGCTGAAGTTCTCGCCGAAGAAACGGTTCTGCTCCACGGCAAAATAGACCACCTGACGTGCGGAAACTATGCGGTCGGCCGCCTTTTGCAGGGCTCCGTGGTCCACCGTGAGCAGGACCTGCTCCAGCGCATTGCCCTTGAGCGCCAGGACCCGCTTGGCCAGCTGGCCGGAGGGGGTGTCCGCCTCGAAGGGGAAGTTGGGGTCCACGCTATCCTCGGACTCCTTGCCCTCTGCCAGGAGGGCATCGCGCACGAAGGCGTCTTGGAAGTCCAGCCAGCCGTTGAAGCCCAGTGCCTGGGCGAAGCGCACCAGGGAGGGCTTGGACGTGTAGCTCAGCTGCGCCACCTCAGACATGGAGAGGCGCGCGAGGCCCGAGCCCTCGCTCAGCAGCAGCTGTGCGATGGACCGGCGTGACTCCACGTGGCCGCGGGTGAGCGCCCGCACGCGCTTGAGCAGGCTCTCCTTGCTTGGGGAAGTAGCCGGTTGATCCATGTGGACGCCCTCCTGCCGGTGACCTACCGCATGCGTTCCATTCTGTTCCACCAAGGGTGCAACTTCTTGAACGCTACCACGCTTGGGGGCATGATGAAACAGAAAGGCGTTTTGACGGTAGGTTTTGACGGTGCGAGGCACCAAGCGAAGGAGTGGTTGCACATGAAGATGAAGGAAGGCTTCCTCTGGGGCGGCGCCACGGCCGCAAACCAGTACGAGGGCGGCTGGAACGAGGGCGGCAAGGGCGCGAGCGTGCCCGACCACATGCGTGGTGGCTCCTTCAAGCAGCCCCGCCAGATTGACGCCGAGTTCGACCCCAATGCCCTGTACCCCAGCTGGGAGGCCACGGACTTCTACCACCACTACGAGGAGGACATTGCCCTCTTCGCGGAGATGGGCTGGAACGTGTTCCGCATGTCCATCAACTGGTCCCGCCTCTTCCCCACGGGCGAGGAGACGGAGCCCAACCAGGAGGGCCTGGACTTCTACGACAAGGTCTTCGCCTGCTGCGCCAAGCACGGCATTCAGCCGCTGGTGACCATCTCCCACTACGAGCTGCCCTACGCCCTGGTGCAGAAGTACAACGGCTGGGCCAGCCGCGAGGTCATCGACCTCTTCTTCCACTACGGCAAGACCATCCTGGACCGCTGGCACGACCAGGTGAAGCTCTGGCTCACCTTCAACGAGATCAACACCGGCGCCATGGGCATGGGCTCCGTCATGTCCCTCTCCATCATCCAGGGTTATACCGGCACCATGGCCGACTTCCCGGATGACCCGCAGCTGCGCTTCCAGGCTCTGCACCACCAGTTCGTGGCCTCCGCCAAGCTGGTCAAGTACGCGCACGAGACCTACCCCGACCTCAAGATGGGCAACATGGACTGCTTCATCCTGAGCTACGCGGCCACCTGCGACCCCAAGGACGTGCTCCTGAACGAGCAGGAGATGCGCATCACCAACTGGTTCTGCTCCGACGTGCAGGTGCGCGGCTACTACCCCGCGTACATGAACCGCTACTTCAAGGAGCACGGCATCAAGGTGGAGTTCGCCCCCGGCGACAAGGAGCTCCTGCTCCAGGGCAAGGTGGACTTCTACACCTTCAGCTACTACATGAGCAGCATCGTGGGCACGCACGACGTGGAGCAGACGGCCGGCAACATGACCTTCGGCGGCAAGAACCCCTACCTCAAGTCCACCGACTGGGGCTGGCAGATTGACCCTGACGGCCTGCGCTTCTCCCTCAACGAGATCTGGGACCGCTACCAGATCCCGATGATGGTGGTGGAGAACGGCATGGGCGCCTACGACGAGAAGGGCGAGGACGGCAAGATTCACGACGACTACCGCATCGCCTACCTCAAGACGCACGTGCGCGCCATGGAGGAGGCCGTGGAGGACGGCGTTGACCTCATGGGCTACACCTGGTGGGGCCCCATCGACCTGGTGTCCGCCGGCACCGGCGAGATGCGCAAGCGCTACGGCTTCATCTTCGTTGACAAGTACGACGACGGCACTGGTGACCTGCACCGCGAGCGCAAGGACTCCTTCTTCGCCTACCAGAAGATCATCAAGTCCAACGGCGAGGACCTCGACTGAGACACGGGGCCGGTTCTCGCGTCTCATGTGAATGAGACAGGGGGACGCACCTTTTGTCTCATGTGAATAAGTACGGCAGCGCGGGCCCTGGCGGATGTCAGGGCCCGCTTTCTCTTCCCCTCGGTTCTGCAGCAGCGCATTCCGGGTATAGAATACAATGTATTCACCGAAAGGGGGACATTATGACAACCATGACAATGCGCGTGGATGACGAGGATGCGGCCGTCATTAGGCGGTACGCGAAGTTCCAGAACAAGAGCATCTCCGACTTCATACGCGATGCGGTGTTGGAGAGAATCGAAGACGAAGAAGACCTGGCAACGTTGCGCCAGGTCTTGGCGGAGGATGACGGGCGCCGCTATTCTCAGGCAGACGTGATGACGGAGCTGGGTCTGTAATGGCGTTTAGGGTCGAGTATACGGCGCACGCTGTGAAGCAGCTGAAGAAGATGGACCGCTTTGATGCGCGCCTGATTGTGGACTGGGTTGGCAAGCACCTGGAGGGAGCGGAAGATCCTCGTGCGCTTGGCAAGGGGCTCACGGCAAACCGGTCGGGCGAGTGGCGTTACCGAGTGGGCGACTACCGACTCATCTGCCTCATCGAGGACGAGGTGCTGGTGATTGAGGTCATTGCCATCGGTCACCGATCGAACGTCTACAAACGGTGAGTGAGACAGGGGTGAGACAGGGGGACGTTTCCCTTTTGTCACATGTGAATGAGTAAGGCATCGCGGGCCCTGGCGGATGTGCCGGGGCCCGCTCTTGTGCGCAAGGTCCACCAACGTGGTGGTCGGCCTACTCCAGCGTTGCCGCCCCGGAGTTGAGGAGCCCCTGCAGGTAGTTGCCCATCAGGGGGATTGCGTAACGGACCTTTCCGCGGCCATCGGCCATGATGATGTGCTCCTGTATGAGGCTGGAGCGATACTTTGCCACCCAACCACGAGACCGGTCAGCACGTGCCATCACGTCTGCCGTCGTGGATGACGCGGGATAGTCATCTGCCATTGCGAGGACGAAGCGGCGCTGCGGCTCGGTGAGCCGTGCGAAGGCGGGTGCGCAGACGGCTTCTTGGAAGGCTAGCTTGGCGTCTGACCCCGCCTGCCGCACATCTTCCTCGGTGATGGTCGAGGAATTGCGGCGATCCGCTGATTGCCACATGTAGTAACCCACGAGCTGAATCATGTAGGGATATCCCTCTGATAGCTCGGCAGCAAGTGTCGCATCCTGCAGAGATATGCCTGCGCCGTTTTCAGACGCAGTCTTGATGTACGCGTTCCGCACGTCGGGGAAGGGTACTTCGGCCAAGTCCTCACGCATGGCTCGGCGCAGGAAGGTAAGGACCTTCTGATCAAGGAGCTCGTCCACCATGGAGGGAAGGCAGGAGATCACGAGCGCGATGCCTTTCTTCTCCGCATCGGGGAGGTCGCTTGCGTCTTGGTCGCGAATGACGTGCTGAACCGTGGTGCCAAGGGTCACGAGTTCCTCGATTGGTGCCCCTTGTGCCTCATCTAGGGTGAGAAGCACGCCAGGGCAGTCCTTGTCTTGCTGGAGTCGCAAGTTGATTGCGTCGCGAAGTGTGCTTGGCCCGTCCTTGCTGGCAAACTCCACAGACCCTAGGCTCAGCGAGCCTACCATGGGGAGCGATAGCTGAGGACTTGCTGTAATGCGGGGAGACTTCTTGGTTCCGGCGGCAAGCGTACGGGCAAAACGGTCGACGAATCCCGGAGAAGCGGTCTCTGCGACCTCTACCCACCCGTTCTGGCGAGCCACGCGGCCCAGTTCAGTGAGCATGACGGTCTTCCCGAATCCGCGCTGACCAGTGATGAGCATGAGCCTGCCTGGGGCTCCCGCTCCATTGCGGAGTCCATCGGTGAAGTCATCTACAACCGACTGGCGACCGATGAGGATGGGGGGCATCTTCCCCGCGGTTGGCTTGAAGGGGTTGGGTTTCACGAGACCTCCTCGGGGCAGATGGTTTGGTTGACCACCATTATCTACCGAAGATTACCGTTATCTACCGAATGCCACTATTGTCCACCGAACGCTACTGCGTGGGGGGGCTATCGGCATATCTGTCTCACCAAGGTGAGGTGCTGGTGGGGGGGTACCAAGGGGGTCGGCATAGATTCGAGACAAGACAGAGGGTTCTCCTGTCTCACGCGTGGGCGTTGCGCCAGTCCGAAGGCGAGCAGCCGTAGACGCCCTTGAAGGCGCGTGAGAAGTTCAGTTGGTTGTCATATCCAACGGAGCGGCTCACCTCACCGATGGGCAGCACCGAAATGCGCAGGAGCTCAGCGGCCTTGTCCATGCGGTAGTCCATCAGGTACTGTTGGGGGGACTTGTGCTGTGCACGCTTGAACACCTTGGCAAAGTAGCTGCGGCTGAGCCCCGACTGTCGTGCTATGTCGGCTACCGTGATACCCTCGTTGTAATGCTGCTCAATGTAGGAGATGGCGTTGCGGACATAGACGTTGCGTGCGGCCGAGTCCTGATAATCGTAGGGTGGCTCGATCGTGTCGAGCAGGGCATCGAGGAAGAGGTACGTGTGTCCGATCAGCTGGAGGTCTCTGGCGCGTCGATGCTCCACGAGGTAGAGCATCTCCTGAAGCAGGCGCGCTCCCTCCTCCGGGCTCTTTGCGTGGTAGACAGGTGACGATGTGGTGAGGCCCACCTCGGCCAGCCGCTCGCCCACCGAGATGCCGTCAAACTCCACCCACGCGTACTGCCAGGGGTCCTCCTCGTCGGCGGTATAGGTGTTGAGCTGGTCGGGAAAGATGGTGAAGCCCTCACTTGGCGTAAGGCGATAGCGCGTCTCCGTGCCAGTGTCGTCGGTCGCGTACAGGGTGCCTCTGCCAGCAATTATGTAGTGAAAGAGATACCGCGTTCGGCGTGCCGGCCCGAAGCTGTGACCAGGCTCGCATGTCTCTCGGCCGTACTGGTAGGGCGCGAGGTCGACAAAGCCTCGGCCTTGAAAGCTAGAGATTAGCAGCTCATGCACCTTGAACATTCTCCTTATGTGAAAATGCGTTGCGTGCATCCTCATTTTACGCTGTCATTTTCGGGAATGAGCGAGAAAGATGCCATAGTTTCTGCAGGTAAGCGCCTGGGCACTGTAGTCGGCAGCCATACACCGAGAGGACTTTGCCCGTGCAGTATGGCAAAATGAAATATCAATCATGCAACTTAAGTAAAATGGCTCCCTCAAAGGCCCGTTATCAGGTCGTTTGGGGAATCCCATCTTGCCGTTTGCCGACGCTCCCAAGCATATAGCAATATGTGTGCGCATGATTACCAGCCCGATGGCGCAAAACGTTGCTTGCTATAGCACTATGTGTGCATTTTACATGCAATTTGCATACATATGATGCTCCCAAGATGTGTTCACGGGACAAGCCCGTGGGACGAGAGGGAGGAATGGCATGGCAGAGGTTACCCTTACGCATGTGGGGAAGCAGTACCCCAACGGTTACGTTGCGGTCAAGGACTTCAACCTGGACGTGAAGGACAAGGAGTTCATCATCTTCGTTGGTCCTTCGGGCTGCGGCAAATCCACGACGCTTCGCATGATTGCCGGTTTGGAGGACATCACCTCCGGTGAGCTGAAGATCGACGGTCGCGTGGTCAACGACGTGGAGCCCAGCGAGCGCGACATCGCCATGGTGTTCCAGAACTACGCCCTATACCCCCATATGACGGTCTACGACAATATGGCTTTCGCGCTATCGCTGCGCAAGACGCCCAAGGACGAGATTGACCGCAAGGTGCGTGAGGCTGCGCGCATCCTCGACCTTGAGTCCCTGCTGGACCGCAAGCCCTCCGCACTGTCTGGCGGCCAGCGCCAGCGAGTTGCCATGGGCCGAGCCATCGTCCGCAACCCCAAGGTCTTCCTCATGGACGAGCCGCTCTCCAACCTTGACGCCAAGCTCCGTGTGCAGATGCGTGCAGAGATCTCCAAGCTGCACGAGCGCCTTGGGGCAACGATCATCTACGTCACTCACGACCAGACCGAGGCAATGACGCTTGGCAGCCGCATCGTCGTGATGTACGGCGGCATTGTCCAGCAGTGCGACACGCCCAAGAAGCTGTACTCCGAGCCCGTGAACCTCTTCGTTGCCGGCTTCATCGGCTCGCCGCAGATGAACTTCGTCGACGCTACGGTTGCCGAGCAGCAGGGCAAGGTCGTCTTGAGGTTTGGCTCCAACAAGGTAACCCTGCCCGACGGCAAGGCACAGGTCCTTCGCAAAGGCGGTTACGTGGGCAAGGTCGTCGTTGCCGGCATTCGTCCCGAGCACGTGTACGATGCGACGGCTATCGAGACGGGCAAGAACGCGAGCGAGCCCTTCGACGCGAAGGTCAGCGTCTTCGAGCTGCTGGGCTCCTCCACCATGCTCTACACCGAGGCCGATGGGGCCAGCATCACCGCAAACGTTGCCGCAGACAACCCGGCGCGCACCGGTGACACCATCAAGCTCGCGTTTGACCTCGACAAGCTGCACATCTTTGACAAGCAGACCGAGCTCGCCATCGCCCACTAGCCCCAGGGGAGGACTACCTATGCTGAAAAATGCACTTACACGCAGGGGCTTCCTGGCTGGAGCGGCGGCGGCAACCGCGGCCACTGCCACCACGGCGCTTTCGGGCTGTGGCTCCACCGCGCAGGACGGCAGGGTGCCCATCGAAATCGTGTCCTACAAGCAGGAGGCCACGGAGATCTTCGCCAAGGTCCAGGAGGATTTCAACGCGGCAAACGACCATATCAGGCTCACCATCTCCAGCCCGCACGACGCGACGACCATCATGCGCACGCGCTTCGTCCGTTCAGACTACCCGGACATCATCGGCATCGGCGGTGACGCCACCTTCAGCGAGTTCGTGGATGCGGGCATCCTGACGGACGTCTCCAGCTTTGATGGCATCTCCAAGGTCAAGAAGGGCTACTTGGACATCCTGAATAGCCTGACCTACGTTCCCATGCCAGGCATCTACGGCGTGCCCTACGTCGCAAACGCGGCGGGCATCCTCTACAACCGAACCATGTTCCAAGAGCACGGCTGGGACACCCCCGAGGATTGGGGCTCCTTCATCGCGCTGTGCGATGCGATCAAGGCGGAGGGCATCCAGCCGCTTTACTTTGGCTTCCGTGACACGTGGACCTGCCTGGCGCCGTGGAATGCCTTGGCGGTGGAGCTCTGCCCCGAGGACCTGTGTCTGCAGGTAAACGAGGGCAAGGCCAAGTTCGCGGACTACCTTCGCGAGCCCGCCGAGAAGCTCCGCACGATGCTCGACTACGCGGAGGAAGGCCCCTTTGCCTACGCCTACAACGACGCCTGCACCGCCTTCGCCAACGGACAGTCGGCCATGTACCCCATCGGGTCCTACGCCATTCCACAGATACTCTCTGTTAATCCCGACATGGACATTGACTCCTTCGTCATGCCCGCCACGGACACCCCGGATGGTCGCAAGCTCAACTCCGGCGTCGACCTGCAGTTCTGCGTGTGCGATGCGTGCCCCCACAAGGAAGAGGCGTTCGAGGTCATTGACTACTTGCTGAGCGAGGACATCATCCAGACCTACATAGACGACCAGACGGCGGTGCCGTGCACCGAGGGCGAGTTCACGCTGACTCCCATGCTGGACGGCATGAGGTCCTTCATTGAGGAGGGCAATGTCGTGGACTTCCAGGACCACCACTATCCCGCTGCAATGGCCGTTGACGCGCAGATCCAGACCTACCTGCTCGGCGGTGACGTGGATGCCTTCATGCAGAAGTTCGACACGGATTGGCAGCGCTACAACCGCGACATTATCCGCAAGGTCCAAGAGTACAACCAGAGCCAGCAGTAGGGAGGAAGCGCAAAATGGCATCACGCATCAAGAAGGGCACTAGCGAGCGCAAGAGGACGTTCATGCTGATCCTTGTGCCCGTGCTCGTACTGTTCTTCATGTTCAACACGTACCCGCTCATCACGGGTCTGGTCTACAGCTTTACCAACTCGCGTGGCTACGGCAACTTCGACTGGGTTGGCTTCCAGAACTACATCGACCTATTCTCCGACGCCCGCGTCATGAACTCCTACCTCTTCACCTTCAAGGTGGCCGTGGCTGCAACCGTCGTGACCAACGTTATCAGCCTCCTGCTGGCTCTGGGACTGAATTCAAAGATCAGGTTCAAGAGCGCTCTGCGCGGCATGTACTTCGTGCCTAACATCATCGGCTCCCTGGTCGTTGGCTATGTGTTCAGCTACTTCTTCACTTACATCGTTCCCGCGCTGACCGGCGCGACCTCTATCCTGGCCAACAAGGACTGGGCGTGGATTGCCATCGTGATCGTGTGCGCCTGGCAGTCCATTGCCATGACCACCATCATCTACATCTCAGGCCTGCAGACCGTGCCCGAGGACGTGTACGAGGCCGGCGCGCTGGACGGCGCCAAGGGTTGGACCAAGTTCAGCCGCCTGACCTTCCCGCTCATCATGCCCTTCTTCACCATCAATATGGTGCTCTCCATCAAGAACTTCCTGATGGTGTTCGACCAGATCATCGCGTTGACCAACGGCGGTCCTGCCCAGAGCACGGAATCGATCTCGTTCCTCATCTACAACAACGGCCTGTCTGGCGGCCAGTTCGGCTTCCAGTGCGCAAACGCCGTTCTCTTCTTCGTTGTGATCGTGACGATTTCCGTGCTGCAAACCCGCTTCCTGAATAGCCGAGAGGAGCAGCTGTAATGGCTAAGAACGAATCCGCCGTCCAGGCCAAGGACGCACCAAAGGAGAAGTACAACTGGCTGGTCACCGCACTGCTGATCGCCGGTCTCATCACGGTCGTGTTCCCGCTGTACATGACCATCGTGATTGCCTTCAAGGACCCCAGCGAGATGACCAACGACCTGGTGGGTATCCTCTCGCTGCCCCAGCGCTGGAGCTTCGCCAACTTTGCCGAGGCCATTCAGGTTACCGACTTCTGGCACTCCCTGCTCAACTCAGCCCTCATCACCCTGGCAACGGTCGTAATCTCCGTGCTCGTCCACTCGCTGGCGGGCTACGCCATCGGCCGCAACATGGGCCACAACAAGCTCTTCAAGTTCTCCTACTACTACATCATCGCGGGCATGTTCGTGCCCTTCGCCATCCTGATGATGCCGCTGGTCAAGGAGACAGCTCAACTGCACCTGGACAACATGGTTGGCGTCATGCTGCTGTACGTGGTGTTCTACATGCCAATGAACGTCATGCTCTACACCGGTTACCTCAAGAACATCCCCATTGCCCTCGAGGAGGCCGCTCGCGTGGACGGGTCCAGCACGTGGACCACGTACTGGCGCATCATCTTCCCGCTGATGAAGCCCATGCACGCTACCGTTGCCGTCATCACCGCGCTTGCCGTGTGGAACGACGTCATGACCCCGCTGGTCATCATGGGCGGCACCGGCGTCAACACCCTGCCGCTTGCCCAGCTCACGTTCCAGACCCAGTTCGGCACCAACTACAACCTGGCCTTCGCGTCCTACCTGCTGGCCATGCTGCCCATGCTGATCTTCTACATCTTCGCGCAGAAGCAGATCATCAACGGCGTCGTCAACGGCGCAGTGAAGTAGCCCCCTCCTTCTGGTCCAGACGCGGCTGCGGCACACAAGCCCAAAGCTGCGTCTGGACATCCCAACGTTTCACCCTGTCGTCCGGGCCCCCTTCCTGTCGCGTGGCCCGGACGGCGCCAAGGCGCCAAACAGCGCGTGCCCTGGACATGCATACGCGACAGGAACGCGACAGGAAGCGTTTGACACGAAAGTGAGACAAGGGAATGTCTGTGGAAATCACCGGCGAGGGCAAAGTCTTCTCGCTGCACACCAAGAGCACGACGTACCAGATGATGGTCGACCAATACGGTTACCTCATCCACCTATATTATGGGGCGCGTACGACGGGTATCATGTCGTACCTGCTTGACCCCTGGGACCGTGGCGGCGCCGGCCAGCCCCACGGCGTTGAAGACCGCACCTATTCGCTTGACTGCATGCCGCAGGAGTTTCCCTTTGCGGGCGGTGGAGACTTCCGCAGCCCCATGCTGGTTGTGCGGGATGCGACGGGTGCCTTTGGCTGTGACCTGCGCTACGAGCGGTATGAGGTCCGGGAGGGCAAGTACGGCCTTCCTGGCCTGCCGGCGGTCTACGATGGCGGCGAGGAGGCCCAGACTCTCTCGGTGGTACTTGCGGACCGACGTCTTGGCCTTGAGGTGGAGCTGCTGTATGGCGTGCTTCCCTCCCTCGATGTCATCACCCGTGCTGCAATCGTGCGCAACGTAGGTACCTCGGAGTTTACGGTCGAGAAGCTGCAGACCGCCTGCCTGGACTTCCCTGCCGGCCAGTTCGATGTGATCTCCTTCCACGGCAGGCACTGCATGGAGCGCGTTCCGGATCGGCACACCGTGGGGCACGGTGTCTTCGCCGTGGGGAGCCGCCGTGGTGCGTCGTCGCACCAGTACAACCCCTTCATCATCCTGGCCGACCCCCAGACGACGGAGACCGACGGGCGTTGCTGGTCCATGAGCTTCGTCTGGAGTGGTGGTTTCCAGGCCCAGGTGGAGCGAGCCCAGTACGATATGGTCCGTATGCAGATGGGCCTTTCGCAGGACGGCTTCTCCTATCCGCTCGCGGCCGGCAAGATGCTGGTGGCACCCGAGGTCATCATGACCTATGCTTCCAGCGGCCTAGACCGCCTATCCAACAACCTGCATCGATGCATCCGCAAGCATGTGTGCCGGGGGCCGTGGCGGGACGCCGCGCGGCCGATTCTCGTCAACAGCTGGGAAGCCTTCTACATGGATTTCACGGGCGAGGACATCGTCGGCCTTGCTCAGAAGGCCTCTGACCTCGGGATTGACCTTCTGGTCCTCGACGACGGCTGGTTTGCCGCCCGCAATGACGACAAGCGGGCACTTGGGGATTGGAGGGTCAACGAGCAGAAGCTGGGCATGCCCCTTGGCTCGCTTGCCGAGTGCGTCAACGACCTTGGCATGATGTTCGGCCTATGGTTCGAGCCCGAGATGGTCAACGAGGACAGCGACCTCTACCGGGCCCACCCCGATTGGGTGCTCTCAGTGCCGGGCAAGGATCCGGTGACGGGTCGCGACCAGCTGGTGCTCGATTTCACGCGTGCCGAAGTGCGCGACGGCATCTTCTGCCAGATGTGCGAGGTGCTGGACCACGCCCATGTGGAGTACCTGAAGTGGGACTTCAATAGGCTCATCGTCGACGCCTACTCGGCCACCGAGGCCGATCAGGGGCGCGTGCTGTACGACTACGTCCTCGGCCTGTACGACCTACTGGAGCGCTTGGTCACGCGCTATCCCGACATCCTCTTTGAGGGCTGTGCGGGTGGCGGCGGACGCTACGATGCTGGCATGCTGTATTACACCCCGCAAATCTGGACGAGCGACAACACGGACCCCATCGACCGCCTAACCATCCAGTACGGCACATCCTTCGGTTATCCCGCCTCCACTATGGGTGCCCACGTCTCGGCCTCGCCCAATGAAAACACCCACAGGGCGACGCCGCTTGCAACGCGGGGATTGGTTGCCATGCAGGGCAGCGGCTTTGGCTATGAGCTGGACCTGCGGAAGCTCGCAGACCAGGAGTGCGAGGAGGTCCGTCGCCAGGTGAGTGCGTACCGCGAGGTCGAGGCGCTTGTGCGCGAGGGCGACCTTCACCGTCTCTCGTCCCCGCTGAAGGATGACGCCTGCAGCTGGGAGTTTGTGTCGGAGGATGGCAGCACCGTGCTGGTGACCTCGGTGGTCACGAGGATGGCAGCCTATGGCACGACGCCCTACGTGCGCCTGCGTAGTCTGACACCTGGGGCCACGTACCGTGACGTGGCAAGCGGAGAGACCTACGGCGCCGATGCCCTGATGGACATGGGTTACCCGCTGCCCCACGTGACAGAGGAGTACGAAGGTTTCTCTCGGAGGTTCGAACGAGTGTAGCGTCGCGGACACCGCTGCGACGCCTGGCAATGCAAGTGGTGACAAGGATGACGGAGGTCGGAACATGTCAGTAGAGTCGAACATTGCGGAGCTGATTCTTTACGCCGAGGAACAGGGCCTCATTGGCCATGAGGATCGGAACTACGCTGCAAACTGCATGCTTGCGGCGCTTGAGTACGAGCCGTCTGGCTCCTTCGTGCCTCGCGAGGCCGTGGACGTGGTGGCTTTGCAGCCTCGGCGCAAGTTGGAGCAGATTCTTGCAGACCTACTGGACGACGCCATGGAGCGTGGCGTCATTGATGGTGGCGTGGCCAGCCGCGACCTCCTCGACACCAAGCTCATGGGCTGCGTGACGCCACGTCCCAGCGAAGTGGTACGGCACTTCGGCGAGCTTGAGTCCACGTCCCCCAAGGCTGCGACCGACTGGTTCTACAAGCTGGCGCTGGACAGCGACTACATCAGGCGCTACCGCATTCGCAAGGACCGCAAGTGGATGGCGCACACCGCATACGGTGACTTGGACATAACCATCAACCTCAGCAAGCCCGAGAAGGACCCCAAGGCCATAGCGGCGGCGCTCAACAAGCGCCAGGACGCCTACCCGCGATGCCTGCTCTGCCCCGAGAACGAGGGCTACGCCGGCCGGCTGGACCACCCCGCACGCCAGACCATTCGCCTCATTCCACTCACGCTGGACGGACAGCGCTGGTACATGCAGTACAGCCCCTACGTTTACTACAACGAGCACTGCATCGTGCTTTCTGAGGCCCACGAGCCCATGTGCATCTCCCACGCCACGTTTCGGCGCCTGCTGGAGTTCGTCACACGGTTCCCGCACTACACCGTGGGCTCCAATGCGGACCTGCCCATTGTGGGAGGGTCGATCCTGACCCACGAGCACTTCCAGGGCGGCTGCTACACCTTTGCCATGGCCAAGGCTGGCCTGCGCCAGGAGCTGAGCTTCCCCGGCTTCCCCGACGTGCGCGCGGGCATTGTGGAATGGCCCATGTCGGTCATACGCCTCAACAGCACCTCTCCCCAGCACATGGTGGCGCTCGCATCCCGCATCCTGGATGCGTGGCGCGGCTACACGGACGAGGCGGCGAACATCTACGTAGAGACGGACGGGGTACCCCACAACACCATCACCCCCATTGCCCGGCGTCGCGGCCAGGAGTACGAGCTGGACCTGGTGCTGCGCAACAACCTCACGACCGAGGAGTTCCCGCTGGGCGTGTACCATCCCCACGAGGAGCTGTGGCACATCAAGAAGGAAAACATTGGCCTCATTGAGGTCATGGGTCTGGCGGTGCTGCCGGCGCGGCTTGTGGGCGAGATGAGCCGCTTGGAGGAGGTCATCCTCCAAGGGGGAGACCCCGCGAGCGTGCCCGAGATTGCGTCACATGCTGCGTGGGCGGCTCAGGTGGTACGCAAGCATCCCGAGTACGGACCGAACCAGGTATCGCACTTGAGCCAAGAGGGCCGCGACGCCCTTGGCAGTGTTCTTGAGCAGGAGATCGGCCTTGTCTTCGCGCAGGTTCTGGAGCAGTGCGCGGTGTACCCAAACACCCCGGAAGGCAACGAGGGGCTTGCGCGATTCATTCAAAAAGTGATGGAAACGGAGTAAGTGGACATGAGAATGCCAACGCACGACGAGCTGGTACGGGTATACGGTGCGAGCGCGGACGAGGCGGCCGGCCGCTTTGAGGCCCTAGCCCAGGGCTACGCCCAGACGTTTGGTGCGGATGCCCCGGTACCCATGTACTTTTCGTCCCCAGGGCGGTCAGAGATAATCGGCAACCACACCGACCACAACGGCGGCCGCATCCTGGCTGCGAGCATCACCATGGACACCATCTGTGCCGCCGCACCAACGGATGACGGCATCGTGACTATTGTGAGCGAGGGGTACGCGGAGCCCACGCGCGTGGACACGGCGAACCTGAGCCAGACTCCGCATTGCCAGGGAACGCCGTCGCTTGTTGCCGGCATGATCGAGGCCGCCCAGAGGCGCGGCTACACCGTAGGTGGCTTCAACGCGTGCGTCTCGTCTGAGGTTATCCCCTCCGCGGGCGTGAGCTCTTCTGCGTCCTTCGAGATGCTCGTGTGCGAGGTCATCAACCACCTGTTCTGCGGCGACGCGATTGCCCACGAGGACTATGCGCGGATAGGCCAGTATGCGGAGAACGTCTGGTGGAACAAGGCCTCCGGGCTCATGGACCAGATGGCGTGCGCGGTGGGCGGCACCATCCTGCTTGACTTCTCCAACGGCGTGCGCGTGGAGCCCGTGGACTTTGGCTTTGATCAGCTGGGGTACGACCTTGTGATCACCAACACCGGCAAGGGCCACGCAGACCTTTCGGCGGAGTATTCCTCGGTTCCGGACGAGATGCATGCAGTGGCGGCGGCACTGGGCAAGACGAACCTCTGTCAGACGGACGAGAGCACCCTGCTGGCAGACCTGCCCAGGCTGCGCGAGACGTGCGGCGACCGCCCCGTGCTGCGGGCGCTTCACTACTTTGAGGAGTGCCGCCGCGTGGACGAGGCCGTGGCTGCCATCCGCTCCGCTGAGCCCGAACGCGTGCTGGGCATCATTACCGCCTCGGGCAACTCTTCCTGGAAGTGGCTGCAGAACGCTGCCGTCACCGGAAGCGTAGCCGAGCAACCCATTCCCATGGCGTTGGCGCTGACCGAGCTCTTCCTCTCGCGCATTGACGACGGTGCCTGCAGGCTGCACGGGGGCGGCTTCGCCGGCGTGATTATGTGCGTCGTACCCAAGGCAAGCACTGAGGCGTACGTGGACTACATCTCGGATTACGTGGGTCGAAGCAACGTGTATCCCACCAACATTCGTGCGACGGGCGTGACGCGGCTGGACGCCTAGGGCGGAGGGGCACCATGGTGCGGGACGAGTATGTGAAGGCACGCAAGGAGGGACTTCGCGAGGTGCAGCGTGCGGCTGCGGCCGGGCGGTTTCCCTACCCGCCTGCCCTGGACGACATTCTGCATGGGCAGGGCACACGGGGTGAGGTCTCTGTTGGCGTACGGGAGATTCCCCTCAGGCTTGTAGCGGGAACCAAGACGCGTGGCAGACAGGATGCCTTTTCGTGCGGGTTCATGCCGCTCTTGGACCCCTCCTCCGAGTTCGCGGACAAGTGGTGCCGCCTGCTGGAGGCTCAGTACGAGGAAGGCATACACGACGCAATAGTGGCTTACGAGTACCTGCAGCACTTCTATGTGCAGGAAGGCAACAAGCGCGTGTCTGTCCTGCGGCATGCCGGGGCGCCCAGCATAGCGGCCAACGTGGTCCGCGTGCTGCCCATGCCGCAGGACAGCTTGGAATACCGGGTGTACCAGGAGTTCTTGCGCTTCTATGCCGTGGCACCCATCTATGGCATGGAGTTCTCTCGGGAAGGGGGGTACGCCCGACTTGCCCGTCTGATGGGCCACGACCTGACGAGCCCGTGGGGCGAGGAGGCGGTGAACCGTCTGCGGTCGGGCTTCGGCGAGTTCGTCTGTGCCCTCGAGTCATGTGGCGGGGGTTCCGTGGACGTATGTCCAGGTGACGCCTTCCTTGCCTACCTGGACATATATGGTGCCGATGACGTGGGGAACGTGCACGGGCGCACCATGGCGGAGCGCGTCAGCCACATTTGGGGCGAGCTTAAGGTCTCAGGCGGGGGAGACAAGATTGCCTATTTGGAGGAGCCGGGCCCCAAGCCTGTCGTCGCTGTTCCGGGCATACGCGACCTGTACGCAGCAGTTGTGTCTCCGCGCCCCTTCCGCGTTGCCTTCCTTTACGATAAAGACCCCGCTACCGACGGGTGGGATGCCCAGCACGAGAAGGGCCGTCTGGAGCTTGAGGATCGCCTGTCCAACCAAGTGGAGACCCTGCGCTTTTGCGATTGTGCAACGTCAGAGGCCTTTGCCCGTGCTCTGGATGCCGCGCTCGCCGACGACGATGACCTCATAGTCACCACTTCGGGTATGCAGGCGGAGTTCGCGCTGCGTTCTGCCTTGGCGCATCCCGGCAGGGATTACATCAACTGCTCTGTCAGCATGAGCCATGAGGCGTTGCGCATGTACTACCCCCGCCTCTTTGAGGCAAAGTTTCTGCTGGGGGCGCTCGCCGCGTGCCTGACCACGAATCACCGCATTGGGTACGTGGCGGACACGCCGGTGTTCAGCAGCACGGCGGAAATCAACGCTTTTGCCATTGGCGTGTCCATGATTGACCCCGGTGCCCGGGTGTACCTGAAGTGGCTCTCGGCGGCTCCGTACGAATGGAAGCGCGAGCTGGGCGAAGACGGCGTAGACGTCGTGGAGTTCCGAGACTATCCCGAGCCCACCTTGCCCGACGAACCCTGGGGGCTGTGCGTGCCTGCGTCTGGCACTGCCGCTTGGACGGACGAGGTGGTGTGTATGGCGCAGCCGGTGTTTGCCTGGGGCCGCTTCTACGAACTCATAGTGCAGTCCATCAGGAGCGACTCTTGGCGCCGCGACCCTGCGCGGCTGAAGGAGCGGGCTCTCAACTATTGGTGGGGCATGAGGGAGGGAGTCGTGGATGTGCGGCTGGACCAGAAGGTGGGAACCGACCAGCGCAGGCTGATTGAGGTGCTGCGGCAGTCGCTCCTTTCGGGCGGGATGCACCCCTTCGCCGGCAGGCTGGTCAGCCAAGATGGCGTGGTCCAGCCGGAGGGCAGTCCGCGCCTCTCTGGAGAGAAGATCGTGCGGATGAGCTGGCTCAACCACAACGTGGTTGGCAGGCTCCCCGAGCCCCGCGAGATTGCGCAGGACCGCGTAGGCGAGGTTGCCGTGAGTGGGCTCATACCCGTTGATCCCCAGGTACAGAAGCCATGAGGATTCTGTTCATTGCTGACGTGGAGGAGGGGTGGCTCTACGAGCATTATGACGCCGAGCGCATGAAAGGCGTGGACCTGGTGGTTTCGTGCGGCGACTTGCCGGCCTGGTACCTGGAGGGAATCGTCTCCCTTTCCAACGTGCCGCTGGCGTACGTCCGCGGTAACCACGACGTGGCGTACGAGAGTGCGCCACCGCTTGGGTGCGTGGACATCGATGGCTGCCTTCGTGACTTTCGTGGTCTGCGCATACTGGGGCTTGGCGGCTCCCTGCGCTACAACGACCGCGTGTATGGCTTCTCTGAGAGCGAGATGCTCCGGCGGGTGGGGATGATGGTTCTGCTTGCCCAAGCGTCGGGCGGGGCGGACGTTGTTGTGACGCATGCCCCCGTGCGCGGATATGGCGACAAGGATGACTTCCCGCACCGTGGCTTCAAGTGCTTCAACCTGCTGCTTGACCGCCTGAGGCCGCGCTACTTTGTGCATGGTCACGTGCACAGGGAGTACGGATCCTTCCAGCGTACGATGGAGCACCCGTATGGGACGACGATCGTAAACGCGTGCGGCTCGTACCTGCTGGACATCCCCGACCAGGAGATTCGCGTGCGTGAGGGGATTTCGCTGCGCCCTCCCGCACTGTGAGACAGGGGGACGCACCTTTTGTCTCATTCAAATGAGACAAAAGGTGCGTCCCCCTGTCTCATCCGTGGGAACGATGTCCTCGCAGATGGGCATGTTGTCGAACCCCACCACAGAGCAGTCCGTTGAGGTGGGCATTGCCGCCGGCCTTGCCTCCTGCGGCAAGAAGCCCTTTGCCGCCAGCCCGGCCAGCTTCCTCACCACGCGCAGCTACGAGCAGTGCAAGGTGGACTGCGCCTACTCCGATACCAACGTCACGCTCATCGGCATCTCTGGCGGCGTGAGCTACGGCGCGCTGGGCATGAGCCACCACTCCACGCAGGACCTGGCCGCCACGAGCGCCATCCCCAACATGCGCGTGTACGTGCCCAGCGACCGCTTCCAGACGGCAGAGCTCATAAAGGCCCTGCTCAAGGATGACAAGTGCGCCTAGCTGCGCGTGGGCCGCAACCCCGTGGAGGACGTGTACACGGAGGACTGCCGCCCCTTCGAGTTCAACAAGGCAACTTGGGTGCGCGGCAACGCAGATGAGGACGCCGCGGGCATCGCGAAGTCCGCCGAGGAGCTCCTCGCCCGCGCCTAGGCCGCCGCGGGTGGGGCGCCCACGCAAAAGAGCCCGAACCAAAGGGGCCAGGGGCCTTGGCCGCAACCGCGGCCAGGTCTCTGGCCCCGTTCCTTGAACCAGTTGTTGGGAGGAAAGCATGTCCCGTACCTTCGTCCTTTCGGTGGACCAGTCCACGCAGGGCACCAAGGCGGTGCTCTTTGCCGAGGACGGCACCGTGGTGGCCAAGACCGCCCGTCCGCACGACCAGATCGTGAACGAGAAGACTCGGAGCTTCTTTCCGGGTGCCGGAGCGAGTTCCATCATCTCGTCTCTCTCGGTCCACATGCACTGTCCTCCTCTCATTACATCTGTGTAATAGATGGGGCTGAGTGCCATATACTGCCCAGATGCTGACCCTCAATCTGTTCGACTTCGTCTGTGTGCGCCCGCCGGGTTCCTGTGGAGGGCAGAATTGCCTGGGAAGCCAACCTCGCTAGACTCTCATGCGTTGTCCCGGTGCCACGTGATGCCCTATACCATTCCGAAAACACGCGCACAATCACGCAAAGTCGGAGTAGAAGATTCATGAGGATCGAACGCCAGTCATATGTGGACAAGCTCGAGGAGCGCAGGGAGAACGGGTCGGTCAAGATTATCACGGGCATCAGGTGCTGCGGCAAGACCTACCTGCTGTTCGACCTGTACGCCGAGCGGCTGATGGAGACCGGCGCACCCGCAGACAGGATTATCCAGATTGCTCTTGATGACGACGAGAACGCCGCGCTTAGAGATCCCGGCAAGCTAAGGGAATATATCGGGTCTCGGCTGGATGGCGAGAGGGGCATGTCGTACGTCATGATCGACGAGGTGCAGTATGCCATCACCAGAGAGGAGCTTGCCGACCGTGACAACCCCCCGAGGGTCTACGGGGTGCTGAACGGGCTCCTACGTCGCGGGAACGTCGACGTCTACGTCACGGGTAGCAACTCAAAGCCCTTGTACTCCGACGTGCGGACCGAGTTTCGCGGCCGTGGGGACGAGATTCGCGTGAGGCCCCTGAGCTTCTCCGAGTACCTGCCGGCTCACGGCGGTACGGCGGAGGACGCATGGCTCGATTACGTTGCGTTCGGAGGGCTCCCGCACATCCTGTCCTTTGCGTCGGACCAGGGCAAGGCGGACTATCTCACGGGCCTCATGGACAAGGTCTATATCGATGACATCGTGGAGCGCTTCGGCCTCCGGGGGAGCACCGCTATCGGCAACGTGGTCGACGTCCTCGCCTCGTCGGTCGGCTCGTTGACAAACCCGACCAACCTGGTGAACACCTTCGCTTCGAGGGGCATGGGGTCGATTGACGACAAGACCGTCCGAGCCTACATAGACTACCTGAAGGACGCGTTTCTCGTGGAGGAGGCCTCGCGCTACGACGTCAAGGGGTGCAAGTACATAGGTGCCCAGAGGAAGTACTACTACGAGGACCTGGGGCTGCGCAACGCACGGCTAAACTTCCGCCAGCAGGAGGAGACCCACCTGATGGAGAACGCCCTGTACAACGAACTTGTCTGCCGCGGCTACAGCGTGGACGTCGGCGTGGTCGAGCATGTCGAGAAGGGCGAGGACGGGAGTCGCCACCGCAAGCAGCTGGAGATCGACTTCGTGTGCAACATGGCGAGCAGGCGCTACGACCGTTCCAAGGTGTTCCAGAGGGCGCCCGTCCACCCGGGCGTCCTCTTTCTGTTTGCTAACGTTTGAGGCATGTAACCCGCCACGCGGGTGTCCCTAGGAATGGAGCGCAAGATGGCAGACGACAAGAACGCACCGCAGGTCACACCAGCCGCCGAGGGCCCCCAGGCAGGCGCCGCGCCCGGCCCCGCCCAACCCACGGGCGTCATCGGCAAGCTCATCAACGTCATCTCGTCCATCTTCATGCCCTTCCTGGGCGCCTTCAGCGCGGCCGGCCTCATGAAGGCGGTGGCGGCATGCTGCAGCTCCTTCGGCTGGCTGGACACCGCGGGCTCCACCTATGTGATCATCAACGCCATCGGCGACGGCCTCTTCCAGTTCCTGCCGCTGGTCATCGCCCTCACCGCGGCCGACCGCTTCAAGTGCAACAAGTGGATCAGCATCGCCGTGGCGGCCTTCCTCTGCCACCCGGACATCCAGGCGCTCACCACCACCTTCGCGGACGCGGGTGGTCCCACCTTCTTCGGCATCCCTGTGCAGCTGCCCGGCTCCGGCTACCTGCAGTCCGTCATCCCCATCATCCTTGCCGTGTACTTCCAGTCTTGGGTTGAGAAGCCCATGGCCAAGCTGCCAGAGACCGTCCGCGGACTCTTCGGCGGCACGCTGACGCTGCTCATCACCAGCGTAGTCACGCTTCTGGCGGTGGGCCCCGTCGCCAACCTGATCGCGGACCTCGTGGCCGAGGGACTTCTCTGGCTCTTCGACGTCGCGCCCATCGTCGCCGGCTTCGTGATGGGCGCCATCTGGCCCGTCATGATCATCTTCGGCCTGCACTGGGCGCTGGTTCCGGTGATCATCTCCAACATGGCCACGCTGGGCTACGACTTCATCCTGCCCGTGACGGCAGGCTCCAACTTCGCCATCGGCGCGGCGGTGCTGGCGGTGCTTCTGAAGACCCGCCTGCCCAAGCTGCGCTCCCTCTGCACGGAGACCCTCTTCACCGTGTGGATTGGCGGCATCTCGGAGCCCGCCATCTACGGCGTGCTTCTCAAGTACAAGCGCCCCTTCGCCATGATGCTGGTGGGCAGCGGCGTGTGCGGTGCCTTTGTGGCCAGCTTCGGCATGCGGATAAACGCCCTCATCACCACCTCGTTCGTGACGCTGCCGGCTCTGTGGGGCGCGTGCGGATGGCAGGAGGTCGTGGGCATAGCCCTGGGCATGGTGGTGACCTTTGCGCTAACGCTGCTCATTGGCTACAGCGACGCCATGGCGGGCGAGGCGTAGCCTGTGGCGGGTTCTGGCAGCGCCGTGTTTCGCGAGGCGGATGCTGCCACCGAACCGCCTCGCACCGCAATTGTTTCGCTTGTGAAACGGACGCGTTTCGCGGCGGTGCGGTGTGGCACACTCGGTCATGCTGAGAAAGAGCGCGAGGCACAGAGGGAGGGACGAACATCATGGCAGCTACCAAGCACACCGTTGCAGGCGCCACGTCCCTTGCTGCCCGCATGCTCTCCAGCATTATTCTTAACCTAGCCTAGACGCGCAGGCCTAAGGGTCGGCGGCCGCATACCGCCACATGCCCAGCCTGACGCGTTGTTACGAGTGCGACCTGCGGGCCGCACTTTTTGTTGGCGTGGCGCCGCCAGGCGCGCTGCCGCGGCGCAAGAGATACAACGGTACCTCTCGTCCGGTCGAGCCCGGACGCAAAGACAAAAGGAGACCCACATGACCCGCAAGATTGCCATCTTTGACACCACCCTCCGCGACGGCGAGCAGAGCCCCGGCGCCTCCATGAACACGGAGGAGAAGCTCATCATTGCGCAGCAGCTCATCCGCATGAACGTGGACGTGATCGAGGCCGGCTTCCCCATCTCCAGCCCTGGCGACTTCCGCTCCGTGCAGGAGATTGGCCGCCTGGCGGGGGACTCCTGCGTGGTCTGCGGTCTGACTCGCGCCGTCGACAAGGACATCGACCGCGCCGCCCAGGCGCTCAAGACGGCCAAGCGCCCGCGCATCCACACCGGCCTGGGGGTCTCGCCCCAGCACATTCACGAGAAGCTCCGTCTGACGGAGGACCAGGTTGTGGAGCGCGCCATCCACGCCGTCAAGTACGCCAAGCAGTACGTGGACGACGTCGAGTTCTACGCGGAGGACGCCGGCCGTGCGGACCAGGACTTCCTGATCCGTGTGGTGCAGGCCGCCGTCAACGCGGGCGCCACCGTCATCAACATCCCCGACACCACGGGCTACCAGCTGCCCGAGGACTTTGGCGCGCGCATCAAGAGCCTGGCGGACAACGTCATCGGCATCGAGAACTGCACCATCTCCGTCCACACCCACAACGACCTGGGCATGGCTACGGCCCTCGCGCTGGAGGGCGTGAAGAACGGCGCCACGCAGGTGGAGTGCACCATCAACGGCCTGGGCGAGCGCGCGGGCAACACGGCGCTGGAGGAGGTCGTCATGGCGCTCAAGATGCACGGCGACGAGCTCAACGCCCACACGGACGTCGTGACCCGCGAGCTCACCCGCGCATCCCGCCTGGTCAGCCGCATCACGGGCATGAACGTGCAGGCCAACAAGGCCATCGTGGGCGCAAACGCCTTCGCGCACAGCTCCGGCATCCACCAGGACGGCGTGCTCAAGGCGCGCGACACGTACGAGATCATCGACCCCGCCGACGTGGGCGCCGCCGGGTCCGAGATCGTGCTCTCCGCCCGTTCCGGCCACGCCGCGCTGCGCCACCGCCTGGCGGAGCTGGGCTACACCTTCAGGGACGACGAGTTCGACGACGTGTACCAGCGCTTCCTCGAGATCGCGGACCAGAAGAAGGAGGTCTTCGACGAGGACCTGGAGTCCATGGTCCAGGAGCGCCAGCGCGAGGTCACGGCCGTCTACACGCTCAATGCGCTGCAGGTCACGTGCGGTGACCCCCTGGTGCCCACCGCCACCGCCACCATCACGGACGAGCTGGGCGTGAAGCACGTGGTCTGCTCCACGGGCACCGGCCCGGTCGACGCGGCCTACAAGGCCGTGGACGAGGTCGTGGCCGTCCACGGCGACCTGCAGGAGTTCGCGATCAAGGCCATCACCCGCGGCATCGACGCCATCGGCGAGGTCACGGTGCGCATCGAGGGCCAGGACGGCCGCATCTACAGCGGCCGCGGTGCCGACACGGACATCATCGTCTCGTCCGCCAAGGCGTACGTGAACGCCATCAACCGCATGATCACCACCCAGCGCTCGCGCGACGGCAAGGAGGTCGCGGTGGCGCAGGAGTAGCCCGCGGCTGCCCGCCAACAAACACGCCTACCGTGGCGCGGCCAGACCCGTGCCGCCGCGCCACGCCTTGGAAGGAGACTCAGAAGACCCATGCCTAGACCCATGACCATGGCGGAGAAGATCCTTGCCGCCCATGCCGGCTTGTCCGAGGTCGTGCCCGGACAGCTCATCGAGTGCGACCTGGACGGCGTTCTGGCCAACGACATCACCGCCCCCATTGCGATCAAGACCGTGCGCCAGATTGGCGCTGGCGTGTGGGACCCCACCCGCATCTTCCTGGTGCCGGACCACTACTCGCCCAACAAGGACATCAAGAGCGCCGAGCAGACCAAGGTGACGCGCGACTTCGCCCACCAGATGGGCATCACCCACTACTGGGAGCAGGGCTGCATGGGCATCGAGCACGCCCTTCTGCCGGAGCTGGGTGTGGTCGGGCCGGGTGACCTGGTCATCGGCGCGGATTCCCACACCTGCACGTACGGCGGCCTGGGCGCCTTCTCCACTGGCGTGGGCTCCACGGATGCCGGCGTTGGCATGGCCACAGGACGTGCCTGGTTCAAGGTGCCGGAGACCATCCGCTTCCAGATTGACGGCCAGCTGCCCGCCGGAGCCAGTGCCAAGGACATCATCCTGCACGTGATCGGCCTCATCGGCGTGGACGGCGCCCTCTACTGCGCCATGGAGTTCGCCGGTTCCACCATTCGCGACCTCAGCGTGGAGGGACGGCTCACCATTGCCAACATGGCCATCGAGGCGGGTGGCAAGGCAGGCCTCTTCGAGGTGGACGACACGGCCCGCGCCTGGCTGGAGGGCCGCACGGAGCGCCCCTACACCGAGTACCACCCGGACCCGGACGCACAGTACAAGCAGGTCATAAAGATAGACGCGGCAGACATCGTGCCTACGGTTGCCTGGCCCCACCTGCCCAGCAACACCCACCCCGTTGCGGAGAGCCGCCACATAGCCATTGACCAGGCCGTCATTGGCTCCTGCACCAACGGCCGCATGGAGGACATGCGCGCTGCGGCGGAGGTCCTGCGCGGCCGCACCGTGAACCCCAACGTGCGCTGCATCATCATCCCCGCCACGCAGGGCGTGTGGCTGCAGTGCGTGCACGAGGGCCTCATGGACGTGTTCGTGAACGCGCACTGCGTGGTCTCCACGCCCACCTGCGGCCCCTGCCTGGGCGGCTACATGGGCATCCTGGCAGCGGGGGAGCGGTGCGTGAGCTCCACCAACCGCAACTTCGTGGGCCGCATGGGCGACCCGACCTCCGAGGTCTACCTGGCGAGCCCGGCCGTGGCCGCGGCCAGCGCCGTGGCGGGCCACATCGCCCTGCCGAGCGACCTTCAGTAGACCACGTGCGGGTGTCGCGCGGCTGCCTTCAGCCGTCGCCGACCCCGATTGAGGAGAACAACATGCAGTTCAAGGGCACTGTTTTCAGATACGGGCGCGACGTGGACACGGACGTCATCATCCCGGCGCGCTACCTCAACACGTCCGACCCGGCGGAGCTGGCCAAGCACTGCCTGGAGGACCTGGACACCACCTTCGTGAAGCGCGTGCAACCGGGCGACATCATTGTGGCGGACCAGAACTTCGGCTGCGGGTCCAGCCGCGAGCACGCGCCCGTGGCCATCAAGGCGGCCGGCGTCTCCTGCGTCATTGCCAGGAGCTTCGCGCGCATCTTCTACCGCAACGCCATCAACATCGGCCTGCCCATCATGGAGTGCCCGGAGGCCTGCGACGCCATCAGGGACGGTGACGTGGTGAGCGTGGACGCGGACGCGGGCACCATCACGGATGAGACCACGGGCCAGACCTTCACCACCCAGCCCTTCCCGCCCTTCATCCAGGAGATCATCAACGAGGGCGGCCTGGTGGCGCGCACCAAGCGCATCATGGCCGCAAAGGAGGACTAGCGTGGCGAACAAGACGTACAAGATCGTGACCCTGCCCGGCGACGGCATCGGCCCAGAGATCATGGCCCAGGCCAAGCGCGTGCTGGCGGCAATTGGCCAGGCCTACGACGTGGACTTCGTTTGCCAGGATCATCTCATCGGCGGCGCGGCCATAGACGCGACGCGTGCCGCGGGCGAGGAGGTCACGGCGCTGCCTCAGGCCACGCTCGATGCTGCCAAGGCGGCTGACGCCGTGCTGCTGGCGGCCGTCGGCGGGCCCAAGTGGGATGACCCCACCAGTCCCGTCCGACCGGAGCAGGGGCTTCTGGGCATTCGCAAGCAGCTGGGCCTCTACCTCAACCTGCGGCCGGTGCGCGTGTACCAGGCGCTCATCGGGGCCAGTACCCTCAAGCCGGAGGTTCTCAACGGCTCTGACCTGCTGATCGTTCGCGAGCTGACCGGTGGCCTCTACTTTGGCCGCCACGACCGCGAGCACAACGTGGCGGGTGCCGCGTACGGTGGCGGCACGGGCCAGAAGGCCGTGGACTCCATGGAGTACTCCGAGTACGAGGTAGAGCGCGTGGTGCGCTGGGCCTACGACGCCGCCATGCGCCGGAAGCGCCACGTCATCTCCGTTGACAAGGCCAACGTGCTGGAGACCAGCCGCCTGTGGCGCGAGGTCACCCACCGCATCGCGGCCGAGTACCCCGATGTGAAGAGCGAGGACATGCTGGTGGACAACACGGCCATGCAGCTGGTGGCCAATCCGCGCCAGTTTGACGTGCTGGTGACGGAGAACACCTTCGGTGACATCCTGTCTGACGAGGCCTCCATGCTCACGGGCTCGCTGGGCATGTTGGCCAGTGCCTCTTTGGGCGACGGCACGGCCTTGTACGAGCCCAGCCACGGGTCCGCGCCGGACATCGCGGGACGCGGCATCGCCAACCCGCTGGCGCAGATTCTCTCCGTGGAGCTGATGCTGCGCTACAGCTTCCAGATGGACGAGGCGGCAAACGCGCTTGCTGCCGCGGTGGAGGGCGTGCTGGACGACGGCTGGCGCACCGTGGACATTGCGGATGCGTCCACGCCCCAGGACCGCATCCTGGGCACGGAGGCCATGGGTACCAAGGTCATCGACGCCCTTGCATGACAAAAGGGGACGTTTCCCTTTTGACACGTACATTCTGCCTCATCAGATATCCGGCGTTAGCTTGTCGCCCCTCTCCAATGAAGGTTGGAGAGGGGCGACGTTTGCATGGCATAATCTCGATGAAATCTGACTTGTTATGCAACATAACAAGTGGGACAATCCCCACTAGCGTGCGTACAGGCACGGAGCAGCCAATCGCAGTATCAAGGGGGAAGGCATGGACACAGATTTCGACAAGGGAGTAGACCGCATTGGCACCGCGTGCATCAAGTGGGACTTCCGTCAGCAGGAGCTTGGCAATCCGGATGTCCTGCCCTTCTCGATTGCGGACGCCGACTTCCCCATGTGCCGGGTGGTGGCGGACGCGCTTCATGCACGCATAGACCGAGGCGTGCTGGGCTACACGGACCTGGACGAGGCCTATCTCTCGTCGGTCGTGCGCTGGTTCGACAAGCGCCATGATTGGAAGATCCAGCCGGAATGGATCACCTCCACGTCAGGCGTGGTGCCTGCGGTGAACGCTGCCATTGCGGCCTTCCTGAAGCCGGGCGACAAGGTCGTTTCTCAGACGCCTCTGTACGACCCCTTCGAGTCCGTTATCGCAGCCAACGGCTGCGTCAGCGTTCACAATGAGCTCGTGCGCGAAGGGAACGGCAGTTACCGCATGGGCTTCGACGACCTGGAGCGCAAGCTCGCCGACGGTGCCTCGATGCTGCTGGTCTGCAGTCCGCACAACCCCGTGGGGCGCGTGTGGTCCGAAGAAGAGCTGACGCGCGTCCGAGACCTGTGCAGGGCGTACGGCGTGATTCTCGTCTCTGACGAGATCCATTGGGATCTTATTATGCCTGGATATAAGCATGTGACCCTAGGTGTCCTGACGGACGAGAGCGACCGGGTGGTCATATGCACCGCGCCGAGCAAGACCTTCAACATCGCCGGTCTTGAGACCTCGAACATCGTGATTGCGAACGCTTTGCTACGTGAGAAATACCAGGGCTGGCTGTACTCGCGCTACATGTTCTGCGCGAACACCTTGGGTCTCACCGCCTGTGCGGCTGCCTACGACGGCGGGGCCCAGTGGGTGGACGAGCAGAACCAGTACCTCGCGAGCAATGCCGAGCTGGTCCGGGAGTTCATGCGGCAGCGCGTTCCGGAGGCGGTGGTCACGCCCCTGGAGGGAACCTACCTCATGTGGATTGACCTAACCTTCCTGGGGCGGACGTCTGGGGAGCTGGTGGCCGCCATCCTCAACAGGGGTGCCGGCGTGAACAGTGGTGCCCACTACGGTCGTGGCGGGGAGGGCTTTATCCGCCTGAACATCGCGTGTCCCAGGCGTCAGCTGATTCAGGGCTTGGAGTCCATAGCCTCCGCCGTGGCGGAGCTGAGGGGCGTGCGCGCATGAGCCTTACCCAAAAGCACTGTTACCCCT
Organism: uncultured Olsenella sp.; assembly: GCA_900314495.1. Lineage (GTDB taxonomy): Bacteria > Actinomycetota > Coriobacteriia > Coriobacteriales > Atopobiaceae > Olsenella_K. The sequence continues at coordinate 41,392 of OMVJ01000005.1, forward strand.
GGCTGCTGGTCGTCCTGCTGTCCCTGATGGGCATCTGCTTCCCGGCGGCCGTCACCCAGTTCAGCATGGTGACCAACGAGCTGGCGGGGGTCATGGACGTCCCTCGGCAGACGGTACTTCTCGCAGACACCATGCGTGCCGTCTGCCTGGTCACCGGCATGTTCCTCTCCAGTGCTATATACAGCAAGCTGGGCCTCAGACGCACGATTCTGTTGGGGGTCTTCTTTCAGGTGGGGTCTCAGTTCTTGGTTCCCGTGGCTGTGACGCTTCACAACTTGCCTCTCTTCTTCGCGTTCAAGGCCATGCAGGGCCTCAATGCAATCGCGTTCCCCCTGTACCTGGCCGTGATCACGCAGTGGATAACCCCCAGCGCCAGCGGGCTCGCAACCGCCATCTTCAACGGGAGCTTTTCGGCGGGTGCTGGTGTCGGTGCGTGGGTGGTGGGGAAGATCGTGCCCGCCTTTGGCTGGCGCGCCTCCTTCTACATCGTGGGCTGCATGTGCCTGGTGACGGCGATTCCAGTGCTTCTCGTGGTGCGCGAGAACCCGGCCTTCCACAAGCTGGCCGAGGGAGGGGCGGCACAGGACAAGCCGACCGGAAGGGTCGGCTACGCGGATATTCTGAGGAAGCCCGTCACCTGGATGCTGGTCATCACTCTTGTTGCGAACACGTGGGTCACGCAGGCGGTTACCGTTGACTTGTCGGTGTATGCCCAGGAGATTGGCTACTCGTACGGTCAGGCGGGAAACCTGATGCTATGCATCAGTGTCATCACCGTGGTCTCGTCCATCTTGGGCGGAGCCGTGTCGGACTACTTTGCCTCCAAGTCGCCTCGCCCCCTGCGTGCCAGGAGCATCGTGCTTCTTTCTGGCTACGTTCTGAGCGCCGTCGCCGCGGTCGCCCTGCCTGCGACTGCGGGGCGGGGCATCGCCGCCCTCTCGCTCTCGTCCTGCGCAATGATGTTCGGCGCCTCGTGGTCCGCAGGGGTGTTCTGGGCGCTCCCGGGCATGGTCTATTCCCCGCGCGAGCTGGTCAGCGCAACCTCCTTCTGCTCGGGTGCGTCCAACGTGCCCAACCCCATTGCGCCGGCGGTGGTCGGCGTGCTCTTGGGTACGTCCGGCCACTGGACTGCCGGATGGTTCACCTGCGGTGCAGCCTCCGTGCTCAGCGTCGTCGCCGCGCTCTACATTGCCTCCCTAAAGACGGTATCGTATGTCGAAGGGCAACAATGAGACCGGAGGTACGGCATGGCATCCCGAAATACTCCCCTTTATGAGCAGGTGGTCAGGGAACTGAGGAACCAGATCATCTCGGGGCGGTACAAGAAGGGGGAGCCCTTGCCGTCGGAGAAGGAACTCATAGACTCCATGGGGGTCAGTCGCATCACTGTTCGGCGCGCCATCCATATCCTCTCGGAGATGGGCCTCATCGAGACCAACCAGGGCAAGAACAGCGTTGTGGTCTTCGATGCGGAGTCGGTTGCCGAGGACCAGAGCCTGGCGGCATATGTGGACGAGTACGTGGAGAACTTTCATGCCGTCGAGCAAATCAGGCTCATGCTGGAGCCAGAAGTCGCACGCCAGGTGGCGAAGACAGCGTCAGAGAAGGACGTTGCCCGACTGGAGGCCGCGCTAAGAGGTGGGGAGGCGTCGCAAGACGCGGCTGTCTCGAATGACTTCCATCGGGCGCTGATCGAGGTGTTGGCCAACGGCGAGTTGCTCCAGATATACGACCACCTAATCAGCATGGAGGAGGGCCATGCCCCGCGGGGTGTTCTCTCGCCCGAGAAGCAGGACGAGATATCGGCCCAGGTGCTTGAGCAGCATAAGCGCATCATGCGTGCCATTCGCGAGCACGACCCGGAGTTCGCCTACTTCTATATGAAGGACCACCTGCGCTTCGTGGCGCAGATCTATGAGAGGCACTTCCATTACCTGCAGTAGCCCAGTGCTCCAACCTCCATACTAGGTTGTCTTCGTATATAACAACGTAACCATTTATTAACCGCGTTTATGGAATATCTATGTTGACTTGTTGGAACTTGTTGTTATATTCAATAACAAGTTAGGAGTTCCGAGAAGCCAGAGAGGGAATCGGGACGGGAAGAAAGTGGAGGGGAAGGTAATGAGCGAGGTCGTGGCAAACGTCACCCGGGTTGTGTGGCCATTCGCCTGCATCCTGCTGGGGTTCGTCTGTGTGCAGGCGCTGCTCTTCATGAGGAACGCTCTGAAGTTCAACAGGAAGCACAACCTCTACAGCAAGGAGGAGCTGCGCGAGATCGGCAAGATCAGCTCGGTGGCGACCATCGGACCATCGCTTTCCGTGGTCGTGGTTGTCATTGCCATGATCAACCTGGTTGGCCCCGCGGTCACCTGGATGCGCACGGGCGTCATCGGCGCCGCCGACTATGAGCTGTGGCTCGCAAACGTGGTGACGGATGCCTTGGGCGTGGAGCTTGGCGGCCAGGGCTTCACTGAGGGCGTGTTCGTTTGCTGCATCTTCGGCATGATCCTGGGCAGCGCTCCCTACATGCTGAACCTGATCTTCTCCCTGAAGCCCATGGACAAGCTGGCCACCAAGCAGGCAACCAAGAAGCACTCCTTCCTGCCCATCCTGGGCATGACTGCCGAGCTCGGCTTCATGGGCTACTGGGGTCTGAACACGGCCACGGACTCGGTGGCGAACACCGCGGGCATCTTTGCCGGCCTTGGCACCTCGCTGCTGATCTCTTGGATCATCCAGAAGACCGGCGCGGAGAAGCTGGGCGACTGGGTGCTTGGCATCGCGCTCATCGGCGGCATGGCCGCCGCCACCATCGTCGACACCCTGGTTGCGTAGGAGAGGAGAGCCACCATGGATGAGAACAAGACTGCTGCCACCGCAGATTCCGCCGAGGAGGAGGCCATTCGCGAGGACTTCAACGGGCCTTATTCCACGAGGGTCCACCGCATTGGCCGCACTACCCTCTGCATCGCTCTGGTTCTGAGCTTCCTGCCCGTCTTCTACATGTACTTCGTGAAGGGTTGGCAGGTCGCCGGCTACTACTACGTGACCGTTGCCGCAACGCTTTTCGCGCTCTGCATAGGCATGTGGATCACGGAGCCGCTGATTTACTACCCCATGCTGGGCGCCGCTGGCACGTACATGTCCTACCTTGCGGGCAACTGCAAGAACGTCCGCCTGCCGGTTCAGCGCTCCGTTCTCAAGCGCTTTGGCGTAGACGCCAACACCCCGCGTGGGCAGATTCTCAGCGCGTATTGCATTGGCTTCTCCGTCTTCGTCAACCTGATCATCCTGACCATCGTCATCCTGACCGGCAGCTATTTCGTACCCCTGCTGCCTCCCGTCATCCTCAAGGCCCTCTCGTACGTCATTCCCGCCCTCATTGGTACGCTGCTCTCCTTCCGCGTTGAGGAGTCTGGCTGGAAGAAGACCCTGATCTGGCTCATTCCGTCGGTCATCATCTGGTTTGTGATCAAGAACCTGGGCATCGAGTGGCTCAGCGACATTGGCGAGGCCACGTCCATCGGCATCACCATCCTCCTTGGTTACCTGTACTTCCGCAGCAAGCGTGGCAAGGAGGAAGCGGAAGAGGCGTAGGCCTTCAGGCCGCAGCGAACTCGGGGGGTGCGATGAAGTGGCTTCGTCGTGCCCCTCTCTGTTTGGAATACGTTGCTTGGGAAGGGGCAGTGGCATGACATTCGATTCGGAACTCCTGAAGGACGTGGATGCGTATGTGCGGGACTCCCTGCCGCAGATGCTGGATGACCTTGGCGATCTGATTGCCATCCCCAGCACAGAGGGGGAGCCCGAGGAGGGCGCGCCGTACGGGCGCGAGGTCCGCCGCGCGTTGGACCAGGCGCTCGGTATCGCGAACAGGTTTGGGTTCGCGACGAACGACGGGGAGGGCTACGTTGGCTACGCCAGCATGCCCGGTAGCGCGGGCCTTCCGGGCCACCTGGCGACCATCGCTCACGTGGACGTTGTGCCAGCGGGGGACGGCTGGCACTTCCCGCCCTTCACCATGACCCAGAAGGATGGTTGGCTCATCGGCCGAGGCACGGATGACGACAAGAACGCCGCCATCGTCACGCTGTATGCCGCACGCTACCTGCGAGAGCACGGCGGTCTTCGACACGACCTGCGCCTGCTCTTCGGCTGCAACGAGGAAACGGGCATGCACGACATTCCCCAGTACCTCTCCCGCAACGAGGAGCCACTCTTCTGCCTGGTGCCCGACGTCTACTTCCCGGTGACCAACGGTGAGAAGGGCATGTATGCCGTCACGGTGACCAGCGCCCCGTGCGAGGGGGCGGTGCTGGACTTCCAAGGCGGAAGCGTCTCCAACGCCGTACCAGGCAAGGCTACCGTGACCGTGCGGTGCAGCAAGGAGCTGGAGTCCTGCTGGATGCCGGGCTTCGAGACCGAGGATTCTGCCGCCGATGGCGCACCGGGCCGCATTGCGGTGCGCAAGGAGGATGGCGTCTACGAGGTGACGGCATTTGGCAAGGCCGGGCATGCCGCAGAGCCGGAGGAGGCCGTGAACGCGATTGGCCTCTTGGTGCAGTACCTGCTCCAGAACGACGTCTTGCAGGAATGCGAGAAGCCCTTCTTCGGCTTCCTGGCCGATGTCTTTGCGGACTCATACGGCGAGGCACTGGGGATGGCCTGCCAGGATCAGACCTTCGGCGCCCTGACGGCGGTTGGTGGCACCATTCGCAAGTGCGATGGCAGGTTCGTGCTGACGATTGACTGTCGTTTCCCGGGGAACACGAGTTGGAAGGCCGTGCACGCTGCGGTTGCCCTGCGCGCGGAAGCCGCTGGGGCCACGATCGAGGTCGACAAGGCCTCCGACTCCTTCTTCATCTCCGCGGACTCCCAGGCGGTGCGCACCTGCGTTGACGTGAGCAACTCCGTGCTTGGACACCAGGACGAGCCGGAGGTCATAAGCGGAACGACCTTTGCGCGCATGTTCAGGAACGCCGTGGGGTTCGGCTTGGACGACCTGACGGAGGACATGCCGGACTTCGTGGGCATGCTCCATGGTCCTGACGAGGGCTTCAGCGTGAGGCAGCTGCAGGTTGCGCTCAAGGTTTACATTCTTACCCTCTTGGAGCTGGACAAGCTGGACTATGCTGCCGTGTGACAAAGGGGGATGACAAATGGGGACGTTTCCCTTTTGACACGAGGCGTTGGTCCGGCTCAACCGGCCAGCGCCTCGCGGCGTTCCCTGCGATTCCAGCGCAGGTAGAAGTAGGTGACCTCCACCACGCAGCACGACATCCACCCAACTGGGTAGCCAAAGCCAATGGTGGCGGGCGTGTTGCTTATGAAGTTAGCCATCACAAACAGGTAGGTCTGCCTCAGGGCGACGAAGCAGCTCAGCATGATGACCATGGGGCCCAGCGAGTCGCCCCGGCCCCTCAGCGCGCCGGCCAACACGTGGTTGACGCAATTGAAGAGGGCGAAGTACAGATTGACCCGCACGAACCGGACGCCAACATCAATCACGTCTGCGTCGCTGGTGAAGAGGCCTATGCCTTGCGGCGCGAAGAGCTCTATTACGCTCACGACGGCAAACGTCAGCGTGAGCGCCAGTAGCAGGGAGTACTTCGTTCCCTTGTTGACGCGCGTGATGTTGCGGGCGCCGACGTTCTGGCTCACGAAGGTGGTCGCCGCCATGGAGATGGTCTGCATGAGCAGCATGGCGAACTCTGCCAGCTTCATGTACACCGTCCAGCCGGCCATGACAGTGGCTCCGAAGAAGTTGATGTACGACTGAACGACCACGTTGGAGAGCGACGTGATGGCGGACTGCAGGCCGGCGGGAATGCCGATTGTCAGGATTCCGCGCAGCACTGTCCCGTTCATGCAGAGGTCCCGCCAGGCGAAGCGATAGACGTCGGTGGTGTGGGTGAGCAGCCTCAGCACGAGCACCGCGGAGACCAGCTGGGAGACGACGGTTGCCAGCGACGCCCCCTCTATGCCCATGCCCAGGCCGACGACGAAGGCCAGGTCAAGCACCACGTTGAGCAGGCTGGTCAGGATGAGCAGGTAGAGCGGGCGGACGGAGTCACCCACCGCGCGCAGGATTCCGCTGCACATGTTGTAGACCAGAAGCCCGCTTATGCCCGCAAAGTAGATCCGCAGGTAGGCGCTGGCGTCACCGAAGACGTCCGCAGGCGTGGACATGACTGCCAGCAGGCGCTCCTCACCAAGCACGCCCACCACGGTGAAGGCCGCGCAGAGGACGAACGTGAGGGCCATGGTCGTCTCCACTGCCGTGTGCAGCTTCTCGGTCTCCCTCGCGCCGAAGTGCCTGCCAATGAGGACGCTGGCGCCAATCGAGAATCCCGCGAAGAAGAACACCGCGACGTTGACAACGGGCGTCGTGGACCCCATGGCGGCCAGCGCCTGCTTTCCCACGAACTGGCCCATGACCGCGGAGTCGACAACGTTGTAGAGCATCTGGAAGATGTTGCCCAGCAAGAGCGGCAGGGAAAACCCGACTATCTGACGAACGATGGGCCCCTGCGTCATGTCCTTGGACGTGGTGCCGTGCCTTTCCTGCAAGCCTATGCCCCCAGCACGAACTTCTCGATGACCTCTGCCACGCCTCCGGCGTCGTTGTCGTCGTGGGTGACGTAGTCCGCGCGGGGCTTGAGCTCCTCCGGCGCGTTGGCCATGAGCACGCCCAGGCCTGCGGCTTCCACCATGGACAGGTCGTTGTAGTTGTCGCCGATGGCTATGGTTTGCTCGCGCGGCACGCCCAGCATGTCCGCCAGGCGCATGAGGCCGGCGCCCTTGTTCACTCCGCGCGCGTTGAACTCCAGGTAGCGGTTGGATGAGTAGCTCACGTCGATGTCGGCCGTGATGTCCTGGAAGTCCCGGGCAATGCGGTGCAGGTAGTCCTGGTCAAGGTTCATGAGCAGGCACTTGACGATCTGCTGGCCGCGCAGGAAGTCCAGGTTGGGCTCGGTGGTGCGGACCATGTTCATGCGGCTGCCGATGTAGTCCCACTCCGCCTGGGGCACGTTCCATGCCCAAACGACGTCTGTGGTGTACACGTGCACGCAGACGTCGCCCAGGGCAAGGCCACGGAGCAGGACCTGGTTGGCGAAGTCCCAGCTGATGCCCTGCAGGTACATGATGCGGTTGCCGCGGTTCTCCGTGATCGCCCCGCTGTTGAACGAGATGGTGTACTCGCCGGGCAGGTCTCGCAGGCCAAGCTCTTCCAGCGTGCCCTGCATTGTGGTGAAGCCGCGCCCGGATGCGGGCACGAAGCGGACGCCACGCTCACGTGCCGCCGCAACGGCCGCCTTCACGCGCGTCGGAATCTGGTGGTTGGAGTCAAGAAGTGTCTCGTCCAGGTCGCAGGTGATGATCTTGTACATGGCGGGGCCTCCCGGGTGGTGGCTGCGGAAAGAGCGGCGGTTGCGCGGAACACAAGTGTACTCGCGTAACCGCCGTCGTGGGCTATTGCCGACGCCTGCGTCAGAGAACTACGCGTACTAGAGCGCCGCGCGGAAGATCTGGATGATGTCGTCCTTGGTCAGCGGCACGTAGGATCCCTTGCAGCCGTCGGCGGCCTTCTGGGCCATGACCTCGAAGTTCTTCTCGTCGGTGATGCCCACCTCGCGCAGGGTGGCGGGCATGCCCATGGTGACGAAGAAAAACTCGCGCGTCTTGGAGATGGCCTCGTGCGCAACTGCGTAGTCGTCCAGGCCCTGGATGCCCCAGACGCGGTGGCCGTAGCGGGCGAAGTCCGCCACAGTGTCAACGGAGAGCACGTGCTCCATCCAGGCCGGGGTGAGGATGGCCAGGCCCTCGCCGTGGGTGATGTCATAGAAAGCGGAGAGCTCGTGCTCCATGGGGTGCACGCACCATGCGTTGGCACTGCCGTTGCCCACCAGGCCGTTGATGGCGTTGGAGGCCGCCCACATGAGGTTGGCGCGGGCTGCGTAGTCGTCCGGGTGCTGCAGGGCAATGGGGCCGTACTTGACCATGGTGCGCAGCAGGCCCTCGCAGAACTCCTTCTGCACGTCCACGTCCTGCTCGCGCGTGAAGTAGTTCTCGAAGGTGTGGCTCATCATGTCCGCCGTGCCGGCGGCCGTCTGGCGGCGCGAGACCGTGAACGTGTACGTGGGGTCGAGCACGGACATGGTGGGCACCATGCAGGGGGCGCCGGTGCCCCACTTCTCGTTCTTGGACATGTCCGTGATGACCGCGAACTTGTCCATCTCCGACCCCGTGGCCGAGAGGGTGAGCACCGAGTAGATGGGCAGGGCCTTGTTTGCCTTGGAGCCGTCAAGCACCAGGTCCCAGGGGTCACCGTCGTAGAGGGCACCCGCGGCGATGACCTTTGCCGCGTCTATGGTGGAGCCGCCGCCGATGGCCAGCACCATCTGCAGGCCGCACTGCCTGCAGAGGTCGACGCCACGGCGCACGGTCTGGATTCGTGGGTTGGGCTCCACGCCGGCCAGCTCCGTCACCTGCACGCCGGCCTCGGAAAGGATGCGCAGGGCCTCGTCGTAGATGCCGTTGCGCTTGATGGAGCCGCCGCCGTAGACCAGCAGCGCCTTGGAGCCAGACTCCGCAAGCTCACTCAGGTGGCTGATGGCACCCTTGCCAAAGTTGATGCGGGTGGGAACGTGGTAGGTGAAGTTGTACATGATCTCTCCTTTTCCCTGACGGTTGGCTCTGGGCCTGCGCGACGGTTGCCTTCGGTTCTTGTACCCACTCGCCCCTCGTTTGTGACCTCATGGGGCGAGAATCGCGATGAGAGTTGCGAGTTGGCGTGGCGCAGTCCCCAGAGGCGGCGGCAGCGGGTGCCGCACGACGGGCACTGCTTCTGCATAATGCACAAATATGCATAAACAAAGCTATTGTGGCAATGTGCTGACACACATCTTGCATCTGTCGACGCCCAGCAAGTGGTGGGTTGATTGGAGAAGAATTTTGAATAAAGCCCATGTACCGCGGGTATATGAGGATGTACGGAGTTGCGCCAACGAAGGCGTGCAGCCAAGGAGCTGTTGCTACATGGCTAAGTAAAAATTGGATATAAGAAACCATGCGATATTGATGGATTGAGCGTGATTGGGGGAGAGATGGTTGGATGGGGAGCTGAGAACGGCCGTCGCGGAGGGTCTGCTGACCGTCTGCTGAGGCAGGTCGGAAGGCGTGTGCTCACCGGCACGCTCTCCCTTGCGGTGACTACGTCGCTGGTGCCGTACCCCACGGCATGGGCTCTGCCGGAGGTGGATGCGCCGAAGGCTGACGCGGCGGATGGCGAGGCGGATTCCAATGCGGATTCCAACGCGGATGCCGAGGGCGTGCCAGAGAAACCTGGTGGGGGTGAGGATTCTGCCACGCAGCAGGATTCTGGCGGCCAGGCTGGTACGGAGGACGGCGATGCCGAAACGGGGGATGCCGCGGAGGGCGGTAGCGAGGCCGATGGCGATGCCGAGGGTAGGGAGGAGCCAGATGGGGATGAAGAGGAGCCTGACCACACGCCCCCTGAGCTGACCCTATCGATGGGAGGCGAGCCCTGCGTTGGCACAGATGGCATCTATGAATCGCGCACCGCCACACTCCGCACGGAGAAGGGTGCTACCCTGGCGTTGCATGTCCGGAAGGATGGGGAGCGGATTGTGTTGCCCACCGATGATCCCGACTGGTGCACGTGGAGCGAGGATGGCACTGAACTCACGGTGCGCTTCCCCGAGGGACGGTACTCGGACCTCATGGCGTATGCGAGCAATTCCGCCGGGAAGTCAAGCAAAAGTTCCACTGACGGGGCGTTCACGGTGGATGCCACCGCACCCGTGTTGGAGGCGGTCTCATCCCAAGGCGTCGTGGCCGAGAACCAGCGGACCCCTCGCCGCTACACGTTCACGGTCAGGGACGCGAACTTTGATGCAGGGTCCATGCTCATCGTCAACGAGCGCGCCGATGCGAACGAGTCGCTGGTCAGTGCGGGTGACTGGCACCGTGTGGGCGAGGACATCTACCAGGCAACGGTGGAATGCGGCTCTCTGCCAGGCGAGGACGGCCGCACCTACCAGCTTAAGATTTCTGGCACGGATGCGGCTGGCCACGAGCTGGAGCTTGCCGAGGGCATCTCTGCCGAGACGAGCCCCTTTGTTGTGGATGCTACCGGCCCCCGGGTGACGATCGTGGGCCCTGGGGACGTGCGCTACTTCGATGACGCGAAGACGGCCCCGGTCACCGTCCTTCCGCGGGACCTTGGCGGCGGCGAAGACCCGACGCGCTGGCGCAAGGACTACTTCTCCACACCCACCTACTGGCAGATCAGCGTGACTGACAGGTACTTCGACCCCGTCAACTCCACCATCGACGGGGTCGAGGCCCCATGGAAGCTCTCCATCCAGGACATGACGGGGGAGATCTCCTACACGGCGACCGTGCCTGCCGATCCTGTGGGCCTCACGACCGGCACGTATCGGCGAGACTACATGGGGGATGGCGACTACAGGACGCCCGAGATACACATACAGGACGTGGCGGGCAACGAAGGCGTTGGCGAGGCCTACGAGCATTACCGCTCCCAGGAGTTCACCATCGACACGGTGGCGCCGCACCTTGCGGGTGTGGAATGGGTCAACTACGGCGTTACCGACCCAAGCAAGAACATGGGCACGGAAGGCGCCCCGGTGGCCTTCTTCCGCCATGGCCAGAGCGACGTGACGCGTTCGCTCAAGGTGACCGTGGACGAGCGAAACCTTGATGCCGCGAAGTCGGTGGTCACCGTGACCAGGACCGATGCCACGGTCATGGGTGGGACGGCCGGTGCGAGGCAGGAGGTAACAAGCGAGAACGGCTGGGCGTCCGCTGCCGAAGACGCCTCGGCAACGACGAACGAGCTGACCATAGACTTCAGCAAGGACGGCCAGTATGAGGTGGCTGCGTCACTCTGGGACCTAGCGGGGCACAGCGAGCTGCACGACCAGCTGGTAGACAGCTTCGTGGTGGACAACACCCCACCTGCCGTGAGCGCTCCCACCTTCCACAGGAAGGGCGAGGACGGAACCCTGCGCCCCATAGACAGGGCCGAGTTCACCCCCAACGGAACGACCTACTTTGCGGAGCCGGTCTACGTTGAGGTAATGGTGACGGACCGCAACCTGGACGCCGAGTCCATTGAGGTGGACTTTGGCCCAGCATGTACGCAGGTCGGGGGTTGGGTCCGCGGCGAGACCAATTCCGACGGCACGTACACCTACACGGGCCTCTTCGAGTACGGAGAAGCGGATGACGGCTCTACCTGCAAGCCACCCCGGGTGAGGGCGACCGACCGTGCCGGGAACGTTGGCCAGAGTCCCGCGGATGGGTCCGTCACGTTCTGCGTGGACCTGACGGCTCCCGAGGTGACGGCTGCCGCCACCAGCGACGGGCCGGTCTTCAGCGCGGAGGGCGGAGGGTATCAGTTCTTCAATGGCTCCAAGTTCGCGCGGCCCACGCTGCTGACGATCAGCTACGAGGACGTGCATCCCATAAAAGACGTCAGCCTAGAAGACCCGAACGGCGTGTACGCGGTGGAGAAGAGCATTGCGGAAGCGGCAACGCGGCATGCGGATGGCTCGTACCGAGGCCAGGTATCCATTCGCCTGCAAGACGGAGTGGACGTTCAGGCAGACGCCGAATTCGACAAGCGCATCGTGCTCAAGGTGACGGATGCCGCGGGCAACGTGCGAACTTGGAGCACAAGCCAGATGGGTACGGTGAGCGGCTGGAAGGCGGCTGCCGTGGCAAACGCCTCCATAAACGGCGGCGGCGTGTTTCCGGAGCGCCTGATAGAGGATCACACTGCACCCGTGGTCGAGCTGACTGGTCCGGATGCGGACTCCTACAGCAACTCTGACCAAGTGGTTCGGGCGAGCGTGGACGAGTTCAACTTCCCGTACCTGCAGAGGTTTGACCCGCAACGGCCCGTCCTCACGGTGAAGAAACGGGAGGCCGATGCGAGCGGCACGCTCTCCTCCTGGGAGGTGCCCTGCTCGTCGTTCACGAGCGACGGCGAGGGGTGGAAGTTTGACCAGACGTTCGACGAGGACGGTCACTATTCCGTGCTGGCGCAGGTCGTCGACCTTGCGGGCAACTCGTCCGAGGAGGTCTCCCTTGGGGAATTCACGATAGACAAGACCGCGCCCAAGATTTCCATAGGCTTCGACAACGAGGACGTGCGCAACGGCAGGTACTACGACTCGGCCAGGGTCGCGACGGTGACGGTTGATGAGCACGACTTCGATCCAAGCCTGTTCACGGTGGAGACGGAGGGCACCGTGGGTGCATGGACGTCCGATGGGGACACTCACACATGCCGCGTGGCCTTTGACGCCGACGGCACATACCACCTGAGCGTGAGCGGGAGGGACCTTGCCGGGAACGAGGCCACGCCGGTGGATGCCCCGGAGTTCGTGATTGACCAGACGGCTCCGTCCATAGACTTGGGCGGTATGGCCAAGACGGTAGCCTCGGCGGACGCGACGGTACCGGCGGAATCAGGGGCGCTGGAAGACCGACATGCCTACAACGGAACGGTGGCCCCACGCATTTCCTTCTCGGACGAGGCGAACCTCGACGCTGGGACTGCGACCTGGCGGATCGTCGGCGGGAAGAACGGCGACGTGACCGACGCGTTCGTGCGGAGCGTCACGGAAAACGGGGGAGCGAAGGTCGTTCAGTACGCAGACCTGGGCAGGCTGGGAGACTCGGAGACTGGGGAGTCGTCGCTGCCCTACGGCGTGGGGGCGGACGACGTGTATGCCGTGACCGCAGAGGTGTCGGACCTTGCCGGGAACACCACGAGGGAGTCGATGGTGTTCTCGGTCAACCGCTTTGGGTCCAACTACCTGATCTCCGTTGTCGATGACGGGCGCCAGGTGGAGCCCGACGTCGCCACGCTGCTGAGCGAGGCGCCCACCATCACCGTGCACGAGATAAACGTCTCTGGCGCAAGCTCGGAGGCGAGCCAGGGGGTGCTCAAGGAGCACGCGAGCGTGACGACGCCGATAGAGCGCGATGACTCGGGCGCGGCCTCGGGGTATGGTCTGGAGGCGCTTCCCGCCGAGGAGTCGGAGAATCCCTACGGGTGGGCCGAGTACGTATACACCATCAGGTCTGGCAACTTCGGGAAGGGGTCCGACTCGGATTCCGGCGACGGGGGCCAGGGCCGGTACCGGGTGAACGTGACCTCGGACGACCTTGCCGGCAACGCAAACTCGACCGCAAGCTACTGGTCTTCGGATGTGAACCGGGTGACCGCCGAGGCCAAGCGCGGAACCGTGGACTTCACCTTGGACCAGGTCGCGCCGGCCGTCGTGGACGTGAACGTGCCCGAGGGCGTTGTGGTGGGGAATGCCTGCCAGGCCAGCTTTACCATCAGGGATTCCATCACCAACGGCAATGAGGTGCAGGTCAGGGTGGATGGGAAGCTGGTGAATGCGGCAGGGCCCGCCGACGGGAGGGGGACGTACACCTTTGACCTGCCGGCGCGGTCTCTAGTGCGACGCAACGTGGAGATTGTCGTGACTGACTATGCGGGGCGGAGGGACTCCGTGATTCGTAAGGGCTTCTACGTGACCAACCTGATTCCCGAGGGCCTGACCGCCCTGACGCTAGCCGGTGTGGTGGCATGGGCTATATGGTGGCACAGCGCAAAAGGCAAAGAGCGTAAACAGGCTGCGAGTGCCCGGTAGGTCTTGGAGAGGGGGAGGTGGCCATGGCGTACGTCGCGCTCTTGACTGACAGGGGCGTTGCCCGGAGCAAGAACGAGGACGCCGGATGCATCGAGGTCGCGGAGACGGCCCTCGGCGAGGTGGTGATGGCCGTCGTATGCGACGGCGTCGGCGGCCTTGAGCTGGGGGAGCTTGCGAGCTCCACGGTCGTGGAGCGCTTCGTTCGCTGGTTCGAGTGCGACCTGCGGCAGCTTGTGGAGGAGGCACACGAGGAGAGCCGCCTGCGGGCACCCGCGATCGAGAATGCTTGGGCGGGGCTTCTGAACAGCCTGAACGCCGACATCCACGCGTACGGCAGATTGGAGGGGGTGCGACTGGGGACCACCTTTACGGGCGTGCTGGCCTGTGGGGGAGAGTACTTGGTCGGGCACGTGGGCGACTGCAGGGCATACCTGGTCTGCGGAGGCCAGGTGACCCAGGTCACGCGTGACCAGACGCAGCGGGTACGCCGCTTCGCGCCAGATGCGACGGGGCTGGGTCGTGACGCATCCGCGTACGCAACCGTGCTCGTGCAGGCCGTGGGTACCCAGGGCAAGGTCAGCCCGGCGTTCTCGGCCGGGGCGTTGCCTGCGGACGGGCTTTTCGTCGTCTGCTCGGACGGTGCCTATCGGAAGGCTGGCGCGAGCGGTGTGCTGGAGAAGTTCCAAGGGGTTGATCGCCGTGACGAGCAGGCACTCGGCGCCGCATGCCGGTCACTCGTGACCGAGGACATCCAGCGTGGCGAGACGGACAACCTCACCGTCGCCTGCTTCTCGGGGCGCCTTCGTTGTGCGGATGCCCCGACCAGCGTGTTCCCTGGCTAGGCGGTGATAGGCGTGCAGGCAGATGGGAGCGGGGTCGGCGTCGGCAGCAGAATAGACGGCAAGTACGAGGTGCTTGCGCAGATAGGCGTCGGCGGCATGTCGACCGTCTGGCTCGCCCGTGACGACCGGCTGGGGAAGCTGTGGGCGATCAAGGAGACCCGGTCGCGAGGCATTGGCAAGCGGGGGCTGAACAACCGCAACGCGGTGATTGCCGAGGCCAACTTCATGAAGCGGCTGGACCATCCCGCGATCCCGCGCGTGGTCGACATCCTGGAGCGAGGCGACTACGTCTACGTTGTCATGGACTACGTGGACGGCCGGTCCCTGAACGAGGCACTGCGCGAGAACGGTGGCCCCTTCGACCAGGAGCGCGTCGTGGCTTGGGGAGTGCAGCTGTGCGACGTGCTTGCCTACCTTCACTCGCTCGACCCTCCGGTCGTGTACCGCGACCTCAAGCCGGCGAACGTGATGGTGCGCGAGGACGGTTCCGTGCGGCTCATAGACTTCGGCATAGCGACGGAGCTTGGGGGTGTGCAGGCAGTGGAGCTTGCCGGGTCAAGGGGGTACTCTGCGCCGGAGCAGGTGGATGCTGCGGCGCGGGAGGCCTATGGCCTGGATGCCCGCGCGGACGTGTATGCCCTGGGGACGACCCTGTACTCGCTGGTGACGGGGGAGACCCCCAGGCGCGTGGAGTCGCCCTCGGGTGCCGAGGACTACGCCTTTGACCTGCGGCCGATTCGGGAGCTTGACCCGACCCTCTCCGACGGGCTGGAGCGGGTGCTGGCGAAGGCGGTCCAGGCCTGTCCGGACGATCGGTACGCGAGCATCGCGGACATGAGGTACGACCTGGAGCACTACCAGGAGCTGACATGGGAGCATAGGGTCTCGCTGCTCAGGAAGGTCAACGCGTTCAGGCGCAGGCTCCGCTCTGCCGTCTTCGCGTTTGCGGTGGGCGTGGTGCTTGTGGTCGCGGGCATCGCGACGGGGGACTACGCATACAAGTCGCTGCTGCACCAGGCCAGCGTTGCCAGCAGGGATGAGACGGGGGTGATAGCGGGGGACGCGTCGAGGGGTATCGAGCGCACAGCGGGTCCGTCGGAGGCAGAAGAGCTGTATGAACGGGCAATTGCCGCAGACCCTTCTCGCATGGACGCATACCAGAGCCTTGTGGATGTATTCAAGAGCGACGAGGTCTTCACCTCCACCGAGGCCCAAAGGTGGCTGCAGGTCTGGCAGATGCATGGGCGCAAGTTGGAGGGCGACCATGCGTATGCGAGGCTGTGCTACGACGTGGGCATACTCTTCCTGTGCTATTACGACTACGTTGGCTCTGGGGTGCTGACTTCTTCCGGGGTGGGAGTCTCCCCTGGCCAGAGCGCGGTCGAAAACGCGTCTCGGTCGCTTGAGTGGTTCCGGCGGGCACGCGACGCCTGCAACCCCACCGGGGGTGACTATGCGGGCCTGGTCGTGGATGACGCCCTGGACGAGTATGCCGCGACGGAGGTGTACGAGATCATCGGCGAGTTCTACACGACCATCGTGACGACCAGCCGGGAGGGACGGGACCCCACCGATGCCTACCGGGAGTTCTGGAACGCGCTGGGGACTTGCGTCGGTCTTGGCGCCACCCCTTCCGGGGGCGAGCCCGCCGTCGCACAGTCCGAGCCCATAGTGAGGCTTCGGCTGTACCAGGTTGCCTTCGAATCCGTGAACTCGCCCACGTACCTGGAAGGCTTCAGGCGCGCGGGCGTCTCCAGAGACGAGGTTACGGACCTGCTGCAACGCCTTGAGGACGAGACGGAAGGGCTCTCTGACTTCGCGGAGACCAACCCCTCGGCGGCAGACGGCATCTACAACGAGATCGTGCAGGGCCACGACGCAGCACTCCGCAACATAGAGCGCACCTATGCGGGACCCGTGGTGCGCATGGAGGCCGGTGGGGAGGTGGGCCCGTGATAGCCGCGGCCGTGGCACTCATGTGCCTGGGCACCCTGGCCTTCGTGGTGGCGGGGGTCTACGCGCTTCTGGCGGCGCGCATGTACGTGAGGGACGACATTCGTGCCGTCCGGGAAGACTTGCGGGGAAGCCGGCGGCTCGGAGCCGGTGCGCCGCGGGCACCCACCCTGCGCGCGGACAAGCGGCCACTTGGCAAGGCACGGGCGGATGGGGTTCCCTGCCCTGAGGGGAGGCCCGCGGGGGAGGACGAGCCCGACACCTGCGGCAGGACGGAGGTTGCGCCAGCCGCGCCAGAAGCCGGCGGTACGGCTCAGCCGGAAGTGGAGACGTCACCTCCGGGAGTGCCAGATGACGGGAGTCTTAAATGCGCGTTCCGAGTCACCCGTCGTGTGATAGCGTTGTCGTCTGACGATGTCATAGTCATGCCACCAGAAGGTCCCGGCCTAGGGGCCAAGGGGGAGGGCCCCGGCTGCCGCTTGGACGAGCCGACCTTCGTAGTTGATGAGGGAGTATCCGCATGAAGCACATCCTCGTTGTGGCAACGGGTGGGACCATCGCCTCCGTACCTGCGGAGAGCGGCCTTCACCCGGGGCTTACGGGTAGGGAGCTGGTCGCGCTTGTTCCCCAGGCTGCCGACGTCTGCAACGTGGACGTGGTCCAGCCCATGAACATAGACTCCAGCAACATGCGCCCCTCGGACTGGCTGCGCATAGCCCGCGTGATCGAGGACTCGTACGGGGACTACGACGGTTTCGTGGTCATGCATGGCACGGACACGATGGCATACACCGCAGCGGCACTCTCGTACCTGATCCAGGGCTCCCCCAAGCCAATTGTCCTCACGGGGTCCCAGCAGCCCATGGCAGCCCCCTTCACAGATGCCAAGCTCAACCTGTACGACAGCCTGCTGTACGCCAGCGACGACGCAAGCAGCGACGTGTGCATAGTGTTCGCGGGCAAGGTCATTGCGGGCACCCGCGCCCGCAAGCAGCGCACCATGAGCTTCAACGCCTTCGTGAGCTGCAACTACCCCGAGCTGGCGTACGTTCGCGGCAGGCGGATCGTGCGGCCGGCGGGGCTTTCCGCGCGTACGTCCCAGGAGCCGACCTTCTACCACCACCTGGATGACCGCGTGGTGGCGCTCAAGCTGACGCCCGGGTTCAACCCCGCCATCTTCGAGGTGCTGATGCCCGGTTGCTCTGCGGTGGTGCTGGAGACCTTCGGCATTGGCGGCATACCGGAATACGCGGACCACTCGTTCGAGAACACGGTCTCCGCCTGGCTGCATTCTGGCAGGAAGCTGGTGCTCACGACCCAGGTTCCCGAGGAGGGCCTGGACCTGGGCGTGTACGAGGTTGGCAGGGCGTACGCAAACCGCCCCGGCATCCTGAGGGGCGGCGACATGTCCATAGAGGCGCTGGTGGCAAAGACCATGTGGGCCCTGGGGCAGGCGACCGACGTGGCCGAGGTGGACCGTCTGTTCTACAAGACCGTGAACCACGACCGCCTGGAATAGGGTTCACGCGGGACAAAAGTTCCAGGTTGGCTGCAATGTGCGATTCTCGCGACGCGCGGCGCTACAGTGGTAGGTGGTGTTGGCGCGATTCTACAGGGGGATCCCATGGAGAGGAACTACGTTCTGCTGCTTCCGGACCGCAAGGGCGCCTTCCTGGCCGTCGACAAGGTCTTCGCTGACTACGGCGTGGACATAAAGCGCGTGAGCTACAACAAGGTCATAGACCCGCACGCCTTCTTCGTGGAGGTGGAGGGGACCCCGCAGGCCATCCAGGCGGCGGACATGGACCTTGACCTCATGGGCGTGCTTCCTGGTGACACCGTGGTGGGCGAGGTGGAGCTCATCGAGTTCGTGATGAACGACGAACCGGGCATCATGTATCCCGTCTTGGAGCTTATCGACCGCTACGGCTTCAACATCACCTACTACACCGCCAAGGTGCTCACGGCGGGGGACCAGCAGGTCCTCATGGGCCTGTATGTGGAGGACCGTGCGGACCTGGAGCCCTTCCTGCGGGAGTCGCGCAGGCTCTGCCCCACCCGCGTCGTGGAGTACGACAAGCAGCAGCACGTCATAGACAACAACCTCTTCTACCTCACGTTCGCGCGCGGCGTGAGGCGCCGGCTGGGCCTGACGGAGGACCAGGAGCTCGAGGTCCTTGTCAATGCCAACCGGATCATCCAGAATCTGGAGAACACCAACAGCGACCCCTTCAAGCCCTTTGACTACCTGGAGCAGTTCACGCGCGGCATTGCGGAGTTCAAGGGGCAGGCGTACGCCGCCAATACGCGCGTCACGAGGTTCGATACCGCGCTGGGCACCCATTGCGTCTGTATAGAGCCACCGGCGGGGTCCGACACGTGGATTCTGGAGTGCGACGACCGCCTGCTGTGCATTGACTCCGGCTACCGCGCCTTCCGCGAGGAGTTCGCGGGGCTCCTGCGAACCCTGTACCCAGACTGGGACGCCCGCAGGAAGGAGCTCTTCCTCACCCATGCGGACATCGACCACGCCGGCTGCTGCGACCTCTTCGACCACACATATGCGGCGGGGCACGTTCTGGACAACTTCCGCCAGGAGCACGCCGGGCTGCGCAACTGGCGCGAGCGCAACGCGACTCACATGCCATACAACCGCATCGGCATGATCGTCTCCGCGTACGAGACGCCCTGGCTGGGGGACTTCGAGTGCATCGGCCGCCGCGACAAGGACTCCGACGACCCCATCGCGCGCTGCTACACGCTGCGGGGCGAGCTTGCGGTGCTGGACGTCGCCCCCTTCCACTTTGAGGTGTGGGAGGGCAAGGGTGGCCACGTGGTGGGCGAGACGGTGCTCATAGACCGCGCGCAGCACGTTTGCGTCTCGGGTGACATCTTCGTGAACGTGCACGCGGAGACCAAGCCACAGGCACGCTTCAACGCCCTGGCACCCTTCCTCATGACCTCGGTGGACAGCGTGCCCGACCTGGAGCGGAAGGAGCGAACGTTCCTCTTCTCCCTGCTTGACCCGGGCGACTGGCTGGTGATGGGCGGCCACGGGGCCCTGTACCACTACCACAGGCGCTGAGCTGCGGGAGACACTGGGGACGCACCTTTTGTCTCATGTGAATGAGACAAATGGTGCGTCCCCTTGACTCACTACTTTGCTGCCATGGAGGCGATGGCGAACGAGTTGGGGCCGGAGTGCGAGGCAATGACGCAACCGGACTTGACCCACTCTATCTCCTGCGCGCCGTGACGGCGGACGATCTTCTCGCAGGCGTCGCGCATGCGGTGGTCCGGCTGGTCGCCGGAGGTGTAGGTGAAGACCACGCGCGAGAGGTCCATGGGCTCGCGCGTGCAGAAGTGCTCGCAGAGCTCCGCCATGCACTTGTATATGGAGCCGTAGCGCTTCTTGGTGGCGACGAGCTTGCCGTCAATGTCCTCGATGGTCGGCTTGATGCGGAGCACGGTCGCGCCGATGTAGGCGGTGTTCGTCAGGCGGCCACCCGCACGCAGGAACTTGAGCTCGCCGGGCAGGAAGGCGAAGCGGATGCGGCGCGCTTGGTCGGACACGTACTCCATGATGTCGTAGTCCGTGACGTCGGGGTTTTGGCGCAGCCAGCGGGCCGTGTTGGTGACGATGAGGTACTGGGCGCTGGAGAAGGCCTTGGTGTCGATGATGAGCACGTAGTCGCGCCCCTCGGCGGCGATACGGGCGGACTCCATGGAGACGGTGGTCGCAGACGAGTAGGCCAGGTAGACGATGCGCGCGTCGGGCTTCTGGGCGTGGATGCGGTCGAACACCGGGGTGAAGTCCGCGGGAGAGCAGCCGGCGGTGTGCGGGCACTCGCCGGTCTCCTCAAAGTTCTTGTACAGGTCCTCCGTCGGGAAGGAGTCGTCGTCCTTGCTGACACCGGCAAAGTTGACGTGCATGGGAACGATTTCGATTCCGTACTCGCGAGCGACGTCGGCATGGACGTCCGATCCCGTCTCCGTCACGATTACGTATTCAGTCATATGCTCCCCATCTCTGGTCAGACGTGCAAACCCACGTCACTATACACGCATCCCGTTTCGTGGCGCAAAGATATTACACGCCCACAACGACACGTGGAATTTTGGACACGCCCGTGGGTACCAATGTACATATATGTATGGATACACGCCCTTGGCCCTAGGCCATGCGGAGTGGCTACAATGGGCTGCACGAGTCGCGTCGGAAGCGATTGCCCGGGGAGGACGCCTTGATACAGGACATTGGTGCGCACGAGTACAGCAACGTCTTCTTGACAACACCCGCAGAGCCGGGCGACCGCGTGCTTGCCTACCGCGGCAGGGAGGTGCTCCTGGGGGAGCGCGATGCCATGTGCGAGCTCCCGCGCGTGGGCGAGTTGGGCGTGGCCGCCAGCGACCTCACCTTCCTCTTCTCCATTGACGGCGAGAGGTACTACCTTGCCCCAGGCGGCCTTGCGGAGGCTGGTGGGTACGCGTTCCACCCGCTGCAGGAGTGCCGCTACCTGGCACCGCGCTACCTTGCCTTTGCCGCGGTCACGGGCAGCCAGCTTCACGACTGGTACGCCAACAACCGCTTCTGCGGAAGGTGCGGGCACGCCACCGAGCTTGCCCCCAACAGCCGGGAGATCGTGTGTCCCAGCTGCGCAAACGTCGTGTACCCCAAGATCATGCCCGCAGTCATCTGCGGCGTCACCTGGGGGAGCAAGATCCTGCTGACCAAGTACGCCGGCCGCGCGTACACGCGCTACGCGCTGGTTGCCGGCTTCAACGAGGTGGGCGAGACGCTCGAGCAGACGTGTGCCCGCGAGGTGATGGAGGAGGTTGGCCTCCACATAAAGAACCTGCGCTACTACGCCGACCAGCCGTGGCCCTTCACGTCCTCCCTCCTGGTGGGCTACTTCTGCGAGCTGGACGGGGACCCCACCATTCACGTTGACCACAAGGAACTCAAGCTGGGCGTCTGGATGGAGCGGGAGGACATACCCCGCGAGCTTCCGGACACGTCCAGCCTCACGAACCAGATGATCATGCACTTCCGCAACGACTGGGAGGGCTGACGGCATGAAGTTCAAGCTTGAGAAGGAGCGCGGCAAGGGCAGGCAGTGGCTTTGCGTCGTGCCGACGCGTGGGGAGCATGTGGACGCCGGCCTGGTGCGGTGGCTGAGCGCATGCCACCGCAACCGGCTGCTGGACCTGACGCCCATGAAGGAGGGCGTGCTCCGCTACGACGCCACGGGGCTGACGCCGCTGCACGAGTTCCTGCGCCAGACGGAACTGACGTCGGCGCGGTACGAGAACCTCCTGGTCTCCACGTGCGAGGCCATGGCTACCTGCGCGGTTGATGGCGCCCCCTTCCGTGCCCTGGTGTTCCATCCGGAGGCCGTGTTCGCCGAAGAGGACGGAAACCTGCACTTCTGCTTCTATCCCGTGCAGGTGAGGCCGAACTCGGTAAAGCGCAACGATCCCAAGGCGTTTCTCCGCGGGCTCCACAAGGGCGGGCACCTCTCGCTCTTGGGTGCCGACGACCTGAGGGTCGCGAGCGACCTGGAGCGCTTTCTGAAGGGGCAGGATGGCCTCTCCCTGCGGGACTTGGAGCGCTTCCTGCTGGACACCTACGGCGTGGACGTGGCGCGGGAGTTTGCCGCGCGTCCTGCGGGGCAACCCGTGCGGGCCGCAGAGCGCGTGCGGGCCGCCCAGGGCGTGGAGCAGGGGGCTCCCCAGCCCGCCAAGACCATGTTGGCGGCCGACGTGTGGGGTGCGGGTGTGGCGAAGGCGCTCGAGGCGGAGCCACTGGGGCCCGCGCAGGAACCTCCTGCCCGCGGGCATGTCCCAGAGGGTGACGCCCGCGCCGAGGAGCCACCGTTTGAGTCTGGGGCTCGGGCCGGACGCGACGGCATTGACCTGGCGGAGGTTCCCGGCTGGGAGTTCGACCCAGAGCCTGCCCGGCAGGTGGAATCGGACACGGCGGAGACTGGTCCTGCCTTCGCACCCTCGGAGGAGTTCCTGCTGGTGTGCGAGGAGACGGGCGAGGCGTTTTCTCTCGGTAGCGGTGCGAGCGCCGTGGTCGGCAGGGGCTCTGCCAGCGACGTGCAGATTCCCGACAACCTGAGGATCAGCCGGAGCCACGCGCGCGTGCAGCGGCTGGGCGACGCCTTCTTGGTAACAGACTTGGGTTCGGCAAACGGCACCACGGTGGGTGGCCGGGAACTTGGCAAGGGCGAGTCTGCCGAAGTGCAGACGGGGGAGACCTTCCTCTTGGCCGACGTGCCCTTCAAGGTCGTACGAACGTAGACCGCCACGGTTGAACCGTGGGCGGCTGCAGACGGTGATGAGCTAACCGTACGGTTACAATACGTGGGTGGAAGAAGGCTGCACATCGCATCCCCTCGCCCTTTTCGGTTGCTTACCTATGCGTAGGGGACATGTATTTGTGCCTGGAAAGGAGATGCAACACCAATGAACGAGAGTGCGCTCAAGAATCTGCAGAAGCTGTTCGGTGCTGACGCGGAGGGATTCAAGGCCACGGACCCGGAGTTCGACGAGTACTTTGGCAACTTCGCGCTTGACGAGGTGCGCAACCACAAGACCCTTGACGGTCGTGCCCTGGACGACCGAACCGTGCTCATGACCACCCTTTCCGTGCTCATTGGCTGCCAGGGAATCGATGCGTACAAGGCGATCCTGCCCGCGGCGCTCAAGAACGGCGTGACGCCCGTCGAGGCCAAGGAGATCGTTTACCAGGCGGTTGACTACTGCGGCCTGGGGCGGGTGCTGCCCTTCCTGGACGCGACGAACGATGCCCTGAAGGCTGCGGGCGTTGAGCTGCCGCTTGCTCCCCAGTCCACCACCACGCCCGAGACGCGCCTTCAGGCTGGCATAGACAAGCAGGTAACCCTGTTCGGCGAGAGGATGCGCGACTTCACCACTCGTGGGACGGAGGACAGGCGCTCCATCAACGTCTTCCTTGCTGGAAACTGCTTCGGCGACGTGTACACGCGCGGTGGCCTCACGGATGCAGAGCGCGAGATGTGCACCTTCTGCTACCTGTACGCGCAAGGCGGCTGCCAGTCGCAGGCGACCAGCCACGCGGTGGCCAACCTCCGCTGCGGAAACGACCGCCAGTTCCTGATCGAGGTCGTTCTTCAGAACGTTCCCTACCTGGGTTACCCGCGCAGCCTGAACGGCCTGGCAGCCATTGACGAGGCGACGGAGCGCTTTGCTGGCATGGCTGCCACGGAGAGCTTCGCGAAGGCAGAGAAGAAAGCGAAGGCGGCCCACGAGAAGGCAGCGAAGGACGAGGAGCACGACAAGAAGGGCAAGAAGGGCAAGAAGGCGAAGAAGGGCAAGCGCTAGGAGTCGCTGCCCTTACTCCATGGTGTGCGTGGTGAAGACGGGGTCATCCTTCCAGAGGGTGACCTCGTTTGCTGCCAGCGAGGCCGGCACGTCAATGATGCGCTGGTTGGAGGAACCGCGGAAGCGCAGGGTGATGTCGTGCAGTCGCGCGACCCACGGGCCATCCACCAGAATGTCCAGGCAGGCCAGGATGCGGTCCATGTCTGGCGAGGCGTGGTCGCCCGTGCCCGTGAGCTGCTCCCAGGTGCGGCCAGAGTACATCCAGATGGTCTTGGCGTGGCCGTAGCGCTGCCGCACGCGCTCCAGGAAGGGGGCCAGGGCTGCCGCGTTCTCCGGTTCCGTCGGCTCGCCTCCCAGCACGGAGAGGCCGTCCACATAGAAGGGCTCCAAGGAGTCCAGAATCTGGTCCTCCACCTCTCGCGTGAAGGGGTGGCCGGCGTTGAAGTCCCACGCCACGGCGTTGAAGCAGCCCTCGCACCGGAGCCTGCAGCCAGAGACGAAGAGCGTGGTCCTCACGCCCGTGCCGTTGGCGATGTCGCTGTACTTGATTTCCGCGTAGTTCATGGGACCCTCCTTGCCGCGGGCGAATGCCCGAACCGAGGAATGATACTACAGGATGAGCGGGACGAGAATTGCAACGTGTGCCTAACCTCTTGGGCTACCGATGGAAGCGACCGCTGATTGGACATTACAATTAGGCCAAAGGGTTGAATGGAGGGGTGTGCATGGGTGCTGCGACATCTGCTAGGTCACTGCCGGTGGGCGTGTCATCGTTCGAGAGGCTCGTGTCGGGCGACTACTGCTATGTCGACAAGACGCTGCTCGTTCGCGACGTGCTTGAGGACGGCGCTGAGGTCGTTCTTTTCTGCCGGCCGCGCCGTTTCGGCAAGACGCTAAACCTGGACATGCTGCGCCACTTCTTCGAAATGCCGGCGGAGGGCGCAGATGCGGGCGACCTGTTTGCGGGCATGCTTGTCTCCTCGTGCGGGGAGGAGGTCCTCCGCCACCAGGGGAAGTATCCTGTGGTCTGGCTGACCTTCAAGGACGTGAAGTATCCCACATGGGAGGGGGCCCAGCAGGAGCTTGCGCGTTTGGTCGCAAAGGAATGCAGACGGCATCGGTACCTCGAGGAGTCAGAGGCCTGCGACCCAGAGGATCGAAAGGCCTTCCTACGGATGCTTTCGGGGGATGACCATCTGGTTGGCGAAGCGCTCGAGGTGCTCACGCGCATGTTGGCCGCACACCACGGTGTCCCTTGCGTGTTGTTGGTGGACGAGTACGACACCCCGGTGAATGAGGCGCTGCACTACGGCTACTACGATGAGGCCGTCCGCTTCATGCGCGTGTTCCTTTCGGGAGGTCTGAAGGACAACCCGGCTCTCTTCCACGGCTACCTCACGGGAATACTCCGCGTGGCCAAGGAGGGGATCTTCAGCGGGCTCAACAACCTCAAAGTTGATACCGTGCTCGACAGCAGGTTCGCCCAATATTTCGGCTTCACGCGTGAGGAAGCACGGACCATGTGCGAGGATTGCGGAGTACCCGACAAGTACACCGAGCTCTGCAGCTGGTACGACGGATACCGCTTTGGTGATCGCGAGATGTTCAACCCCTGGTCGGTCATCAACTACTTCAGCAATGACTGCAAGCCACGGGCCTATTGGGTCTCTACAAGCTCCAATAGCGTGATCGCGGACGTGCTTGGTCACGCCACACCGGGTGTAGTTCGCGACTTGACCGCGCTCATGGAGGGCGGGTCGGTGACCGCGTATGTGCATTTGGATGCGGTGTACCCGCGGTTTTATGACGACGTGGACTCCGCGTACAGCCTGTTGCTGATGTCTGGCTACCTCACGGTGGAGGGGGACCAGCTGGACGACGCGGGCGAGCTTTGGTCCCTACGGCTTCCCAACCGTGAGCTGGCACTTGTCTACAGGCGCGAGATAATGTCTGGCCTAGGTGCTGCAATGCCGTCTCCGCGGGCGAAGGAGTTCGGCAAGGCGCTGGTGTTGGGTGACGCAGAGGCTTTGCAAGCATCTTTGGAGGGCCTCTTGCTGGAGAGTGCCAGCTACTTCGACACCGCGAGCGAGGCATTCTATCATGGGCTCGTGCTCGGGCTGGTCGCCACGGTGGACGGGCGCTACCGTGTGGAGTCCAACCGGGAGGCGGGCGAGGGGCGCTTCGACATTGCGATGGAGCCCGCGGACGCCGCTGCGAACTTTCCGGGAATCATCATCGAGCTCAAGGCGGTGCCGAAGGCCAACGCTAGTGAGGACCAGTTGGATGCGCAGTGCCAGGCAGCGGTAGACCAGATTCGCAGCAGACAGTACTTTTCTGATATGAAATCGCACGGCGTGCGGGACGTTCTGGCCTATGGTGTCGCCTTCGGTGGCAAGCGTGCCAAGGTCCAGGTAGAGAAGCTGTGAGCTGGGGAGATGGGGGGACGCACCTTTTGTCTCATGTGTGAATGAGACAAAAGGTGCGTCCCCCTGACTCATATGCGGACCAGGTTGACGGTGGTGCCGTGGTTCCTGATGATCTGCACCAGGTCCGCGCCCTTTAGGTACACCGTTGCCGTGTTCTCGTTGGGGTGCACGCCGATGAGCGCGCCGTGTTGGGCAAAGTCGTCATCCAGGAAGAACGTGACCCTGCGCTCCTCGTCGTTCAACAGGCCGAATGGGGTGACGGCGCCGGGTATGAGGCCAAGCATGGTCGCAAGGTCTTCCTCAGGGGCGAAGCGCAGGCGACGCAGGCCGTTTGCGCGGCGGAAGTCGTTGAGGCTGACCCGCTTGTGCTCTTGGCAGGTGAGCAGGTAGTAGTCGCGCTTCTTCTCGTCGCAGAGGAAGAGGTTCTTGGCGCCAGCTTCGGGGTGGGGCAGGGTGAGCCTGTCCATCTCCTCCACGGTGTAGCAGGCGGGATGGTCGATGCGCTCGTACGCAATGCCCAGCTCGTCCAGGTAGGAGCACACTTCTTCTTTGTTCATGTGGGGCCTTCTGTTGATGACGGGACTGCCCAAGCCTGACTCTCAGTAGAGGAGACACGTGATGCCAGCGATGCCAGCTTACCGCACGTCAGCTGCGCGCAAGGCCGCGGCCATCTGGTCTCCAGACTCCTGCATGCCCCGTGCCATCCATTCCTCAACCCACGCGAGCATCCCGCCTCCCACGAAAGCGACCACGTACGCCTCCGCGTTGGGTTGGTCTGGCTTGGGGCCAAAGAGCCCTAGGTAGGCTTCGCGGAAGATGTGGAAGATGCCGCGCCGTTCCAGCAGCAGGTAATAGTCTGCGTTGGCCTGCAGGTGCGCGAAGAAGCTGCCGTAGCGGTCGGCCTCGGAGTCGTGGGGCTGGGAGTCGTAGGCCTCCCGCCACACCCGCAGGCGACGCGTCACCTCGCGGTGCAATATGTCCTCCACGCTGCTGAAGTTGCGATAGAAGGAGTTGCGGCTCACCTGGGCCTCCTGGCAAATGCGGCTCACGGTGAGTGATACCAGGTCCTCGCTGCGCAGCAGGCTGATGGCTGCCTTCGTGATGGCCTTGGTCACGTAGCTGTTTCTCTCTGCGTTCCCCATGCTGGTACAAAACCTCCCCCGGTGCGCCATTTTATTTGGACACTGGCGCGTGGTTCTGTTGGATGGTACAAATGTGACATCAAGAGGCCTGCAAAGTCAAGTGGGCAGCTGTGCATCCAAGGGAGAGGACATGAGGAAGGTGCTCGGGATTGTTCTGCGCGTCGTGCTGGGGATTCTCGTGGTCGCTGTGGTGGCGCTTGCGGGCCTCGCGCTCTTTGCCAAGTACAAGGGAGCCAACTACTACAAGTTCACGGAGCCGGCGGGCGACGTGGAGAAGCGCTTTACCGGTCTGGGCGGCCACGAAGTGGCATCTGCAAGCTACGACGCAGGTGACGACCTCTGCAAGCAGCACAAGGTGTGGTATCCCACGGACATGGCGGACGGCGAGAAGTACCCGCTGGTAATCGTGGTCAACGGGACCGGCTCCACGGCGGACACCTACGAGTCGCAGATGCGCCACCTTGCGTCCTGGGGCTTCATTGTGGCGGGCAACATGGACCAGAACACCCACACCGGTGCCTCGGCGGCCAAGACCCTGGACTACGTGCTGGCGCTCAATGAGGACGCGTCGGGTCCGCTCTTCGGCAGGGTGGATGCGG
Source organism: uncultured Olsenella sp. (assembly GCA_900314495.1). Classification (GTDB taxonomy): domain Bacteria; phylum Actinomycetota; class Coriobacteriia; order Coriobacteriales; family Atopobiaceae; genus Olsenella_K. The sequence goes on from OMVJ01000005.1 coordinate 69,443, forward strand.
ACCACATCGGCATTGGGGGCCATTCCCAAGGCGGCGTGGGCGTGATCAACGCCGTGACGGCCCAGCCCAACGGCAGCCGCTACGCCGCCATGTACACCGCCAGTGCCACGGGTAACTATTGGGGCCAGGATTCGGCTCTTGGCCCGGAATGGGCCTACGACGTGTCCAAGGTGCGGATTCCCTACCTCATGACGGCTGGTACGGGCGCATTCGACGCGGGCACGGCCACGGACATCACCGCCACGGAGGGCCAAGGAATCTCCCCGCTCTACGACATGCTTCGCAACTTTGGTGCCGTGCCGGCCGGCGTGCCCAAGGTCATGGCCCGCGCGGTCGACAAGGACCACGGTGACATGCCTGCCTGCGGCGACGCCTACATGACGGCCTGGTTTGCCTACTGGCTGCAGGGTGATGCGGATGCTGGGGCGGCCTTCTTCGGGAGCGACGCGGAGATCCTGGCCAACCCCAACTGGCAGGACGTGCAAGTGAGCGAGTAGACAAGTGCGAGCGGGCGGCAACCTAGGCGCGTGTTGAGAGGGAGATTCATGAAATTCTTTACAAGAAGGCGGGTAATCGTGCTGGTGATTGTGGCCGTAGCGGGCTTTGTGACGGGGCGGCTCGCCCTGCGTGCGGTGGGCAACCTCCTGCTGGGCGGGACCCTCTTTGGAGGCAACATCTTATGAGAAGCAAGAACGCGGACAAGGTCGCTCGCAAGGTGGAGCGCAAGCGCAAGGGAACGGGGAAGTTCGTTGGTCTTTGCATTCTCGTGTTCGTTGCCGCCGCTGCCCTTGGCGTGGCGTCGCGCATGCTGATCAGCCCCTCGTGGGCCCGCGAGTACTCCGTTGCGTGGAGCGACGAGCTTGGGACCAGGCTGACCGACCTCCCTTACGGCGATGGCGAGGCTCAGAAGTTTGACCTGTACCTGCCGGCCGACTCGTCCCGCAGGAACTACGGCTTGGTGGTCTACCTGCATCCGGGTGGTTTCACCTCGGGTGACAAGTCTGGTGACGAGCAGACCCTCGCCTGGCTGTGCTCAAAGGGCTACGTGGCTGCGGGCATCAACTATACGCTCTTCTCGGAGGAGCACCCCGAGGCCAACGTGCGGACGCAGTCGGATGAGATAAAGGCTGCCATGCCCTGTGTGGTTCAAGCCGCCGAGCAGGCGGGTTTCCACGTGAACAAGATGGCTGTTGCCGGCGGCTCCGCGGGCGGGTGCCTGGCCCTCATCTATGCCTACCGCGATGCGGGCACCTCCCCCGTCCCGGTGACCATGGTCTTCGAGGCGGTGGGCCCCTCCAGCTTCTACCCCGAGGACTGGTCAAACTACGGCTTTGACCAGCCTGGCGCCGAGGAGGCGGCGGCCGGGCTGTTCTCCACCATGTGCGGCACGAAGATCACGCCGGACATGTTTGGCACGGCGGCTTACGACGAGGCCGTGAAGCCCGTGAGCGCGCTTCTGTGGGTGAGCGACCAGACGGTGCCCACGGTCATGGCCTACGGCAAGTACGACACGATGCAGCCCTTTGCCGCGTCGGTGCGGCTGGACGCGGCCCTTACGGAGCACGGCGTGCGGCACGAGTACCTGGTGGCGGAGCATTCCGGTCACGGCCTGCAGAACGACGACGAGGTCATGCGCCAGTACATGCAGAAGGTCGAGGAGTATTTGGTCGAGTACCTGCCGGTGGAGTAGGGGCCGGCGCGGGCGTCTAAACGAAGCGCCACCGCAGCCCGTGGTGGGTTGCGGCGGCGCCACTTGGCGCAAGTCATTTGCATGAGACAAAAGGTACGTCCCCCTGTCTCAACCGTCCCCCTGTCTCATTACAGGTGAAGGACGCGGTCCTTGATCTCCTCCGTGCGACCCTGGTTCCAGTACTGGGTGCCAATGTAGCCGCAGGTACGGCGGGCGACGTTCATCTTGGTCTGGTCGCGGTTGCCGCAGTGCGGGCACTCCCACACCAGCTTGCCGTCGTCCTCCACGATCTTGATCTCCCCGTCGTAGCCGCACACCTGGCAGTAGTCGCTCTTGGTGTTGAGCTCGGCGTACATGATGTTCTCGTAAATGAACTGCATGACGCGGATGACGGCCTGCAGGTTGTCCTGCATGTTGGGGACCTCCACGTAGCTGATGGCTCCGCCGGGGGAGAGGCGCTGGAAGTCGGACTCGAACTTGAGCTTGGTGAAGGCGTCAATCTGCTCGCGCACGTTCACGTGGTAGCTGTTGGTGATGTAGCCGTGGTCGGTGATGCCCTTGATCAGGCCGAAGCGGCGCTGCAGGCACTTGGCGAACTTGTAGGTGGTGGACTCCAGCGGCGTGCCGTACAGGGAGTAGTCAATGTTCTCCGCGGCCTTCCACTCGAAGCACTTGTCGTTCATGTGCTGCATGACCTGCAGGGCGAAGGGCTTGGCCTCCGGGTCAGTGTGGCTCTTGCCCGTCATGTACTTCACGCACTCGTACAGGCCGGCGTAGCCCAGGCTGATGGTGGAGTAGCCGCCGTACAGCAGCTTGTCGATGGTCTCGCCCTTCTTCAGGCGGGCTAGGGCACCGTACTGCCAGAGGATGGGCGCGGCGTCAGAGACGGTACCGCGCAGGCGGTCGTGGCGGGCGCGCAGGGCGCGGTGGCAGAGCTCCAGGCGCTCGTCGAAGATCTGCCAGAACTTCTGCACGTCACCGCCGGAGGAAAGCGCGACGTCCGGCAGGTTGATGGTGACGACGCCCTGGTTGAAGCGGCCGTAGTACTTGGGCTTGCTGGGGTCGTAGTTCTTGGCGTTGGCCACGTTGTCGTAGCCGTTGCCAGAGCGGTCGGGCGTGAGGAAGGAGCGGCAGCCCATGCAGGTGTACACGTCGCCGTTGCCCTCGGTCTCGCCCTTGGAGAGCTTGTACTCCTTCATCTTCTTCTCGGAGATGTAGTCCGGCACCATGCGCTTGGCCGTGCACTTGGCGGCCAGCTTGGTGAGGTAGAAGTACTCGCTGTCCGGCGTCACGTTGTCGGGCTCCAGCACGTAGATGAGCTTGGGGAAGGCCGGGGTGATCCAGACGCCCGCCTCGTTCTTCACGCCCTGGTAGCGCTGGCGCAGCATCTCCTCAATGCAGAGGGCCAGGTCGTGCTTCTCCTGCGGGGTCTCGGCCTCGTTCAGGTACATGAAGACGGTGATGAAGGGTGCCTGGCCGTTTGTGGTCATGAGGGTGACGACCTGGTACTGAATGGTCTGGATGCCGCGGGCAACCTCGTCGCGCAGGCGCCTCTCCACGATCTGAGCAATCTTTTCCTGGCCGGGGTGCGCGTCGATGGCCTCCATCTCCGCATACACCTGGCGGCGGATCTTCTTGCGGCTCACGTCCACGAACTTGGCCAGGTGGTATAGCGAGATTGACTGGCCGCCGTACTGGCAGGAGGCCACCTGGGCAATGATCTGCGTGGCAATGTTGCACGCGGTGGAGAAGCTGTGCGGCTTCTCGATCATGGTGCCGGAGATGACCGTGCCGTTCTGCAGCATGTCGTCCAGGTTGACTAGGTCGCAGTTGTGCATGTGCTGCGCGAAGTAGTCAGCGTCGTGGAAGTGGATGACGCCCTCCTCGTGGGCCTTCACCACGTCCTCCGGCAGGAGCTGGCGCATGGTCAGGTCCTTGGAGACCTCGCCGGCCATGTAGTCGCGCTGCACGGACACCACGGTGGGGTTCTTGTTGGAGTTCTCCTGCTTGACTTCCTCGTTGTTGGCCTCGATGAGCGAGAGGATCTTGTCGTCCGTGGTGTTCTTCTGGCGCTTCTGGTTGCGCAGGTAGCGGTAGATGATGTAGTGACGGGCCACGTTGAAGTGGTCGAGGGCCATGAGCTGGTCCTCCACCAGGTCCTGGACCTCCTCGACGGTCACGGTGTGACCGGCCGCCTCGCACTCGTCCTGGACGTTGAGGGCGGCGAACTTGACCTCGCGATCGGTGAGGCGATCCTCTTCGGGAACCTCGTGGTTGGCGCCCTGGATGGCGTTGACAATCTTGGTGGTATCGAAGGTAACCTCGGAGCCGTTACGCTTGATGATCTTCATAGTTGCTCCCTCGCCTATAGTTGCAAAACGTGCCGCAAAAAAGTCGGGCCTACCTCGCGGTTTGCCCTCTACGTACCACATGTTGTGGTGGTTGTTCTTTGCTGCGGATACTATGCCACAAGTTCTTGTGTTGAATTCTCGAGAATCCCCAAGATATTGTTGATAACCCTGTTGAAGGGTTGTCGATAAGTCGCGTCTTCGCAGGTAAGAGATTTGCGAGCAGGACAACAATTGACTGGAAAATTCTTTCGTCAATTCTTTTCGTCCCCGATTCCCCCACATCTGCCGAAAACATGACAAAGGGGGACGTTTCCCTATTGACACGGGAAGCGTCCCCCACAAATGGCAGCGCGTCTGGCGCCTGCCAGCCTACTCGAACTCTATGAAGGGCTCGTCGTTGGCGGCGGTGTCGATGTACTCCTCGTCGTCCAGGAGCTCCTCCAGGTCGGCGTCGTCGTCCGCGTAGTCCTCGCTCTCCCACACGTAGCTGGTGGCCAGGTCGGAGTCGTCGTCCAGGTCCGGAAGGGAGCTGGTTATGGAGCAGAGCCCCTCGGCTGCAGGCACGATCTTCTGCCACTGGGTCAGCACGGCGTCCTCCGGCGCCTCGTCCAGCTCCACCAGGGAGTCCAGGTAAATCTCGTGCGCGCCCTCCAGGAGGTCCGAGCGCTCCTTTATGTCCTCGAACATGTCGGCAAACTTGCGCAGCGCGTCATCCGCGTCCTCCGCACTCACCACGGACGGCAGGAGGCAGTAGTTGTTCTTGTCGTCCTTGTCGTCGCTGTAGCTGAAGTTGCCAATGTAGAGCATGGTGACCTCCGATTGACGGTGACTTCCCACCAGGGCTTGGGCGCGACGCCCGCTCTGACTACGTTACCCCACGTGGCGGGGCCGGCCGGGTCGCCTTCGGCGTGCGGCACGGCGGGAGAACGCAAAGCGCAGGCCAGTCACCTGAGCGCCCGACTGTGCTACCGGCGGTTGAACATTGGGTGGGGAGCGCGGTGTGGCCGTATAATCGTGGGATACGACAGCCATGTGCGCCGCACGCTCGGCGCATTGCACACACTTGCCGGAGGCAACGATGGCGGACAGCCGCAACACGTTTGACACTGACGACTACGGGTGGGATGCCGGGGAGGGCGGGCGCGACCCCCAGCGCCGGGCCCGGGCCCCGGAGGACTTGGAGAAGACCCAGGTGAGGCAGCGGCCCCTGCGCGTCCCGACTTCCAACGACTCCGACTATGCGGCGGAGCCTCGCAGGACCCGTCAGCAGCAGGACCGTCGCAGGCAGGCCGGTTCGGGCCAGACCCGGCAGCGCACTGGCTCCCAGCAGGGGCGGCGTCAGGCCTCGCAAGGCGCGCAGGCAACCCAGCGCCGGGCCCAGCGCCCTGCCGGCGGGCAGGGAAACCCGACTGCCGACCAGCGGCGTGAGCCCCAGCGCCGCCAGCGCCCGGCGGCCGCGCAGCAGGGTCAGCGCCGTGCGCCTCAGCCGCAGAGGGCCCAGGGCGGGCAGGCGCGCCCGGCTGGCGCCCGCCAGGGCCAGCGCGCCTCCCAGCAGGGCCAGCCACAGCAGAGGCGTCGCCCCCAGCAGTCCCGCCCGGCAAACGCGCAAGGCCGCAGGCAGCCCAGGCCCGCCGGCCAGGGCAGCCACCGCAAGGCCGGCAACGCCAAGGGTGGGCGTTCCGGCTTTCCCATCGGGCTCTTCGCAGTCGTCGCGGCCGTAATCGTGGCCGTGCTCGCGGTCTTCTCGGTCGTCAAGTGCAGCTCCAACCGCGGCCAGGAGGCAACGCTGGGCTCCGCGGCGCAGTCGGCGCTCGCTGGCTCCGGCGAGGTCAGCGCGGGCGGTGCCAGCACGGGCTCTGCGACAACTGAGGCCTCCGCGTTCGTCGCGGACGGCAACTACTACGTGGAGGCGTGCTCGGCCAAGAGCGTGATGATGACGCTGGACGCCATTGGCACAGGCAACGACGGCTACACCACCGTCGTCGTGAGCGAGGAGATTGACACCCCCAACCAGCAGGTCGTCCTGAAGAACAACGCGGACGGCAAGACGTGCACGCTCATCACCGAGACGGGCCTCGCCCTTGACTGCGGCGACACGTCCGCCGGCGCGGGCAACGGCGTCTATGCCATGAAGCCCTCGGGCGCCGACTCCCAGAACTGGCTGCTGGTGCCCGTGAAGGGCTCCGACGGCAGCGTGGACGGCTACCTGCTGGAGACGGCGGACGGCGCCTACGCCATTCAGGTGGGCGAGACGACCGATGGCTCTGCCGTGACGCTTGAGGAGGCCGACCCCACGAACGAGAGCCAGAAGTTCCGCTTCGTGCCCAAGGACACGGTCACCTCGACCCTTGGGCAGACCGCCAAGAGCGACTTCGGTGACGGTGGGGACTCCGGCCAGAGCTCCGACGGCACGGACTATTCCGGCGACACGGATTATTCGGAGAGTTCTGACTACTCTGATGGCTCCGACTACTCTGACTACTCGTCGGAAGACGCCGGCTACTCCGACGCGTCCTCCGACTCCTACGATGCGTAGCTCCGGCGGGTCCGCCCGGCACATGCGGCGGCAGCCCCCGCGCCGCTCGCGCGGCGGCGCAATCGCGCTGACGGTTGTGGCCAGCCTTGCTGCGGTGCTGGTGTTTGCGCTGGTAGTCGTGGGTGGCAGGGGCACTTTGCCCATGGGTGCGGCCCAGGGATCTGCCGCGGCGGCGCAAGCCACGGGCGGCTCCGCCTCAACAACGGAAGGGTCTGCCGTGAACACCGAACCTGCCGACAGCACTGACGAGGGATCCTCGGGCATGGTGGCTGGTCCGGGCGCCTTCCGTGCCATGATCGACGCCGGCCAGGTTCACTCCATCCGCCTGATCGGGGACTCCATCACGGCTGGCTACCTGTGCGACGGTTGGGCGGACCCAGACGTTGCCAAGACCACGGACGTCATGTACGACAACGGCCACGGTCAGATTCACTACGAGCCAAGCCCCAGCATAGACTGCTGGGCCAACGACTTCCGGGTTTGGGCCCAGGGGCACGGCGTCTCCCGGTTCGTGAACGCTGGGTTGGGTGGTTGGACCATGGGGATGCTCTCGGACTACCCCAGCTTCTGGATTGGCGACGGCGCGGACGTGATTTTCGTGGCGCTGGGCACCAACGACGCGGCGTACGACGGCTCGGAGGCTCTGCGCCAGGCGGCCGAGTCCGCCCTGCCGGTGGTGGCGGAGAACTGCAAGCTCATGGTTGTTGTGGGCCCCACGGACAACGAGCGCTACGACGTGAGCATTGCCGACACGGTGCGCGACGCCAACCAGGTACTGCGCGAGGTCTGCGCGGACCACAACTATATATATGTAGACTGCTATGACTGCGTGACCACGGACGACCTCAACGATGACCTCCTGCACCCCACCAGCGAGGGCTCGCACAAGATCTGGCAAAGAATCTGCACCGAGCTGAGCCTGGAGGGCTAGCCGCGCGCAAGCCCGGCACAAGGGGCCGCACGGTTTTGTCGATGGCGTGACACGCGTTTGACATATTGCTCTTTTCACTGGTTTTTTGTAGCATATGTATGTTTGACCCCACGGCAGCTACGTGCACACCAGTCGTGGATGGCCACCAGGTAGCAAAGTTCAATCGCCCGGCGGGCGTCGAGCGCCACAAATTGTTCGTGCAAGGCGCAGAAGCCGCAGGCAAGAAGGAGATGTGCATGTCCGGACACTCTAAGTGGGCAACCACCAAGCACAAGAAGGCAGCCATTGACGCCAAGCGTTCTGCGCTGTTCTCCAAGCACTCGCGCAACATCACCGTTGCCGCTCGCACTGGTGGCGACCCCAACCCCGACAACAACGCCTCCCTTGCCGCTGCCGTTGCGCGCGCCCGCATGGTCTCCATGCCCAACGCCAAGATTCAGGCCGCAATCGACAAGGCCTTCGGCACCGGCGCGGACGCCGTCGTGTACAAGGAGGTCACCTACGAGGGATACGGCCCCGCTGGCATCGCCCTGTACGTCGAGTGCCTGACGGACAACCTCAACCGCACCGCGGCTGACGTCCGCTCCGCCTTCACCCACGCCGGCGGCAACCTGGGCACCTCCGGCTCCGTCGCCTTCCAGTTTGAGCGCAAGGGCCAGATTGCCGTTGACAAGGTCATCGTCTCTGACGAGAAGAAGGTTCCCGACAAGCCCAACGCCACCGACGAGGAGGAGTTTATGATGGCCGTCGCCGAGGCTGGTGGCGACGACTACGAGGACGCCGGTGACGAGTGGATTGTCACTACCGATTACACCGCCCTGCAGGACGTCGTGAAGGGCCTCGAGGATCAGGGCATCATCGTCAAGGGCTCCGAGCTCACCATGATCCCCACCACCCCCACGGACGTGACCGTTGCCGACGCCAAGAAGGTCCAGCGCCTGGTCGACCGCCTGGAGGAGCTTGACGACGTGCAGAACGTGTACGACACCATGAACCGCACGGACGAGATTGAGGAGGCCCTCGCCGAGGACGAGGACTAGCCTGGCGGGTTCTGGTCTGGTTAGGTGCAACTTCATGGGCGGTGGCCGCGCGGCTGCCGCCCTTTTTGACGAGACAGGGGGACGCACCTTTTGTCTCATTCAAATGAGACAAAAGGTGCGTCCCCCTGTCTCATGAAGGGAGCTGGCATGGCAAGGAGCAAGGGTGGGGAGTCTCTGCTGCGCAAGGCGCGGGAGGCCATGGACGCGCGCGAGTGGGACGCCGCGCAGGACTACGCGCAGCGCGTGCTGGTGGGCGACCCCGACGACGTGGAGGCCCACATGCTGGCCTTCCTCTCTGGCCGGCACATCGCGTCCGTGGACGACCTTCAGGCCGTTGCCGCGCAGATTGTGTCCGTCGTGCCGGCTGTGGCCACGCCGCTGGCGGAAGTGCTTGCCGCGGAGGAGGGCACGGACGACGATGCGGAGCCCTCGCCTGCGCCCCATGCGGACGTTGCGGCCCTCCTGGCGCAGAACCCCGGCGTGCACGCCCCCTACGACTCCAAGCTGGACGGTTTGCACCAGGCCAAGGACGCCTTCGACGCCGTGTTTGGGGACCCAGACTGGGCATTCGCCCTTGAGCACGCGTACACGGACGACAACCGCCGCATGGTTCGCGCGCGAGAAGCCGCGGAGGAGGTCTTCTCTGCTGCCTTTGCCGAGGAGAAGGCGCATCTCGATGCCGCCTGCCAGGCCGCCAAGGGCCGCGTCCCGCAGACGGTGGAGCTGGTGGCGGATGCCCGCAAGGCGTGCGACGCGGCTCGCGCGGAGCTTGAGGAGCGCAGCGGCGCCCGCAAGAGCGCCGTCAGCGATCACTATTCCTTCCTGCACAGGAACATCCGCACGGCTCACGCGGGCCTGCGGGTGGGCGTGGTTCTCATCGTGCTCGGCCTTGTGCTCCTGGTGCTCACGCTGGTGCCCAGCACGGGTACCATCACCAACCCCCTGGCGTCATTTGCGCAGGTATCCGTACCCATTTCGCTGGTGGTTGTGGTGGTGGGCATCGGTTTGCTCATGGCTCGTTCCGGCCTTGTGCGCGACAACCAGGACCACATGGCGGAGCGCGTGAAGGCGGGCAGCGACGCCAAGGACCAGATTCAGCGCGAGGTCGACGAGCTTGGCACCCGCGTCGCGGCCGTGGAGTCGTGCATCAACAGCCTGGAGTGGGCCGGCTTGGAGGGTGACGGCTTCGGGCGGGCGCGTGGGGACCTGTCGCAGGCGGTGGCGCGCCTGGCCGGCGGCGAGGACGAAGGTGCCGCGCCGGAGGACGCCAGGCAGGGGAGTGCGGAGCCCGAAGCCGTGGAGTCCGAAGCGGCTGAGCCCGCAGGTTCCGCGATTGACGACGCGCCCGCCGAGGTGACCGCCGACGCTGAGGACAAGCCTGCCGACCCCAGCTAGAAGCTAGAAGACCTTCTGGACCTGGCCCATGATGTGTGGTCCCATGGTGTGCCAGTTGCCGGTATCTGGGAGAAGCTCGCCAGAGACCGTTACTGTCAGGCCAACGTACTGATCGCAGTTTGTGCCGTAGAACGCATTGTTGGCAACCGTGTTGTGCTCCAGGGTGGCAAACTGCAGTTTGGTCACGGTCTTCGTGCCATTGCGGTCAGTAATGGTGAGGGGCGCCGCGAGGTTCACATAGTAATAGCGGATGTATCCGCCCTCGCCGCCGTAGTCATCCTCCTGCGCGTAGCCGACCATGCCCGTTAGGGTGATCGTGTCGCCCTGGGTCGCGCTCGTGGGGTTGGCGGCGATGGCGGCCTGCTTGTCCTGCTCGGCCTTCTGCTTTGCGGCCTTCTCGGCCGCGGCCTTCTGCTGTGTGGCGCGCTCGGCCTCCTCCTTGGCAATCTCCGCCTTGCGGTCGTCGCGCGCGGACGAGACGAGTGCCGTCCACGAGCTGGGGTCTTCCACGCCGGCTTCGGACATCCAGCTGGAGACCGCGGCAATCTGCTCGTCGGTCACGTCCTCCGGTGCCACGGGTGCGAGCGAGAAGTCCAGCTCGTCAGTCTGGCTTCCATTCACACTGACGGAAGTCTGGTGCTGGCTGTTCACGGCCATGGAAACGTGCGTGGATTCGCTTGGCACAAGGAAGATGGTGCCCGAGCTCGTGACGGGAGATCCGTAGACGGAGACGTCGTAGTCTCCCGCCAGCAGGCTGATGGAATTGGAGTCCTGGGTGACGGTGTAGATCTTGTCCACGCCGTCACCGTCCAGATTGCTGCCAACCACGCGCAAGGGAACCGGCGAGGAGTTCTGGCCCAAGCCGTTGCCCGTGACGTTGACCGCCAGCACGACTGGGGCGTGAGTTTGCTGCCAGATCTTCTGTTGGGTTTGGTACCAGAGGTAACCTCCGGCAAGGCCCGCTGCCGCGACCACCGCCAGAATCACAGTCACGAGTGCCTTGCGTCGCGGCTTCTTGTTGGCGGACGCGAGTGGGTTCTCCGTGCCAGTTGGCTGTGCTGGTTTGCGGCCCGTCTCCCGCCTGGGTTGGCCGTGGGCTGAGGTCTGCCGGCCACCCCGTCGGAGCTGCGCGCCGCAGAAGGGGCAGAAGGCGGAGCTCGCGTCCTCTATCTTTGAACCGCAGTTCGGGCAATACATGGCGACCCCTAGCGAAGTACCTTTGTAGCTGGCATTCACTGTAAGGTAGCCGCGGCGGAATCTGTTGCGCAACATTTTCCTACCGGAAGGTACTCGAGGCAGCCCTTGGCCGCGCTTCGTTGTTCTCTGCGGGAGTTTGCAACTCAACGGCTACCCCACAAGCGGAGGCTTCCGCTTGTGGGGTAAAGTTTTCTTGCAGAATAATCGCAGGTAAAAGCCGAGAAGCGCATCAAGAAAGAACTACCCCACAACCGAATCGTGTCGGTTGTGGGGTAGCGGTAAAGGTGTGGGACGGCGACTGGTTCGCTCCTCTCGCAATGAGACAAAAGGTACGTCCCCCTGTCTCATTTAGTCGAGGACGGCCTCGCGCTCGGCGTCGTGCTCGTTCATGCGACGGACCTTCTCCTCGCCAGAGAGGTTGTTGACCTCGTCCTCGAACTCCTTCTTGCCCGTGGGGTGCTCCTCAAGCCAAAGCTTCTTGGCGGTAGGCGCCCAGTTCTTGGCGTACGGGGTGGTGCGGGCCTGGACGGCCTCGGGCGGCTCCGGCGTGACGTACTCCGTGCTGTGGGCGCCGGCCTCCTTGACCATCTTGGGCAGCAAGGCGGGGTTCTCCAGCATGGGGCAGGGCTGCAGCATGTTGTTGTTCCAGGGGTAGTGCTTGCGGTAGGCCTGGAACATGGGCTGGTGCAGGCAGTCAAGCCACGACGCGTCGCGGATGTTGACGTTGGAGTAGTGAATGAACACGCAGGGCTCCACGTCGCCGCGGGCGTTCACGTGGCAGTAGATCCTGCCACCGGCAATGCAGCCGCCCACGTACTCGCCGTCGTTCTGGAAGTCCATGGCAAAGATGGGGAAGCCGCCCTCGAAGCCACGCACCTCGCGGATGCGGTGGAACATGTACTCGCGCTGCTCCTTGGTGGGCATGAGGTCCGCGTTGGCGCCCTCACCAACGGGCATGTAGTGGAAGAACCAGGCCCAGCGGCAGCCCTTGTCAACCAGCAGCTGGAAGAACTCGTCGGAGGAGACGCGCTCCGTGTTGGCGCGGGTGTAGGCGGTGGAGGTGCCGAAGAGCAGGCCGTGCTTGCGCATCAGGTCGAAGGCGCGCATGACCTCCTGGAAGGAGCCGTCGCCACGGCGGCCGTCGTTGACGGAGGGCTCGTAGGACTCCAGCGACACGCTGAAGACGATGTTGCCCAGCTCCTGGCAGCGCTGGCAGAACTTGTCGTCCACCAGCGAGGCGTTGGTGAAGATGTTGAAGAGGCAGTCGGAGTGCTTCTCGGCCAGCTTCAGGACGTCGCCCTTGCGGACCAGCGGCTCGCCGCCGGTGAGCATGAAGAGGTGGCTGCCCAGGGCAGAGGCCTCGGTGATGAGCTTGTCGCACTCGTCGTAGGTGAGGTTCAGGCGGTTGCCGTAGTCCGCCGCCCAGCAGCCCACGCAGTGCTTGTTGCAGGCGCTGGTCGGGTCAAAGAGGATGATCCAGGGCACGTTGCAGCCGTACTTCACGGCGTTCTCCATGCAGGTGCGGAAGCCGCGGAAGCCGCCCTCGTAGCCGCCGTTGAGGATGGCGGTGCGCAGCACGTGCGGGTCGGTCTTGTCAATGACGTCAAAGAACCAGTTCTCCCACTTGGAGCCGGGCTTGAGGCCGGTCTTGATGCCCTTGACGACACCAGGCGCGACGTCCTTCAGGAGCTTCTCGGCCATGGCCACGCCGTGCTGGAGCTTCTGCTCGCGGTCATCGCCGGTGCCGGCCTTCAGAATCTGGTCGATTGCGACGCTGAACGCCTTGCGCTCCGCCGCGTGTGCAATTTTGGACTGCATATTCTCTCCCTTGCCTGCAAGAACCGTGCCATATTGCACAGGTTGTGAATACAGAGGGCATTATCGGGAGACTCCAACAGGTGTTCAAGAAGCAAAAACACAACCCGTGGTATGATATGCAACCATCAGTTCAAAAAATGGATGCATAAGCACCCGTTCAAGGAGAAATTGCATGACGGAAGATGTGCGCGTTGTGAAGACCAAGCAGAACATCGAGAAGACGTTTCTGCACCTGCTGTCGGAGCACACCTTTCACAAGATAACCGTTTCCATGATCGTGCGCGAGGCCATGATCAACAAAGGCACATTCTACCGTCACTACACAGACAAGTACGACCTTGCCTACCACGTGGCGGAGGACACGCTGGACCGCTTTGCGGAGTTGGTGTACGTGGACCTGGACCACCTGACGTCTGGCACAACGCAGAAGGACGTCATGCACACGCTGATCAACTCCTTCAACGACGTGCTGCCCAGCCTCATTGCCCTCCAGGCCATAGACATTCCCAACATGGACGTGCGTCGCTCCGTGGTGAAGATCATCTCCGACGGCATCAAGGCGTACGCGGCGGACAGGCGTGAGGCCGCGAGCGCAGACACCGAGGCCTGGGTCATTGCGCAGCTGGCCATTGCCTACCCGGAGTACGTGCGCGACATGGACGAGCCGCTGGACCTGTACGGCTACATCGTGGCCATTCACGAGGCGTCGGGCCTGTTCCTGCCCTGGCTCTCCGACGAGGACACCGAGGCCAAGAACATCTACACCACCACCTACGGGGACCTTTGTATGCTGCCTTCCGCCCGGCCCCAGCGCGACCACGCGGACGGCGATGCCGCGGAGTAAGCGCGGGAGTAAGCCCTAGGTGCCAGTTTGTCGCGACCCCCTGCGCCGTGTCTGTGCCCGTTTGGGACTGTTATAGTCTAAACGGTGCAGTTATCTGCCAGCATGCGGTGGCTTGCATGCAAGTGAGGTGTCAGCCAAGGGGGAGATTCATGTCAGACTTTCGGGTGCTTAGCCAGTTGCAGATTGGCGAGTCCGCCACAGTCACGAGCGTGGGCGGCCAGGGCGCGCTGCGCCAGCACTTCCTGGACATGGGCGTCATTCCCGGCGCGCAGGTGCGGCTGGAGAAGTACGCGCCCATGGGCGACCCCATGGAGTTCAGCATTCACGGCTACGAGCTTACCCTGCGCGTGGCGGACGCGGCAAAGATTCAGGTGGGCGCCCCGCAGCCGCCCGCGCCCGCGGAGCAGCTGGAGCCCGCGCCCGGCCGCGGCCGCGGCCACCACCGCCACCCCGGCCTGGGCGAGGCGGGCACCGGCCAGGCGGCCGACGAGCGCACCAGCGACCACTCCCACCCCGTGCCGGAGGGCACCACGCTCACCTTCGCCCTGGCCGGCAACCAGAACTGCGGCAAGACCACCCTCTTCAACCAGCTGACGGGCGCAAACCAGCACGTGGGCAACTTTCCCGGCGTCACAGTGGACCGCAAGGACGGTGTCATCAAGGGCCACCCAGACACGGACGTCACAGACCTGCCGGGCATCTATTCCCTCTCGCCCTATACCTCCGAGGAGATAGTTTCCCGCCAGTTCATTGTGGACTCGGCACCGCGCGGCATCATAGACATCGTGGATGCCACAAACATAGAGCGCAACCTCTACCTGACCATGCAGCTCATGGAGCTGGACACGCCCATGGTGCTGGCCCTGAACATGATGGACGAGGTGCAGGGCAACGGCGGCTCCATCGACGTGAACCAGATGGAAGACCTGCTGGGCATTCCGGTGGTGCCAATCTCCGCCGCAAAGAACGAGGGCGTGGACGAGCTGGTGCGGCACGCGCTGCACGTGGCCCGCTACCAGGAGCGGCCAGGTCGGCAGGACTTCTGCAGCCCGCAGGACCACGGCGGCGCCGTTCACCGCTGCATCCATGCGGTCATGCACCTGATTGAGGACCACGCGGCGCGCGCGGGCATTCCCATCCGCTTTGCCGCGACCAAGCTCATAGAGGGTGACCAGCGCGTGATTGACCGCCTGGCGCTGGACGCCAACGAGCTGGAGGCCGTGGAGCACATCGTGCAGCAGATGGAGCGCGAGCGCGGACTAGACCGTGCGGCCGCCATCGCAGACATGCGCTACTCGTTTATTTATCGCATCGTTGCGCAGTGCGTGGTCAAGCCGCGCGAGAGCCGCGAGCGCGAGAGAAGCGAGCGCGTGGACAGCGTGCTCACCGGCCGCTGGACCGCCATTCCCGTGTTCCTGCTCATTATGGGTGCGGTGTTCTTCCTCACCTTTAACGTGATTGGCAAGTTCTTGCAGGATTTGGTGGCCGCGGGCGTGGACTGGCTAACCGCCGCGGCGGACGCCGGGCTCACGGCTGCTGGTGCCAACCCCGTGCTGCACTCGCTGGTCATAGACGGCGTGTTCAACGCCGTTGGCACCGTGCTGCCCATCTGCCCCATCATCGTGACCATGTTCTTCTTCCTGTCCCTTCTGGAGGACACCGGCTACATGGCGCGCATCGCCTTCGTAATGGACAAGCTGCTGCGGCGGATCGGCCTCTCCGGCCGCTCCATCGTGCCCATGCTGGTGGGCTTTGGCTGCACGGTGCCCGCCGTCATGGCCACGCGCACCCTGCCGTCCGAGCGCGACCGCAAGCTCACCATCATGCTGACGCCCTTCATGAGCTGCTCCACCAAGCTGACCATATACGCGTACTTCACGGCGGCGTTCTTCCCCGCGCATGGCGGCCTGGTCATGCTGTTGCTGTACCTGCTGGGTATTTTGGTGGGCATCCTGACCGGCTTCGTCACGCACAAGACCGTGGCGCGCGGCGAGGCCGTGCCCTTTGTGATGGAGCTGCCAAACTACCGCATGCCAAGTGCAAAGAGCGTGTTGCAGCTCATATGGGATAAGACCAAGGACTTCCTGACCCGCGCCTTCACGGTGGTCTTCTTCGCCGCGGTGGTCATTTGGCTGCTGCAGACCTTCAGCCCGTCGCTTGCCATGGTGGACGACCCCAGCCAGTCCATCCTTGCGGTTGTCTCCACCTGGCTGAGCCCGGTGTTCGCGCCGCTCGGCTTCGCGGATTGGCGCGTGACCACGGCCCTGATCACCGGCTTCATGGCCAAGGAGGTCGTGGTGTCCACGCTTTCCGTGCTGTTCGGCAGCACCGCGGAGCTGCTGGCTGCGCTGACGCCCCTCTCCGTGGTGGCGCTGCTGGCCTTCTGCCTGCTGTACACGCCCTGCATTGCGGCCGTCGCGGCCATCCGCCGAGAGCTAGGCGGGCGCTGGGCCGCGGGGATCGTGGTCTTCCAGTGCGTGGTGGCCTGGCTGGTGGCGCTGCTGGTGCGGCTGGTGGGGATGGCGCTGGGGCTCGCGTAGGGGAGCGGGGGAGCGCGGCGCGGGCGCGAGCGCGTGTCCCCGCTCGGGGGTCACTCTCACTCGACGCTACCGGCGCGCGTGTTATTGCTGAGAGCTAACACGCGTGTGGTGAGATCGCGCGTGGCGCAACTGGCATTCTAGCATGTGAGTCTACCCACGCGTATGTTATCGGAATTGAATAACACGCGCGTGGTAACACACGTGCGAGCTGTAACTGTTTCGCCTGTGACGCCACCGGCTTGACCCCCTGAGTGAGGTCGACCTCTGAATGCGCTGCCAGTGCCACGCGTATGTTATCCCGCGCGTGTTATTGAAACCACATAACACGCGTGCCGTTGTTGTGACTTGCTATAAAGCCTGTTGGCAAGCTTGGATAGTCTCCACACGCGTGTTATCTCCTCCCAACAACACGCGTGCTGTGACGCGTGTTGGCGATAACACGCGCGTGAACATGGGATTGGTGTGTGGTAACTGGCCATGGGCGACTGGCATCCCACGCTTGCATGCCCCGCACCAGCGGCACCCTACGCGCTAGCGCATGTGCTAGCTCCTTGCCATCAGCATCTGAGCGTACTTCGCCGCGTTCTTCCACGGATAGAGCGACCAAATCAGGTACTGTCGCTCTTTCTTCAATGAGCCAGATGCGAGCAGGGCGCGCGTCGCGCTGACATCCTTGTCTGATTGGCGCTCGATTGCGTCCACGATGGATGACATGATTTGGTCGAGCGCCCCAGGAACGAACACATCCTCTTTCGTGATCGGGAACACGGTCATCCCGCTGACGGTTAGCTCGCGATTGCGATGCATGTCATCGAGCACCTTCTCGCGCAGTGCTCGCTCCGCCGATGCCAAGGCATCGGCGTCGCTGCTCGCGAACGCCTTCTCAATGTCGGAAAAGTCAAGGTGGTCGCCGCCGTCGTAGTTGATGCCAACGGGAGTGCCGGCAACGACGATGTCTGGAATGCGAAGCTCGTGCCCTTCTGGTGCGGCTAGGTCGCTCGTCACTCTCTGCGCGTTGTTCAGCTCCAAGGGTCCAAGGCCGTAGCCAAGGTCAGTGGTTTCTAACACCATCGTCGTGGATATCACCGATTCCATGGACGACCACGCGTTGTTGGCTACCTGCTCGATTGCCTCGCGTGCTGCGCCAAGCCCTAAGATGCCGCGGCACTCGCTCAAGAACTTACGAATCTGCTGCACGCTCGTCGCGGGAGGTACGGACAGGGCGACCTCGCCCATGCGTGGATCGTCGGCGTCGCGCGAGAAGGTGCCGCACAACTCGTGCCCAAACATGACGAGCACAGGCCGTGGCATCATGCGCGCCATCTCTAGGAAGCTCAGCTCTGGCGATGCGCAGCGCAGGCCGTCGCCGAGGTCAAGAAACGCGTCGTCTGGGAGTCCGCGCTTGTAAATGGTGTTCTTTGCGAAGCGCGCCTCCAATCTCATAGATTCGTTTGGAACTGCAACGTGCAGCCCCTTCTCTTGCCAGTTAGGGTCGAGTGCCGCCAAGGGGCTCGACTGCACCCTCCTGACTGTCCAACGCATTGATGGCTCGGGGTTGGGACCCTGCAGGCTGCAACGTCTGAACGTGCGCAGGTCGGCGTTGCCGTCGGTGCGAACGGTGCGAATAAGGCGCACTGCGCTCAAACCGTTCACGTAAAGCAGCATGCATGTCCCCTCCCGTCCGTCGTGGCGAGCGCTGGCCATTGGGGTCAGCCCTCGGTGGTTCCGCGACGTTATCACGCGGGGCCACGTGTGTCCGACGGGACGCTTGCACCAAGCTGCATGTGGCAGACTGATAGCTTGCACGGAGATGGTCTGTCGCGCGAAACCTCTCGATTGAAGCATGTTTGCCCAGTTAAACAGGGGTGTCCTTGACCGAGGTTCGCAATTGCCATCTTGGCAAAGTCGTGCTGATTATTGCGCCTGTGCCAAACGAACACAATTTGCGGCAGCGGAACGGGGGCGCCTCGCCGACGACGGTACGGGAACGGCGTGGGCTCTCCGCTGTTATTGGTATACCTCAGCACCAGACGCGTGTTACTCACGCGTATGTTATTCGCGCGCGTGTTATCAAGGAGACATAACATGCGCGCCGTGAGCTGCACGTGCTATGACCCCAGTTGGCGTGTGGGCAACGCTACAGCACGCGTGTTATTGGAATCGCATAACACGCGTGCCATAAATGAAGGCAGCTCCTCTTCCGAGGTGAGCGTCCTGCCCGGGCCGCTCAATTGTCCAGACGGCTCCCTACCACCTCTGCTGGAACTTGTCGCGCCATGCCATGAGGTCAAAGCATGTGTCCCTCTTCATGCGGCGGGTGCACAGCAGGAGCTCTGCGCGCATCCTTGCGTAATCCCGCTCTGCCTCTTCGGGACCAACGCAGGCGTGAAGGTGCGACATGACACGCTTTACCTCGCATGTTATGAAATACTCATCCGTATCGCGGTCCATTTCCATCTGAATCCGTGCGAGGTCAGGAATAACTTCCTCCTCGATGAGCATGTGCCCGGTGGGACCGGCCTGCCCGTATTCGTGCTGGATGGTGTGTCAGGAACGCTCTTCGGCCTGAGGCCGGTCAACGCGCCCCAGGAAGAGTGGCTGTCCCGTGGGGGAAACCAGCGCAAAGAGGATGGGGCGGTCAAACACGATGACGCGAGGAATCGGCATCTTTGGCGGGATGCCAGCCGCCACTGCGCTGAAAAAGTAAGACGAGCCCTCTGCCCCCTCCTCGTTAACGGTGAGCCGGGTAGCATGCACGTAGCTGGCAGGCGCGTTGACGTGACCGGTCAGGGGGGAGAGGTCCGGTGTGGCCGCGCTTGCAAAGCCGGCCCGAGCAAGCTGGGATTCCAAACCACGTAGCGTGGTGCCGCACGAGAACTTGGGGATGCTCACATCCGCATACACCTCAGGCGCATTGAAGTGTGCAATGGCGTTGAGAAGCTCGGTGTTCTCGAGCAGGTCATTCGGAGTCTTGGAATCACGTGGCAATGCGAGCCTGAGCTCAGCGCCACTGAGGAAGGGAAGGGCAAGAATGGTCGCCACGTCCAAGTCGAGTACACGGAAGTACCCTATTTCCCGCATGAAAGCGGCACGTACATCCCCGCATGGCGTGTGGAAGGGCTTGCGTTTGGTTGCCCTCTCGTCGAAGGTGCTGCACCACGTGTCCTTGAAGTACAGGGCACTGATCAGGCAAACAAGCGCTTCGGCATCTGGTTCAATCTGCAGGGACAACATGCCATTGGTCTTCTGGTTGATCCAACGCGAGATTTCCGTACCCGTCTCAGGCGAGCTAAGGTCGGTTTGCCTCACCGGGATTCCGCACGTTTCGCATTGCTCGACGATGCCAGCTTGCGGTCTGGCTTTGTCGTCGAGCCAAATGCCTGATGCCAGCATGGTGACATCATCATGAGAGCTGCCATCGTGCAAAGAGTTCACCGCAGGTGAACTGTCCGCATCGCTGGGCCCGGCTGGCGCCCCAAGAAGCTCATCCAACTCGCGCGCCGTCTTGCCTGCAGCGCCCAGTTGCATGGCGCGCAGCCCCTGGAAGACACAGGCTGGCGAGAAGATTGCATCTTGCTCGCACAGGACTTGCGGCATCAGCTTCTGCGCCAGATGCCACGTACCGGTCAACATGGATTCAGCGCTATTGTGCCGTTCTACCTGCTTGCCCATCTTGCCCTCCATTTCAGCAGCCCATCTCCTTCTCCAAAACAGAGCCATAGACCACGCGCGCTCCTAACGCTCGCGCGAGTCGGTCCTCGTCCTTGTCTGGCACAACGCGATAGTCTCGCGCACGGAAGAGCTTTGTTTCGGGGCTTTCATCGTCGTCCGCCAAGGCGAACACCCGTTGGAATCCGTCGGCGGACGCATCCTGTTCCGCGTAGTCTAGGAGAAGGGAAGCTGCGCCCTCTCTGTCTGCGAGTACGGCATCAGGCGGAATCCAAAGGGTGAGGGCCTCAGTCGTCTGGTCATACCAAGCGCGGCTTATGCTCCCCAGCGTGTCTGGAAGTGCGAGATCCACCGCAAACCGCACGCTCCATGCGCGCGGGAACATCAGCCGCTGGTTGTCTGGCATTGCATCGGTCTTGAGCCCAAGCTCTATCGCCAGCCATTGCCACACGTTGCGGACGGAGCGGTGGCTAGCATTCAGGTATTCAATCAACCGCTGTACAAGACCGCTGTAAACTGCAACGGACGAGACAACCGAGCAGAAGCCCCTCGTGGCGCCCTCAACGTTGGACAGCGGCTCCGCCAAAGACGCTCGTTCGTCAAAGTTGTCCGGAGGGTACAGCCGAGGCTTGCCATTGGGGAGCAGATCCGCAAACGGATCGCTTGCACCCACGAGCTCTGCCCAACGCGCAGAGAGGAACAGCGCGTACTCCACCGCTTCCATCCCGTAGCATCCCAGGGCAAAGCCATCGTTTACTTCCACCAGCAGCGTCCGTCCGTCGCCAGTTACACCGAGGTCAAGCCCGTAGGCGGCGGGTGCGGACTTGTATTCCTCGATTGCATAGTTGATTATGCCAACGTCTGGCATAACCTGGCGGTCGCCGCGGTAGCACGCTAAATGCGCAACCTGGCCATACCGTACGAAGACCCTCCACTCGGAAACAAAATCCACCGGCTCGCTGCAGAGCACGCGATACCCGGGCCCCATCTTGCAGTAGGCCGCAAGCCCATTTGGCTCATTCGCCACTATGGCTGGCAGCTCCTTCTCGTGCAGGGGCTTCAGGAACAGGGGATAGTCGCCCTCTGTGATTTCGCCCACCGCGCATTCCCAAACACGCCGACCGAGGAGGTCCGTCAGCTCCGGTGGGTAATCGATGCTTGACGGCGTAATACCTCTCAGCGTCAGAGCCTGTCCGGTAACAAGTAGGCCCGCCACTACTATGTCCTCGCGCGCCGCGGAAGCTAGCCCCTCGTCGGTGGAGAAGGGTACGCACTCAACGCCGAGTTCTTTGAAACCGCGCCATGCCGTGGCGCACTCAGTGTTGAACGGACGCCCTCCGACGGTGTGAATGAATGCCCTCATGTTGCCTCCAACGGAACGTGGGAACCCTTTTGTACATGATGGCATCTATGCGGGACATGAATTCGGGGCCCACTGCTACACGATTGTCGGCCTCATTATGAAATCCGCGTCGCCAGACGCATCTTCTGCCTTCCTGTCTCCGCCTAGGAACATGGCCATGTACCAAGGGAGGTAGAGTACCTTGCCTGCCGCCTCCACATTTGAACGACAGAGGACGAGCCCCTGCCGCACCCGGTATTCGGGTGAACCGAGCAGTCGGTCCAACGACGCGTGCGAGCGGAACTTGCGCCCCGATTTCACCTCCACTGGCACGATTCTACCGTCGCACTCGTAAAGAAAGTCGACCTCAGAGTGCTTCTCGTCCAGGAAGTAGTAGGGCGTGGCCCCATGGGCGGCGAGCTCCTGAGCCACAACGTTCTCATATATGCCACCGAGGTTAGGCTGCTTCCAATCGAGGTAGATGGCCCGGGAGAGGCTCTGAGGATAGCGAGCTACAAGCATACCCGTATCAGACTGGTACAGCTTGAAGATGGACTCCTTGCCCGTGCGCTTCAACGGCGATTTGGGCTCCGACACCTGATCGACTTTCAGGCACACGGATGCGTTGGTCAACCAGAGGAAGTCCCGGCTGTAGTTGGCATATCGTGCGCTCTTGCCGAGTGACGTCACCGTGAAGCTGCCTTGGTCCTCGAGCTGGATGGGTACTTGGTTGTAGATTTCCTGCACTTGGAGAGCACGCGAACCTGCGTACTTGGATATGTCGTGCAGGTACTGCCTGTTGAGGTCGGTCTGCAGCGCTCGTACTTGCTCCAGACTGTTGCCATCCGACACGTAGCGCTGCACCACCTCGGGCATGCCACCAACCACGACGTAAGTGCGGAAGTTGGCTAGAATCGCGTCGTGAATGTAACTGTCGACCGGCCTGCATTCTTCAAAACATAAGCGCACCGCGTTCAGAGCAGTATCCGAGACCCCGATTGCCCAACAAAACTCCTCGAAGTCCATTGGTTTCATGGAGAGCTCTTCGACAGAGCCCACAGGGTAGGAGCGAATGCCCTTGAAGTCGGCCCCAAGCATGGAACCCGAGAAGGCGTACGAGAACCGGCCGTCCTGTACGAGGAATTTGACCCACGTCATGATGTCTGGGGCCTCCTGCACCTCGTCGACGAAGACGAGCGTGCTGCCACGCACAAGCGGTGCCTCCGCGAAGAGCGCCAAGCGATTCAGAAAGTCCTCGAGGTCGCGAGCGCCTAGGAGCGCGTCCCGTGCCGCCCTATTTTCGTAGAGGTTGATTTCCACATACGAGTCGAACATTCGTCGACCCACGTCGGCAATTACGGTGCTTTTGCCCACCTGGCGTGCACCAAGCACGAGGAGAGCCTTCTGGGAGGTTTGCGCCCAAGCCTCGAGCCTCTGGGTAATCTTGCGTCTGAGCATCAGGCACCTCCGATTGGTTGGAAAACGTATTGGGACGATTCGATAGGTGCATTCTTAACAATATTCGGTGATTCACTGCCCCTGATTCTAACATTTTGGGCATATAGCGCGAGGGTGACTTGATGGTTTGCATCCACGATGAGCGGTA
Source organism: uncultured Olsenella sp. (assembly GCA_900314495.1). Classification (GTDB taxonomy): domain Bacteria; phylum Actinomycetota; class Coriobacteriia; order Coriobacteriales; family Atopobiaceae; genus Olsenella_K. The sequence continues at coordinate 92,402 of OMVJ01000005.1, forward strand.
CCTTGCGGAGAAAGCCATTGATCCAGTTGGTGCGAACAGGAGGTGGTTTGCTTGCGAGGCGCTTCTCAGCGACACGGGTGAGCCGCCGGTGGAGCACTCGCATCATGAGGTTCCCGCGGAGGGATCGTGGCGTTACTGCCGCAATGTTCTATCTCCGCTGCTAAGTAGGGAACTAGAACACGGGAATGCCGCCATCCCCTCCGCGACGGTTCTCGCAATACTGCAAGCATTGGCTAGGTGTTCGTCTGGCGAGACGCGAGAGCTTATTGAACGCCTGATTGGCAGCAAGTGGTCGTCAGACGCAAAGCCGTCCGAGTTGCTCGGACTCGCTCCCACACCACGCTGCTCTCCAACGTATCGGGCAAACATCGCTACCTCGGTCTGGCTCGCGAGGCGTTGTTGCCCCAGCCAACGCTGCCGGCAGGAGTTGGACTCAATTGGCGTGGAGCGTGCAGTACTCGATGGGAATCTCAATGTAGCTACGAAGAGAATCTCCAACTGGGTTGAGCAGAATGCCCGGGATGCCCTGGAGCCTGCCGTCAACATAAACGAAGCCGCCCAACTTATGCTTGCGAGCGCAATTTCCTTCAAGGACGCATGGAAAGAGGAATTCTGGCGGAGGGATGGCAAGCGAGGGCCATTCTTTGGCTGGGACGGCGTCCACATGCTCTCCTTCATGAGGGGCAGGAGGGATGGTTCGGTTTCGCGGTTTGAACGTTGCAGGGTTTCATCTCTTGCGTTGACCAGCGGCGCATCTCTTGTGGTCGTGCTTCCCGAGAGGGGCGTCTGCGCGGAGAAGCTCCTCAAGAGTGGGGAAGCAATCGATGCTGCCGTGTCTCATGTGGCTGGAGCTGGGAGTCGTTGCCTGGTTGACTGGTGGCTGCCTAGGTTTGATGTGAGCGGTACGGTCGGTGGGTCGGCTAGCCAGCTGATTCCAGGCGTAGAGAAACTCCGGCCATCACCGGACTTCTCGCCGGTGATGGGTGGCGAGCCTTCCGAGGTTCCTGCTTGCATGACTTGCGCACGCGTCAAGATTGACGAGCAGGGCATCGAGGCGGCTGGCTATACGCTGGTGGCCGTCGAGGGCATGTGCGAGGAAAAGCTTCCCATCGTGCCGTTTGTTGTTGACCGGCCCTTCGTGTTTGTACTCGTGTCCAACACGGGTGAACCCATGTTCCTTGGGGCGGTTGGTCGTCCGAAGGGCTACTAGGCCGGCTCCCGGTGTTACTGCAGACACTCTATGCAGAATCCTCCCGTTTGCTCGCGGTCGCACGATGCGGAGGCATGGTGTCATCTCAAAGATTCTTATCGTAATAAGTATTATCATAATAAGAATCTTTTCGTTCTTGACTGGTTTCCGTATACCACGGCGGTGGAGACGGGGCTGGGAGACCAGGTGGTGCGAGTCCTTTGACGAGACGGACGTGCTCAAGATTCTGCGCGAACGTGCGCCGCTGGTGGGGGACTACGAACGACGCTGGCACTACGTGTTCTGCAAGCGACCGGTAAGTGCGGCAAGCCTTGCCAAGGCCGCCGCTGTCGGGGATGCGCGGTTCGTGTGCGTGGAGCAGATGTACTCGTAGCTTTTGGGAACGGCGCAGTCGTTGGCGTCGAGGAACGCCCTGTGCGAGCCGGTCACGAGAAGCTCTTCAGATAGGCGGCGACTGCGTCGGCGTGGAGCTCGTCGTCGAGGCCATCTTCCTCGACGACCGCACGGATGTGCTCGACCCCTGCGTGTGCCCTTTCCTCGGAAGCACGCTTGAATTCCATGACATCGGAAAGCATGCACGTGCGGTACCCTGTGCCCATGCGCGAGCCAGGGAGTTTTCCGGAGTCAATCAGACGAGCCACGGTGCGCGGCGATGTCTCGAGCATCTCTGCTGCCTGGCCGGTTGTGAGACGTACGTCATCTGCGGACTCGCTGGTCTTGGGAGCCACGGCTCGCAAAAAGCTGGACGTGGCGCGGGGATTACAATCGATTCGTGAGCGAGAGGGAACCCGCAAGAGGAGAGCCGAGCGAGGTGGAATCACTATGAGTACAGCGACAAAAGAAGAGCTAGACGAGCGGTACTCACGCTTGCGTGCGTCCTCCCTAGATAGAGAAAGGGTCCTCAAGCGTGCGCGAAAGCAGCTGCCTAAGCAATGGAGCCAAGCGTACGTCGTCTATCCGAAGTCGCGGCAACTCACCATAGGTGGCACGTGCGATAGGTGCGGCGACCATTTCTCGTACAACCTGCCAAAGGGACACGCCCTGCCTGCACGGGTGATGTGCAAACTGCTTGCGCTCGATTTCGCGGCGGCCGGTTGGTAGGTGGAGCGGGAGACGGTCTGTCCGGAGTGTGCGAGCAAGGGGATTCGCTGGACCGAGACCCGCGTCAAGTACTACCTGCGGGTCAAGGCGCCCTGGATGGACGAGCCGAAGACAATCGCATTCGATGAAAGCGCCGGACAGTACTATCGTAACGAAATCGTCGCATGTGTCGCCTTCCTCCTTGGGGCCGAGACATACCAAGACATCGCCGATGATGCCCGCCTCGACGCCGAGGGAGTTTGGCCCGAGCAGGTAGACGAGGCTCTGGAGCGCTACCTTGGCGTCGCGGCAATCCGCCACTCCGCAGATGCCGTGCCTGCGGTGGCGCCGGATGTGCGCCCGCTCAGCAAAGAAGAGCTGGATCAGCGTCTCGCCGCACTCGAGGCGGTGGGCGACAGCTACACTCCCGAGAGCATCTTTGCGTGCTGTTACTCGCCGGTGATGAGCCGTGACCTGCGCAAGTCCCTCGAGTGCTGCGAGTGCGGTGAGCGCTTCCCCGTGTCGCACGTAGGCACCCAGCTCCACATCGATAAGTACGACGAGATTGCTGCGAGCTTCGCGCGGCTCGGCTACACGGCGCGGGTGGACGTCTTTTGTCCTCGCTGCGCGCTCAAGCACGGCAAAGCGTCTTCGTACGAATTCGTCTTCACCCGCTCTAACGGCACTGAGGTACGGACGCCGCTGCTCTCTGACCTCATGACGCTCAGCGTAGGCAAGCAATGCGCCAGCACGGTAGAACTCAAAACCGCGCTCGCGTTCCTTGCCGACAATCCCGACTGGAGCTCCATCGTCGAGGCGACTGACTCTGACACCTTTGGCGACCCACATCACAAGACCGTCGAAGGCTACGGAGACGAGATCCGCCGCATCCTCGGAATCGGGGTCCCGGCATGATACGCCTCCCTGCTGTCGCGGCTTTCGAGCTCACATACCGCTGCAACCACCGCTGCATCTTCTGCTCCTGCCCATGGGAGACCGACCACTACGCCAAGCAAGCGGAGATGGACACCGATGAGTGCTGCCGCGTGCTGGATGCACTCCGCTCACGCGGGGTGGAGACCGTGTCGTTCACGGGCGGCGAGCCCCTGCTGAGACCCGACCTCTTCGACCTGATGCGGCATGCGCGTGCGGACGGCCTCGCCGTGGCGGTTGTGTCCAACGGCAGGCTCATGGATTCGGAGCGACTCGCCAAACTCAAGGAACTCGACGCAAGTGTCAGCGTGAGCGTTCCAGGCATCGCAACATACAAGCAGCATACGGGTATCGAGGGCTTGGAGCACGTCCTCGGACTCTTCCACACCGGTGCCGCCCTTGGTTTGCCCATGACGGCAAATATCGCTGTCACGCGCCTCAACCTCCCCGAGCTCTATGAAAACGTGGCCTACCCGCTCCTCGCAGGCGCGCAACACATCTTGCTCAATCGCTTCCTTGTGGGAGGGCGGGGTTACGCGCATGTCGACCTCACGTTGAACCGTGCTCAGATCAACCAGATGCTCGACGTGGCGGAGGAGGTTCTGCGCAAGGCTGGTCGCTACGGGCACGTGGGCACCGAGTTACCGCTCTGCCTGATTGATCACCCCGAAGCATACGAGTACCTGCAGGTGAGCACGACGTGTGGGGCGGCGAAGAGCTTCTGCGATATCGACCCGAGCGGTTGGATTAAGGTCTGCAACCATTCTGAGCACCGAATCGTGCGGTGGGATCACATTGACGATTTGGCTAACAACGACTACTGGCTGCGGTTTACCAACCGCGACTACCGCCCGCACATGTGCGCCGGCTGCATGCGTCAGGGTATCTGCGACGGCGGTTGCCGTGAGGCCGCGCATCTGTGCGGCGGTGACATCTGCTCTCCGGACCCGTGTTTCGCGCAGTGAAGGATGCTTGGCCCTGGTCGGCACTGGGTCTTGAAGGCGATGAAGACGAGCGTCGTATACCGAAGTGGGTTAGATCGGCTTGAGTGAAGAAGAGATGGCGGAGGATGATGCATTACTTGTGGCAATAGCTACGGGTAGATACGGCTTCCAGAGCGGACACTCACTCCAGCCTTCGGTAAATCCCATGCGACGCAATTCGTCTGTATCCAATCTGGTTAGGAGACTAAATAGCCGGGTGCGCCATGACGTTTCTGGGGCTATACGCTCGAGTAGATAGCTCAGGATTGTCAGGATGCCGAACATGTTGTCCGAGCGCACCTCGTACGGCTCGTGCCACTCGGGATACTTCGTCTTGGTGGGAATGATTGGCCTAGTGCGGAAATAGACCTCGACGCGTTCGATGGCATCTAGAACGACAAGCCTAAACTGCCTGTCGAATGTGTAGAGCTTCCAAACCTTGTCGAATGTCGTACCCTCTACGAAACGCTCGTCCCTAGCGTCCTCATTGTTCGGTTTGGGGTTGCGTTTGAATATGTACCAGTATCCGCTCAAGCGGTAATACCCGACGTCTGCTAGGTGAGAGATAAGCTCATTTCGGTCGGCAATGAGTCCACGCTCGTTTATGAGCAGCTCGGCTTGCTCCTCGAATGTTAGCCAAGGCTTCTTATATTCTCCCACTATGCTCCAGAGTTCGATGCGTAAAAGAAGACCCGCCAGTGTGCGTGCTCGAAAGCAGAGGCCAGGCGGGTTTACTAAGGGTACTTTACCACGGGGGAAGATTTTCTATACCAATCTCCTTTGAGAAGTTTCTTGCTCGTCTGTACCTTCTGCGGATACTTAGCATTTACGAGTCGATGGCATGCTTGGACGTAGGAAGGCCCCGCACCTCTAGATTCTCGCCCTCAGGTCCGCCGGCGAGGGGATACGCGGCGTAGTCCGCCGGCAGCTCGTCACCCAGGCGGTACTCGCTGACGCCGACGGGCTGGTTGATGTCCCTGAGGGAGTACTCGGTCACTACGTCGTTCTTGGTCTTGCAGAGCAGCAGGCCGTTGGTGAGGCGGTCCCCGTTTGCGCGCAGCTCGCCGTCCACGGTGGAGAAGCAGGAGCCCGGCTTGCCCGTGTACTCGGGCCTGAGCTCTGCGTTCTTCAGCCCCATGACCACGCAGCAGCGCAGCCTGACGTTGTAGAAGAGCAGGTCGATGGGGGAGTGCTCGCTGCACGCTGCCAGCGGGTGGTACTGGCTGCGCGTGGAGGGCGAAGCCGATGCGCGGGAACTTTTTGCAGCAAGCTGTTGCAAAAGTCTTGGTCCGTCTCTCGGGGAAACTTGGCTATGTAACGGAGACTGCGGGCGGAGAAGCCCTTGGGATCGGGGCGCGAATCGCGCATGCCTCGGGTTGGCTGTCAATAAAGCTGCTCCCCCAACCTAGTGCGGCAGGATCTTAGTCCTCACTCACCACTGCGTTCGGGCGACGTTGCCGTTTGGACGTACAGAGATGGCGAGCAGTGCCTGTCCTGCTACCATTGCGGCAAGGTGTCGCTGCCCTTAGGCGGCGTGGATTGAAACAATTGTTGCGTGAGGTATCCAACTGTTTGGACCCGACAGGCGTTGCCGTCTGTCGGGTCCATTCAGCCACTGGAACAACTTTTACCTAACACATCAATTGAATTAATACTTATGCCTATCATTCTCTCAAGAAGGAGGATGGAGCATGGACACTCTCTTTGCACATACACCCGATGGGGAAGACAAACCTTGGCAGACCCTCTCGGAGCACCTGGGCAACGTTGCAGAAGAAGCGTCAGAGTTTGCCGCGGAGTTTGGTTTTGGCAAATGGGGCTATGCCATCGGCCTACTACATGATGCTGGTAAAGTGGACCCTAAGTTCCAACGCAGGTTGGTGGATGCCCATGCGCCATCTTTTGATCATGCTGCTCTAGGTGCGGCAATTGCGCAGAGCGACTACGTCGGCCAGCTTGGCAAGACAGACGGCAACCTCATGGCATTTGCTATCGCGGGCCATCATGGTGGTATGCCAAATGGGGTACAGGCGGATGAACGCGCTGGCGGCAAGACTCCCTTGAAGACCCGCCTGACAGGAACCGACTTCAATGAAGCCGCAACGACATATCGCAGGGTAATCGCCGCGGCAGATTTGAGTCTGCCAAGCGCCGGGGAGCTCGAACATACATTTCTAGAGAAGGACTTGAGCGGACTTGCGGCACCTCCGAGTCAACGAATGCAGTCTCACGCAATCTTCTCGACTTCGGTGCTTGCGCGAATGCTGTACTCATGTCTGGTGGATGCCGACTATCTGGACACGGAGCGCTATGTGACTCCTGAGCTGGCAGATGCGCGCACACCATCAGGTCGCGCAACATTGCAGCAGCTTGCGGATCGACTCGACGGATATATGCGGGAACTAGCCAGCAAAGCGCCTGCTTCGCGCGTCAATGACGGGCGTGCTCTTGTACTTGAGGACTGCCGAATGGCGGCACAGCTTCCCGGTGGGCTTTATAAGCTAACGGTCCCCACGGGCGGTGGCAAGACACTGGCCTCACTCAGCTTTGCCTTGCACCATGCGGTGAAGAACAACATGAATCGGGTAATCTATGCCATTCCATTCACCTCAATCGTGGAGCAGACGGCAGGAGTGTTTCGCAAAGCGTTGGGAGTGGACGGCCAAGAGGATCAGCTGAACATCCTGGAGCATCACTCCAATTACGACTTTGATGCAGTTGATAGTGAGCGGGGACGGCGGGAACGTCTTGCCATCCAGAACTGGGATGCACCCGTAATCGTGACCACGAACGTGCAGTTGTTGGAATCCCTATATTCGAACAAACCGTCGCGTTGTCGCAAGCTGCACAACATTGCGAACTCGGTCATTGTCCTCGACGAAGCTCAAACGCTTCCCAACCAGCTGCTCACTGCTTCCCTTGCCATGTTGGAGGAGTTGACCAAGGACTACGGAGTCTCTGTGGTACTGTGCACCGCGACCCAGCCGGAGGCGGACTCCCTCTGGCCTTTTGGCACCGTTCCATATGAGATTGTGCGGAACCCAAGCGGATTAACAAAATACTTTACAAACAGGTCTGCCTTTGAAGTCCAGGGCACCGTTGAGGAAGAGACTCTTGCGAGGCAGTTGGCAGGGCTCAAACAGGTGCTCTGCATAGTGGACACCAAGGCCAAAGCACGTGACCTCTACAGAGATGTGGTTACGTGCTGCAGGGAAGACGGAACACTAGCGGGTGGCGCGCCGCATGAAGAGGGCGTCTTTCACCTCAGTGCGAACATGACCCCTTACCATCGTTCGCTCTGGATTGGGGAGATTCGGCGGCGATTACGGGATGGCGAGCGATGCGTAGTCATCTCGACTCAACTCATCGAGGCCGGTGTCGACGTCGATTTTCCTGTGGTATGGCGAGAAAGCGCAGGGCTTGACTCACTTGTGCAGGCTGCCGGTAGATGCAACCGGGAGGGCAAGCAGGCCGATGCGGGAGTGGTGCACGTCTTCGACTTCGCAGACGATACCTCCTCAGAAACGTTTCGCAGGATGAGCTTGGGTGCCAATTGGTTGCAATACACTGCGGCCATTACTCGTGGGCTTATCGACAAACATGGTGGTGCGCTTTCGGCAGACATGGTGGGGGAGTACTTCCAAGAACTCTATGCAGAGGAGGGCCCGCTAGGTCTAGATGTCAAGGAGCTCTACTCGAGTCTCTGCAATACGGATCATCCCGCTTCCGAGTTTCTGACTCTTGACTTCGAGACTTACGCCGAGAAGTACCAAATCATAGACAAGGGCGAGACACCGGTATTTGTTCCTTGGGGACCAGAAGGTCAGAAGCTGCGTCACGAGTTGACCGAGTTCTGTGCTGCAGGAAACCCGCCTGCAGCCATGGCGCGAAAGCTGCAGAGGTTTAGCGTGGGAGTTCCGCGGTGGAAACTCAATAAGTACCTTGCGGAGGGCCTTGTAGACGAGAAGACCTACGAACCAATTCATGTCCTGCTTCAGGAGGAGAATTGCGAAAAGCAGTACGACGACGAGGAGGGTCTCTTGGAGGTGGGAGAAGGAGTGCCCGACGTGTTGGTTTGCTGACTGTGCTGAGGTGCAGTTCGGAGGTTTCGTACGGGAAGGAGGTTTTGTATGGGCTATGGAATAAGAGTGCTCGTTCAGGGGCCAAGGGCCTGCTTCACGCGACCAGAGATGAAGGCAGAGCGCGTGAGCTATGACGTGATTACCCCATCGGCAGCACGAGGAATCCTCGAGGCGGTGTATTGGAAGCCAGCTATCGTGTGGAAAATCGACCGCATTGAGGTGCTCAACAAGATTAAGTTCGATACGTTCCGTCGTAACGAAGTTGAGAGCAAGCTCAGCTACCAGGTGGCCAAGAAGGGCATGACTACTGGGTCCCCTATCTCGATAAGCTCCACAGAGAAACGGCAACAGCGTGCCATGCTCTACCTGCGTGACGTTGCCTATGTTATCGACGCGCACTTCGAGTTGACGCCGAAGGCGGGTGAAGCGGACACCAGGGAGAAGCACTATAACATCGCTCTTAGGCGACTCCGCAAGGGGCAGTGCTTCAACCAGCCGGTGCTTGGCTGCAGGGAGTTTCCTGCGAAGGTGACCTTGGTGGAGGCGGCTGAGCAGACGCCTCGGGGCTTTTACGCGGATGAGCCGGAGAAGGACCTTGGCTTCATGCTCTATGACTTGGATTTCTCTGCCGAGGAATCACCCGTTCCGCACTTCTATCGCGCAGTCATGCGCAAGGGGGTGATTGACGTGGCCGCTGCGTCAAAGAAGGTGGTCTGGTGATACTGCAAGAGCTGTGCTTGCTGTATGATCGCCTCGCTGCGGATCCCGATCTTTCTGCTGGCCTGGCTCATCCCGGCTGGAGCAAGGAGAAAGTGGCCTGGTCTCTGGTCATTGATGAGGATGGGAATCCGCTGACGATGTACCCGCTTGTCCAGGGTGAGCAGAAGTATCAAGAGCTTATGGTGCCCGAGCATGATGGGCGAACCAGCGGTGTCAAGCCTTTCTTCCTATGCGACAAGGCTTCGTATGTATTGGGAGTTGGGGATTCAAAGGCGCCGAAGTGTCATGAGGCCTCGCGCAAGCTTCACGCGGAGGTCCTTGAGGACTGCGATGACCTTGGAGCACGAGCAACCCTCGCCTTCCTTTCCAACGAAGAGGCGGCGAGCAGCCTTGGACCGCAAGAGCTGGATGCGCTTTCTAATGGCGGTATGATTGTCTTGTGCTTGGACCGTCCTGGAGAATTCATCCATGAGCGCAAGAACGTCAGAAGCGCATGGGAAGAATTCCGAACCCGGGATGACGGGAATGACGAAACTACGGGCTGGTGTTCCGTCACTGGCGAACGCGGCTCTCTGGCTAGATTGTTCCCGTTGGTTACTGGAGTCCCCGGCGCTCAGTCTTCGGGTGCGTCGCTCGTCTCATACAACTTTGATGCCACGGAATCGTATGGGAAGAGCCAAGCATACAACGCCTCGATTTCCGAAGATGTTGCCTTCAAGGCCGGTCACGCCCTCAAATACTTGCTGGGGAGTCGGCAACACCGTGTGTACCAGGGAAACACTGCCATTACCTTCTGGACGGACGCTCCTTCTCCTGTGGCAAATAGCTTCTTGAGCATGCTAGTAAGTGGGCAGAAGGCAGAGGATGAGGTGACGCGGCGGGGTGTGGCACAAGCACTTCAAGAGATGAAGAAGGGCAAGCCACTTACGCCAATTGACCCAAGCGTTGGCTATTGCTTGTTAGGCCTTTCGCCAAATGCCGCGCGTCTTTCGGTGCGGTTCTTTGAGAGAGGTACCTTTGGTGAACTCGCCGAGAAGTATGGGCAATACCTGCGAGACACAGAGATTATTGACCAGTTCAATCAGGTAGACACTGCGACACTAACGTTTTGGCAGATGGTGGCTCAAGCGGCCACGCTGGGCAAACTGGAAAACGTTCCGAGTACTTTGGTGTCGCGCTGCTTCTCGGCCATGACTGATGGCGGGGAGTTTCCGAAGGCTCTGCCCGAACTAGTGCGTTCCCGCATACGAGCGGATCATGGCGAAGTGCCTTATAAGGGGAAGTCATACGACGTTATGGGCCGAAGAGCCGCAGTTCTGAAGGCGTGTCATGTGAGGCGTCAGAGGCTACAAGGAATTCAGCAAACAAGGAAAGAGGAGGTAACTGTGGCACTGAACAGAGAGAACGAAAACGCTGGCTATCTTCTGGGGCGGCTCTTTGCGGTTCTTGAACGTGCGCAGCAAGGCGCTATACCAAATGCTAACGCCACTATTAGAGACCGCTACATTGGTGCCGCGTCCTCGACGCCGGCGCGTGTGTTCCAGCCGCTATTGAGGGGTTGCCAAACCCATCTGAGTACGCTCCGAAAGGACCCGAAAACAGCTGGTACGGCAGTGAAATTGGAGCGCGAGCTTGATGACATTATTGGCCGCCATCTGCCCGACACTGGCATCCCTAAGATTCTGAGCGCAGATGACCAGGACATGTTCTTTATTGGCTACTACCAAGAGCGGTGTGATTTGTGGTTGAGCAGGGCCGACAGGGAGGCCCTGCAAGTTCCTGACTCTGACGAGAGTACCAAGGAGGACTAGCAATGACTGAGACCATCAAGAACCGTTACGAGTTTGTGCTCTTTTGCGATGTCGAAAATGGCAACCCCAATGGGGATCCTGACGCTGGCAATCTTCCGAGGATCGATCCCGAGACTGGTCGCGGAATCATCTCAGACGTCTGCATCAAGCGCAAGGTTCGGAACTACGTTGACCTCGTGAAGGGGCAAGCCATCGATGCGCCTGACGTGGAAGAGGGCGAATTGGGCTACAAGATTTATGTCCAGGAAGGTGCCGTCCTCAATGAACGTAACAACATGGCGTATGTCCACTACGGTCTGAAGCCAGTGGATAAGAAATTGCCCAAGAAGGTAGAAGACCAGCGCAAGGTTACCAAGTTTATGTGCGACAACTTCTACGATATTCGCACCTTCGGCGCCGTAATGACTACGGGTCGCAATTGCGGCCAGGTAAGGGGTCCCGTACAACTGTGTTTTGGCGAATCGGTAGACCCGGTTGCTCCAATGGAGATGAGCATCACCCGCATGGCAGCAACTGAGGCCAAGGAAGACAAGGACAATAAGACCATGGGGCGTAAGCAGTACATCCCCTATGGCCTCTACCGCGTGGAAGGATTCGTGTCGGCGTCCCTTGCTGAGCGAACGGGCTTCTGCCAGGAAGACCTTGACCTTCTTTTTGAGGCGCTCATGAACATGTTCGAGAACGACAGGAGTGCCTCGCGTGGTCTCATGACGTCACGGGAGCTTGTAGTGTTCAAGCACGAAAGCAAGCTAGGCAATGCGCCAGCGCATGCGCTCTTTGATGCGGTGACTGTTCGTCGTACCATTCCCGAAGAACAGCCGGCTCGTCAGTTTTCTGACTATGAGGTTGCAATTGATGAGGGCTCCATTCCGCAAGGAGTAGAGCACGAGGTCTTCACCTACATCCGGCCGTCCGCTTAGACTGGCTGCAAAATGTATGGGGAGGACGACCTTCTCGCCTTGTCGGGTCTGCAGCACATGGCTTACTGTGAGCGACAGTGGGCCCTCATACATGTCGAGCAATCCTGGGTTGAAAATGCCGATACGCTGCGGGGAGAGTTCTTTCACGAACGGGTGGACACCAAGGGATACTCCTGCTCGCATGGCGTGCGTGCAGAGCGACGTGTTCACCTAGTGAGCAATGAGCTGGGGATTTATGGGGTCGCCGACATCGTCGAGTACGGCGGTGGAGGCGACCCCGCCTCGATTGTGCCCGTCGAGTACAAGGTTGGAAGGCCGAAGGTGGAGAACTGGGATCGTATCCAGTTGGCTGCTCAAGCCATGTGCCTCTCTGAGGCGTCGGGTCATCCGATCAAAGCTGGTGCAATCTTCTATGGAGAGACGCGGCGGCGTGAGCCAGTGGCTATTAACCAGAAGTTGCGAGATGAGGTAACTGAACTTGCTAGCAGGATGCACGAGCTATTTGAGTTGGGCAAGACGCCGCCGGCCATTCTGAGTGGTAAGTGTCGCAGGTGCTCACTCAAAGAAGACTGCATGCCCGAGGCGAGTGACAGCGTAGCGGAGTACTGGGCTGAGCACGGTGAAGACTTGGGGGCGAGTGCCTAGACATGAGAAAGCTGCTCAATACGCTTTACCTTACAAATCCTGATGCACTCCTTCGCAAGCAGGACGACGCCTTACGCGTCGAGCTTGATGGTAAGTGTGTCATGAGTGTTCCTTTCCACGTGTTGGACGGTGTCGTCCTCTTTGGCCACGTAGGTTGCAGCATGGCTGTGCTTAGAGCGTGCGGTGAGCGTGGCGTGAGCGTTGTCATGTTGGACGAACGCGGGGGATACACGGGCAGGTTCGAGGGACCCATACATGGAAACGTGTTGTTGCGTCGAGAGCAGTACAAGAGGTCTGTGGATTCAGAAGCGTGCCTGACCACTGCTAAGCGGTTTGTGGTCGCAAAGGTTCATAACACGCGCGTGATTCTTCTCCGGCAGGCGAGGGACCATACGGAGATTGCTGGTGAGCTTGGAAAGGTTGCAGAATACCTGCATACGAGTGGCCGCTCCGCTTTAGCTACCAAGAGCTTGGATGAGCTTCGAGGTGTTGAAGGCGATGCGGCGCATGCGTACTTCTCCGTGTTCGGAAGCATGATTCGCGTGGAAGGAATCCGTTTCAACGGGCGCAATAGAAGACCTGCACGTGACCCCGCGAACGCCATGCTGTCGTTTTTCTATGCGATGCTTGCGAGAGATGTGGCCACGGCATGCGAAGCGGTGGGACTCGATCCACAAATGGGCTATCTGCATGCATGTCGTCCTGGGCGAATGAGTCTGGCTTTGGACTTGATGGAGGAACTGCGCGCGCCTGTTGTCGATAGGTTCGTACTGGGGCTCATCAACAGGAAGCAGATGGGTGCAGGTGATTTCCGGATGGAGGGTGAGGCCTGCACGTTTACTGATACTGCCATCAAAAGGGCGTTGGCGCTTTGGCAGGAGAGGAAGCGCGAGGAAGTAGTTCACCCATACTTAAAGGAGAAGGTCCCCATTGGGCTCTTGCCGTTTGTGCAGGCTCAGCTATTGGCGCGATACCTCAGAGGTGACTTGGACGATTACCCTGCTTTTCTTTGGCGATAGGAGGAGAGGTGTACGTACTGGTAGCGTATGACGTGGCAACGAGCGATGCGGGTGGTGCTCGACGGCTGCGCCGAGTGGCGAAGATTTGCACCGAGTATGGTCAGCGTGTCCAATGCTCTGTATTTGAGTGTCTTGTAGATCCTGCACAATACGAGCTTCTCAAACATCGACTTGAGAAGGTCATTGACGGAGAGATGGACAGCCTCCGAATGTACAATCTTGGCAAGAACTGGAAAGGTCGTGTGGAGAAGCTAGGCGTTGACCGCTCGTACGACCCTGAAGGCCTCCTGCTTATTTGACACACTGAGTGTTTGCGCGAACCCCAAGCGATGGCGTAGTGCCCGGAGGTTCGCGCATTTTCTTGCTAGTATACTGAGCCACAGGAGCACACTCTAGTCTTTCATGGTGAATGACTTGCATGGAAGCGATTCTTAGAGTGATGTTTCTGCATATATTGACAGTCGCGCCCCGTGCGGGCGCGTGGATTGAAACCTTTCGCCAATGGTTGAGTCGGGACGCGAACTCGTCGCGCCCCGTGCGGGCGCGTGGATTGAAACTCGCTTGACGCCATCAGCCGTGATATGATATACTGTCGCGCCCCGTGCGGGCGCGTGGATTGAAACGACGTCCCCGCGCAGAAGTCCATCCCCGCGCTGGCACAATCTATGGCAATAGACGTCGCGCCCCGTGCGGGCGCGTGGATTGAAACAGGGCAAGCGACGGTCAGGTGTACCGAGTCACGTCGTCGCGCCCCGTGCGGGCGCGTGGATTGAAACTCAGTCGGTTGAGTCCGGCATCAAGGAGTACCGGAGTCGCGCCCCGTGCGGGCGCGTGGATTGAAACTTGACGCGCTCGTTCACCGCCACGCCGAAGGTTAGGGTCGCGCCCCGTGCGGGCGCGTGGATTGAAACGGAGAAGCAGACCTACTTCGTGCTCTGCTGCAAGTCGCGCCCCGTGCGGGCGCGTGGATTGAAACGAGCTGGGAGAAGAACGGCCAGAAGCGCTCAAAGGTCGCGCCCCGTGCGGGCGCGTGGATTGAAACCTGGACTCCGCGGGCGTCGCGACGCTCTGGGCGAGTCGCGCCCCGTGCGGGCGCGTGGATTGAAACAAGGACGCGACCACCGACGTCGAGAGAATCAAACGGTCGCGCCCCGTGCGGGCGCGTGGATTGAAACGACACACGCGCGCCATCGACGTCGCGGTTGCCAGGTCGCGCCCCGTGCGGGCGCGTGGATTGAAACTGACGATAGACCCGCTGGGCAAGTACGTCATCGGCGTCGCGCCCCGTGCGGGCGCGTGGATTGAAACCTCGACAACACCGGCCTCAAGACGCTGTGGGGCGTCGCGCCCCGTGCGGGCGCGTGGATTGAAACCCCTCGGCGAGCCTCTATCCGTCTTCGTCCACGGTCGCGCCCCGTGCGGGCGCGTGGATTGAAACTTCGTGCCGAAGATGTCGGACGCGGCCGCGATTGTCGCGCCCCGTGCGGGCGCGTGGATTGAAACTTCGTGCCGAAGATGTCGGACGCGGCCGCGATTGTCGCGCCCCGTGCGGGCGCGTGGATTGAAACTGACCCTGCTCGTCCATGCGCTTGGTCAGCGCCGGTCGCGCCCCGTGCGGGCGCGTGGATTGAAACGGCGACTCGACGGAGCTGCCGATGAGCTTGGAGATGTCGCGCCCCGTGCGGGCGCGTGGATTGAAACCCTATAAAGGAATAGTGAGGTAGAACAGATGTTCAACGTCGCGCCCCGTGCGGGCGCGTGGATTGAAACTGCTCCGTGGTCGTGATACCGATGGTCGCCATCGTCGCGCCCCGTGCGGGCGCGTGGATTGAAACTCGTGTGCCTTGCCGCCACCAGTGCTCGCGTTGGTCGCGCCCCGTGCGGGCGCGTGGATTGAAACCTCGGGAGCTTGACCACGTTGCCCGTCTCGGCCGTCGCGCCCCGTGCGGGCGCGTGGATTGAAACCCGTGTAGTGCGTGTGGCCACCGCTGCTCGCCGTGGTCGCGCCCCGTGCGGGCGCGTGGATTGAAACATCCCAAGCGAGAACTCGGCATACGTGCCTGACGTGTCGCGCCCCGTGCGGGCGCGTGGATTGAAACTGCTTGCGCTCGCGGCCGTCCGGCGTCTTGCCGGTCGCGCCCCGTGCGGGCGCGTGGATTGAAACCTCAAGCGCCGCAACTACAACATCCACACCGCCGTCGCGCCCCGTGCGGGCGCGTGGATTGAAACACCAACGACCTGATGTGCTTCGCGGGGTCGCTCGCGTCGCGCCCCGTGCGGGCGCGTGGATTGAAACCGAACGCCGACGCACCGAGCGGATGGGAGGCCACGTCGCGCCCCGTGCGGGCGCGTGGATTGAAACTTTCAGACAGGGACGGCCACGGGGCCGTCGGGAGGTCGCGCCCCGTGCGGGCGCGTGGATTGAAACCAGGTCCCGTCGTCGTCCACCTCGGTGAGGTCCACGTCGCGCCCCGTGCGGGCGCGTGGATTGAAACAGCCGCTTCGGCGCGAACCTTGGGCGCATCACCGTCGCGCCCCGTGCGGGCGCGTGGATTGAAACGGCGGCTGCCGCGTGGGCGAGTCCCTGGGCGTGCGGTCGCGCCCCGTGCGGGCGCGTGGATTGAAACAGGGCGCTGTAGGTGCTCTCCAAGCCGTCGTTAGTCGCGCCCCGTGGGGGCGCGTGGATTGAAACGCGGGCGATGGAGATGACACGGGCGGCACCCCGAGTCGCGCCCCGTGCGGGCGCGTGGATTGAAACGACGCGGACCGCACGGAGGCATACGTCCGCAAGAGTCGCGCCCCGTGCGGGCGCGTGGATTGAAACGTGTAGGCGTCCGTGATGCCGTAGCCGCTCAGCGTCGCCCCCCGTGCGGGCGCGTGGATTGAAACTTCGAGCGCCAGAGCAGGCGCGTGCTGCCAGAAAGTCGCGCCCCGTGCGGGCGCGTGGATTGAAACTTCGAGCGCCAGAGCCGCCGCGTGCTCCCCGAGGTCGCGCCCCGTGCGGGCGCGTGGATTGAAACCAACTGGCCCTTGGCCAAGAAGACGCCCCGCGCGTCGCGCCCCGTGCGGGCGCGTGGATTGAAACCTGGCTTCTCGTCCAGCGACTTGCACAGCGCCTGTCGCGCCCCGTGCGGGCGCGTGGATTGAAACGACCCGAAGACCCCGACCCTCGACCGCGCCAACAGTCGCGCCCCGTGCGGACGCGTGGATTGAAACTACTTGGCTGACGGCACGCGCGTCGAGGGCACGGGCAGTCGCGCCCCGTGCGGGCGCGTGGATTGAAACGTAACGATTAGGCACGCGACGAGCACGACCCACGGTCGCGCCCCGTGCGGGCGCGTGGATTGAAACGCCCACCACCCTCGCGCCGCAGGTGGGGCAATAGTGTCGCGCCCCGTGCGGGCGCGTGGATTGAAACTGCGTGCTGGCAATCCTTGGCATCGTGGCCGACGTCGCGCCCCATGCGGGCGCGTGGATTGAAACATCACAACGACCTCCACCGTGGGCACGAACCCCGGTCGCGCCCTGTGCGGGCGCGTGGATTGAAACGACGCGAGGAACCCAAAGCTCGCGGCTGACGCCGTGGTCGCGCCCCGTGCGGGCGCGTGGATTGAAACCCGAGCAACGTGCGCGCGTGGATGAAGGCGTGCCGGTCGCGCCCCGTGCTAGCACGTGGATTGAAACGACGTGCACGAATACCAGACTATCGACCAGGGCCGGTCGCATCCCTCGCGGGCGCTTGGATAAGATACAGATTTGGCGAGAAGTGCTCGTGTTGTCCTCAATTCTCTGACCTGCATCGACGGATGTGTTTACAGCTGCGTATGGAATCGCATCAAGAGAGGAGCCTCCCATGCCAACCGTCATCAAGGCCGACTGTCTGCGCATTAATGGCCGGGGATGGGCCTACATATTCGAGCTGGACGAGTGGCCGAACGCGCGGGCTGGACAGGCGCTTTCGGTCGGTGGCTATGGGCCGCTCACCGTCGTTCAGTACATCCCGATGCCAGGCACCCCACTAAACACTCCGACCTTCGCGGTCACCCTCCCGGACAACATCATTCCACCGGAGTGGTTCATCGGAAAACAGGTGGAAAAGGTCTAGCTCGTCCTGCGCCCGGTGAGTAGAATGGGAGTCGAGGGGGTCACTGGGCAACGCACTGTGAACCCCCTCATTGTGTCAATCGGGGACGTTTCCCTTCTGACACATGAGGGACCAGCGCTCCGGTTAGGATCCGAGGAAGAGCGGTCCCACATTCGTGTCAAACGAGTGTGTCGCAAGGGAGCAGTTTCCTTGGCCTGGAAATCACTGCGCACGGTAGGGCAGCCGTGCGCAATTTCAGGCACCTTTCTCCCAAAGAACCGCAGGTACAAGGCTTGTGGCTCGCTCGGGCTTTCAGGATTTCTTACACGCCATGCCATCCGTGTGGCAGGCTGGTCGCATTCCCTGCGCGACAGGTGGTTGACCGTGGCCACGCAGCCCTAAACCTTGTTGCCTTGCCAGAACCTCACGTCGGTGACCTTCCCGCACAGACCGCAGCTTAGCGGCTCAAAGAAGCCGCCTCGTTCAAGTTGGTCCGCGGCGTCGGCGCCGGCCTCAAAGCTGGCGGTGGTCTCTTGCTCGCAATAGGGACACAGGTATGTGCACTCAACAGTACATGAGCCGTCCCTGTGACGGATGACGCGGTACGTCCTTCCGGGCATCTGCTTGTGTCTGGCCATGAGCTGTCCCTTCTCTGCTGGCGGGGCCCGCGGACCTGATTCCCGTTGGAATTTGCCCCTGCGCCGCCCATGCTTCCTGTAACGGTCAGTATGCCAATGCCACGGGAGCAATTCCCTAGCCACCAGCTAGTGCCTAAGAACGGTCAGCGGCGTAATGTGACAGGGGGACGTTTCCCTTCTGACACGCCGCGCGCGTCAACGTCGCCTAACATTGTCTTTGTCGTCTTGCGCAATAGCGGATGGGAGTGCCCCATGAATGTTCACGGGAAGACGGAAAGCCAAAGAGTCATCACCCTGGTGTCTGCCGTTGTCCTGGCGCTCATCCTTTTGCCCGCTTGCAAGTCCGGCCAGGCCGGCAAGGAAAATGATGGGTCCACTGCCGATCAGGTCACTGCCGAACAGGTGGCGCTTGAAGATGCCCAGGTTACGCTTGCCCCCGATGCCTCCAAGACGCTTGAGCAGGTGGGGGACGGCTACCAGGTTGAGTACGGTACGGGCACTCTCGACCTTGCGTCGCTCTTGGTAAGCTCGGACAGCGAAGTCGACCTGACCATCGACGGCACGGTTGACCTCTCCAAGGTCGGCCCTCAGGACGTTAGCTGTACGCTCTCCAATGCCTCGGGTTCTCGGAGCGAGATCAAGACCTTTGACGTTCGCGACACGCAGAGCCCGGAGGTCAGTATCGGGCAGAGCTCGGTGGACGTCATGCAGGGCGATGCGTACCAAGCGACTGGGAACGTCACCGTGAGCGATCCCGTGGATGGCGCCATAAGCAACGCGACCGGGGAGCCCAGCTCCACGGGTGAGGCGGACGGCAAGAAGACCTATGACAAGGGATGGTACCTGCTCTCATACACTTGCCCCGATGGGTCCAGCGCCCAGGGCATCGATACATCCGTGACGGGTACCTACCAGGTTAAGGTAGATGCCTGCGACCGCAACGGGAACCGATCGGAAGGCTCCTTCTCGGTTGTCGTGCATGCCGCTCCCGCAGCCGAGGCTACCGAGACCGCAGAGGCTAGCGCGGCGCAGCCCACGGCAGAGGCTGCCCCAGAACCGGAAGCCACTACCAGCGCCGATGCCGCAACTGCCGCAGAGCCGGCACGAGACTTCGTTCTGAACACCCACACGATGAAGATTCATCTGCCTGGATGCTCGTCCATTGGCAGGATCAAGGAGTCTAACAGGGCGGATGTGCACGACACGCTCTCCAACCTGGAGGCGCAAGGTTACAAGACCTGCAAGAGGTGCCTGGGCTAGCGTGACAAAAGGGGACGTTTCCCTTCTGACACGCCGTTGCACACGGTATGGTACCCGTGTGCAACATGAGGTGCCTCTCTCCCAAAGAACCGCAGGTACAGGGCTTGTAGCTCGCTTGGGCTTTCAGGTTTTCTTACACGACATGCCACCCGTGTGCCGGGCCCGGAGGGGGCGCCGGATGCCTGGCTAGCAATGCCAATGCCTGGGGCTCCGTTGAACACGCCAGTCTTCTGAACTTCAGGAAGCGCCACGTTGTCCGTATGGAATGTGCGGATGGATGGAAAGGGAGTCCAAGAGCGGCGCAAAACCGTCGCACCTTGTCCTCGAAGCTACGTCATATGTACCGTTTATGGCTGAATGACTACCGTTCGCACTCGGATGTGCGGTGCAACTACTAGAAGGTGCGACGGTTTTGCGCCGCTTTTTGCTGACCACCGCTCTATTGAGCCCGGCAAATGCGCAGGTAAAGACAGGTGCCGCGGGGCTGGGTCTCCGTCCACATGTGGTATGGGCACCCAAGAAAGTGCAGGTCAGGGCATACGTTTCTTGGGCACGATTTCGCACCAGGTTGAAATGCCACCCCTCGCGCCGTTCGATGAACGTTGCGTATGTTGGCCAATGTCCCGCGCTGCATTAGATGCGGGCCTTAGAGCGGCTCTGAGGGGTTCGTGTTTTCTAGCCACACGGAAGGCGAGAGGAAAGCTTTGGCCCGTGCGCCAAGAGCATGACAGGGCGTGATGGGAGGGATGCGTCAGGGCGGACGTTTCTCTTGACACATAACCCGTGTCCCATGGAATCCTGGACAGAATTGACCCCCGCGCGCGTTGAGATTGTCTGCGATTCCGTGGAACACGGGCGTTGCGTCAAGCCACTGTTCCGTCTGGCCCACCACCAGCCGGCACACCTTGCCCATGTAGGCAAAGCCGGAACCCAGCTCCATCAGGAAGTCCGTGATGCTCTTGAGCAGTGCCTCCTTGAGCTCGCGCTCGCCGTAGCTCTCGCGAATGGCCAGAAAGTCAAACTGGTAAGGGTCGCGCGTCAGCTCCTGCGCGCAGGCGCTCTGCGGCTCGGGCAGGGTCTGCGAGAAGTTGCTGACTGCCCTGCCGTGCCGCTCGTACAGCTGGCTGTCAATCTGGTTCATCAGGACCGCGCGCGACCAGCCGTGCGCCACCGTCTCCCGCACATATAAGCTAGCCTTTTGGGGCTCTCTCAAACACCTATCGATAACGAGGCGCATGGATTCCCGTGACAAAGGGGGACGTTTCCCTTTTGTCACGGCTCACCCCAGCTCCGCCAGCCCCTGCTCGAACTCCCGCACCAGCTGCTCCGCCGCGCCGCCGCAGTTTCCGCAGCCGTTGCAGATCATGCGGCCGCCGCACTCCTGGCACCGGTCGCAGCGATAGCGCGGCACGTACAGGTCCTCGGGCGGCACGGGGATGCCGATGGGGTAGCGCAGGTCCCACTCGATGGGCCGCCCCTCGTGCCGCAGGCCGCTCCGCCATGCCTGCCGGCGTTGCTCCTGCTTGTCAGAGAAGTGATAGGTGCGCCCGTCCTTCACGAAGGCGTTGCCCGTCTCCAAGAAGGCAAAGCGCACGTTTGCCGCAACGCACTCCTCGTACAGACCCCGGACCCACTCGTAGCGGCAGGGCCGCGATCCGTCGTAGTTCTCGCCACCGCAGGCTACCTGCTCAATCTGGCCAGTGCCAAGCCAACGCTGCAGGCTCACCGGCCCCACAAAGGGCGCGCACATGACGCCCTTGTGCCTGGCGGGTATGCCCAGCAAAATGGGCAGGCGCTCGTCGGCGCGGCGCTGGTTCTCGGCCGTCACGTTGAGCATTACGTTGGGCCAGCCGTCGCCCCAGTCGGGCGGCAGGCACCGCGCTATGCGCCCGGCGCGCTTGGTGAGCAGGAAGAACTTGACGTCCGGCCGCTGGCGCATGATGTCCCAGGCCTCCGGCCGCCAGGCGTCCGCCTCCTCCAGGAAGAAGTCGCTGGTCATGCACACGCGGATGAGTTCGCCGGCCTGGATGCGGAAGCCACCGTCGCGCTTGCGCTGCAGCGGGTAGTCGAAGCCGGCCTTGGTGCGGTAGATGCGGCTGCCGTCGCCTCCGCGCTGGCCGTCCTGGTAGTACACGTAGCAGTGCGCGCAGCCTTCGCTGATCTTGCGGCAGCCGTGCCAGGGGTTCCAGATGTCGTGCATGGGGTGGCCTTTCCGTGACGTGACAAAAGGGTGACAAAAGGGGACGTTTCCCTTTTGACACACGCGCCGAGCGCGCGTTACCCCTTCCGCTGGCAGCGCGTGCAGTAGCAGCTGCCCCGCCCGCCGATAATCACGCGCTTGATGATGGTACCGCACCGGCGGCAGGGCTCGCCTTGCCTGCCATAAACGCCCAGGTCAGGGATGTTGCGGTACTCCCGCCCGGCGCCGGTTAGGTAGTCCTCCGGCGTCATGCGGTCCGTGCTAATGCCCCATTGGATGACGGTGCGGGTCGCCGCGGCGATCTTGTTCCACGCGCGGGTGGAGAGGCCGGAGCAGGTGCGGTCCGGCCGCACGCGCGCCTCCCACAGAATCTCGTCTGCGTAGATGTTGCCGATGCCTGCCACCACGGTCTGGTCCAGCAGGGCCTCCTTGACGGGCTTGCTGCGCCGGCCCAGGCGTTCCCGCAGGTAGGAGCCCGCGAGCTCGGGCGAGAGTGGCTCCAGTATGGTGCGGATGGTCTCGACCTCGGGCACTTCCGGCATGGTGGCCTCCTTGGGCGTGACAGGGGGACGTTTCTCTTTTGGCACATCTTTGCACACGGCACGGCACCCGTGCATCGGGCGGACCCCGGCATGCCACCCGCGTGTCAAAAGAGAAACGTCCCCTATTGTCATATAAACTGGTACGAACCGTAGCCCCCGCCCAGCAACCCACCATGAGGAGCCAACATGCTTCTTTCCTTGGACCAGCAGAACCGCTTCACAGATGCGTCGGATTCCTTCTTCGCCTACGTGGCCATGCGTCGCGGTCGCTTCGCAGAGCTGGCCTCCCACCCGGAGGACGGGCCAGACGGTCAGGTCATGGCGGACCTTGGCGAGTGGGTGTGGGACGGCCACACGGACGTGATTGACGACTTCGTGAGCGAGAACCCCACCCAGCTCTCCGCAGACCTGCTTGCCCAGGTGACCCGCTGGAAGTCTGGCCTGCTGGGCAGCTTTCTGCTCATCCAAGCGGGCGGGAAGAGCTTCCTGCTGGCCTACGACTACGCCTTCGAGCTGACGGGCATCTCCAAGGAGCCCAGCCGCATGGTGCGCAACCTGCCGGCCTACGTGAACTGCGTGATCGTGCCCTTTGAGGACCGCGTGGTCTACCTGCGCTCCATGATGGAGTACCCCGTGAGCGTGGGCGAGAACATGCGCAAGATGGTCTCGGACGACCTGGCGCGCATCCGCAAGGAGGGGAGACTCATCCAGACGGCCGACCAGCTGGTTGCAGCCCAGCCAGCTATTCTTGAGGCCAAGACCCGGCGCAATGCCACGGCAAAGTCGGACGCGGACTTCCAGCTGCACGGCCCCAGTCAGGCATACCTGGACGGCTTGGAGGGCATGCCCAAAGGCCAGCACCGCGGCAAGATGGCCGGCCTTTCTTGGGAGGAGCGCAAGAAGGCAACCCAGGACCAGATTCGCCAGCGGGTTCTGGCCAGGGCGATGCCAACCCTCGCGAAGACTCATGCCTTCAAGGGCCCCGAGGTTTGCAGCCTTTCGGGGCTTCTGGCCAAGCGAACCAAGGACCAGCTGCAGGAGCTGGCCTTCGTGCTGGACATGTCGGGGGTCAGCAAGCTCCGCAAGCAGGAGCTGGTGGACGCCGTGGCCGAGGAGCTTGACGTGCAGCTGCCCATCTATCTGGAGACCCAGACCGATGACATGGATGTTGCGACGCTCAAGGCCATTCGCGCGGCCCTGCAGGCGGGAGGCCGCGCGGTGGTGGACCCGGAGTACGCTGCCTTCGCGATGGTCATGTCCCACCCAGAGGACATCATCGTCAACTACTTTGTAGAGGGCAGCGATGTCGTGGCGGTGCTGCCGGACGAGTTGTTGGACGAGCTGAGGCAACTCGACTGGGACGAGCTGATTGCGGACGCGGAGGAGAACCTCGGCCAGCAGCGTGACCAGGCGGCGGAGCACTACGAGATGGATGCGGCCTCATACGCGGAGAAGCTCGTGTGGATTCGGGGGATCGTGCCGCTGCGGACCGCGGCGCATGAGTACCGCGCGTACATGGCAGCCAGGGGCGCTGCGGCGTCGGCCGGCGAATCCGAGCGGGCAATTGCGGACGAGCTGCTGAGCACGTGGAATGAGGCGCCGCTGGACTACGACTTTGAGTACATCGGTACCGCGCAGGACGAGTGCCTGGTGGCGCGGGAGCTCGCGGACCTCAACTGGTGGGAGATGACGGGCACGGAGCCGTCGGATGCCACGGGCTATGCACCTGGCTACCCCGGGACCAGCTTCGGTGACACGCTTCGGGACATGCTGACCAAGCACAAGCACTTCTCGCCGCGGCCGGTGCCGGAGGAGCTCTTGGAGGTGGGCCACTACCTGGATTGGGCCATTGAGCAGCCGGCCATGAGGAGGCTGGTGCGCTACGTTGACGCTCATGTGCCTGACGGGGAGGACGACTACGACTACGCGGAGAACGTGCTGGATCTGGCGTGTGGTGTGTCGCACGGTCTGGTCGACTTCACGCGGCTCATGCAGTTGCTGGGCGATCACCAGGTCTTCGTGGACGAGGACGGGATGCGCGCGGTGGCCTGGCTGCTGCAGCAGGTGATGAACACCATGCCCTGTTGGGAGGACAACGGCTGGTCGCCCGAGGAGGCACACCGCATGGAGCGGATGCGGGTCTACGAGGGTGGTCGGCGCGAGAAGAAGCCGCGCCCGCGCAAGAAGGGCAAGGGCCGCCGCCACTAGCGTGCCAAAGTGGGAGACAAAGTGACAAAAGGGGACGTTTCCCTTTTGTCACACGGCAGCGCAGCGCACGGTAGCCCACCCGTGCGCAACTTCTTGAGCTTCTCTCCCAAAGAACCGCAGGTACAAGGCTTGCGGCTCGCTCGGGCTTTCAGGTTGTCTTACACGGTAAGGCACCCGTGTGCAGCGGGTCCCAGAAGCCGCGCCGGTTTCCGTGACAGAAGGGAAACGTCCCCTTTTGACACAACTGTATACTTGCAACACAGCGCGCCTTCCGGTGCGCGCGGCGCGGGAGGGGCGCATGGGCACGTACAAAGGCACGCACGTGAGCACGCGGGACGAGGACCTGGTCAAGATTTCGGACATGGCGGCCATGGTGGGCGTGTCCCGCCAGACGCTCATCCTGTACGACAAGAACGGCCTGCTCCACCCGGCCCTGGTCAGCGACGCCGGCTATCGCTACTACAGCCTGGACCAGCTGCCCTACCTGCGGCTCATTTGCCTGCTCAAGTCCATGGGCGTCTCGCTGGCGGAGATTCGCGACTTCCTGCAGAACCACCGCGACGCGCAGACCGTCTCGGCAATGCTGGGGGAACGGTCGGTCGCCATTCGGCGGGAGATCGCGCGTCTGCAGCTACAGGCGGAGGAGATTGACCAGCTGAGCGAGCTCTTCAGCCACGTGGAGGCAAACCAGCTTGCATGCGACTTGCCACAAGTGCGCTGGTTCGACGCGCGCAAGGCCATCTACGTGCCATTTCCCACCAGCCAAATGACCAAGCAGCGGCTGCATACCACCCTCATGACCGCGTGGGGGCAGCTCTTGGACGCGGGCATGATTCCCTCGCGCGGATTCGGCTCCATTGTGCGCGCGGCCGCCATCAATACGAGCGAGCCGCTGGCTGGTGCGGGCTCCATCGTCATTCTGCCGCATGACCGTGACGTGCCGGGCGCCACGGTTATAGACCTGCCGGCCGGCATCTACGCCTGCATG
Source organism: uncultured Olsenella sp. (assembly GCA_900314495.1). Lineage (GTDB taxonomy): Bacteria > Actinomycetota > Coriobacteriia > Coriobacteriales > Atopobiaceae > Olsenella_K. Next base: position 117,725 of record OMVJ01000005.1, read on the forward strand.
TACCACTATGCCATGCCCTATGACCTGGAGGCCGACCGCCGCCTGCTGGCCTGGATGGGGGAGCGCGGCCTGCAGCCGGAGGGCGACGTCATTGACCGCTGCCTGCTGGATTCCGTCTTCCACACGCCGGAGCACGCGGCAGACTTCAGTTGCGTGGAGATACGCGTGCGTGCGTAGGATCGGCGCTGGCCGCGGGTGGGCCTCCCGCCGCGGCACCGCACGCGTGTTATCCCGCGCGTGTTGTTGAGCGACAATAACATACGCGTGACCAAGTGCACATGCTATCGTCCCAGTTGGCGAGCGAGCGGCACCGCCACGCGCGTGTTATTCGCTGCCAGCAACACGCGCGCCAGCGACACGCGCGGGAGGTCGGCCGCGAGCCACGCCCGCCGCCGCACGCCCCGCCGCACCGCCAGCAAATTTCCCGAACTTCCCCCTTGACCCGATACCAACAACACAATTGCAACATTTCTCCTGACGAGCAGGCGGGGAGAGGCCCCGCCCTTACGCCCCAGCATCCCGCACGTGGCTGGGGCGCCCCGCGCCCGGGGCACATGGAGGAGGAAAGCAATGGCAGAGATTCACGATCTTCGTTCCGCGCTTGACTACCTGAGGACGCAGCCCGGTCAGCTGTTGGAGACCGATACCGAGGTGGACCCGGACGCGGAGGTCTCCGGCGTCTACCGCCACGTGGGCGCCGGCGGCACCGTCGCCCGCCCCACCAAGGAGGGCCCTGCCATGGTCTTCAACAACGTGAAGGGCTTCCCCGGTGCGCGCGTCGCCATCGGCCTCTTGGCCAGCCGCAAGCGCGTTGCCTCTCTCATTGGCCTAGACGAGCAGTTCCTTGGCCTGGAGATGGGCAAGAAGCTGCAGCAGACCATCCCGCCCGTCATGATTCCCGAGGGCAAGCACATCGACTGCCAGGAGGTCGTGTACAAGGCCACGGACCCGGACTTTGACCTGCGCAAGATCGTGCCCGCGCCCACCAACACGCCGGAGGACGCCGGCCCCTACATCACCATGGGCCTGGGCATGGGCCACGACCCTGACAACACCATCTCCGACGTCACCATCCACCGCTTCTGCATAGAGTCGCGCGACACGCTGGGCATGTGGATCACGCCGGGCAGCCGTCACCTGGGCGCCTTCTTCGACATGTGGAAGCAGCGCGGCCAGGATATGCCCATCTCCATTTCCATCGGCCTGGACCCGGCCGTGTACATGTGCGCCGGCTTCGAGGCGCCCACCACGCCGCTGGGCTACAACGAGCTGCAGATTGCCGGCGCCATGCGCGGCAAGCCCGTTGAGCTGGCCAACTGCCTAACCGTGCCGGAGCGCTGCATCGCCAACGCCGAGTACGTGATCGAGGGCTACCTCTCCATCACGGACACCGTGCGCGAGGACGTGAACACCAACACCGGCAAGGCCATGCCGGAGTTCCCTGGCTACACCGGTGACGCCAAGCCCGCCCTGCCCGTCATTCACGTGACGGCCGTGACCACGCGCAGGAACCCCATCATGCAGTCCTGCATCGGCCCCTCGCACGAGCACGTGAGCATGGCCGGCATCCCCACGGAGGCCTCCATCTATAAGATGGTGGAGACGGCCATCCCGGGGCGCCTGCTCAACGTGCACGCGGCACCTTGCGGCGGCGGCAAGTTCGTTGCCATTCTGCAGTTCAAGAAGTCCAGCAAGAACGACGAGGGCCGCCAGCGCAACGCCGCCATGCTGGCCTTCAGCGCCTTCAGCGAGCTCAAGCACGTCTTCCTGGTGGACCCGGACGTGGACATCTTTGATATGTCCGACGTGATGTGGGCCATGACCACGCGCTTCCAGGCCGACCGCGACCTCATCACCATTCCCGGTTGCCACTGCCACGTGCTCGACCCCTCCAACGACCCCAAGTTCGATCCGTCCATCCGCGAGCACGGCATTGCCTGCAAGGCGATCTTCGACTGCACCGTGCCCTACGACCTGCAGGACGACTTCCACCGTTGCCACTTCCTGGAGATTGACCAGGACAAGTGGGCCGCCGAGCTTGCGTTCTAGCAGGACGTGACAAAAGGGGACGTTTCCCTTTTGTCACACCTGGTCTGTTGGTTTGCCCGGGCGTCCCTGCGCCCGGGCCGTGGAAGGAAGCAACAAGTGACAAAACTTGCATCAAAGAGGGGAATCGGCTTCATCGCGGGCATCATCGTGTTCGCGCTGGTGTACGTGGCACCCCTCAACCTGCTGGGCGAGATCAGCTCCCAAGGCCAGATGTGCCTCTCGCTCACCCTCATGACCGTGGTCTGGTGGGCCTGCGGCGTGGCCCAGCCGGCCTTCGTCTCTGCCATCTACCTGGCACTTCTCATGCTGACGGGCACCGCGGACGGCGCCACCGTCTTCAAGAGCTGGACCGGCCTCACCATGTGGATGGTCATCGGCGCCTATCTCATTGCCACGGCGGTCAAGGACTCGCGCCTGGGCGAGCGCATCGCCTACTGGTTCAGCCTCAAGTTCGTGCGCAGCTGGAACTCCCTGGTCATCTCCATCTTTGCGCTGACGGTCATCCTCTCACTGCTGATTCCGCACCCCTTCCCGCGCGCGTTCATGATCCTGGCCGTCATGCAGGCCATCTGCGACGCGGCCGGCATGTCCAAGAACGACAAGATCAAGGTCGGCTTCCTGACCTTTGCCGCCGCGGCGCCCGGCTCCATGTTCTTCCTGACAGGCGACGCCACGCTGAACCCGCTGGTGGTCGCGGACTCCGGCGTGGAATGCACCTTTGTGCAGTGGTTCATCTACATGAGCGTGCCCATGCTGGTGGCCACGCTCGCCACCCTGGGCTTGGGCCTCACCCTCTTCAAGCCACAGAGCGAGTTCAAGCTTGACCTGGACGTCGTGCGCCAGAAGCAGGCCGAGCTGGGCCCCGTCTCCGTCACCGAGAAGCGCGTGGTGGTGTGGCTGGTCATCGCCGTGGCACTGTGGATGACGGAGGGCATTACCGGCCTGAACATTGGCTTCGTCACGCTGATCATTGGCGCCGGCATGGCTCTGCCCTTCATCGGCGAGGTTCTGACCCCCAAGTCCTGGGACTCCGTGCCCATCAACACGCTGGTATTCCTGACGGCCGCCATGGCCATCGGCACCGTTGGCGGCGCCACCGGCATGAACACCTGGATTGCCAACGTGGTCCTGCCCGACGCCGTGCCCAGCAACATCTTCGTGCTCGCGCTGCTGCTGGCCCTCATCACCGGGATCATCCACATGTTCATGGGCTCCGTCATGGCCGTGCTCGGCATCTGCGTGCCCGCGTTCGTGACCTTCGTCTCCGGCACCGGCATCAGCCCGCTGGCCGTCTCCATGATGGTTTTCTCCGCCATCAACATCCACTACATCCTGCCCTTCCACAACCTGGCCGTGCTGGTGGGCTCCGGCGAGGACGCCGCGGGCTACTCCAGCAAGGAGGCCATGCGCATGGGCATCCCGCTGACGGTTGTGGTCTTCGTGGTCGTGCTGGTGGAGGCGGCCTGGTTCCACCTGTTCGGCCTCATGTAATGAGACAGGGGGACGGTCCTTTTGTCTCATGTGAATGAGTCAGGAGGGCCGTTCCCTTTTTGAAAGACGCTGGTGAGACACGAGAACCGTCCCGGTGTCTTACGGAAGGAGCAAGCAATGGCACGCAAGAAGAGGATCATCGTCGGCATCAGCGGCGCGACCGGCGCCCAGATGGGCTACCGCCTGCTGCAGGCCTTGCGCGCCGTGCCGGACGTGGAGACCCACCTGGTCATCACTGAGGGCGCCAAGGTCATCTTCGAGCGCGAGACGGACGTCACCGTTGCGGACGCCGAGGCCCTTGCAGACGTGGTGCACGATAACCGCAACCTTGCCGCAACCATCAGCTCCGGTTCATTCCGCACGGACGGCATGATTGTGTGCCCGTGCTCCATGAAGTCCCTGAGTGGCATGGTGAACGCCTACGACGACGACCTGCTGGTGCGCGCGGCGGACGTGTGCCGCAAGGAGGGCCGCAAGGTGGTGCTGGTCCCGCGTGAGATGCCGCTGAACCAGGCTCACCTGCGCAACATGCTGCAGGCCGCGCAGGACGGCTACGTGATCCTGCCGCCTGTGCTCACGTTCTACAATGGATGCCAGACCACAATGGACCAGGTTGATCACGTTGTCGGCAAGGTCCTGATGCAGTTCGACATTGAGTACGACCGCTTCCACCCCTGGGAGGGTTAGCGCCGAGGAGCGCGCCTTGGGGGCTTGACGCCAGGAGGGCACATGCGCCACTACACGACATGCGCGGGCGAGGGCAGGTGCGCCGTCACGCTGGAGGCCACGGTTGCCGACGGCGGGCAGGGCATCGCCGCATTCGTGTACGGCGGAGAGGTGTCCCACGTGGGCGGCTCCGCGCTGGCGGCTCCCGGCCCCGAGCTCAATGGCAAACGGCTTTCCCGTGCGGACGTGTGGACGGCGACGGTTCCCGGCCATAAGGACGCACAGCTTGCGGCGAGCGTTGCGCGCAAGCTGGCAATTGCCTGCCAGGCTAGCGTTTCCGTTGCGGCGGGCGTGCACGTGGATAACGCCACGCCCGATGACCTGCGGCTTATTGGTGCCAACGCAGACGCCGCGGTTGCGGAGCTTCTTCGCCAGCTGGGGGTGGCGGGCAATGGAGAGTGACATGCCCGGCCTACGCGACTCTGTCGCCGCCGACCCCGCTGCCGATGACCTACTTATATTAGTAGACCTTGCTGACCGCGAAATTGGCGCGGAGCCAAAGCTGGCCTGTCACCTGAACGGCCACCTGCACCGCGCCTTCTCGGTCTTCCTGTTTGACGGCAACCGCGTGCTCATGCAGCGCCGCGCGCTGGGCAAGTATCACTCCGGCGGCCTGTGGACAAACTCCTGCTGCTCCCACCCCCGCGCGGGTGAGAAGCTCACGCAGGCGGTACCCCGCAGGCTGGAGCAGGAGCTGGGCGTGACGGGCGTCGCCTGCCGGGAGGCTGGCGTCTTCTGCTACCGGGCCGCCTTCCCCAACGGCATCACGGAGTACGAGATGGACCACGTGTTTGTGGGGAAGTGGGCAGGCGCGCCCGCGGCCGACCCCGCCGAGGTCATGGACTGGCGTTGGGCTGACGCGGCGGAGGTTGCCGCGCGCCTTAGCGCGCACCCAAAGGAATTCACCGCGTGGCTTCCGGGCGCCCTGCCGCTGGCGTTTGCCGCTGCGGGCGTGCGCTGGTAGGCAAAGAATCGGGACTCCCTGATTGCGGTTCCGCGACCGGGGCGCCGCTTAAGTGAAGCGACCTTGCGTGCGAGTCTCAGACTCTCCCGGTTCCCAACCCCAGGGGCGGGGACCGGATTTGAGGGTGTGGAGATGGGTGACACCCTATCTGACCTGCTTGTTTATGAAAAGGACCCCTGAGTCCCCAGTTCCCAGGCCCAGGGTCGGGGACTGGGGACCTTCGCGCATTGGCCGCATGCGTCGGCATGCCGCTCGGGTGCCCCGCGCACTGCATGCCTGGCTCGCGTGTTGGGCGCCAAGTGCGCCGTCGCATGTTTTTATAACCATGATTTTATAACCGTTCACCACAATGTTCGATATTTGACACTTCATCGCAACCGTGAACAGGTATATTTCACATCAGTTACGGGAGCTGATTACCAAACCATTGGCAGCCAGTAACAATCCGCCTTTGGGCGGCTGATAGCTGAATATCCCGGTTGAGGAGATCAGGAGATGCCAGCCCGCTTGTGGGGCTGGAGCCGAAGGGGAAGGCAAAAACTCTCAGGCAAAGGGACTGGTCTCGGACGGGACCTCGGAGAGGCGAACAGCCACCGAAGAAGCAATCCAGGTGCTTGCGGGCGCAGGGAGAATCTTTCAGGTGAATGACGGGGGCACGAGTGCAAGGCAGGAATTCCTGCGTGCGCCCGTCCCGTTCGTCATGCGTCAAAGGACTTCTGCGATGGCCCGCATGTGCATCGTCACCAACAACCCGCTGGTAGCGGAGCGGCTATCCCCCAAGTGGGAGGTCGACTACCGCAAGGTGGGGTACACAGAGCTCCTTGAGTGGGTCAGGGACTTCATCCAGGAGGGCGCGGTTCTGCTCAGCCACCCGCTGGCAGGCAGCGTCAAGCCTGGTGAGACCCCCTACCGCTCCGTGCTCGTGCAGATGCCCGGCTCGCGTGCCGCCTCTGGCAGCGGTTCCGCAAACGTGGACCCGCAGTCGCTGCGGCTCATTGAGGCGGCAATCCAGACGGCACAGAAGTTCACCCAGAGGACGGGCGAGTTCCGCCCGGAATCCATTGAGGACTTCCAGCTTGTGGACCTGACGCTCATCTCGAGCGCACTGGATTCGGTCATTTAGCGCATGTCAAGCCGATGCACTGGGCATGGAAGGAGGTTGCCTTCACAACACGGTTTTCCAAGGCATATGAGTCTGGAACTTTAGGGAGGTAATCACAGTGAAGTTGGAACTCGGAAAGATCTTCATCACCGACATCGTCTTCGACGAGGCTTCTAAGATCGAGGGCGGCGTGCTCCACGTTTGCAAGGCCGACGTGGAGAAGGTTGCAATGACTGAGGAGAAGCTCAAGAGCGTGAGCTTCGACATCGCCAAGCCCGGCGAGTCCGTGCGCATCACCCCGGTCAAGGACGTCATCGAGCCCCGCGTCAAGGTCGAGGGCAAGGGCGGCGTCTTCCCCGGCGTCATCAGCAAGGTCGACACGGTGGGCAGCGGCAAGACCTATGCCCTCAAGGGCATGGCCGTGGTCACCGCCGGCCCCATCGTCGGCTTCCAGGAGGGCATCATCGACATGTGCGGCGTGGGCGCCCAGTATACGCCGTTCTCCAAGACCCTCAACCTGTGCATGGTGTGCGAGCCCGTGGACGACGTGGAGAAGCACGAGTACGAGCGCGCCGTGCGCATGGCCGGCCTGAAGGTTGCCACCTACATTGGCGAGCTTGCCCGCGAGCTGACCCCCGACGAGGTGGAGACCTACGAGACCCCGGACATCGCCGAGGGCATGAAGCTGTACCCGGACCTGCCGCGCGTCGCCTACGTGCAGATGCTGCAGAGCCAGGGCCTGCTGCACGACACCTACGTCTACGGCGTTGACGCCAAGAAGATTCTGCCCACCATCCTGTACCCGACGGAGATCATGGACGGCGCCATCATCAGCGGCAACTGCGTCTCAGCCTGCGACAAGAACCCCACCTACGTGCACGAGAACAACCGCGTGGTGGAGGCCCTGTACAAGCAGCACGGCAAGACCATCAACTTCGTCGGCCAGATCGTCACCAACGAGAACGTGTACCTTGCCGACAAGGAGCGCTCCTCCAACCAGACCGCCAAGCTCTGCCGCATGCTGGGCCTGGACGGCGTCATCGTCTCTCAGGAGGGCTTCGGCAACCCCGACACGGACCTCATCATGAACTGCAAGAAGATTGAGGCCGAGGGCGTGAAGACCGTCATCATCACCGACGAGTACGCGGGCCGCGACGGCAAGTCCCAGTCCCTTGCGGACGCCGACCCCGCAGCCGACGCCGTGGTCACCGGCGGCAACGCCAACCAGGTGGTGCGCCTGCCCAAGCTGGACAAGGTCATTGGCACGCTGGCCTACGTTGACAAGATTGCCGGCGCCTCCGAGGAGACGCTGCAGCCTGACGGCAGCCTGCTGGTGGAGCTGCAGGTCATCACGGGTGCGACCAACGAGACCGGTTTCGGCACGCTGAGCGCGCGCTAGGAGGGCAGACACATGGCAGACATCAAGGTCATTCATTACATCAACCAGTTCTTCGCCCAGATTGGCGGAGAGGAGAAGGCCGACTACCCCGTGGAGTTCCGCGCGGGAGAGAAGGTGGGCCCCGGCCTGGCCCTGCAGCAGAAGTTCGGTGACGAGGCGCAGATCGTCGGCACCGTCATCTGCGGCGACTCCTACTTCAACGAGCACATCGACGACGCCACGGCGGAAATCCTGAAGATCGTGGGCGAGCAGAAGCCCGACCTCTTCATTGCTGGCCCGGCCTTCAACGCCGGTCGCTACGGCGTTGCCTGCGCCACCATTGCCGCCAAGGTGCAGGAGGAGCTGGGCATCCCCGCCCTCACCGGCATGTACGAGGAGAACCCCGGCGCGGACCTCTTCAAGAACAAGGTCTACATCGTTCCCACCAAGAACAGCGCCGCCGGCATGAGGGACGCCGTCAAGAAGATGGTGCCTCTGGCCCTGAAGCTGGCCCGCCACGAGCAGATTGGTGCCTCCTGCGAGGACAACTACATGAACCAGGGCGTTCGCGTCAACTTCTTCGAGAGCAAGCCCGGCGCAGACCGTGCCGTGGACATGCTGCTGAAGAAGCTCGCCGGCAAGCCCTACACCACCGAGTACCCCATGCCCTCCTTCGACCGCGTTGACCCCAACCCGCCCGTGCTGGACATGGCGCACGCCAAGGTGGCCCTGGTCACCTCCGGCGGCATCGTCCCCAAGGGCAACCCGGACCACATCGAGAGCTCCAACGCCTCCAAGTTCGGCGAGTACAGCATTGCCGGTGTGGACGACCTGACCTCCGACACCTTCGAGACCGCCCACGGCGGCTACGACCCCACCTACGCCAACGACGACCCGGACCGCGTCCTGCCCGTGGACATCATGCGCGAGCTTGAGAAGGAGGGCGAGATCGGCAGCCTGCACGACAAGTTCTACACCACCGTCGGCAATGGCACGGCAGTTGCCTCCGCCAAGAAGTATGGCGCGGAGATTGCCAGCCGCCTGAAGGCAGACGGTGTGGACGCCGTCATCTTGACCTCCACTTGAGGCACCTGCACTCGTTGCGGTGCAACGATGGTCAAGGAAATCGAGCGCGCTGGTCTTCCCGTTGTTCACATGTGCACGGTCACGCCCATCTCGATGACGGTTGGCGCCAACCGTATTGTCCCGACGGTTGCCATTCCGCACCCGCTGGGCGACCCCGCCGAGACGCCCGCGGAGGAGAAGGAGCTTCGCCGCGGCCTGGTGGAGAAAGCGCTCAAGGCCCTGGAGACGCCTGTGGACAAGCAGACGATCTTCGAGAACTAGCCTTGCCTTAGGCTCTTGCAAAGGGGGCGGCGACCCGGACCCTGCCGGATCGCCGCCCTGTAAGGCCGTCTCGTGCCGGGGCGGCTGGAATAGGCGTAAGGAATACCAGGAAGTGAAGGGAGAGTTCGGATGGACAATCTAAGCAACATCGTCAGCCAGATGTCCAATTTCGTGTGGAACAGCATCCTCATGTGGGTGCTGGTCGGCACGGGCCTCATTTACTCGATCCGCACGGGCTTCGTGCAGGTGCGCCACTTCGGGCGCGCAATGAAGCGCGTGTTCGGTGACCTCAACCTCAACGGCGAGAAGGCTGGCTCCGAGGGCATGAGCTCCTTCCAGGCCCTTGCCACCGCCATTGCCGCCCAGGTGGGTACGGGTAACATTGCCGGTTGCGCAACGGCGCTCATCTCCGGCGGTCCCGGCGCCATCTTCTGGATGTGGCTGGCCGCCTTTTTCGGCATGTCCACCATCTACGGCGAGGCCTGCCTCGCGCAGAAGACCAAGACGCGTGACGAGGACGGCGCCGTCATCGGCGGCCCCGTGTACTACATCACCACGGCCTTCAAGGGCAAGTTCGGCAAGTTCCTGGCCGGCTTCTTCTCCATCGCAATCATCCTGGCGCTTGGCTGCATGGGCAACATGGTTCAGTCCAACTCCATCAGCACGGCCATCAACTACGCCTTCGGCATCCCCGTGTGGGTTGTGGGCATCATCGTGGCCGTTCTTGCCGGCTTCATCTTCATTGGTGGCCTGGGCCGCATTGCCTCCTTCACGGAGAAGGTCGTCCCCATCATGGCTGCCCTCTACATCGTGGGCTCCATCATCGTGCTGATCATCAACCGCGCCGGCCTGCCCTACGCCTTCGCGTCCATCTTCATCGGCGCCTTCCAGCCCCAGGCGCTCGGCGGTGCCCTCGGCGGCCTGACGGTGCGCGAGGCCATTCGCTACGGCGTCGCCCGCGGCCTCTTCTCCAACGAGGCCGGCCTGGGTTCCACGCCCCACGCCCACGCCATCGCCAAGGTCGACAAGCCCCAGGACCAGGGCGAGGTCGCAATGGTCGGCGTCTTCATCGACACCTTCATCGTCCTGACCCTCACCGCGCTGGTCATCCTGTCCTCCGGCATCCTTGAGGTCGCGGAGGAGCAGGGCATCACCGGTACGCAGCTGGCGCAGGCCGCCTTCGACACCGCCTTTGGCAGCGCAGGCAACATGTTCGTGGCAATCTGCCTCATGTTCTTTGCCTTCTCCACGGTCATCGGCTGGTACTTCTTTGCCGCGCAGAACGTGAAGTACCTGTTTGGCCGCAAGGCCCTGAAGGTCTTCTCCGTCATCGCCATCATCTGCGTCTTCCTGGGCTCCCTGTTCGAGGTCGAGCTGGTGTGGAACATGGCGGACCTCTTCAACGGCCTCATGGCAATTCCCAACCTGATTGCGCTTCTCGCGCTGTCCGGCGTGGTTGCCAAGCTCGCGCATGGCAAGGACGTTGACCTCAAGAACTGGAAGGGCGGCAAGAAGTAGCGCCGTTCCCTGATTGGCTTTCCGCGGGTGTGATGAGGCACACCCGCCGAAAGTGTTTTCCCTTCGCGAGGCGGGCTGGGACCTTCACCCCCGGCCCGCCTTCGCGTGAGACACGGGGACGCACCTTTTGTCTCATGTGCCGGGACCGTTGCGCCACGGCACCCCGCGGTACCCCATAATGAGACGAAAGAACCGTCCCCCTGTCTCCCCCTGTCTCATGAGGAGCCGCATGATCAGCATAGAAGTGCCGGGAAGGCCCACGCTGGAGATTCAGAACGTGGCGCTGGACTACAACGGGACCATCGCGTTCGATGGCAGCATTGCGCCAGAGGTTGGCGAGCTCATCCGCCGCGTGACGGAGGTTGCGCACGTGTGCGTGCTGACGGCGGACACCTACGGCACGGCGCGCGCCCAGTGCGAGCCCCTGGGCGTGGAGGTGCGCACCTTCCCCAGCGGGGCCGCGGCGGGGGAGAAGCAGGCCATCGTGGAGTCCCTTGCCGGCGCGACGGCTTGCCTGGGCAACGGCTTCAACGACATTCAGATGTGCGACGCGGCGGACTTCTCCATTGGCGTGCTGGACGGCGAGGGCATGTGCCCCGCGCTGCTGAGCCACGTGGACGTGCTGGCCCGCAGCTCTGCGGAGGCGCTGGCACTGCTGCTGAACGGCAACCGCATCAAGGCCACGCTGCGGCCGTAGAATGAGACAAAAGGTACGTCCCCCTGTCTCAAGAACCGTCCCCCTGTCTCGCGAGAATCGGCCCCCTGTCTCAGACGATGCGCCTGACCAGCGCTAGCAGTTCCTCGTCCGTGTTGACCACCCAAGTTGGTCGGACGTCGCTGGGGCCGGATGGCACGGGGTGCCGCCGCCGGTTGAACCAGGCCACAGGCATGCCGGCCGCGCGGGCGCCCACCACGTCTATGGCGTAGGCGTCGCCCACATACAGGCAGCGCGCGGGCTCCGTGCCCAGTTGCTCGCACGCGTAGCGGAAGATCTGCGGCCCGGGCTTGGCCATCTCCAGCGCCTCGGACACAAAGACGCGCTCGTCCGGAATCCACCGGGTGCAGCCAAGCTGGTGCAGCTTGTCCAGCTGCCGGTCCAGCCGCCCGTTGGAGATGGCACCCACGCCGCACGCCGCGCGCCCTGCGCACCAGGCAATGGTCTGCGCCATGGCGGGGGAGAGGCTCATGGCGTCCTCGTCGCGCGAGACGTATATGCTCTGCATGCGCGACGCCTGCTCGCGGGTAATACTGACACCGAAGTCCGCCATGGTGGCCTGCATGCGGCGGATGTACACCTCCTGGCTGGGCCTCTCGCCGCGGCCGAAGGCGGCGAAGACCTCGCCCGAATGCCGCCTGCTGGCCACGTAGAGGTCCCCGTCCGTGGCGCCGGGCACGGGCCCAAGCACCTTGTGCACCGCGTTGGCGAAGGGCTGCGCCTGGTCGTATATGGTGTCGTCTATGTCGAAGAAGACCGCGTCCATGACCGCGTCCATGGCTCTCCCCTCGTGTTGCCGCGGAGCGTGCCCGTGGCCCGCCGCCCTTCGGCGTTCTTTGGGATTGTGGTTGCCCGTTGCGCTCGCCCGCAGGGCCGGCTTGCCTGTCTTATTGTCCCGCTCCTAGGGTACAAGAGAGGGTACGGCACTTGGCAAGGCAGCAAAACCCACGGTTAGGAGTCCCATGCGAGTCCTTTTGGCAGAAGACAACGCAAGCTTGGCACGCGCCACCGCGGCAATCCTCACGCGGTCCGGCTTTGAGGTGGAGGTTGCCAACGACGGCGGCAAGGCGCTCAACATGGTCCAGAACGGCTACTACGACGTCGCCGTGCTGGACATAATGATGCCGGTACTGGACGGGCTGCAGGTGCTGAAGGCCATGCGCGCGGAGGGCAACACCACCCCCGTCATTCTGCTCACGGCAAAGACGCAGGTGGACGACAAGGTCCACGGCCTGGAGCTTGGCGCGGACGACTACATCTCCAAGCCCTTCGACGCGCGGGAGCTGGTGGCCCGCATCAAGGCCGCCGGCCGGCCGCGTTCCGGTGCCGCGGCCGTCATCAGGTACGGGGACCTGAGCATCACGCCGGAGTCCGTGCAGATCTCCACGGAGCGTGGCTCGCTCCGGGTGGACCCGTACGAGGTGCAGATGATTGCCGCGCTCGCAAACGCGGGCGGCTCGCCCGTCGCGGCGGACTGGCTTGCCAGGCACGTGTGGGACGACGCCGTGCTGCCGGGTGCCATCAAGCTGTACGCCAAGATGCTGAACAGCAAGCTGTCTGCGCTGGGTTCCCAGGCGCGCGTAAAGGGGTCCGAGGACGAGGGCTGGAGGTTGGTGAAGCACGATGGAGATGGAGCGTAAGCTCAGAATACAGCTCACGGTCTCCGTCGCGGTGGCCCTCACGCTCATGCTGGGCTTCGTCATCCTGCTCACCGCCGCGGTGCGCAGCCAGCAGATGAACGCCACGGCGGACGGCGTGCTGGAGGTGGTGTTGGACTACGAGGGCTCCGTCCCCCAGGGTTTGCGCAAGCTTCCCAACACGGGCCCCGCAACGGTGGAGGACGTCTTCGACGCCCAGTACTTCGTGGTGCACATTGACTCTTCGGGCCAGGTCACAGACAGCAACCTCAACGGCATTGCCACGCTGGAGGAGGACGAGGCCACGGACCTGGCACGTGCCGTGTACCAGCGCTGGGACACCGGCGGCCGCAAGCGCGTGGGGGGCGACATCGATGCCTTCCGCTACCGCGTGAGGGAGCGCAGCGACGGCTCCGTGGCCATCGCCTTCCTGGACAGGACGACGGAGTCGGGCGGGGTCCGCTCCAGCCTCGTGTCCATCTCGCTCGTCTCGCTGGGCGTGACCCTGGGCGTGACCCTGCTCTTCGCCCTGCTCTCTAAGCGCATAGTGGCGCCCATCGTGAGGTCACAGCAGGCGCAGCGGCAGTTCGTCATAGACGCGGGCCACGACCTGCGGACGCCCGTCTCCATAATCTCGGCGGACGCGGACGTGCTCTCCATGGACATCGGCGCGGACAACGAGTGGCTGCAAGACATAAAGCGGCAGGTGGACGCCATGAGCGAGCTCACGGAGAGCCTCATCGTGCTCTCGCGGGCGTCCACCAGCATCAAGCGCGAGGACGTCGTCGACGTGGGCCAGGTGGTGAGCGAGGCGGCGTCCTCCTTCCGGTCCCGCTCCCTGACCGAAGGCCACGAGCTGGTGCTGAACCGCGTGGACGAGGGCGCCCAGCTCAGGGGCAACCGCCAGTACCTCTCGCGCATGGTGGGCGCGCTCATAGACAACGCCTTCAAGTACTCCAGCGAGGGTGCCCCCATACAGATGTCCGTGCAGAAGCGCATGCGCCAGGTGGAGATTCTGGTCTCCAACGCCGTGGACGACGTGGACCCGGCGGAGGTGGGCCACTGGTTCGACCGCTTCTACCAGTCGGACAAGTCCCGTAACCACACCGCGGGCGGCTTTGGCATTGGCCTGGCCATGGTTCGCGCCGTGGCGGAGGCGCACGGCGGCAAGGCCAAGGCAACCGCCTCCGCGGACCACCGCAGCGTCACCTTCAGCGTGACCCTTCCCCTGCCCGTCAGAAAGGTGGGTACCCATGAGTGACACCCTTACGGCCTCATTGACGCCGGAGCAGTTCTACGGCGAGCACTACCAAACCCTGGTTGCCGCAAAGGCCCAGCTGGACGGTCTGGTTGAGGAGTTCATGCGCTCGCAGAGCAGCTCGGATGACCTGGCGCCCGTGGTGTACCACACCTCGCGCATCAAGTCCCCGGCCAGCCTGGTGGAGAAGATCGGCCGCAAGGGCGGCCAAGGCGCGACCTTCCAGGACGCGCTCGCCGTGGGCATAAACGACATTGTGGGCATTCGCGTGAACTGCGCCTTCATAGACGACGTGTACGCCACGGCCAACTGGCTGGAGGCCCGGCCCGAGGTGCAGGTGGTGTGCAAGAAGGACTACATAGCTCACCCCAAGCCAAACGGCTACCGCAGCCTGCACCTCATTCTGCGCATAACGGACGGCCCCGCCTCGCTGCTGCCCGCCGTGGAAGTGCAGCTCAGGACCATAGCCATAGACTTCTGGGCCACGCTGGAACACAAGATCAAGTACAAGAAGACCATCGAGAACCCCGAGCTCATGCAGGCGGAGCTCAAGCGCTGCGCGGACGAGATTGCCTCCGTTGACATCTCCATGCAGGCAATTCGCAACGTGGCCCGCGGGGAGGACTAGCGGGGGAGAAGCTGGAGGCAAGCCGCCACGGCCGTCGCGTGCGGCCCTACGCCGCCAGCCAATCCTCCCCGAAGACCTTGCGAAGCTGCAGGATTGCCTCGCAGAACACGTAGCCATGGGGCGCGGACGTGCGCACGATGCGCCCATCGCGGAAGGCAACCAGCCGGTACTGCGGCACAGGCTTCCACAGGTCGAACTCCGCCGGGTCGCCGAGCGGCGTGGTGGCAATGACCACGGCGCCCTCCTCCGGGAAGCTGCGATATCGCAGGGTCACGATGTCCGTGTTGGTGTGGACATAGGTATAGGTGCCGTCATCAAGTATCACGTTCAGACGGTTGAGGTTGCTGAACTGCGAGACCGCGCTGGCCAGCACGTCGAAACGCTGCTGGTCCGTCAGGTCCCCGCCGTTGCGCAGGGCCGCCTCGTCCAGGCAGTCAATGAAGAACAGAAGAGCCCGCTCGCTGTCCGTCTCGCCGTCCTCGCTTGCGCGGTAGGTGTTTGACAGCTGCTCGTTGAAGAGGATCCCGTTGTGGATCATTGACCACTCGTTGCCCAGCAAATCGCAGGTGACGAAGGGGTGGCAGTTCTGCACGCTCTGCGTGCCGCAGGTTGAGCGGCGGATGTGCGCCATGAGGTGCCGATGGGGCCGGAGGCCGCGCAGCACCTGCGGCAGATGCGCCGACTCAAAGGCCGCAACGGGCTCGCGCGTCACAACAAAGCGCTGGTCAAGAGGGTCATCCGCGCTCAGCCACGAGATTCCCCAGCCGTGGGGATGCCTGTGGCTGTGCTGGAAGAATTCCTCCAGGTAGGGGGTTGCAACAAAAGGTTCCTTCGCGTTGACGGCAAACAGCTCGCACATGATGCGTCCAATCAAGAAGAGTCCGGCGGGGGTCTAACGGCTTGCGCGCGAACATGGACAGCAACAGGTGTGCACGAATGCCATGTGACCGGCCCCCTCTGGTGGATGCGAATGCGTACAGGCAATGCCCAAGTAACATGTAGAGCATGGTACTTCTTTAATCCTATTGTGTAAATAGGAATTGGCACAACTGCTGCCTTGCGTTCGCGTGAACACGTGCGTGTGAAGATGTTGCGTAGTCAACAAATAGTCCCTCGTTGCGAGGGATTCGGGTCCTCGTGGTGCTAAAGTTGTTGACAACACAACAACTTCGACCAGAGAATTCCCCTTACAGCATGGAGGCAGGGCGTCCAGCCTTCCCGACGCCGACCCCCAGTCGTGATTAGGCGACTTTTGGATATTGACCGCGATTTTGCCTTCGGGCGATGGATCGAGCACCCCGTCTGACCTGCAGTTTTCTTGGACGGCCCTTTTGTGGCAGGTGCGTTTTCCTACGGTGGGGAACACGCATTTCTTGACAGGGCTTGTGAGCTGCGGTTATAGCATGTTGCGACCGATAAGGCGTATCCAGAAGTTCTCTAATCACGACTGGGGGTCCCAGTGGGCAGCCTATGCCCGCAGCGCGGGGGCGGCTCCCAGGTGATTCCCCGGTCCGGTCCGACGTCGGAGGCATGGAGGCATCGTGAACAACAGGTTCGAGAGCTTTGTGGGGACGGTGTACGTCCTCAACAAGGAGATTCAGCGTATCAAGGCGCTGAAGATGAAACAGTTTGGGCTGCGCGCCACCGACACCATGACCATGTATTACCTGGGCCAACACCACGAGGGCCTGCCGGAGGTGGAGCTGGCGCGCCTTGTGCGCGTGGACCGCGCGGCAATCACGCGGACCATCGCCAAACTCAGGGACCAGGGCTTCGTGCGGCTTGCCAACTGGGACGGCGGTACGCGCTACCGCGTCCCCGTGGTCCTGACGGAGCGGGGCCAGGCCGCAACTAAGGAGATGGACCAGATCATCTACGACGTGGTGGAGCAGGCCTCCGCGGACATATCGGAAGGCGAGCGCGAGGCAATGTATGCCACCTTGGCGCAAATAGCTCAAAAGCTGGAAGAGATCGGCAAGTAGAAGGGAAGAGCAATGGCAGTGCAAATCATCACGGACTCGGCATCGGACATCGTGGACTTTGACCACCCCAACCTGACGGTGGTGCCCCTGACCATCGCCTTTGGTTCCACCGTGTACCATGACGGCGTTGACCTCACCCACCAGCGCTTCTACGAGCTGCTGGTGGAGTCCGACGAGCTTCCGAGCACGGGAGCCCCCGCCCCCGGTGCCTTCGCGGACGCGTACGATGCCGCGGAACAGGCCGGGAGGGAGGTCGTCGTGGTCACGCTGAGCTCCAAGCTCTCCAGCACCTACGAGTCCGCCTGCATAGCGGCGGAGGGCCGGCCCAACGTGCACGTGGTTGACAGCCTGAGCGCATGCATCGGCGAGCGCATTCTGGTGGAGCGCGCCCTCATGATGGCGGAGAAGAACCTCCCCGCGGCGCAGATTGCCCAGAGCCTGGAGCAGGCTCGCGGCAAGGTTCGCGTCATCTCCCTCTTTGACACGCTGGAGTACCTCAAGCGCGGCGGCAGGATCTCTGCGGCGAAGGCGGGCGTGGGTGCGCTCCTCTCCATCAAGCCCGTCATCTCCATGGTGGACGGTGAGATCGTGGTGCTGGGCAAGGCGCGCGGTTCCAAGAATGGTCGCAACCAGCTGGTGCAGATGGTGCAGGCCAACAAGGTGGACTGGTACCAGCCCTTCGCGCTGGGCTACACGGGCCTCTCGGACGCCCTGCTGCGCAAGTACATCAATGACTCCCGCCCCCTGTGGGAGGGCATGGTGGATGGCCTGCCCATCAGCACCATCGGCGGCACCATAGGCACGCACTCGGGCCCGGGCGCCATCGCCTTTGCCTACTTCGAGAAGGACTAGCCGCAGAAGAACTAGCCGCACGTGGGGCCACGGTCCGCCAGCCCCACGGTCTGGCTCCCAGCTGCCCCACAGCCCGGCTACAGCACGAACTCCCGGGCGTTCCTGGCCAGCTTCTTGGACAGCTTGGCCAGGAGCTCCCGCTCCTCCCTGGAGAGGTCGCGGTTCAGCAGGCGCTGGTAGTCCGCCACTGCCTCGTCCACCGCGGCAGAGAGGTCGGCCGACTTGTCCCCCAAGGCAATGAGCCGCCGCGATCCCCGCGCGCTGCCAGCGTCCCTTTGCTCCGCAGCACCGGCCTCCTTGTCCTTGGGGACGGGCACCGCCTTCAGCAGACCGCGGGACGTGAGCTTGGCGAAGGTGGTCGCAAGTGACATGCCGGCCAGGCCCGCGTAGTCGCCCACCTCCTCGCGGTCGCGGATGGCGCCGGCGTACTTCACGAAGACGAAGGCCTTCACCTCGCGCAGGTTCAGGTCGAAGCGCGCGGCCACGGATGCCAGGGACCTGTCCAGCAAAAGGCCGCTGTAGTACAGGCGCGAGACGGGCCCGTCTTCCAGCGGGGAGGCGGACTCCCGCACGCCACGCTCCTCGCCCAGCCGCTTGGTGCTGGGCATGCCGGGGGTGGCGCTGCCGTCCGAGGCGAAGTTCACCAGGAAGCGGTAGATGTCCGCCTTGCGCACCTCGTAGCTCTCGTCGTCATATACCTGCTGGTAGAAGGCCTTGTAGTACTCAATGACGCTGGCCTTCATGCGCACCATGTTGGCAATGCCGGAGCTAGACTCCACCAGGGACCCCTCGGTCTTCACGTAGTAGTACACGGGTGCGTGCAGGGGGTAGATGGTGTTGGTGTGCAGCACGTACTCCATGTTGAAGATGAAGTCCTCGGACCAGCTCACGTTGGGGTCCATGCGCAGGTGGTGCTTCTCTATGATGTCCCGCCGGAAGAGCTTGTTCCACAGCACGCCCCAGTAGAAGTCCGCTGGGCTCTCTATCATGAGGTCCGCGTAGTCCTCGCGCGTTATGGGATTGTCGTAGTCTATGTTGCCCTTGCGGGCCACGCGCTCGCCGATCACGCGGTAGAAGTCCGCGATCACCATGTCCACGCCGTTGTCCTCCATAGCGCGGACCAGCAGCTTGGTGGCGTCCGGGGTGATCCAGTCGTCCGCGTCCAGGAACTGCACGTAGCGGCCGCGTGCCTGGTCAAGGCCCGTGTTGCGCGCGTTCGAGACGCCGGCGTTCTGCTTGTGCACCACATGTACGCGCTGGTCGTCATTGGCGTAGGCGTCCAGGATGGCGGGGGAGGAGTCGGTGCTGCCGTCGTCCACCAGGATGAGCTCGTAGTCGTGGAACTCCTGGCCAAGGATGCTGTCCACGCAGCGGCCTATGCTCTTCTCTGCGTTGTAAACCGGCACTATGATGCTGACCTTGGGCATACTTACTCCTGATGAGACACGGGGACGTACCTTTTGTCTCATTGTATGCAGACGCCCGCGCGGACCCGCGCTTTTTGTTGGAAGGGAAACTGGCTGTGGCACAACCGACGATTGCCGACGCACGCGCCGCCCTGCGCGACCACTTTGGCTACCAGAGCTTCAGGCCCGGGCAGGATACCGTGATCGGCGCCGTGCTGGCCGGCCGGGACGCCGTGGCCGTCATGCCGACGGGCGCCGGCAAGTCCGTGTGCTACCAGGTGCCGGCGGCCATCATGGACGGCCTGGTGCTGGTGGTCTCGCCCCTCATCTCCCTCATGGGGGACCAGGTGCGCGGCCTGAAGGAGGCGGGCATCCGTGGCTCCTACCTCAACTCCACCCTCACGCCCCTGCAGCAGGAGGTGGTGATGGCCCGGGCCCTGGCCAACTGGTACGACGTCATGTACGTTGCCCCGGAGCGCCTGCGGGAGCCGCGCTTCCGCTCCTTTGCGGCGCAGGTGGGCATTCCGCTGGTCGCCGTGGACGAGGCCCACTGCGTGAGCCAGTGGGGCCAGGACTTCCGCCCGGCATACCGGGACATCCGCGGCTTCGTGGACTCCCTGCCCCAGCGCCCGCCGGTGGTGGCCCTTACCGCCACCGCCACGGCCAAGGTCCGCCAGGACGTCGTGGCCCTGCTTGGCCTGCGCGACCCCGTGGTGCAGGTAAACGGATTCGACCGGCCCAACCTCAGCCTGGCGTCCTTTGAGCTCACGCCCAAGAGGCGGCAGGCCTGGGTGGCCAACTACGTGCGGGCGCACGCGGACCAGTCCGGCATCGTGTACTGCACCACGCGCAAGAAGGTGGACGAGCTCGCGGAGGCCCTGCGCGAGCAGGGAATCCTGACGGCGGCCTACCATGCGGGCCACACGGCGGAGGAGCGCGCGGAGGCGCAGCGGGCCTTCATCGCGGATGACGCGCCGGTCATGGTTGCGACCAACGCCTTCGGCATGGGCATCGACAAGTCCAACGTGCGCTACGTCATAAACTGGGGACTGCCCCTCTCGCTTGAGGAGTACTACCAGGAGGCGGGGCGCGCCGGCCGCGACGGAGAGCCCGCGGAGTGCTACCTGCTTTGGAGCAAGGGCGACATTCGCACCTGCCACTACCTCATAGACAGCACCGAGTTCGCGCCGGAGCTGACGCAGGAGGCGTGCCAGACCGTCCTGGCCAACCGCGAGCGCCTGCTGGGAGAGATGATTGGCTACGCCATGAGCACCTCCTGCCTGCGAAGGCGCATCCTGCGCTACTTTGGCCAGGACCTGAGCGGCGTTCCGCAGGAGTGTGGCAGCTGTTCTGCCTGCACCGGCCAGACGGCGGACAAGTACCTGCAAGCGCCAAGCCGAGGCACCTTCGGCGCCATTGGTACGGGGAGCCGCGCGCAGGCGGTGGGCGCGGGGTACGTTGACGACCTCCCGCCCACGGACGAGGACGAGGCCCTGTTCCAGCGCCTGCGGGCCCTGCGCAAGAGGCTGGCGGACGAGGCCGGCGTGCCGCCCTACATAGTCTTCAACGACGCCACCCTGCGCGCAATGGTCCGCATGCGGCCGCAGACCGAGGAGGAGCTGTTGCAGGTGCCCGGCGTGGGTACAAGGAAGCTTGAGCGCTACGGCTCCGCCTTCCTTGCGGAGCTGAAATGAGACAGGGAGACGGTCCTTCTGTCTCATCCCCCCAGCGTCGCCCGTCACGTATACTGAACAAATCGTGCATTTGGTGTAAGAGTCATTGCTAGGAGCCTTATGGCTGCAAACGATACAAACAACGCTGCCGGTGGCACTCCGGCACCCAAGAAGCCCGCCGTGAAGGTGAGCGTTGCCGCAAAGGGGTCTGGCAGGGGCGCCAAGAACGCGGCGCCGGCCCCCGAGGGCGTGGAGGACGACTCCAAGCGCATGGGGTCTGCCAGGAGGGGCATCCTCTTCATCCTGGTGGTGTGCGTGATCTATGCCCTGTACCTGGTGTTCTCTGGCCAGCTGGGCACCTTCCTCAACGCCATGCGCGGCGTTGACTACCTGTGGGTGATCGCCGCCTGCTTCGTGTACGTCATCTACTACTTCCTGGGCGTCTTCGCCTACGTGCTGGCAGTTGCCAAGGACCCCAAGACGCCCCTGGGCCTGAGGGACCTCATGAGCGTGGAGGCCTCGGGCATCTTCTTCAGCAACCTCACTCCCAACGGCGCGGGCGGTGCCCCGGCGCAGATTTACCGCCTGGCGCGCGCGGGCCTCTCCGTGGGCGGCGCCGGCGCCGTGCAGTACACCCGCTTCCTCATCTACGAGTTCGCGGAGGCCCTGTTCGCGGCCATAATGCTCATCTTCCGGCTGCACTACTTCGTGGACCTGTACGGCAACCTCATGTTTATAGGCGTGGTGCTCTTTGGCTACAAGGTCGTGGAGCTCACTGCCATCCTGCTGGTGTGCCTGGCGCCGGGCATAGTGACGCGCCTGGGCGAATGGGTGATCAACCTCTTCGTGAGGCACGGCTGGCTCAGGGAGGAGCGGCGCGGCCGCTGGGACGAGCTGGCCATCAACCAGGTGCAGCAGTTCTCCATCGGCTTCAAGGGCGCGGCCAAGAACGTGCGTGGCATGGTGGAGACCCTGGGCGTGACTATGGTGCAGCTGGCCTGCCTGTACTCGCTCTCCTGGTTCGTGCTCAACGCCTTCCACATTGAGTCGGACATCGTGACCTGCCTGGCCGCGGGCTCCATGCTGGAGCTTCTGACCTCTGCAATTCCGCTGCCCGGCGGCACCGGTGGTGCGGAGGGCGGCTTCGCCTTCCTGTACCGGCCGCTCTTCGGCGATGCCGTCGCGGCTGGTTACGTGGTGTGGCGCGCGGTGGAGTACTTCATTCCTGTTGCCGCCGCGGCGCCCCTGACCACGCTGCAGTCGCGCGACGGCCGGGACAACGTTCACAAGTTGTACCTGGGCGTGCACAACTGGGTCGAGGGCGGCAGCAAGCGCAAGCGCCGGCACAAGTCGCACGGCGCGAAGATCAACCCTCGCAAGTTCCGCTAAGGGCGAGCCCGCCGGGAAGGCTCCGGTGGGCTCGGTTGTTTGCATCGGGTGCGCCGGGTGGAACCGCGTTTGCGCTTCACGGAGCTGCGGCACCACGCGGGCTACGCCTTGGAGCCGTACTCCAGGTAGTCCACCATGGCCATGTCGCGGAAGGTCTGCCCCGCCTCCGTGGTGGAGGCGGCTGGGTCCTCCAGCTGGCCCTGCGTGTCGTACAGCGCATAGGGGCAGAAGGCCGGCAGAGTCTGCCGGGCGCCCAGCTGCGCCTCTTCCTTCTGGGTCAGCGGGGCGCCGATCATGTCGAAGAGGACGGCCGCTAGGGAGTCCACGCCGATCCTCTCCTCCGTGCTGGTCTGGTCCGCACCGGCAACGTCGTAGTTTGCCCACATGAAGTAGACGGTGTCGTACAGGCGTGCGTTGTGTGTGAGGGAGTCCTCGCCCGGGTAGAAGGTGTCGTTCACTGCGGGGGAGCAGATGGACTGGTGGTCGCCAAAGAAGGCAAGCACCACGGGCCTGTCCAGCTCCCTCAGTTTGCCCACGAAGTACTCCAGGTCCTTGTCGGAGGCGTCGATGCAGGCAACGTACTCGTCTATCTGCGCCTCGTCGCTGGCGCTCAGGCCGTCTATCTGGAAGTGGTGCAGCAGCTCGTCCGGGATGGTCCCCTGGTTGTACGGGCTGTGGTTCTGCATGGTCACGTCGAAGATGAACTGCGGGGAATCGTCCTGCTCCAGCAGCTCCAGGATCTTGTCGTACGTCGCCCTGTCCGTCACGCCGTAGGTGGGCACGTGGAAGGTGGGCGCGCCCTCGAAGTCGTCGTAGGTCAGGAACTGGTCAAAGCCCAGCTGGGGGTACACGCGGTCGCGGTTCCAGTTCTTGCCGACGTTGGGGTGCATGGCCGTGGTCTTGTACCCCAGGGCGCCGAGCTGCCGCACGATGTTGTCCACGCCGTTGAACTGGTAGATGTTGTAGGGGTACTTGCCCGCGCCCACGTACGCCATGGAGTTGCCGGTCAGGAACTCGAACTCCGTGTTGCAGGTGCCGCCCCCCGTGACGGAGACGCAAAGCGGCCCCTTGGAGATTGCGTCCGTGATGCCGTTCTTGAAGTAGGTGGGGCCGTCGTAGTCAATGTCCATGGCGGTGTAGGTGGAGA
>OMVJ01000050.1 GCA_900314495.1 uncultured Olsenella sp.
CATCCGCGTGGCGGACGTGGACTACAACGTTCAGACCTGCATCGACTGCATAGAGGAGGCCTACAACGCGGGGGCCAAGGTCATCGTGCTGCCGGAGCTGGTAATCACGGGCTACACCTGCGAGGACCTGTTCCAGCAGGACGAGCTGCTGACCGCGGCGGAGGACGGCCTGGCCACCCTCACGGCCGAGACCACGGACCTGGACGCCCTGGTCCTTGCCGGTGTGCCCCTGCGCGTGGGCGGCAAGCTCTACAACTGTGCGGCGTTTCTGGCCGCCGGCCGCGTGCTGGGCATAGTGCCCAAGCGCTTCATTCCCACCTACAACGAGTTCTACGAGGGCCGTCACTTCGCGCCCGGCCCCTTCGAGGTCACGCGCATAAGCGTGGCGGGGGAGCAGGACGTGCCTTTCGGCATTCGTCAGCTCTTCCGCTGCTCCACCATGCCGCAGTTGGTTGTGGCGGCGGAGATCTGCGAGGACCTGTGGTCGCCCCAGCCGCCCAGCATCGCGCACGCGCTTGCGGGCGCCACGTTGGTTGCCAACCTCTCCGCCTCCAACGCCATCGTGGGCAAGGCGGCCTATCGGCGCTCGCTGGTCTCCGGCCAGTCCGCGCGGCTGGTCTGCGGCTACGTGTACACCAGCGCTGGCTGGGGCGAGTCCACGCAGGACGTGGTCTTCGCCGGCCACGACCTCATTTGCGAGAACGGCCGCACGCTGGCGGAGTCCGCGCCCTTTGGCCCCGGCGCCTGCACCAGCGAGGTGAGGCCTCCGGCTACGTGGTGAGCGAGTTCGACCTTGAGGTGGAGGACACCCTGCTCACGCGCTACGTTGACCCCCACCCCTTCGTGCCCTCCAACCAGGCCGAGCGCGCGGCCCGCTGCGAGGACGTCTTCTCCATCCAGTCCTACGGCCTGGCAAAGCGGCTTGCCCACACCCACGCCACGCACGCGGTCATCGGCGTTTCCGGCGGGCTTGACTCCACGCTGGCCCTGCTGGTTGCCGTGCGTGCCTTCGACCTGCTGGGCCTTGACCACAACGGCATCATTGCCGTGACCATGCCGGGCTTTGGCACCACCCACCGCACGCATTCCAACGCCACCACTCTCAGCGACGCGCTGGGCTGCCAGCTGCGCGAGGTGAACATTGCCGCCTCCGTGCGCCAGCACTTTGCGGACATCGGCCACGACGAGGCCGTGCATGACGTCACCTACGAGAATTGCCAGGCCCGCGAGCGCACGCAGATCCTCATGGACATCGCCAACCAGGAGGGCGGCATGGTCATTGGCACGGGCGACCTGTCCGAGCTGGCGCTGGGCTGGGCCACCTACAACGGCGACCACATGAGCATGTACGGCGTCAACGCCTCCGTGCCCAAGACCCTGGTTCGCCATCTTGTGCGCTACGTGGCCGATACCTGCGGAAACGATGCCGAGGCTGCCGTCCTGTACGACGTGCTGGACACGCCTGTCTCCCCGGAGCTCTTGCCCGCGGAGGAGGACGGAACCATCGCCCAGAAGACTGAGGACCTGGTTGGCCCCTACGAGCTGCACGATTTCGTCCTGTACGAGGTCCTGCGCCACGGGTCCCGCCCGCGCAAGGTCTACCGCCTAGCCCGTTATGCGCTTGGGCACACGTACGATGACGAGACCATCCTCAAATGGCTGCGCGTGTTCTACCGACGCTTCTTTGCCCAGCAGTTCAAGCGCAGCTGCCTGCCCGACGGCCCCAAGGTGGGCTCCGTGGCGGTCTCCCCGCGCGGAGACCTGCGCATGCCGTCCGATGCCATGGGTAGCCTGTGGCTCAAGGAAGTGGATGGACTCTGCGCGGGGGAGTAGCGATTCCCCGACTCCGGATGATTCGGAGTCGTCTCCTCGCCTGTGACGCCGCCCCGCGGGGTGTCCCACGGAATCTTGGACATGTTTGGGCTGCTAGGGGGCCTTTTTGTCCAGAATCCCGTGGGACATCGTCGGGCTGGGTCTTCGCCATGTGGCCCACGCAGTTTTGGACAAAATAGTTCGCTCTTGGGGTTGCAGATGTCCGAGATTCCGGGGGACATGCATTCCGGGGCATCACGAAGACTGTCAGTTGTCGTCGCGTGGGCGTCTAATGGGTAACAAATCTGCTGCTTATCCGCTCTATTGCTAGCTCGTAAGAAAATCTAAGTCTTACCTTGCAGATTTTTTCTCTTTAGATGGAATAAGTTTTCTGCGTGCTGGGTAGTATTCATAGCGTTGGACGAAGCGGAGCGAGTCTCGCAC
This sequence comes from uncultured Olsenella sp., assembly GCA_900314495.1. GTDB lineage: Bacteria > Actinomycetota > Coriobacteriia > Coriobacteriales > Atopobiaceae > Olsenella_K. Next base: position 2,257 of record OMVJ01000050.1, read on the forward strand.
CGCTCCCGCAGAACTGAGCGCTCAAAAAGGGCGCCAACAAGGAGGTACTTCAACATGACTCTGAAGCCGCTGGGTGATCGCGTTCTTGTCAAGCCTGCTCCCAAGGAGGAGAGGACCGCTTCCGGCCTCTACATCTCTTCCGGTGCGCAGGAGAAGCCGCAGCGCGGTGAGGTCATCGCCGTCGGCGCCGGCAAGCTCAACGACAAGGGCGAGCGCATGCCGATCGACGTCAAGGTGGGCGACGAGGTCTACTACGGCAAGTTCGGCGGCAACGAGGTCAAGGTCGACGGCGAGGACTACCTGCTGCTCCGCGCTGACGACATTTACGCCATCATCACCGAGTAACCCGCACCACACGTCTTAGCTGGTAACAAGGCCCGCGGACGCGGGCAACACTATGGAGGAAACTAACATGGCAAAGGACATTGTCTTCGGCACCGACGCTCGTGCCAAGCTCGCCAAGGGTGTCAACACCCTGGCAGACGCAGTCACCACCACCCTTGGCCCCAAGGGCCGCTACGTGGCCCTTCAGCGCTCCTACGGCGCCCCCACCATCACCAACGACGGCGTCTCCGTCGCCAAGGAGATCGAGCTCAAGGACCCCGTTGAGAACATGGGTGCCCAGCTGGTGAAGGAGGTCGCCACCAAGACCAACGACACCGTGGGTGACGGCACCACCACCGCGACCCTGCTCGCCCAGGTCATCGTCAACGAGGGTCTGCGCAACGTGGCCGCCGGTGCCAACCCCATCGCCATCCGTCGCGGCATCAACAAGGCCGTCGACGCCGCGGTCGAGGAGATGAAGGGCGCTTCCAAGGAGATCTCCACCAAGGAGCAGATCGCTTCCGTCGGCACCATCTCCGCCGGCGACCCCGAGATCGGCGCCAAGATCTCTGATGCCATGGACGTCGTGGGCAAGAACGGCGTCATCACCGTGGACGAGTCCCAGACCTTCGGGATTGACATCGACACCGTGGAGGGCATGCAGTTCGACAAGGGCTACATCTCCCCGTACTTCGCCACCGACAACGAGACCATGACGGCCGAGCTCAAGGATCCCTACATCCTGCTCACCGACCAGAAGATCTCCAACCTGCAGGACATCCTGCCCATCCTGGAGGCCGTGGCCAAGGCTGGTTCCCCGCTCCTGATTGTTGCTGAGGACGTTGACGGCGAGGCTCTGGCTTCCCTCATCCTCAACAAGCTCCGTGGCGCCCTCAACGTTGCCGCCGTCAAGGCCCCCGGCTACGGCGATCGCCGCAAGCGCATGCTGGAGGACATTGCCATCGTCACCGGTGGCCAGGTTGCCATGAAGGAGCTCGGCGTCAACCTGTCCGACGTCACGGCGGAGATGCTCGGCCGCGCCAAGTCCGTCAAGATCACCAAGGACAACACCACCATCGTCGGCGGCAACGGCGCAACCGAGGCCATCGAGGAGCGCATTGCCCAGATCAAGGGTGAGATCGAGAACACCACCTCCGACTTCGACAAGGAGAAGCTGCAGGAGCGCATGGCCAAGCTGTCCGGCGGCGTTGCCGTCATCAAGGTCGGCGCTGCCACCGAGTCCGAGCTCAAGGAGGTCAAGCACCGCATCGAGGACGCCCTGCAGGCAACCCGCGCGGCCGTCGAGGAGGGCATCGTCGCCGGTGGCGGCGTCGCGTTCCTGACCGCCTCCAAGGCGCTTGACTCCGTCGAGACCTCCGACGCCGACGAGAAGATTGGCGTGGAGATCGTTCGCAAGGCTCTCGAGGCTCCTGTGAAGACCATCGCCGCCAACGCCGGCTACGAGGGCTCCGTCGTGGTCGAGAAAATCAAGGGCCTGCCCGAGGGCCAGGGCCTCAACTCCGCCAACGGCGAGTGGGGCGACATGATCGACATGGGCGTCCTGGACCCCGTGAAGGTCACCCGCACCACGCTGCAGAACGCCGCCTCCATCGCGTCCCTGATCCTCATCACCGAGGCCACTGTCTCCGATGAGCCCAAGGACACCACCATCGAGGAGGCAATCTCCGCCGCTGCCGCCCAGGGCGGCCAGGGTGGCGCCTACTAAGGCGTAGCCGCAAGGCAAGCACCGCACTCCAGAGGACCCCGCATCTGCGGGGTCCTTTTTCATGTGCACGGGCTTGCACGGCGAACGCCCGCCCACCTGCGCTACAATTCAAGTTTGCAGTCGGTACGGAGAGGTGACCATGGCACAGAAGCGCGACCTTCTCGATGATTTCATAGACATCCAGCGCGACTGGAATGCCGTCTCGCATTCCACGGACGGCATCAAGGACTCGCTCACCAGCAGCCTCATGGGCGAGGAGTCCAACCGCAAGGTCTTCGACCCGCAGGACTACAAGGAGCGGCCGCGTGCCAACTCCCTGTACTGCATCAACGTCTCGTCCAAGAACCCGGAGGCGTGTGACCGCTGCCTGACGGTCTGCCCGTCCGACGCCATCACCATAAAGGGCTCTTCGGTCAAGGTCTCCAACGACTGCCGCCGTTGCGGCCTGTGCGTGGGCATTTGCCCCACAGAGGTCTTCTCCACCCGCAACGGCGCCAAGGCCCTGTACGACAAGATTGCACGCGCCGCCAGCACCTACGAGGAGTGCTACGTCACCTGCACGCGCGCCCTCAAGCGCAACCCCAAGCCCAACGAGATTCTGCTGCCTTGCGTGGGCCTCATGTCCCAGGAGCTGTGGTTCTCGCTCCTTACGGACTACGGCAACATAAGCGTGTTCCTGCCGCTGGGCATTTGCGACAGGTGCCGCACGACCACGGGGGAAGAGGCCTATTCCGATGCCATCGCGCAGGCGGAGGAGTGGACGGGAGAGTCCGTTGGCCTTGAGGTGGAGAAGTCGGCCCTCAACCATGAGGAGTCCCGTGCCTACAAGCGCAGCCAGTTTATGAGCAGCGTTGCCACGGCGGGCACGCGCATCATCACCAAGGGCAACAAGCCGCTGGCTGGTGCCGCGGCAGTGGCCAAGCGCGTTCAGGACCACACGCACAAGCTCACGGAGCTGCAGCAGTCGCTGGAGAAGGCCGTGGGAGCGCAGACGGCCAACAGCCGCCGCAGGATTCTGCTGCAGAAGCGCAAGCTCATGATTGCCGCAATGACCGAGTACCCCGAGCTTGCCAAGGGCGTGCAGATGCAGGTGCCGGAGTGGGATGCCTCGCTCTGCACCATGTGCGGAGAGTGCGTGAACGCCTGTCCGGTCCACGCGTGCGACTTGGACAAGGACGGCCACTTCTCCGTTGAGCCCGCCTATTGCGTCAATTGCGGCGGCTGCGTTGCCGCCTGTGCCGACGGCGCGCTGAAGATGGTCGCGCGCACCGCCGATGACCTGGTCATCATTGACGAGGAGAAGATTCGCCAGAAGGCGGAGGCCCAGGCAAAGATCGACAAGGCCAAGGCCAAGAGCAAGAAGACCTTTGAGAAGGGCCTGGACGTGCTGGAGCACATGGCCGACGCGGACGACGCAAAGAAGGCCAAGCCAAAGAAGAAGGCCGAGCCCCAGCTGGCAGAGGCCGCTGACGAGGCCACACAGGAATAAGGAGCAAGATCGTGTCACTTTCCATTGGTATCGTGGGTCTGCCCAACGTCGGCAAGTCCACGCTGTTCACGGCCCTGACCAAGAAGGGCGGCCTTGCGGCCAACTACCCCTTTGCCACCATCGACCCCAACATCGGCATCGTAGACGTGCCGGACGAGCGCCTGAACAAGCTGGCCCAAATGGTCAACCCCGCCCGCATCGTGCCCGCCACGGTGGAGTTCGTGGACATCGCAGGCCTGGTCAAGGGTGCCAGCGAGGGCGAGGGCCTGGGCAACCAGTTCCTGGCCAACATCCGCAACTGCGACGCCATCTGCGAGGTGGTGCGCTACTTCAGCGACCCCAACGTCATGCGCGAGACCGGCCGCGAGGGCGACTTCGTGGACCCCGCTGGCGACGCGGACACCATTCAGACGGAGCTCGTTCTGGCCGACTACGGCACCGTTGAGCGTGCCATCCCCAAGCTGGAGAAGGAGGCCAAGCGCGACAAGGAGAACAAGCCCAGGCTGGACGTGGCCAAGCGCCTGTACGAGTGGCTGGGCGCCGGCAACCGCGCGGCGGACCTGGACATGACCGACGACGAGCGCGCCGCCGCCCACGACCTCTTCCTCCTCACCATGAAGCCCATTCTGTATGTGGCCAACTGCGACGAGGACCAGCTGCAGGACGACTTCGAGCCCATCTGCGGCCAGCAGCCCATCCCCATCTGCGCCGAGGTGGAGGCCGAGCTCAGCGAGCTGGACGCCGAGGAGGCCAAGGAGTACCTGGAGTCCCTGGGCCTGGAGCAGTCCGGTCTGGCCACGCTGGCCCAGGCGGCCTACCGCCTGTTGGGCCTGCAGAGCTTTTTCACCGCCGGCCCCAAGGAGGTTCGCGCCTGGACGGTGCGCATTGGCGCCAAGGCCCCGGAGGCCGCGGGCGTCATCCACTCGGACTTCGAGCGCGGGTTCATCAAGGCGGAAACCATTTCCTACGACGACTACGTGAGTCTGGGCGGCGAGTCCGGTGCTCGCGAGGCGGGACGCCTGCGCATGGAGGGCAAGGACTACGTGGTGCAAGACGGCGATGTGATGGTGTTCCGCTTCAACGTGTAATGCCGCGGACGCCACGGGCACGGCGGGCCCGCGCCTGAACTATGATGTGTGTGGAACGAATCGGGACGGGGGAGACTCCGTCCCGACGCAGATACAAGGCCGTGGCCGCAGGCAGGCGGTGGCGGCGCAACGGAGCAGCGATCCCATCGACCCCATTCCGGAGGATGACATGCAGACGAAGACGCCCGATCAGTTTGTTGCGGTTCTGGACTTTGGCGCGCAGTACGGCCAGCTGATTGCCCGCCGCGTGCGCGACCTGCACGTGTACTCGGAGATCTTCCCCTGCGACATTCCCGCGGAGGAGCTGGCGGAGCGCCACCCCTCGGCCATCATCCTCTCCGGCGGCCCTGCGTCCGTCTATGCCGAGGACGCGCCGGACATGGACGCCAAGATCTTCCAGATGGGCCTGCCCATCTTCGGCTTTTGCTACGGCGAGCAGATCATGGCCGTCAAGCTGGGCGGCGCCGTGGGCCACACCGAGAAGGGCGAGTACGGCCCCGCGCAGCTGGCGGTGGACGACGCCGATTCCGCCATTCTCACGGGTACCGCCCCCAGCCAGACCGTGTGGATGAGCCATCGCGACGCCGTGAGCCAAGCGCCGGAGGGCTTCAAGGTCACCGCCCACACCGACACCTGCCCCGTGGCCGCCATGGAGCTGCCCCAGAAGCGCTTCTTTGCAACCCAGTTCCACCCCGAGGTTCGCCACACCCAGTTCGGCAGGCAGATGCTGCAGAACTTCCTCTTCAACGTGTGCGGGCTGGAGCCCACGTGGACCATGGACAACATCGTGGAGGAGAAGGTCGCGCAGATTCGCGAGCAGGTGGGCAGCAAGAAGGTCATCCTGGCGCTTTCCGGCGGCGTGGACTCCTCCGTGGTGGCTGCTCTGGTGCATCGCGCCATCGGCGACCAGCTGACCTGCGTGTTCGTGAACCACGGCATGCTGCGCAAGGGCGAGCCCGAGATGGTGGAGGAGGTCTTCCGCGAGCAGTTCCACGTGCCGCTGATCCACGTGCATGCGGAGGAGCGCTACGCCCAGCTCCTGGCGGGCGTGGACGACCCGGAGCAGAAGCGCCGCCGCATCGGCACGCAGTTCTGGAAGGAGTTCTTCTCCGTGGCGCAGGAGCTGGACGGCATTGAGTACCTGGCGCAGGGCACCATCTACCCGGACATCATCGAGTCCGGCGCGCGCAAGACGGGCGGCAAGGCCAGCACCATCAAGAGCCACCACAACCTGATCCCCTTCCCGGAGGGCGTGCACTTCGACCTCATCGAGCCGCTGGACCACTTCTTCAAGGACGAGGTGCGCGAGCTGGGCATCGCGTTGGGTCTGCCAGACAAGATGGTCTGGCGCCAACCCTTCCCGGGCCCGGGACTCGCCATCCGCATCATCGGCGAGGTCACGCCCGAGAAGTTGGCCATCCTCAAGGAGGCCGACGCCATCGTGCGCGAGGAGCTGGACGCCTACAACGCTCGCCTCTTCGCTGAGACCGGCGAGCGCAACTCCGCCCACAGCTGCTGGCAGTACTTCGCCGTGCTGCCGGACATCCGCTCCGTGGGAGTGATGGGCGACGAGCGCACCTACCAGCGTCCGGTCATCGTGCGCGCCGTGGAGTCGAGCGACGCCATGACCGCCGACTGGGCAAAGCTGCCCTACGAGGTGATCGGCCGTATCTCCAGTCGCATCGTGGACGAGGTGGACGGTGTCAACCGCGTGGTCTACGACGTGACCCCCAAGCCGCCCGCGACCATCGAGTGGGAGTAGCTCAGCACATTATCGTGAGGTCTGTCTGGCGGCGCATCTGGTGGATTCTGGTCTACTGGGTGCGCTGTCTTGCGTTTGCGG
>OMVJ01000032.1 GCA_900314495.1 uncultured Olsenella sp.
GTTGCGGATGAAGGGAACCACAAGCGAGAGGCCCAGGAGGCCGAAGACGACCGACGGGATGCCCGTGAGCAGCTCGATCATGGGGCGCAGGAAGCGGCGGCCGAAGCCCGGGGCAATCTCCACCATGAAGATGGCGGCGCCCAGCGAGAAGGGCAGGGAAATCAGGCAGGACAGAAGCGTGACGGCGAAGGAGCCGGCAATCATGGGCAGTGCGCCCACGAGCATGTGACCGTCCTCGCCAGTCTGGTGCGGGTTCCACGTGGTGCCACCGAAGAACGCGGCAGGGTTCACACCGTCGAACACAAAGGTTGCAAGACCGCGCGAACACACCATGAAGATGAGCGTAACGACCAAGAGGACCACGAGGGCGACGCACGCCCCCGTGAGAACCTTGCCTTTATGCTCAACCGACCGCTTTGATTTAGGCTGTGCAGCCTCTTTGGATGCGGACAAGGAGAGCCCCCTACTTACTTGTTGGTAACGTTGCCGTCAGCGTCACGGGTGATCTTCATGCCCGTGACAGGGATGTAGCCGGTCTGCTCGACGAGGGAGCCCTGGACGTCCTCAGAGAGCATGTAGTCGATGAAAGCCTGGGTGGCGGCGTCAGGATCGGCGGCGGTGTACATGTGCTCATAGGCCCAGATGGTCCAGGAGTTGTCCTCGACGTTGGCCTCCTCGGGCTTGACGCCGTCGACGGAGAGGGACTTGAAATCGTCGCTGAAGTAGGAGAAGGCCAGGTAGGAGATGGAGCCCGGGGTCTCGGCGATCATCTTGGCGACGGTGCCAGAAGAGTCCTGCTCCTGCGGCTTGAAGTCCTCGGGGACCTTGTCGCCACCCAGGACGGCGGACTCGAAGGTCGCGCGGGTGCCGGAGCCGGAGGCGCGGTTGATGACGGTGATTGCCAGGTCCTGACCGCCGACCTCGCTCCAGTTGGTGACGGTGCCCATGAAGATGCCCTTGAGCTGGTCCATCTTGATGTCGTCGATGGAGACCTCGGGGTTGACGATGGGGCCCATGCCCACGACTGCGACCTGGTTGTCCTTCAGCTTGGAGGCGTCATCCGGGTTGTCCAGCTTCGCCTCGGCGAAGACGTCGGAGTTGCCGATCTGGACGGCACCCTGGGCGATCTGCGTGATGCCCTGGCCGGAGCCACCGCCCTGGACGGTGATCTGGACGCCGGGGTTGTCGTTCATGAACTGCTCGGCAGCGGCCTCGACGAGGGGCTGAAGGGCGGTGGAGCCAACGGCGGTGATGGTGCCGGAGATGTCCCCAGAAGCGGAGGCACCGGCGGAAGCGGAGGAGCCACCGTCAGTGGCGGTGGAGCCGCCACCGCAGCCAACGAGAGTGAGGCCTGCTGCGGCCACGGACGAAAGCCCGCCGAGCTTGACGAACTGACGACGATCGAGTGATGCGTGCATGTCTTCTCCTTCTGGCGCTCTTGCTCATGCGCCTCACAAGTAGACGGGTCGCTCCTGCTTCGTTTCCCCAAAGCGACCCCCTGTCAAAGTGAATGCTACGGGGTGGAGGCGTTCTCTCCGTCCCCATCCGCCGCCCCTTACTTGGCCGTGACTACGCTTTACTCGCGTGTTACATGCACATTTACAATGCGTTGACAAAGCAATTGGCGAGGTAAGCAAATGTAATGTCGCGCGGGCAACATTTGGGGCTGAACGTGTTCAATTCCGCCGCAGGCGGCGTGGCTATGCGCGCTAAGGCATGAGCATGTGCTGACGCCTACATTTATTTGAGGGCTAGAATCATGCCAACCAAGGAGCATTGGAAAGGGCAAAGGATGGCCGACACCAATCAGGCGCGCGCGCAGCTCAGGGACAAGGAAGGCCTCACCGAGGAGGAGTTCCTGGCCCAATACACCCCCAAGAAGTACCCCCAGCCGTCGCTCACGGCAGACATATGTGTGTTCCGCATGCACGAAGGCAGGCTGCAACTGCTTCTGGTGCAGCGTGGCGGCCACCCCTTCCTGGGTTGCTGGGCCACGCCGGGCGGCTTCGCCAACCCCAACGAGACGGCAGACCAGTGCGCCAAGCGCGAGCTCGCGGAGGAGACCAGTGTGACGGGCCTCAAGCTGGAACCCGTGGCGCTGTACAGCACGCCCGGGCGAGACCCGCGCGGATGGACCATCTCGTACGCCTTCGTCGCGCTGGACGACGCCGGCGCCACCGCACAGGCGGGCGACGACGCCACCAAGGCCGTGTGGTTTGACGTCTCCAGCACCGCAGACGTGGCCACCGGCGCGACCACGCTGACGCTCACCAATGGGGACGAGGCTCTGACCAGCACCTTCGACTCGTACGAGACACCCATCTCGCGCAGGCTGCGCGCCAAGGACGTGCGTGGCGAGGGTCTGGCCTTCGACCACGCGCAGATTGTGGCCGATGCCTGGCTGGCGCTCGTGGGCTCCGGCACGCTCAACGCCGCCGGCGCGGGGGAACGCTAGCATGCTCAACGTCGTCCTCGTGGAGCCCGAGATTCCCGCCAACACCGGCAACATCGGCCGCACCTGCGTGTTGGCCGGCGCGCGGCTGCACCTGGTGGGGCCGCTGGGCTTCTCGCTGAACGAGAAGGCCACGCGGCGGGCCGGCCTGCACTACTGGCAGAGCCTGGACGTCACCAGCTACGCAAGCTGGCAGGAATTCCTGGCGAGAAACCCGGAGGCTGGCGCAGCGCTTGCGGCAGGCACGCCCGAACCTCGCATGCACCTGCTCACCAAGGCGGGAGCGCGTGTGTACTCGGACGCGCGCTACCACGATGGGGACTGGCTCGTGTTTGGCAAGGAGTCGGCGGGGCTTGACCGCGAGCTGCTCCTCGCCCACCCCAATCTGTGCGAGCGCATCCCCATGCGCGGGGACGACGCGCTGACGGGCGCGGACGCGTGGCACAAGAGCCACGAGAAGCTCCATCCAGAGCTGGAGCGCGACATCTGCGGCAACTTCGTGGATGCGCGCGAGGGCGTGGTGGCCTCGCTCAACCTCTCAAACGCAGTGGCAATCGTGCTGTTTGAAGCCATGCGCCAGCTGGGCTGGCCGGGATTACGGTAGCTTAGCCATGAAAGAAAGCGCCCCGCCGCAGGCCTGCTGCGGCGGGGCGCGTGCGTTTGCTAGGCAAAGCGGGGTGGGAGCTTACTCCACGTCGATCTTGTGGACCCAGTTGTACTTGTCCTCGATCTCGCCGGACTGGATGCCAGTCAGGGTCTCGCGCAGCTGCTTCATGACGGGGCCGACGTTCTCCATGCCAGAGGCGAAGACGGTCTGGTGCTCGTGGTCGTCAACCTCGCCCACCGGGGAGATGACGGCGGCGGTGCCGCACATGCCGCACTCCACGAACTCGCCATCCAGGATCTCCTGGTACTTGACGGGGCGCTGCTCAACGGTCATGCCAAGGTAGCCGGTGGCCACGTCCACGAGGGAGCGACGGGTGATGGAGGGCAGGATGGAGTCCGTGAAGGACTGCGGAACCACCAGGGTGCCGTCCTTCTTCACGAAGAGGATGTTGGCGCCGCCGGACTCCTCCACGTAGGTGCGGGTCATGGGGTCGAGGAACATGTTGTCCGCGTAGCCCTTGGCGTGGGCCTCCACGGAGGGCTTCAGGCTCATGGCGTAGTTCAGGCCGGCCTTGATGTTGCCGGTGCCGTGGGGCGCCGCGCGGTCGTAGTCAGAGACCTGCAGCTTGACGGGCTTGACGCCACCCTTGTAGTAGGGGCCGACGGGCGTGACGAGGATGCGGAACTGGTACTCGTCAGCGGGCTTGACGCCAATGACGTCGCCCGTGGCGAACATGAACGGGCGGATGTAGAGGGTTGCGCCGGAGCCAAAGGGCGGCACGTAGGCGGCATTGGCCTTGACGACCTCCTCAACGGCCTTCACGAAGCGGTCCTTGGGGAAGGGCGGCATCTCGATGCGCTCGGCGGAGTCGTACATGCGCTGGGCGTTCATGTCCGGGCGGAAGCAGACGATCTCGCCATCCTTGGTGGTGTAGGCCTTCAGGCCCTCGAAGACCTCCTGGCAGTAGTGGAGCAGGCCGGCGCACTCAGAGAGCGTGACGGTGTGGTCGGGCGTGAGGCCGCCCTCGTCCCAAGCGCCGTCCTTGTAGTTGGACACGTAGCTGTAGTCCGTGTGCTGGTAGGCGAAGCCGAGGCTGCCCCAATCGATGTCCTTCTTCTCAACCATTATTTGCCTCCGTCGCATTGGTTCCGACGATGTGAACGTCGCCGTGCTGTGGTAGCGTACACCGAATGTGTAGCGCGTTTTACTTTAGTTCCGTGGTCGCAGCTGACACCCGCGTGTTACGAAGCATTTACACGGCGGCGAGGCGGCGATGCAGTCGTGGCGCGCGACGCGCACGTAGTTCGCAAGCCAACAGAGAGGTACTTTCATGCGCATGTTCCGCAACGACTACTCCGAGGGCGCCGCGCCAGCGATTCTGGACGCGCTCGTTCGCACGAACTACGAGCAGCATCCCGGTTACACGGAGGGCGATGCCCACTGCGAGCGCGCCCGCCAGCTCATCCGAGACTTCGTGGGCCGGCAGGACGTGGACGTAGAGTTCGCCATAGGCGGCACCAGTGCCAACATCATTGGCGTCACCGGCATGCTGCACGACTGGGAGGGCGTCATCTGCACCAAGGACGGCCACATCAACGTGCACGAGACTGGCTCCATTGCCGCGTGCGGCCGCACCGTGCTGCCCACTCAGGACGCAGACGGCTTCCTCTCCCCCGCCGAGGCCGAGAAGGTCTGGCAGTTCCAAACATCAACCGGCCGCCACATGACCCGTCCGGCCATGATCTACATCACGGACACGACGGAGATTGGCGGCGTATGGAGCCGAGAGCGGTTTGACGACATCTGTGACTGGGCGGAGTCCCACAACCTGAAGATCTTCGTCGACGGCGCCCGCATGGCCAGCGCCATGACCTCGCCGGAGAACGACCTGAGCATCCAGCACATCGCCCAGCGCGCCTCCGCCTTCTACCTGGGCGGAACCAAGAACGGCATGCTCTTCGGCGAGGCCCTGGTCATCGCGGACCCGGACCTCAAGCGGGCCTTCCCCTTCCTCATCAAGGAGCGCGGCGGCCTCATGGCCAAGGGGCGCCTGCAGGGCGTGCAGTTTGAGGCTGCCTTCGACCCCGCCAACTACGGCGAGGCCGGCGAGCCCCTGTATTACCAGTTGGCCCGCGGTGCCAACGCCTGCGCCGTGCGCCTGCGCGACGGCATGGCCACTCTGGGCTACGAGCCCTACGGCCACAGCGCCTCAAACCAGCAGTTCTTTGTGGTCACGCCGGAGCAGGAGGAGGCCTTTGCGGAGGCCGTTGGTTCTGAGACGTTCTACACGCTGGACGACGGACGCAGGGTGATTCGTTTCGTCTGCAGCTGGGCCACAACGAAGGCCGACGTCGACGAGTTGCTCGCGTTTGCGAAGGGGATTGCGTAGGGACCGAGGCGTCCACGCAACGGCAGCGCGCCCGGGCCACGGAGGTTCGGGCGCGCTTTGTTGTTTCTGGGTTGTTTGGCGGCGGATTAGAGGTCGTGCCCCATTGCTAGAGCTCGAGCCCCACAAAGGTGGCGACCGTCTCATCCGCGGCGCTCGTGTCCTGGTGAATGCTGTAGCCCGCATATCCCAGCGTGTAGAGGCCGGCAGCCTTGGCCGCGGCAATGCCCGTGGGAGAGTCCTCCACGGCAACGCAACGTGAGGGGTCCGCGCCAAGCGCTGCCACGCCCGCCAGGTAGGGCTCCGCGTCCGGCTTGTGGTGTGCCACCATGTCCCCGCAGATGCGGATGTCGAACATGGCCTGCAGACCAAGCCTGTTGAGCGCGAAGTTGATGCAAGCGGAGTCTGTGGTGGAGACCAGCGCCGTGCGCACGCCGCGCGCCCGAAGGCCCCGCAGCAAGTCCGGGATGCCGGGAATCAGCTGCAGCGGCATCTCCCTGTAGATGAGGTCGTTGGGACGGCGATGGCTCCAGAACTCCCGGGCGGTCACCTCCATGCCATGGCGACGGAAGAGCCAGGGGATGGTCTCCTCCCCCGTGGTGCCCACGAGGGCGTGGCGCTCCTCGTCCGTGGGCTCTATGCCGTAGTAGGCATAGACCTCGCTGTCAAGCTGAAGCCCCAGAGGCTCCGTGTCGGCGCAGACGCCGTCGAAGTCGAACAGGACCGCCTGCATGTTGGCCGGACGCGGCATGTGACCTCCCATAAACAGATGTCCGCCCGGCGGCTGGCCGAGCGGGCATGACAAAACAGAAACGTCCCCTTTTGACACGCTACTGGCGATAGTAACACAGGAAGTCCTCGATGCCGTCCAGAGCCTCGTGCAGAACGTGCTTGCGCGGCAGATACACAATGCGGAAGTAGCCGGGCTTGTGCCAGTTGAAGCCCCTGCCGCCCACGATGAGCACGTGCTTGTCCTGCAGGAGGTCAAGGGCGAACTGCTCGTCATCCGTGATGTTGAACTTCTGGGGGTCCAGCCTGGGGAAGATGTAGAACGCGGCGTCTGGCTTGGTAACAGTGACGCCGTCCATGTTGCACAGGCGCTGGTACACGTACTCGCGCTGCTCGTAGATGCGGCCACCTGGAACCAGCAGCTGCTGCGAGCGCTGAATGCCGCCCAGGCAGGTCTGCACCACGGACTGCGCGGGCACGTTGGAGCACAGGCGCATGTTGGAGAGCATGTTGATGCCCTCGATGTAGTCCTTGGCGATGCGCTTGTTGCCCGAGAGGCTCATCCAGCCAATGCGGTAGCCCGCGATCATGTGCGACTTTGAGAGGCCGTTGAACGTAACGCAGAAGAGGTCCGGCGCCAGGCTGGCAATGGACACATGCTCCTTGCCGTCCATGACCAGGCGGTCGTAGATCTCGTCCGAGAAGATCACCAGCTGGTGCTCGCGGGCAACCTGAACGATCTCCTGCAGCACCTCGCGCGGGTAGAGCGCGCCCGTGGGGTTGTTGGGGTTGATGATGACGATGCCCTTGGTGCGATCGGTAATCTTGCTGCGGATGTCTGCGATGTCCGGGTACCAATTCTGCTGCTCGTCGCACACGTAGTGAACAACGTGGCCGCCGGCGAGGGTGGCGCAGGCGGTCCACAGCGGGTAGTCGGGGCTGGGAATGAGAATCTCGTCACCGTCGTCCAGGAAGGCGCTCATTGCAAGGTTGATGAGCTCCGAGGCGCCGTTGCCCGTGTAGATGTCCTCCACGTCCACGTTGGGGATGTTCTTGAGCTGGTCGTACTGCATGATGGCCTTGCGCGCGGAGAAGAGGCCCTTGCTGTTGGAGTAGCCCTCGCAGTCCACGAGCTGGTCCTGCATGTCCTTGACCACCTCGTCCGGCGTGCGGAAGCCGAACGGCGCGGGGTTGCCAATGTTGAGCTTGAGCACGTGGGTGCCCTGGTCCTCCATGCGCATGGCCTCGTCCAGCACGGGGCCGCGGACGTCGTACAGAACGTTGTCGAGCTTGGTAGACTTCTTGAACTGACGCATGGTGCTGCCTTTCGTTAGTTGTTCAATCTTCGGGCTAGTGGTTGGACTTTCATCTGCCTGGCCGGCGCCTGAGGGGCCGGCGTGTTGGGCAAGACCCACGGCGGCGTCTTCCGGTTGCGCAATGGCCGTGGGGTCTGGGGCATAGGACCCCGCTGATGCCGCAGCGGCCGGAATCTCGAAGCCGCCCTCGCCGCTCAAGAGCCACTCCTCGCTGACGCCCAGGGCAGCCGCGAGGAGAGTCGCCGTTCTCCTGCGTGGGGTTGTCTTGCCATTTACGTAGTCGCTGAGCTGGCCTTTTGCTAGCTTCTCTCCATGGTCTGCCGCATAGCGAAGAAGATCGACCTGTTTGAGGTTCCTCTGGGCCATAGCGGTCTTCAGTCGCTCGACAAAGCCTTGTTCCGTAAAACTCGCTGTCACAATTGCCACCCAAGTTCAGACTCAAGTTCAATGTTTTGTGTCACTCACAGTACGCTGCACTCTACCACGTTGCGATAAAAATTGAACTCTGAAGTTCAATTTTCACGCCAATGGTAGTGAGAAGCTCAACGAGCAGTTCAATATTTGGAGACGGGAGCCATTTGGGCGCCCCGCCTCGATGATTGTCGGAGAGTCTGCGGCTCTTGCCCCTACGGACCTGACGGCCATCCCAAAGCGCAGAAGAAAATGGCCCAGCCACCAGACGGTGACCGGGCCAATTTCCGAACCCCTCTTGGGATTCCAGCCAAGATTCCAGCGTGGTGGAGCGCCGATGCGGCCGGATTCCCCTACTTCTGCCCAGGCAGCTTGATGCCCGCACGGCCGGCGAGGTACTTGATGATGTCCATGCTCTCGTACATGGGCTTGCCGTCAATGAGCAGGCAGGGGCAGGTGCGCTTGCCGCCAATGCGCTCCAAGTCCTCGCCGTTGGTGCCGTCGGCGATGTTCAGGTGCTCGATCTCAATCCCCGCGTTCTGGCAGAAGCGGTCCACGCGGGCGCAGTAGGGGCAGTCGGTCTTGACGTAGAGCTTGAGGTCGTCGTAGGTGGTGGCAGCCATGAGGCAACTCCTTTCAGTACGCGGCAGCAGGCCCGCCGCGGATGTTCGCAATGGTTCTGGTATACCCAGACCCTAACGCTCATCATTCCGTCGCATCGGCCTTGTGCAGATACCGTGCATGCAACGGCGCCGGAGCTACGCCGTCTGCCGCACGTAGGCTTGAACGAACTTGATCTCCGGGTCGCGACCGTCCGCATCCGCGCCCAGCGGCGTCACCACGTAGCGGCCAGCCGCCGCAGGAACAATGAACGTCTCCGCATAGTGCACCTCGTAGGGCTTGAAGGCCCCAGACGGGCTAGATATCAAGGCACCCGGGCCGTCCACGATGTTCAACATGTGGAATCCCTCGGTCGCGTCGTGCTCCGTCGGCACGGTTGCCGTGAAGCGGCGCGTCTCAATGAACTCCAGCTGGTGCAGGCCGGTGTGCTCCTCCACCCAGCCGTCCCCGCGCGCAACCTCTCGCGTGGCGTTGACCAGGTTCTTCCGCACCCAGTCCGTGCGGCGGTCCCACTGGATGTTCCTCTCGCCATCCTCAATGTGGATGGGCCGCGGCAGGCCGTCCAAGCCCAAGCGGCCCCAGTCCCACAGCTTGAAGGTGAAGTTGTATGGCGTGGCGCTGATCTCCAGCACCACGGTGTTGGCGGCGGAGCAGTGGACGGTGCCTGCGGGAATGAGGAAGTGATCGTGCTTCTTGGCCGGCCAGAGGTTCACGTAGCGTTCGGCGTCGAAGGGCTCGCCTCCGGCCTGCGCCGTACGGAGGGCAGACATCATCTGCGCTGGGTCAGCGCCGTCGCGAATGCCCAGGTAAACGCCCGCGCCCTCGCCGGCATCCAGAATGTAGTAGCTCTCGTCCTGCGTGTAGGGCATGCCGAACTTGCTCTTGATGTACTCCGTGAGCGGGTGAACCTGCAGGCTCAGGTTCTGACCGCCCATGGTGTCCAGGAAGTCGAAGCGGATGGGGAACTCCGCGCCGAAGCGGCAGTAGTTGCGCATACCCAGCAGCTCCACGGGCTGCGAGAGCACCAGGTCCATGCACGGCAGCTCGATGCGCACGCCGTCGGGGCGCGCATCGCCACGGTCGTCGCTGACCGCGCTGGATGAGACAAAAGGTGCGTCCCCCTGTCTCACGAAGCGCAGGTAGAGGCTGTTCTCCTCTGGCACGCCGTCGAAGGACCAGGCGAAGTTGGGCTGCTCGGGGTCTAGGCCGAAGCGCTCCTGCATCCAGTGGCCGCCCCAGACGCCCGGGTCAAAGTAGGGCACGCAGCGGAAGGGCCGCCGTGCGCACTGCTCCAGCCCCGTGCGCACCGCCGTGCCGGAGACCAGCTTGGGGTTCTGCCGGTCGTTCGTGTCCAGGAACCAGTCCACGCGGTTGAAGACTGACATCTTGTGCTTGTCGGCCACGCGCCACTCCAGGAAGTACCCGCACTTGATCTTGCGCAGCGGGTCCTCGCTCGCGTTGTCGCGACGGAAGTTGGGCATGCCCGCGCGATAGCGAAGTTCAATGTTCCAACGGCCAAGATCGCAGTAGATAAGCACGTCGGGCGTGGCAGCCACCAGACTTGCGCCCACGCCATACACCAGCACGCGGCCGCCCGCGGCTAGCTCGCGCGCCACCTGTTCCTGCGCGGCTGCCAGCCGCTCCGGGACCACAAAGTCTCGCAGCACGCCGTAGTACATGACGCCGCGTACGCGGTCGTCGGTCAGGATGGGGGCAATGCGACGCTCCAGCTCCTCCCCCTCAAGGAAAACGTCATCGGATCGCACCGTGAGGGTGGGCGCAAACGCGCTGGTCACATACCCCAGAGCGTCCTCCCCCACGCCAGGGTAGCAGTCCACCACCACACATCCTGCGTTGCGCGTGGCCACGGTCAGCGCATCGGTCACCTGCGATGCGCCCTCGTAGGCCTCCCCATCAAACCCGCTGACCCGGACCTCGGGCTCAAGGTCATACGTGACCTTCGCATTCGCTTCCATGGCATTCCCCTCTGCCTGCAGCAGTTTTTCTGATCACACATCAATAATTGACACTTTATTACATATGACGATGGCCGATGGTTCACTGTTCGAACCATCGGCCATCGGGTAGCCCCATTGTTCGGCTGCAGCGCCCTGACCGCAATCTACAGCCCCAAGAAGGCCTTGGCGCCAATGAAGATGAGCACCAGGCCGCCCACGACCTCCGCGCGGTCCCCCAGCAGCTTGCCCAAGCGGCGGCCCAGGAACAGCGCCACAATGCACAGGGCAAACGTGGTCATGCCAATCACGCTCACGGCGAACGGCAGGTTCACCGTCTGCGCGCGCAGGGAAATGCCGACGGCAAAGGCATCGATGGCGGTGGCGATTGCCTGCATGACCAGCTGCGGAATGGTCAGACGCTTGACGCTGCCGTCCTCGGCGGTGCCCACCTCGGGCTCCTCGTCACCCCGGAGCGCCGATACGCCCTCGCGCACCATGTTGCCGCCAATGAAGCCAAGGATAACCAAGGACACCAGCCCGGCGTACTTCTCGATGAGCTCCGCCGCCAGCCCGCCCAACACATAGCCCAGCGCCGGCATGAGCGCCTGGAAGATGCCGAAAAAGACGGGCATGAGGAAGAGTCGCGCGCGGCTTTCGCGCGCGTACACAAACGTGTTGGAGATGGTGACCGCAAAGGCGTCCGCGGAGAGCGCCACACCTAGCAGAATGATGTCGAGAAACTGCATGTCTTCCCCCATGAGACCATGTCAAATGGAGACGATTGTAGAGGATGGAAGGCCCGACGCACAGTGTGTGACGAGCCTTCACGAGAAAGGGCTAGTATCGCCCGAAAAGGAACATGCGCCCAATCGGACGGAAGCGGCGACGCCGTTAGCGGCCGGATGAGACGGGAGAACCGTCCCCCTGTCTCATGAGACAGGAGAACCGGCCCCCTGCCTCACGGTGGAGGTGGCGACCAGGGGCACGCCGGTGCCGCACACGTCGGGCACCAGCACGTCCCCCACGTGGACCGGTGCCGCAACGCTCGTGTGGTTAACCACACGCATCACGTCGAAGATCAGCTCCTTGGGAACGTCCTCCCGCGTCTTTACGGAGACGCGCTCACGCTCGCCGCCCGTCACGCTCACGGTGCTGGTAACCGTGCGCGTGGGGTGCGTGACCTCCTTGCGCGCGTACACGTCGCCGCGCTTGCAGGTGTTGCCAGCGACGGAAAGGACCTCCCCGCCCTCAAGCTCCACGGTCATCTGGCAGCCGCGCGGGCACTGAATGCACGTAAGATGCCTTGTCTCCATGGCTACTCCTCCTCAATGGCAACGGTCACGCGGCTGATGCCCGGCCGCGCGAGCAAATCCGCACGCTTGAGCACGACCTGCTCCATCTCGCCGGGCGCCATGATGGGGTGCTTGCGGTGCTGCACGCGCTCGTCACCAAGGTACACGCTCACGTAGCGGTCCTGGTACACGTCGCCCACGCGGAAGCGCACGTTGAGCTTCTCGGGCATGCGGGCAGGGTCGATGGTGCTCGGCACCGTGTAGCGAACACCGCCTGCGACCTGCACAGCAATGGGGCCGGCGGTGGATGGCGCGGGCTCGGCCGAGCCGTCCGAGCGCCGCCCCTGCACGTACCGCCACGCGGCTGCGCCGGCCTCCTCGGCCTCCTCGCTCACGTAGTCCACCAGGTCGTGCACGTGAAGCACGTTTCCGCAGGCAAAGATGCCCGGAACGGAGGTCTCGAAGCTCTCGTTCACCACCGGCCCGTTGGTGACGCGGCTCATCTGCACACCGCAGCCCTGGCTCAGCTCGTTCTCCGGAATGAGGCCGCACGAGAGGAGCAGGGTGTCGCAGGTGTAGCGCTCCTCCGTGCCGGGGATGGGACGGCGGTCCGGCCCAACCTGGGCGATGGTCACGGCGCGCACGCGCTCGCGACCCTCCACGTCCACCACGGTGTGGGAGAGCTTGAGGGGGATGCCAAAGTCGTCCAGGCACTGCACGATGTTGCGCTTGAGGCCGCCCGAGTAGGGCAGGAGCTCCGCCACCACCTTGACCTTTGCGCCCTCCAGCGTCATGCGCCGCGCCATGATGAGGCCGATGTCACCGGAGCCCAGAATCACGACCTCGCGGCCGGGCAGGTATCCCTCTATGTTCACCAGCCGCTGGGCCGTGCCCGCCGTGAAGATGCCCGCAGGCCGGTAGCCGGGAATGTTGAGCGCGCCGCGCGGCCGCTCCCTGCAGCCCATGGCCAGAACCACGGCGCCCGCCTGCACCTGGAACATGCCCTGCGTGCGGTTCATGGCCGTGACCACCCGCTCGGGCGAGATGCTCATGACCATGGTGTTGAGCCGGTAGGGAATGCCAAGCTCCTGCACGCGGCGCACGAAGCGGTCCGCGTATTCGGGGCCCGTCAGCTCCTCCTTGAAGCGGTGCAGGCCGAAGCCGTTGTGGATGCACTGGTTGAGGATGCCGCCCAGGCGGTCGTCGCGCTCCAAGACCAAGATGGACTCGCAGCCCGCCTGCCGCGCAGCCACCGCGGCAGCAAGACCGGCCGGGCCTCCACCGATGACAACAACGTCCACGGACTGGGGCAGCACAGCGTTGTCCTGCGGTGCGCCAGCCCCCTTGACCTGCGGCGCGTTCGAGTTCAGCTCCGCCTTCATGCCTGCACCTCCTTCGTGCGCTCAAGCACGATTCGCGAGTCCCCGCCGCTCTTGGTAATCTCCTCCAGCGGGAGCCCAAGCTCGTGGCTGAGGATGTCCATGACGCGGGGGCTGCAGAAGCCGCCCTGGCACCGCCCCATGCCCGCGCGCACGCGGCGCTTCACGCCGTCCAGCGAGCGCGCACCCAGAGGCCGGTGGATGGCGTCCAGTATCTCCCCCTCCGTCACGGACTCGCACCGGCACACGATCTGCCCGTAGGCGGGCTGCCGCCGAATGAGCTCGTTGCGCTCCTGCAGGCTCAGCTTCTTGGGGTCCAGGATGCCCTTGCGCGTGGCCTTCCAGCTGGCCTTGGGCGAGAGGCCCATGTGGTCGCGAATGATTCCCGCCACGTACTCGCCAATGGCTGGCGAGCTGGTGAGGCCCGGGGACTCTATGCCCGCGCAGTCCATGAAGCCCGGCGCGTCGTCCACGTAACCCAGAATGAACTCGTGCCCGTCCTCGTGGGCGCGCAGGCCGGCAAAGCTGGTGATGGTCTGGCGCAGCGGCAGGTCGCGCACGTTCTCCCCGGCGCGCTGGCGCACAAGGTCCAGGCCCTCCTGCGTGGTTGCCGTAGCATCGCGGCCCTGGTCATCGTCCGGCAGGTCTATGGCAGTGGGGCCAACGATCACGTTTCCGTGAACGGTGGGCGCCACCAGCACGCCCTTGCCCAGCGCCGTGGGCTGCGGGAAGACCACGTGCCTCACGTAGCCTTCCGCCGTGTGGTCCAGCAGGAAGTAGTCGCCCCGGCGCGGCGTGATGTGAATCTTGCGGGCGCTGACCTGGTTGTGCAGGCGGTCCGCAAAGACGCCCGCCGCGTTGACCACGGTGCGGCAGCGGTACTCACCGTTGTTGGTGCGAATGTGCCAAATGCTCTGCTCGTCGCGGCGGAAGGCCTCCGCGCGCGTGTTGAAGTGGAAGTCCACGCCGTTCTCGGCCGCGTTCTCCGCCATGGCAATGTTCAGCATGAAGGGGCAGATTATGCCCGCCGTGGGTGCCCAGAGGGCCGCCACCACGGCGTCCGTCAGGTTGGGCTCCATGGCGCGGGCCTCGTCGCCGTCAATGATGCGCAGGTCAGAGACCCCGTTTGCCTTGCCGCGCGCCAAGAGGTCGTCCAGGCCAGCGCGGTTCTCCTCGTGCGTGCACACCAGGAGAGACCCCACCCGGTCGAACGGGATGTCCAGGTCCCGGCAGAGGTCACCCATCATCTGGTTGCCTCGCACGTTCATGCGCGCCATGAGCGAGCCGGGCTTTGCGTCGTAGCCCGCGTGCACGATGGCGCTGTTGGCCTTGGATGTGCCGCAGCACACGTCCTCGTCGCGCTCCAGCACCAACACTTCGGCCTGGTAGCGCGAAAGCTCGCGCGCGACGGCGCACCCCGTCACGCCCGCGCCAATGACGATCACGTCGTAAACCATGTTCCCCCTCCATGAGACAGGGGGCCGGTTCTCGCGTCTCATCGCGACGCGCAGAGCGGCCTCCTTTGCCACTGTCTCATATTCCGAGGAGGTCGCACACGTCCTTCTCGCCCAGCGTGATGTGATTGGCGCCACTGAGCTCCAGCTCGTACAGGGCATGCGCGGCCAGGTGCTCGGCCGCCTGCTCCAGCTCGCGCACGCCAGGAAGGCCGGCGTAGTGGGACACCACGGCGTCCACCGCGGCATCCGTGAGCGCCAGCTCCCCCTCGCGCATGCCAATGTGCCGCAAAATCTTGGGTAGGGAGTAGTCGCTGAAGATCTTGCGCTTCTCCGCGGGCGTGTAGTCGTCGATGCGGATGAGCGCAAAGCGCGAGAGCAGGGGCCCGCTTATGGCGCTGACGTCGTTGGCCGTGGCAATGGGGTAGATGCCGCTTGTGGGAATGGCGCACTCCACGTAGTTGTCCGTGAAGCCCAGGTTGTCGAAGAGGGTTAGCAGGGCGTCCGCCGGGTTGCCGTTGGCCGTGCCGTCCTCCGCCTTGTCCAGCTCGTTTATGACGAACACCATGTTGGAGCTGCCCGAACGCGTGAGCGCCTCCATGATGCGGCCGGGCTTGGCATTGGTGTACACGCGCGAGGTGCCGGTGAGCGCGCTGGCGTCGTGGATGGAGCTCATGTCCAGCACCGCCCACGGCAGCTTGAGGATGCGTGCGACGGCGTAGGCAATCTGGGACTTGCCCGTGCCTGGCGGCCCCACCAGCAATAGGCCGTAGAAGGGCAGCGTGTGCGTGCGGTTTATTTGGATGACAGTCTCCACCACGCGCTGCTTGACCTCGTCCAGGCCGAAGAGCTCCTCGTCCAAGATGCGGCGGGCCTCGCGCGGGTCTATGGGCTCGAAGTAGGTGCTGCGCCACGAAACGCTGAGCATGAGCGAGAGGGCACGCGTGGCGTGACGCGTCTCGTCCCGGCCGATGGAGGGGTCCTTGATCACGTTCACGTTCTGGTAGGCCCAGTCACGCACGTTCTGCGGCAGCACGTCCGCCATGCAGGCCAGGTACTCCGTGACCTCGTCCGTGCGTGAGAACTGCAGCATGGGCGGGCGCGGGCGCTGCTTGCGGCGGGGCTGGATGGTGGCGTAGCGCAGCTGGGTCACCATGTTCTGCAGCAGCGCCGGCGAGATGGGCTTGAAGGAGTCGCCCGTGGGGATGGCGCGCTTGGCGCGGATGTCGCGCACGTGGAAGGTGGCGGGCGCGGGTCCCGGCACCGGCGCGGGCGTGGGGTCCAGCGTGCCCGCCGGCTCCAGTGTGCCCATGAGCTCCACGCCCACGTGGCGGTTGGCCAGGTCGCGCAGCAGGTTCTGGAAGCGGACATCGAACTCCTGCACGGGCAACACGTGCAGGGTGCGCTGGGCATCCTTGAACTCGAAGGAGAACTTCTCGTCCTCGCGAACGAAGCCGCCGAAGAGGCCCTGGTCCAGGGCCTTGGCTACAAGGTCGGCTTCGGCCGCCGGCACGCTGGTTCGCAGGATAACCGGGAGCGCGGGGTCTGCGTCGCCAATTTGGACCGAGGTGGGATGTTCGGGCGCGACTGGGGCCGGCGGCGCGGCGGGAGCGGCTTCGGGCGCTGGCTTGGACTCCGGCGACTCGGCCGACACCTTCGCCTCCGCTGGCACCTTCTCCAGCACCCCCATGTTCACGTACGTGGCCAGCACGTCGTCCATCTCGGCAGAGGTCAGGTTGTCGTCGCTGGCGGCGCGCATGTCGTCCCAGAAGGAGCGCAGACCGTGGCGGTCCGCATCGCCCACGTTGTCACGAAAGCGCAGGTGACGCCACGCGAGCACCTCGTCCAAGTTGTGGCTGAAGGCATTTTCCACGGGCACCCCTCAAGCTTGCAGCTGGTAGTCACCACAGAGTCTAGCGCGAGGCCGTCAGACGCGCCGCGGCTCGGGCCGCGCGAATGAGACAAAAGGTACGTCCCCCTGTCTCATTACGACCCCGCGTCTCATTCGAACTGCATGCGGTAGTAGTGGGCATAGGTGCCGTTCTTGGCAAGCAGCTCCTCGTGCGTGCCGCGCTCGCTCACGGTGCCGTCGGTGATGGTCGCAATCTCGTCCGCGTCCTTGATGGTGGAAAGCCGGTGCGCGATCACAATGGTGGTGCGACCCTCCGCCAGCCGCGCCAGCGACTCCTGCACCGCAGCCTCGGACTCGTTGTCCAGCGCGGAAGTTGCCTCGTCAAAGATGAGGATGGGCGGGTTCTTCAGGAACACGCGCGCGATGGCAATGCGCTGCTTCTGCCCACCAGAGAGGCGCGTGCCGCGCTCGCCCACCTGCGTCTCGTAGCCATCGGGCAGCTCGCGCACGAACTCGTCCACACGGGCGCGCTGGGCGGCAAGACGAATCTGGTCCGGCGTGGCGTCCGGCCTGCCGTAGGCGATGTTCTCCGCAATTGTGCCGTCGAAGAGGTACACGTCCTGCTGCACCAGGCCAATTGCCTCGCGCAGGGACTTCTGCGTCACCTTGCGCACGTCCTGGCCGTCAATGGTGATGGAGCCCGCCTCCACGTCGTAGAAGCGCGGCAGCAGGGAGCACGTCGTGGACTTGCCGCCGCCCGAGGGGCCAACCAGCGCCAGGGTCTCCCCGGGGCGCACGTCCAGGTTGAGGTCGCGGATCACGGGTTCGCCCTTCTGGTAGGCAAACTCCACGTGGCTGTAGCTGATGGCACCCTGGGTCACGCGCAGCTCGCGCGCGTCGGGCGCATCCTGGATGTCTGGCTGCTCGTTCAGCACCTCCACAAAGCGCGCGAAGCCCGCGATGGCCTTCTGGAAGGTCTCCGTGAAGTTGAGTATGTTGTCAATGGGGTTGGTGAAGAGCGAGATGTACAGGGCAAAGGTGGCGAGGTCGGCCGCCTCCATCTGCCCGCGCGCGATGAGCCAGCCACCCATGACCACGATGGTCACGTTGAGGAAGCCCATCATGACGGCAATGGCCGCCTGGTACACGCCCATGGCCCGGTACATGCGCACCTTGGAGTCCAGGTAGGCGTCGTTGGAACGGCGGAACTTGGCGCGCTCCACGTCCTCCGCGGCAAAGCTCTTCACCACGCGGGCGCCCTCCAGCGAGTCCTCCACGCGGCTGTTCACGCCGCTGATGCGCTGGCGGTTCTCGGTGAAGACGGCGCGCATGCGCAGGTTGGCCACCACGTCCAGCGCCACGAGTGCCACGAGCACCACAGCCATGACCAGCGTGAGCGGCACGTTGATGGTTCCAAGGATGATGAACGAGCCCACAATCTCCACCAGGCCGATGAGCAGGAACTCCGGCCCGTGGTGTGCCGTCTCGCTGATGTCGAAGAGGTCGTTCACCAAGCGGCTCATGAGGTCGCCGGACTTGTTGCGGTCAAAGTACGAGAAGCTCATGCGCTCGTAGGCGTCGAAGAGGTCCTCGCGCATGCGGCTTTCCATGCGGGCGCCCATGACGTGGCCCCAATACACAACGAAGTAGCGGCAGGCAAAACGCAGCAGGTACATGGCCACGAGGCCGATTGCCAGATAGACGAGCACGCCCATGATTGCGTCCGCGCCCTGCGCGAAGAGCCCGCGTGTGAGCGTACGCAGAATCTGCGGGAAGGCCAGGTCTATGCCAGCAACAAGCAAGGCGCAAATGGTGTCACCCACAAAGAGGTGGACCTGGCCCTGGTAGTAGCTGAGGAAGGTGCGGAAGAGGCCGCGCCGGCGGGCGCGGCGGGTAGTCGCGTTCTGGGCGGAAGTTTCGGTGTTCATGCGAGTAGGGCTCCTGCGGTGTGACTTTGAAGTGCAGCTACCCACCCTAGCGGAGTTGAGCACGGGCTTCGGCCGTCACACAGCGGGAAAGGCTACGGCTTCTCCCAAATTACGCATACGCTGCAGGACTTGCCCATGCTGAGCTGCAGACTCTCCCGAACGGGCCACTGGATTGGCTCACGGAAGGCCTTGCTGGAACTGCGGCCGCCCCAGTGCGGGATAACCTGTCGCTTTTTCCCAACTGGGGGAAGGCTGTCGCTTATCCCTGGGATAACCTGTCGCTTTTTCCCACCTGGGGGAAAGCTGTCGACTATCCCTGGGATAACCTGTCGGGTTTACCCATTCGGGGGAAAGCGACAGGTTATCCCGCTCCTCTCGCCTACGCGTACACGTTTCGCCCACGTACCACGCGCAAGTCAGCACTGCGAACGACTTCCTACACCCAGCGATTGCTGTACAGCAGGATATTTCGCAGCACATTGTTAGCAGCAATAAACGCCGCAGTCGCTTCAGGCAGACCTTCCTGCAGGTAGCTCGCAATCTCTTCCATCTTGGCACGAAGCCGCTTCGGCTTGTACAGCCCATCATGCCGAATGGTGACCACGATGTAGCCCAGCGCGCGCAACGCATCCGCACGCTGACTGTCATGTTCCGTCTTCGCTTCATCGTCTTCAGGATGATGTGCGTCGCTGTCGTACTCCACGACTAGGCGCGCCTGCGGCCAATAGAAGTCGACCGTACATTTCATGTTCATCCAACCGTCAAAGAAACCCGTCTTGTCACCTTTCACGTCAATATCAAAATTCGAAAGCGGCAGTGGCAGGCCGTACCCGCCGATAGCGGGCCGAACGCACATGATGAGGAACAGCGAAGTCTCTGCCGGTGACCTCAGGTTGTCAATGATCCAAGGAATGGCTTCGCGGAGCTGTTTTGCTCCGTACATCCCTTGGTTTCCCTCCACAAGGTGCGCTAGCTCCCCCACGCTGGTAAGCGGCAACCTCCATATATGACCATCGCGCGCCGTCTCGGAAATTGAGTACTGACCACAAAGCTCGCAGCCAAGCTGGGCAATCACCACAACCTGGTACTCCTTGTCCACCTTTCCCGACAGGAATCGGGCGGCGATGCCGGCAATCTGTAGGAGGCAGACTGCAGGCGTGAAGACATAGATGCCATTTCCAATCAGGCTCAGAGACCCAGACGGCACCGCACCGCTCCATACGTGGCGACTTATCTGCTTGGACGAGTTATGAGTGGAGCAGCTCTTTTCGTTGGCAACTAGGTCAAGCGGCACATCTTCTGGAATTCCCCTCTCCGTTCCCATGCTACGAAGCCTCTTTGTCAAGGACTTCTTTGCAACGGAAGTTATTGTTATGCAATCATCGAGCGACTTTGTGAGGCAGACATGGTCTGTGATGCGCGTGGTTGGCTCGCTCGTTCTCCACCACCAGATTCCCCATGTGAAGCCGTTCACGATTTTCATGGGCGAGAGCATACAACAAATGCGTTACCTGCGTTTTTATGACTCTTGGTTCACGGTTGGCGAGCCCTTGCCGCTTCCTTGCACGCTGCTGAAGCCAGTCTAGCCCTGAGCACGCAGAGGACTTACATAGATCGTCAGGACTTCTAGGACTGTTCTTGCCGCACATCATTACACAGTATGATTGCATGATATTATGCATCATATTGTAAAGCATCAAGGACGGTCGAAAAGAACCGGGCTCACACGTCACCCAAGAACGCCATGGTACGCGTCGATGACAGGCCCCTCGGTTTCCGCAAGCGGCATCGCAGTGGCCGCGAACGGCAGCTGCGAAACGTGCAGCCGCCCGCCCGCGTCCTACTCCCCGTCCTCGCCGAAGCCAGCCCTGCCAAGCCCCTGGCGCTCCGCTGCCACGACGGCGCGAGCGCGCGCCTGGCCTGCAATCGCCTGCTTCAGCGCGCCTTCGTAGTAGGCCAATCCCTGGTTGTCTATGAGGTCGTAGTAGCCCAGCTCCGCCTCTCCGTAAAGTGCCAGCGCCATCATCGCGTTGGGGCCAATCACCAGCGCACCGTCGGTGTCGTGCACGCCGTCTAGCAGCATATCCGCCATGTGGTGGGCCGCCCGCGCGCCCAGGGTCGCATCGTTCTTGCACAGGTCCCGCGCGCGGCGGTAGCAAGAGAACGCGGCAACCTCGTCCTTGGGAACGAAGAGGCCCTTGTGCCACATGTCCCCAAGCTTCCAGAGCCCCTCGGGGTTGTCGTCAATCGCCACCGCCTTGGAGAACAGCTGGAAGGCACGCGCATAGTCATGCTCGCCCGTACGGCCGTAGTAATAGATGTAGCCAAGGTTGACGGTGCCTTGCGAGTTGCCCCACTTGTCTGCCAGCGCATAGCAGTGCTCGGCGCCTTCGTAGCTCTGCGGCACGACGTAGCCGTTGTAGAACCACGTACCAAGCACCAGCGCGCAGCGACCGCTGTGCTGGTCAATGCCCACGTTTATGCCAGAAACCAGCAGCTTGACGAAGGCCTCGTTGCCAAGGTTGCCGGCCACCTGGTCACCGCTGCTGTCTATGAGGTCGCAGAAGCCGTCAAAGTCCGAGGTGAGCGCCAGGCTTGCCAGTTTAACGGCCAGGACGCCGATTCCCGCCGGGCCATGCACCTCCTCCACGCCCACGGCAATGTTGCGCAGGTACTTGGTCTCCTCGCTCACGTCCGCGCGACGGGCATCCGCCGAGTCACTTCCCAGGTTCACGCGCCTCTCCTTTCCCACGTTGCCGCACGCGGCACTCCCACCTACCCCGCCGCAAGCAGCCTGCGCGCTTCCGCGGGGGACCAACCGTTGCACTCCCAACTGGGCAGGCCGTCAATGGCCCTGCGCACAAGCCACGACACCGCGGCGTAGCTCCTCTCGTCCACGTAAACCCGCATGTCCGAGAGCTCGCGCATGATCTGCGCCAGCGAATAGCCGTTGCGCAAGCACTCGAGCACGCTGTCCAGAACGCGGTCGGCGTACGTGAAGTCATTCTCGCCGTCGGGCACGTGGGCGTCCAGGTAGTGCATGAGCTCCCGCATGCCCGGCTGGTCCACGATCCACCCGTGGTAGCTGGTGATGTGCTGGAACAGCTCGTCTGGCACCTGCCTCACGGGGTACTTGCGCTGCTGTTGCAAAAGCCTTAGCACGCCCTGCCCAAGCTCGCGGCCGGGGTACCCGTCTTCCCTGTCGCTGGCCTCCGGGTGCCAGGAACCCGTGAGCTCGTACCAGTTGTCTTTTGCCAGCGTGTACTCCAGTAGGTAGCTGCCGTCTGGGGTGTCCAGGACCTCGTACACGCAGGTGTCAGGGTCGTCGCGCCACTTCCTCACGAGCTCGTTGGAAACCTTGCTGGGCTGCAGGCCGCCGGCGACCTTGTAGCCATTGCGCCGCAGGTAGGCAATGCATTCCCGCGCAACGTCCGCCGTGCGGGCAACGCCCCGCATGCGCAGGACCTCCTCAGCGTACTCCGTTGGCTGCACCAGCGTCACGCGGCGGGCGTCATCAGAGTAGCCCCGCACGGAATGCCCGCCCGGAACATCCTCGCACCTGCGACGGTGCTGGGCCAGGCTGCGCTCCGTGCCGGCAAGCCCCGCAAGGTCGCCCAGGTGCTGGCCGCGCGGCATTCCGCTGATGCCGTCCAGGTACTCCTGGGCGGGTGCCTGCTCCTCCAGAATCCTGCCCTCCAGCTGCAAGCGAACGCCAAGCTTGCTCGCAACCGCAAGGTACTCGCTGGCGGTTGCCGCCACCCGGCCGTCCCTTTGGTGCGCAGCCATGTCGTCCCTCAGCGCCTGAACCATGTTGGCACCAAGGTCCGCGCTGAACTCCCGCATGACCGGCGTGTGAACGATCTTCCCTGCGTACGTGAGGAGGGCCACGCTCACCAGGGCGGGAACCTTGCTCACCAGACGGCTTGGCTCGCAGTTGAGCCCCGTGACAAGGAAGCTGTGACGGCTGCCCAGGAACACGCTCCGCCCGGCCTGGTCCACGCACAGCGCAAAGGTGCCAAACAAGGCGGACTCCCAGCGGCGGACCTCCTGCACCTCAGACTCTGGCAGGTGGGCGGGGTTGGCCCGCACGAACTCCGCAATGACCTCGCGATGCCCGTCCCACAGCCATTCCACCATGTCGCACTCTATGTCACGGTCAGGCTCCAGCGTGTCCCGGGGGTACAGGAGGTCCAGCTTGCCCGTCTTCTCTGCCGCAAAGTCAACAAGCGCCTCGAAGGTGCCAAGGTAACGCTGGAACTGCAGACGATCAAGAAGCATCAGGACCTCCCCTTGCAGCTGGGCGCAAGCGACGTCGCGCGTGGACATGCCGTCATGGATGCGTCAATCATACGCGGTTTGCCGCGCATTGCAGCCATCTGTAACTTCTTGGGGAAGACTCGGCTGTTCCGAACGTATCATTGATTATTGAACTACCATCTGCGTTCGAAGAACGCGCGGGGGCCAGCGGGTTGCGCCAGGGCAACCAAACGGCCGACGTGCGCGGCTTTCGCCGGAAGTCATACGCCAACGCCACGTCACGGAGGTAAGCATGCCCGCAAACTCGCTTCAGTCTGCCCTCAGGAGGCACGGGGCTTTCAAGGGCTGCAAGCTTGGGCACGTCACCGTTCACCCCGAATGCGTGATCGTCACCATAGAAGACCATTCGGGAATCTCGTCCGTCTCGGAGGCGCGCGTGCTCGGCCGCTTCGAGTTCACCGGGAACCCCACCATAGAGTGCGCGCTGGACCTGGTGGCCAACAACCACGTGATGGAAGTCGCCCTTACCGAGAAGCGTGAGCTCATATTCAGGCTGGACAACGGCTTCCTTTCCGTAAAGTCGCAGAAGATTGTGTGGCGGCCCCGCGCCGTTGCCAGAACCACCGACTCGGAGGCCGCCAAGCCGGCCAAGGCCAAGGCTGGCAAGCCCGCGAAGCAGGCCAAGATGTACACCCACAACGTCTTGGCCGACCTGCCCCTGGCAGACCGCAGCCCCAACGCGCACCCACCCTACGCAAAGGGCTTCAAGGGACCAGGCTCGCAGGGCTGACGCGCCGTCCGCACCGCGGGTTGCGACGGCGGGCCTTGCGGTTGCCGCGCTACAGGCCCAACTTTCTTATCGGCTATTCCTTCCAACACTCAAATGCATGGACGCACCTTCTGGCTCATTCACATGAGACAGAAGGTGCGTCCCCGTGTCTCACTTGTGGGATCATCACGTTCAAATAGCTGGCACAAAACTTGCAGAGGTACCCATGGTTGACCCTGGCCTATACGAACAGACGGTGAGCGAACGACTTGCGGCGGAACTTGATGGAGCCCCCGCAGACCTCATTCCCTCTTACGGCAAGATCGACAAGGCAGAGGCGCCGCAGATACTCTCGGAATATGCGTCCGAGGTCATGGAACAAGCCCTGAAGCAGGTGGACGGCTCCGAGGTGGAGAGGTTC
>OMVJ01000002.1 GCA_900314495.1 uncultured Olsenella sp.
GTCCAGCATGGAGCACTTGATCTGGTTGTGCAGGCCGATGCGGACGTTGTCCTCCACGCTCAGGCGCGAGAAGAGGCGGATGTTCTGGAAGGTGCGCGCAATGCCCGCCTGGTTGACCTTTGGCACCGTCATGCCCGCCGTGTCCTTGCCGTCCAGCAAGATGGTGCCGTGCGTGGGCTGGTACACCTTGGTCAGCAGGTTGAAGACGGTGGTCTTGCCGGCGCCGTTGGGGCCGATGAGGCCGGCGATCTCCGTCCTGCCCACCGTGAGGTTGAACTCCTCCACGGCGTGCAGGCCGCCGAAGTCGATGCCCAGGTGGCGGCACTCCAACACGGGATTGGCGTTCACGTCGCGCTCGGGGACGATGGAGGTGGAAGG
This sequence comes from uncultured Olsenella sp., assembly GCA_900314495.1. GTDB lineage: Bacteria > Actinomycetota > Coriobacteriia > Coriobacteriales > Atopobiaceae > Olsenella_K. The sequence continues at coordinate 379 of OMVJ01000002.1, forward strand.
GACGGGCACCATCTTGGTGTTCACTCGGCGCTGCTTCACGCGGTGCTCGTACGTGCCGGTTCCGGCGCCCTCGGCCGGGGTCGGGGTGGCCTTGGTCTCGTTACTCATCGGCACCGTCCTCCTCTGCGTTCTCCGCATTGCTGTTGGCGTCGATCATGGCGTCCACGCCCTCGGGCGCAAGCTTGGGCCCGTGCCGGCCACGCAGGCGCAGCCGCATGTTGCGCAGGGCGTTCTTGGCGCGCGGGCTGTTGGTGATGAGCATGGCGGCAATGAGGACGATGGAGTAGATGAGCATGCGGTAGGTGCTCAGGAAGCGCAGGGCCTCGGGCAGGACGGTCAGGATGGCCGCGGAGATGAGGCCGCCGCGAATGGAGCCGATGCCGCCCAGCACCACGAAGACCAGGATCATGATGGAGTTGTTGAAGTCGAACTTGCTGGGAATGAAGCTGGAGTAGTTGAGGCCGTAGAGCGTGCCGGCCATGCCCGCCAGCACAGCGGAGACCACGAAGGCCATCATGCGGTACTTGGTGGAGTTGATGCCGCAGGCCTCGGCGGCGATGCGGTTGTCGCGCACGGCCAGGATGGCACGGCCGGACCGGCTGTTGACTAGGTTGAGGGCCACGAAGAGGCAGAAGCACACCAGCAGGATGCCCACGATGAAGGTAGACATCTTGTTGACGCCGACGGCGCCCTTGGGGCCGGACAGCAGCACGCGGCCACCCTCCGCCAGGCCCAACGCACCCTCGCTGGAGAAGGTCACGTGCAGGCCGGCGTCGTCCAGGCCAACGTAGATGTTGTTCATGATGTTCTTGATAATCTCGCCGAAGGCCAGCGTGACGATGGCCAGGTAGTCACCAGAGAGGCGCATGACCGGGATGCCGATGAGGAAGCCCACGACGCCTGCGAGCAGGCCGCCGAAGAGCATGGACAGGATGAGCACCACGGGCTCGCTGGAGATGCTCTGCGAGAGCAGGGCGGAGACCACGGCGCCAGAGAAGGCACCCACGCTCATGAAGCCGGCGTGGCCCAGCGACAGCTCGCCGGAGATGCCGACCACCAGGTTGAGCGAGATGGCCATGCAGGCGTAGGCGCAGATGGGCACCAGCTGGCCCTGGAGCGAGTACGTGAGGATGTGAGCCTGGATCAGGATCTCGCAGATGACGAAGAAGCCCAGGACGATGCCGTAGGTGATGAGGTTGGAGCGCAGGCTGCGCGAAACTTTCTTTGCCATGGCGACCACCTACACCTTCTCGTTCACGTGCTTGCCGAGCAGGCCGGCGGGGCGCACCAGGAGCACGACGACCAGCACGCCGAAGACGATGGCGTCGGCGAACTTGGTTGAGATGTAGGTGCGGGCCAGCATCTCGATCACGCCCAGGATGAGGCCGCCCAGGAAGGCACCCGGGATGGAGCCGATGCCGCCGATGACGGCGGCGATGAAGGCCTTGATGCCGGGCATGGAGCCGGTCATGTAGTACAGGGTGGGGTAGGAGGAGCACAGGAGCACGCCGGCCACCGCAGCCAGGCCGGAGCCGATGGCGAAGGTGAGCGAGATGGTCTTGTTGACGTCAATGCCCATGAGCTGGGCGGCGCCCTTGTCCTCACTGACGGCGCGCATGGCCTTGCCCATCTTGCCGCGCTGGGTGAAGAGCGTGAGCGCAACGGTGATCAGGACGTTGACCACGATGGAGACCAGCGCCGTGGCCTTGATGGTGAGGCCACCTATGACGATGGGCTCCGCCGTCACGACGGAGGTGAACGTCTTGGGGTTGGAGCCGAAGAGCAGAAGGGCGCCGTTCTCCAGGAAGTAGGAGACGCCGATTGCGGTAATCAGCACGTCCAGGGAGGGGGCGCTGCGCAAGGGCTTGTAGGCAAGGCGCTCGATCACGATGCCAAGCACCGTGCAGCCAACCATCGAGATGAGGATGGAGACCAGGGGCGGCAGGCCGAACAGGCCCATCATGTAGAAGCAGATGTACGCGCCGACCATGATGATGTCGCCGTGGGCGAAGTTCAGCATCTTGGCGATGCCGTACACCATCGTGTAGCCCAGGGCGATGACCGCGTAGATACTGCCCAGCGAGAGGCCGTTGATTACGGTCGAGAGAAAGACCATTGCGCCAGCTCCTTTCTTTTTTGTTCGTGTGTTCCGGAGTACCGACCAATGCAACACAACCGTGATACAACAAACCGCGCCAAAAGACGGCGCGGCCGTGCGGTTTGTCACAAACAAGAAAGACAGTGCATCAAAGTTGATGCACACAAGAAGGGGCGGGGGCACCCTGAGCAGCCCCCGCCCCTACTGGATGTGAGTACTGTTACCTACTCGACAATCTCGTACTTGCCGTCCTTGATGACGTAGCACTGCGGGACCTTGGAGACGGTGCCGTCATCGCTCCAGGTCATGTCCTTGCCGGTCAGGCCGGAGTAGGTGAAGTCGCTGGAGGTGAAGGCCTTCACCAGCTCGTCGCAGATGGCGGAGGGGTCCATGTCGGGCGTGACGCCGGACTTCTCGATGGCCTGCTTGATGGCGTAGACGCAGTCGTAGGCGTCAGCGCCGAACTGGTTGGGGGCCACGCCGCCGTCTGAGATCTTCTCGTAGGCCTCGTCGAACTTCTGGGTGGCGTCGTCGGTGGCGTCTGCCGTGAACGGGGTGATGAGGTAGAGGCCCTCGGCCAGGCTGGCATCGAAGCCGTCCTGGGCCAGGATGCCGTCCATGCCGTCCATGCCGACGAAGGCGGCCTCAAAGCCCATGTCCTTGGCCTGCTTGAGGACCAGGCCGCCCTGCTGGTAGTAGAAGGGCATGATGACGACGTCGGCGCCGTTGGACTGGGCGTCCGTCAGCTGGGCGGAGAAGTCCTGGTTGCTGTCGGCCGTGAACGCCTGCTCGGAGACGATCTCCAGGCCAATCTCGCCAGCCTCGGCAACGAAGCCGTCGCGCAAGCCGGTGGAGTAGGTGTCGGACTGGTCGTAGATGATGGCGATCTTGGAGCCCAGGTTCTTCTCCTTGACCATCTGGGCGGAAATCTTGCCCTGGTTGGGGTCGGTGAAGCACATCTGGAAGACGTTGGCCTTGCGCGCGGAGCCCTCGCCCACGACGTCCACGGAGGAGGCGGAGGGGGTCAGCTCGAAGATGTTGTCGTTGTTGGTCTCGGCGGAGACGGCCACGCAGGGGGCGGTGGTGGTGGTGCCGACCAGGATCTGCAGGCCCCAGTCCTTGAGGTTGTTGTAGGCGTTGACGGAGGTCTCGGCGTTGTGGGTGTCGTCCTGGCAGTTGTAGGAGAACTTGACGTCGCCACCCTCGGCGTTGATCTCGTTCACGGCAACCTGGGCGCCCCAGTTGGTGGCGGTGCCGTAGATGGCCGCGGCACCCGTCAGCGGGCCGATGTTGCCCAGCTTGAAGGAGCCGTCGCCGCCGTCGATCTGGTTGGAGGCGCCGGAGTCACCCGACGCAGCCGCAGAGCCAGAGGCGTCGGAGCTGCCGCTGCCACCGCAGCCGGCAAGGGCCAGGCCGGCCATAGCAACGCCAGCGGTGCCGAGGAAGCTCCTACGAGTCATGTCATTCAGTGCCATAAGATCCCCTTTCACGTATAACCCTTCCCAAGGGATTTGCTCGCACTCCCCTTACACTTCCGGTACAAGAGTGTGTGAGGTCACTGTAGGGGCTGCCGACGCGCAAACCGCTGGCCTTTTGGGTTTGTTTTCTAACAAGAAATAACTATGGAGCTGCGACCGCGCGCAGCAAGCTGCAGCAATTGCGTGCCGCATGCTCCAAAGGCGGGGCGTCAGCACACCCGGAAGTGACGCCCGCGGCACCTGCGACGGCGAGCATGGCTCACCAGGGCACAAAGGGCACACATGGCCCCAAAGCCGCAGAGGTCAATGGCAACGTCCCGCAGGCTGCTGGACCGGCCGGGCACGCGGGCCTGAATGGCAAACTCGTCCACCAGGGGCACCGCCAGCCCGTAGGCCAGCGCTCCAAACGCAAGTGGCGCGCGTCCCGCGCGTCCAGGCACCCTGCGTGCGCACTGCCACACCAGCAGGCCCAGCACCGCATATTCCAGGAAGTGCGCCGTCTTGCGCACCACGAAGGTCATGCTGCCCCACCTGCTGACGCCCAGCCACAGGAAGAGCGGCCGTACGAGGCCTGCCACCAGGTCGCTCTGCGAGGTTGAGGCCGCGCCCGTGTTGAGCGAGTTGCCCCATATGAAGCACGTCCACAGGGCAACCAGGAGCAGCCAGGGCCAAAGGCGGGGCCCATGCACGCGGCGCAAGGGCCTACGCTTCCTTCTCCCTGGGCTCGCGCGGGAAGTGCTTGGCGTTTGCCGCCTTGCGAGCGTCGGAAAGGTCACCCGTGCCCTCGAAGACCGTCAGGAAGGAGCGGGAGTACCTGCGCGCACGGCCAGCGCGGTTGCGCTCCACCTCCTCCTGAACCAGGCGGTCCACGTAGGCGGCCGCGCTTGCGTCTGCCTCCGCGTTGGCGTCCGTGGTCACCACGGCGCCCGTCTTGAGGTTGGCCGTGGTGTCCAGCATGGAGACAGCCGCCGCAGCATCCGCGGAGGTGCGCACACCAACCGCCGGCATCTGGGCGTCCATGGCGCGCATGGCCTCCTCGAACGTGTCCACATCCGCGGCCTCGACGCGACGGTCCGGGTACAGGCTCTCGTCGAAGCCGGCGACGCGGCTTTGTATGACGCGCGAGCGAGAAAAGCGGTCGAGCTTCGCGGTGGACGAAAGCGCTCCGGCACCTGCCGCCGGCTGGGGACGGGTCAGGTCCGCCGTGCCAAGAATCTGCGCGTTGCGGGCCGCACGCTGCAGCTCTGCGCGACGCAGCGCCGCGGTGGCGAGCGGGTCCACAGACTCTGTGGCGGGTCTGAGATTGGCGGTGTTGTCGGCCATGCCAATAAGGCGGCCGTTCATGGTGTTGTCCCACCACGCCGTGCCAACGTCGGCCACGGAACCGTCCGCGCGCTCGATGACGGGCAGGCCGTCCAGCATGCCGTCGCCCAAGCGCTCGGAAAGAATGGCGCGGACGCCACGCGCACGGCGCTTCTTGCGGGTCTCGAAGTCCGTCTTCGCGTACTCGCGGGCCGCGGCAACCGCCTCCTGGCGTGCAGCGGCAGCGCGGTCCGCAGGGGCGGGCACGCTCTCGATGGTGGGAAGGACGGCGTTCAGACGGGCGGAAACCCTGCGCGTGAGAGCGCTGGCCTGCACGGCGGGAGCCTCCCCCGGCGCGGCGGCTGCCATAACCGACGCCGCAGGAGCCGCCACCGGCGCCGCAGGCTCCTCCTGAGCGGCACGAACGCGACCGAGGGAGGCCGTGGTGTCCTCCTCCTCGTCCTCGGACCCTTCCACGCGCTTGAGCGAGGCCGTGGTGTCCAGCTCGGACTCGGCCTCCGCGGAGCCAGCCGCGACGGACTCCTCCGCAACAACCTGAGCGGGTGCGGGCTGCGCGGGTGCGGCCTCTGCGGATGCCGCCACTTCGGCGGGCGCCACCACTTCGGAGGGCGCCTCTGCCTTTGGCTCCTCCACCGCAGGGACAGCCTGCGACTTTGCCTCAAGCTCGCTCAGCTCGTTCCGGAGCCTCTTCACAGAGCGGTGCGCGGCAATGCCGGCTATGGTGCCCGCAACGGCGGCGCCGGCAACGCAGCCCAGCGCAAAATACACAAGGGGCGTGCCAAGGAGGTCGTCAATGGTAACGTTCACGGGAGCCGCATGAGCAGCCACCGGGATGGACCACACGCCACAGCCGGCGAGCCCGGCAAAGATTGCCGGCGTCCTTCTCGTACCATTCATGTCCAGTCCTCCCAGAAGATTCCCGCGTGCCTCCGCAGGCGCCCCGCCTGCACGAAACGCACTTCACCATAGCACCTAATTGCCCTTTGGGTATGTTCACGTTTCATGATAACCGAGAGATGCACGCACCGCGCGGGCTTCGCGCACATAAAACACCGCGGGCCGCCCCCCCACCACTGGGAAACGGCCCGCTAGCTGCGGTTATTTGGCGCACGCCGCCTTTGGCCAACGGCAGGCCTTATGCAACGTATTCCTGCTGCTGGGCCTTCTTGGCGGAACGGATGAGGAACTCCTGGTTGTCGTTGGTGGCGCGCAGGCCCTTTACCAGCGCGGTGGCCGACCTCTCCACGTTGTTCATGTTGGCCAGGATGCGACGCAGGCCCCAGATGAAGGGCGTGAGCTGCGGGTCAAGCAGCAGCTCCTCGTTGCGCGTGCCGGAGGCCACGGGGTCGATGGCCGGGAAGATGCGCCTGTCGGCAAGGTCGCGGTCGAGCTTGAGCTCCATGTTGCCGGTGCCCTTGAACTCCTCGAAGATGACCTCGTCCATCTTGGAGCCCGTGTCGATGAGGGCGGAGGCCAAAATGGTGAGGGAGCCGCCGTTCTCTATGTTGCGGGCCGCGCCCAGGAACTTCTTGGGCGGGTACAGGGCGGCGGAGTCCACGCCACCAGAGAGGATGCGGCCGCTGGTGGGGGCGGCAAGGTTGTAGGCGCGCGCCAGCCTGGTGATGGAGTCGAGCACGACCACCACGTCCTCCCCCATCTCTACCAGGCGCTTTGCGTGCTCGATCACAAGCTCCGCGACGGCGGTGTGGTTGGAGGCCGGCATGTCGAAGGTGGAGGCGACGACCTCGCCCTTGATGGAGCGCTCCATGTCCGTGACCTCCTCGGGGCGCTCGTCCACCAGCAGGCAGAAGAGGTGCACCTCGGGGTTGTTGGCGGAAATGGACTGGCAGATGTGCTTGAGGACCGTGGTCTTGCCCGCCTTGGGGGGCGAGACGATGAGGCCGCGCTGGCCCTTGCCGATGGGCGCCACCAGGTCTATGGCGCGGCCGGTAATGGAGTCCTTGCCGTGCTCCATGACCAGGCGCTCGTTGGGGTAGATGGGTGTGAGGTCGCGGAAGCGGGGGCGCTTCTTGGCAGCCTCCGGCGCGAAGCCGTTGATGGTCTCGATCTTGCCCAGGGGCGGGAACTTGTTGCTGGACTTGCCAGGCATCATGGTGCCAGCAATCTTGTCACCGGGACGCAGGGAGAACTGGCGAATCATGGACTGGTGCACGAAGGCGTCGTTGTCGCCCTGCATGTAGTTGCCGGTGCGCAGTATGCCGTAGCCCTCGTTCTGAATCTCCAGCACGCCTTCCACCGGACGGAAGCCCTCGGCCAGGGCGGCCGCCTGGTAGATGGCGGAGACGAGCTCCGCCTTGCGCAGGCCAACGTACTCCACGTCCAGCTCGGCCGCCTTGCTGCGCAGCTCGGCAACCTTCATGACCTGCAGGTCCTCCATCTTGAGGGAGGGCTCGACGGGCTCGTTCTGGTTGTTGCCGTTGTGGCCGCGGCGACGGCCCTGGCGGTTGTTGCCGTTGTTGCCGACCTCGTTGCGCTGGCCGTTGCGGTCGTTGCGGTTGCGGTTGCGGTCGCGCTGGTTGCGACGGCGGCGGCGACCGTTGCCCTGCTCGTCGTCGCCCTGGTCCTGGTGGTCCTGGCGCTGCTCGGCCTGGGGGCTGGCGGCCTCCTGCTCGCGGCCGGCCTGGGGCTGGTCTGCGGCGTGGTCGGCAGGCGCGCCTTCCGCCTCGCGCCCCTCGCCGGCGTCCTGCCGGCCGCTCGCAGCATGCTCCGCCGCACCATGCTCGCCTTGTGCGGTTTCCGGGTTGGGCACGGCGTCCTGGTTCTTTGTGGCAGAGGGCTCGGCATCGTGGGGTCCCTCGGGAGCGGGCGCCTGCTGCGCGGCAGCCCCCGCGTCCTTGTTGGCAGCCTTGGGCGTGGCACGGCGCCTTCTGCGCGGCGCGGGAGCAGCCTCGGCCCCCGCACCGGGGGCTGCATCCGCAGTGGTGCCGGCATCGCCCTCGGGCGCGCCCTGTGGGGCCTCCTCCGCCACCTTCTTCCGGGGCGCCCTGCGACGACGGACGGGCTTGGGCGCCTCTGCCTCCGCGGGCGCCGCAACCCGGGTTGACTCCTCGTGAGCCCCCTGGGGCGTCGAAACCGTTTCAGTGAGCTCTGTTGTGTCTTCTGCCATGCAACTGCCTCTCCCAGCAAGTCAAGCCGGACTCTCCCACGTTTGATAACCGCAGGAATGCACGCCACCAAACCAGCCCGTCGCACGCCGTCGCCCACGGGCGATGGCCGAGCAGCTGGTCAGATGGTCAACGTTCTTATGCGCAACGCGCTTGAATACAAAGGCGCGAACGGTACAACCCGCTACGCCACACACCCGCTCATCACGCGGATGCAGCGACTATACCACGTGCGGGGCCGCGCCAAGGCGCGAAACCCGTCACGCATGAATATATTCCCGTTTTTCTTCCCAGGCCGCGCCCGGCAGCCGCCCTATGCCTCGCGCAGCTTCCTTGCCTTGCGGTGAACCACAACCTTGGAGATGCGCTCGCCAAGCACCCGCGCCGTCGCCATGCCCTCTTCCGTGAGCGAGACGCTGGCGGTGCGGCCCCCGTCACCCTGGTGTCCGCGCTCCACAAGCCCGGCCTCGCACAGGGAACTCACCGACATTGAGACCGTTGGCTGAAGCAGACCCAGCGCGTCCACCAGTCGCATGATGGTGCTGGAGCCGTCTGGAGCGCACAGCAGGCCCAGGAGCACCAAGTCCCCGGCGGTGCAGTACACGGACCCCATGGAATCCACGTACTTGCGGATGCGCTCCGCAGACGTCCGGGCAAGGGGCTGGCCTGCGGGGATGCGGGCACACGTGCGCTGGGACAGATCGCGCACGAAGGCACGGCCGTCCTCAGAGATGGTGCACACTATGTTTCTGTGGTCGGTGACGCCCTCGCCGCGGTCGATGAAGCCGAGCCGGGCAAGGTGGTTGGTCCTGTGCGTCATTGTCGGGCGAAGGGCACCCTGGTACTCCGCAATGTCGGAGGTCTTGATGGGCTCACCCGCAACGTCGAGCTTGCAAAGTATGGAAAACTCCTCAAACGTCAGGCGCCGGTTGGATTCCATGCTCTGGCGAACCAGGTTGTACGCCCGGCGTACAGACATGTACTCTCTCAGCTCCACGAAAACCTCCTGACGGCATCCACTGGACGCGCAATACCTTTGGCCGCTGCTTGCCCTCTCCAGCATTAGTCACTTTAAAGCATATCTACAAAACATTTCACTCGTGTGTCCCCGCACAAAAAAACAGCCCAGCGCGTATGCACTGGGCTGATATTGCAACTATGAAATGATGCAGAGGTCATCGGCCGTATCACATGGCCTGCGGCGCGGAAACGCCAATCAGGCTCAGGGTCAGGGCCAGAACGGAGCGGACCGCGTCGCATGCTGCAAGGCGTGCGCGGGACAGTTCCGGCTCAACCGGACGCCCCTCGCTGGGCAGCACCTGACATTGCTGGTAGAAGCCATGGAACTCCGCGGCAAGCTCCTCCGCGTAATGGGTCAGGCGGAAGGGGGCACGGTCGCGGGCGCAGGCCGCCACAAGCTCCGGGAACTCCGCCACCTTGCGGGAGAGCGCCAGCTCCGCCGGGTCGCTCAGGAGGCCCAGGTCGTAGTCCTCCCCCACGGCGCGGCGGCCGACCTCCGCCATGCCAAGCTGAGCCGCCTCCTCCTTGGATACGCCGGCACCCCGCCGCAGGATGGAGCATATGCGGGCGTGCGCGTACTGCACGTAGTACACGGGGTTGTCGTTGCTCTGGCGCTTCACGGCCTCTATGTCGAAGTCGATCATCTGGTTGGAGCTCTTGGAGATGAGCGTGTAGCGCGTGGCGTCCACGCCCACCTCGTCCAGCAGCTCGTCGAAGGTGATCATGGTGCCCTTGCGCTTGGACATGCGCACGGCCTCGCCGTTGCGCAGCAGGTTCACCAGCTGGCCCAGCAGCACCTCGAACTTGCCCTCGTAGCCCAAGGCGGCGCAGGCGGAGTCCACGCGCTTGATGTAGCCGTGGTGGTCTGCGCCCCAGATGTCTATGACGTGCTCCACGCGCTGGAACTTGTTGTAGTGGTAGGCAATGTCGGACGCGAAGTAGGTGTACTCGCCGTTGGTCTTGACCAGCACGCGGTCCTTGTCGTCCCCGAAGGCCGTGGACTTGAACCACAGGGCGCCGTCTTCGGTCTTGTACAGATAGCCCATCTGGTCCAGCTTTTGGAAGGCGCGGCCCACCGCGTCCATGCCGTCGGCACCCTTCTCGTACAGCGACCGCTCCGAGAACCAGACGTCGAAGTCGCAGCGCGCCTGGTGGCAGGTCTCCCTGATGGAGGCAAGCATGAGCTGGTAGCCCGTCTCGCGGAACTCGTGCACGCGCTCGTCCTCCGGAACCGAGACCCACTTGCTGCCGTCCTCGCGCGCGAAGTGCAGGGCCAGGTCAATTATGTAGGTGCCGCCGTAGGAGTTCTCGCCCAGGGACGCCATGAAGTCATCCTGGTAGGGGTGGCTGTCCGGGTGCAGGTCCTCCTCGTCGTCCACGTAGGCGTTGCGGTCCGCCACAAGCTTGGCGTAGGCGGCCTGCAGGTCGCAGGCGTCCGCGGCCACGACGTCAAAGAGCTGCAGGTAGCGCTTGGCAACGGAGCGGCCGAAGACGTCCATCTGGCTGCCGTGGTCGTTGATGTAGTACTCGCGCTCAATGTCGTAGCCGGCGTGCTCCATCACGCGGCAGAGGGAGTCACCCAGCGCGGCCCAGCGGCCGTGGCCGATGTGCATGGGGCCCACGGGGTTGGCAGATATGAACTCCACCTGCGTCTTGACGCCCTGGCCCACGTTGCTGCGGCCGAAGTCCATGCCCTGCTCGCGCGCGGTGCGGAAGACCTCGTTGTTGCTGGCGGCGTTGAGGTAGAAGTTGATGAAGCCGGGGCCCGCCACCTCCACCTTGGCCACGGAGGCGTCCTGGGCGAGATTGGCGACGATGGCGTTGGCTATGTTCCGGGGGCTGGTGTGCGCCAGGCGGGCCGAGCGCATGGCAACGGTGGACGACCAGTCACCGTTGGAGGTGTCCGCCGGGCGCTCGAAGCCAAGGTCACCTGGCTCGAACTCCGCCAGCTCGCCGGCCGCCTGGGCGGCCCTCAGGGCTTCCATCACAAGTTTCTCGAGCTTCTCGGGCATTGGAACTCCTCACTCATCCGCCGAGGGGGCGGCTGGCGCACGACGCGCCATGGAACCTCACAGTTAGCGTGCACGATTCTAGCAGCACGCGGGCACGAAGGCCCCCGCGGTGCAGCAGGCAAACAAAAGGAGCGGAGGTCCCCCCGCCTGAGGGGCCTCCGCCAGAGCCAAACTGCGTTGGTGCCTTGCCTTCGGTGCCTCGCCCTACGCCTTGCGGCCGGAGCCGGCGCGCTCCACCCGGGCAAGCTCCTGGCGCAGGTCCGCCAGGCCCTGCTCCATGCCCACGGGGTAGACCTGCGGGTTCAGGAAGCGCTTGATGGCTGGGTCCAGGTGCATGACGGTGCTGCGGCAGCGCTCCTTTGCCTGCTGGATGGTGTCGGGCTCCTTGGCGCGCACGCCGTCTTTGACCACGCACTCCAGCAGCTCGTGGGCCTCGTAGCCGGTCAGGTCGTACGTGGTGACGGGGTCCAGGATGTCCACCGCGCGGGTGTGGTCGCCGGTATCCACGGAGTCGTCCACGATCATGTCGCCCATGGGGCTGCCCGTGCCGTCCACGAAGCGCAGCACGTGCTGAACGCCGGGGATGGTGCGCTTGTAGGCCTGCTCGGACAGCTTGATGACGGGGTTCCATGGCTCGTCCGCGCTGCGGCGCGTGGCGGAAAGCTTGTACACGCCGCCCAGCGAGGGCTGCGGGTCGCAGGTTGCCAGCTTGGTGCCCACGCCGAAGGAGTCGATGGGCGCGCCCTGCGCGAAGAGGGACTGGATGGTGTACTCCTCCAGGTCGTTGGAGACGGAGATCTTGACGTAGGGCAGGCCCGCCTCGTCGAAGGCCTTGCGGGTCTCCTTGGAGAGCTTGGCCAGATCGCCGGAGTCGATGCGGATTGCGGCAAGCCGCTCGCCGGCGGCCTCCATCTCCTTGGCGACCGTGATTGCGTTCTTTATGCCCTGGTGGACGTCGTAGGTGTCCAGCAGGAGCACGCAGTTCTTGGGGCTGGACTTGGCGAAGGCGCGGAAGGCCTCCACCTCCGTGGGGAAGGCCATGACCCAACTGTGGGCGTGCGTGCCAAAGACGGGGATGCCGTAGATCTTGCCCGCCAGCACGTTGGAGGTGCTGGACGCGCCGGCAATGTAGGACGCGCGGGCCACGGCCAGGCCGCCGTCCGGCCCCTGGGCGCGGCGCAGGCCGAAGTCAGAGACGGGATGCCCCTCCGCCGCGTGCACTATGCGCGCCGTCTTGGTGGCCACCAGGGTCTGGAAGTTGACCAGGTTGAGCAGGGCCGTCTCCAGCAGCTGGCAGGCAATGACGGAGCCCTGCACCCGCACCATGGGCTCGCGCGGGAAGACGACGTCGCCCTCGGGCACGGCGTACACGGTGACGTCCATCCTGAAGTCGCGCAGGTAGTCCAGGAAGCCCTGCTTGAACATGGGGCCGCCACCGGGAGCGTTGATGGAGGCCAGGTACTCTATGTCCTCGTCCTCGAATACGAAGTTCTCCACCAGGTCCGCAATCTGACCCATGCCGCATGCTATGGCATAGCCGCCGTGGAAGGGGTTGTCGCGGAAGAAGACGTTGAAGCAGGCCTGGTCGTCCACGAGGCCGGACTCCCAGAAGCCCTGGGCCATGGTCAGCTCGTAGAGGTCTGTGTTGAGCGAGACGTCGCTCGGCTTGGTGCGGTCGGTAAGAGACATTCGTGTCACTCTCCCTGTTGGTGCTTGCGTTCCGAGAAATGCTGGAGCCCCGCCGCCGCGCCGAGCATTGGCGTGGAGACAGCGGGGCTCTTGGTTGCGGCTAATGGGGGCCGAAGACGATTGCCAGAATGGCGATGAGGGCACCAACGAGCACGGCAACGAGCACGATCTTCTGCGCCATGGGCATGTTGAGGTCCTCGTCGGGCTCCATGATCTTGGCGTTGCGCTCGCGCGTCTGCCTGTCGCGCTCGATCTGCTCCGCCTCCTCCTGGGTCACCGTGCGCCTGCGCACCACGCGCTGCGTGGCCTGGGGCGCCGGCTCCTGGATGCGCGCGGTTTGGGACCGCGCGGGCTGCGAGCCGGCGCGCTTTGGCTGCCCGTTCGCCTGCGCCGCACGCGACCGCTGGGGCCTTGCGACGGCCTGGGCCTTCTCCGCCCGAAGCCGCTCCAGCTCCGCGCGCTCGCGACGGGCCCTCTCGGCCTCCTGGCGACGGGCCTTCTCGGCGCGCAGCTCCTGAAGCTCCGCCCGCTCGTCGTCCGAGAGCGGTGTGTAATCATCTGCCATGTGGTCTCCTTGGTGCCGTAAGCTGCCGTTTGCTTGCCGGCAGCCGGCAGGACGTTTGCAAGAGTCTATACCCACTTGCCCGCTAGCGAGCCCCAAGTTCGGGCCCTTGGACGCCCGTCGCGTCGAACGCCGGGACGAACGACTCCGAGACCGTCCCTCCCTGCTGCCACCACATGCGCTCGAAGCCCAGGTCGTCCGCGTGGTCCAGCACGAGCTCGTACTCCTGGTCCGTCAGGGAGCGGGCCAGGTCTCCCCCGCGAGCGCGGCAGACGTCGTTGGGCGTGTATTGGTTCATGACGGAGATGTCGACCTCGTTGCCACAGATCTGCCAGACGCGGTCCAGAACCGCACAGGAGTCGTCCGCATGCCCTGGCAGCACCAGGTGGCGCACCACTATTCCCCGCCTCATGAGGCCATCTTCGCCCACGAGCTCCCCGCCCTTGGAGCGCAGGGACGCCAGCATGGCGCGCAGGGCGGCATCCGCCACCTGCGGGTAGTCGCGCACGGCAGAGAGCCTGGCCGCCAAGTCCGCGGACGCATACTTGTAGTCCGTGAGCCAGATGTCCACCACGTCCGCCATGGCGGCAACGACCTCGGGCCGCTCGTAGCCGGAGGTGTTGCAGACTATGGGCAGGCCCAGCCCCGCGGTTCGGGCCAGCCCCAGAGCCTGGCGAATGTGCGGGGCGTAGTGGAAGGGCGTCACCAGGTTGATGTTGTTTGCCCCCTGGGCCTCAAGCTCCAGCATCATCTGGGCCAGACGGGACACCGTGACCTCAAGCCCAAAGCCCTCCTGGGAGATCTCGTGGTTCTGGCAGAAGACGCAGCGCAGCGGGCAGCCCGTGAAGAAGATGGCGCCGGAGCCAGACTCGCCAGAGATGGGCGGCTCCTCCCAGAAGTGCAGGGCGGAGCGGGCAATGCGCAGGGTGGACGTGGCCCCGCACAGGCCCGCCTGGCCAGCCGCCCGCCTGGCGTGGCAGCGCCTGGGGCAGAGCTCGCAGCGCTCGTAGGCCTTTGCCGTGACGTCAGCCCTCTCCATTGTGGGCGCCTCCCATCTTGCACGGGCACACGGGACACCTGGGGGCTGGCCCCGGGCATCCCATGAGTCAGTTGGGGCCTGGCCCCAAGTGTCTCATACCAAAAGGGCCCGGGTGGAAACCCGGGCCCATCACATTCCTGGTGGAGATGAAGGGATTCGAACCCTCGGCCTCTGCCTTGCGAAGGCAGCGCTCTCCCAACTGAGCTACATCCCCAGACGCGTTTCGCGCGAGGGATATTGTTGCAGCAAACCAAGCCCGTGTCAACGGAAAACTTGCGCGCACGCCCATGCGACAAAAGGCGGGCACCGGCAAACGCCGCCCCCTGCGGTGACGATAATGAACCCACCTATCCACAGGTGGGTGCCCTCGACGCCTGTTCCAGCTTCCTCAGCAACGGAGGATCCCTGTACTGAGCACGAGATGCAGGCTCCCAAATAACACTTGTCGGTTCACCCAGTTTGTACCGCAGGGGGTCGACAACACCCAATATACGTGCGGCAACCGCGGATACCAGTCTTGACTTACTCCGAATGTACGGAAAAATAAAAGAGAGTGCGGTAGCGTCCAGCTGGCTCAAAGTCGTCTCACCGCAGTGGAAGTGGCCTGCAAGAGGGAGGCATGAATGGAGAGCTGGTGGCTGCCGTTCGTGGCGCTGTTCGCGGCGTCCCTCATAGTCACCCTTCTCGCCACACCCCTCGCGCGCAAGATTGCCTGGCGCGTCGGCGCCGTGGACTACCCCAACAAGCGTCGTGTCAACAAGGAGCCCGTACCCCGCATGGGAGGCATCGCCGTCTTCTGCGCCCTCACCGTGGGCCTGGCCCTGCAGATGCTGGGGCCCAGCCTCTTCGGCTGGCCGCTCGCCTTCGCCACCTGCGGCATCGGCCGCATCAACTACGTGCTGGTCTACCTCTCCTTCGTCATCATCTTCGTGACGGGCCTGGTGGACGATAAGCTTTCCCTCAAGCCGTGGCAGAAGTTCCTGGGCCAGCTGCTTGCCGCCTGCGTGGCCGTGGCCGGCGGCCTGGTAATTGACACCGTGGTCAACCCCCTCCAGAACACCGGCTTCGAGCTTGACCTCGCCGGCTACCCCATCACGGTCCTCTACCTGGTTGCCTACGCCAACATCTTCAACCTCATAGACGGCCTGGACGGCCTCTCCTCGGGCATCGCCTGCATAGCCAGCATCACCATGTGGGTCGTCTCCACCATGTCCGGCCACATTGGCGCGGCGTCGCTGGCAATCATCCTGTGCGGGGCCACGCTCGGCTTCCTGCGCTACAACTTCCACCCCGCGTCCATCTTCCTGGGCGACTCCGGTTCCCTCACCATAGGCTTCGTGCTGGGCAGCATCTCCCTCTTGTCAGTCTCGCGCATCGCGGGCCTGACCTCCATCATCGTGCCTTTGGTCGTGGCCGGAATCCCCATCATAGACACGCTCTCCGCCATCGTACGGCGCGGCCGCGCGCACGTGAGCATTGGCCAGGCGGACAAGGGCCACATTCATCACCGCCTGCTTGGCGAGGGCTTCAACCAGCGGCAGACCGTCCTCGTCATGTACGTGTGGACGGCAATCCTGTGCGCCGGCGCCATCCTCATGACCCAGGTGCCAGTCATGCCCCGCATCATCATCTTCATTGTGCTGATAATCGCGTCCGGCCTGTTTGCGGCGCACCTGCACCTCTTCGAGCCCGTATTACTGCACCACTACGACCCCAAGACTGGCAAGGACGAGCTGGTGGCTCCCCAGGACCCCGAGTTCAAGATCGAGGCGGAGAAGCTTGAGGAGAGACACGAGGAGCACCTGCGCCACCTGACGGGCTACAGGCCCCCCAACCAGGACTGACGCGGGCCACGGGCCTCTCAACCGGGCGGCACGTCATTACACCCAGCAACAGCAAAGAGGGGCGCACCGGAATCCGGGCGTCCCTCTTGAGGTGCAGACTATGAACCCGCAGCCGCAGGAAGCCTACTCGGCAGCCTCGGCGGAATCCAGGGCCTTCTTCGCAATGTTGGCGAGGTCGGCGAAGCCCTGCTCGTCCTCGTAGGCAATCTGGGCCAGGACCTTGCGGTCCAGCTCAACGCCGGCGAGCTTCAGGCCGTGCATGAACTTGCTGTAGGAAAGGTCGTTCATGCGGGCGGCAGCGTTGATGCGCTGGATCCACAGGCTGCGGATGTCGCGCTTCTTGTTGCGGCGGTCACGGTACTGGTACTGCAGAGAGTGCTGGACCTGCTCCTTCATACCGCGGAAGGTGCGGGAGCTGGTGCCGTAGTAACCCTTAGAACGCTCGACGAGGGTCTGACGCTTCTTGCGGCCAGCCACTGCGCGCTTGATACGTGCCATATACAATCACTCCTTGAAAGCTGAAAAACTAAAGATGACGCAGTGACGCCTACTTGCCCATGCGCTGGGAGACGGTGTGCACGTCGCTCTTGGCGAGCTGGGTCTCCTGACGGAAACCACGAATGCGCTTCTGGGACTTCTTGGTCAGGATGTGGCTCTTGAATGCCT
Source organism: uncultured Olsenella sp. (assembly GCA_900314495.1). Lineage (GTDB taxonomy): Bacteria > Actinomycetota > Coriobacteriia > Coriobacteriales > Atopobiaceae > Olsenella_K. The sequence continues at coordinate 17,235 of OMVJ01000002.1, forward strand.
TGGCACGCATGATCTTGCCAGTGCCGGTGCGGCGGAAACGCTTGGCCGAACCCTTGTGAGTCTTCATCTTGGGCATAACAAACTCTCCTTCTAACTAATCCTTCTTTGCGTCGTCCCCGTCGGGCACGTTGTCGAACGCGCCCTTGATGGGAGCGAGGAGCATGTGCATATTGCGGCCTTCCATCTTGGGCTGCTGCTCCACCGTGGCGTAGGGCTTCAGGTCCTCTGCAAGACGATCCAGAACGTTGAGGCCTTGGTCGGGATGAGCCATCTCGCGGCCACGGAACATGATCGTGACCTTGACGCGGTTGCCCTTCTTGAGGAAGCGCATGACGTGACCCTTCTTGGTCTCGTAGTCGCCCACGTCAATCTTCGGACGGAACTTCATCTCCTTGACCTCGACCTTGACCTGCTTCTTGCGAGCGGCCTTGGCCTTGCGGTCCTGGTCGTACTTGAACTTGCGATAGTCCATGACCTTGCACACCGGAGGCTCCGAGTTCGGAGAAATCTCCACGAGGTCAAGGTTCTGCTCATTCGCGATGCGCTGGGCGTCACGAATGCCGAACAGACCAAGCTGGGACCCATCGACACCGATGAGGCGGCAGGTGCGTGCGGTGATGTCCCCATTGATGCGGGGACCTTCGTTCCTGGCTATCTTCTACACCTTCCCTTCGTCGCGGCAGAGCCGCTCAAAAAAACTCCCGCCACATGCTTGTGCCGGGAGACAAAAGACCTCTTGCAGGAGGTCATACGAATTCTTTGTCTGACCAGGCAGCAACCAGTGGCGCCGCGTAGGTGGGGACGCACGTTCCATCCCACTTCGCAATTCACACTTGTTCAGGATAACGCCGCGACCAGCCCCGCGCAAGAACTATTTGCGCGTGTGCGACTCTTCACAGCTTGCACAAGCAAATTGGCTTCCTCCCAGTCCGTGGGGGTATGGGCCAATTTGGGGTGCACCCGCATTCACGCAGGTAAAACATGGTACCGGCGGAGGGGCTCGAACCCTCACCCAGTCGCCTGGAGCAGATTTTGAGTCTGCCGCGTCTGCCATTCCGCCACGCCGGCACGTAGCAACGACCGCTATTGTATCAGATTGTCACGCGAGGTCGAGCACGCGGTTGGGACTAGTCCATCTGACCGTTGAGCCAGGGGTTGCCCACAAGCTCGCGCTCCATGGTGGTCGCGGCGTTGTGGCCGCACAGAAGCACCGTCTTGGGGGGAATCAGGGTCCTCAGGCGCGCCAGAGTCTGCTTCATCACTTGCGGGTCGCCACCGGGAAGGTCCGTGCGGCCGGCGGAGCCTGCGAAGATGGTGTCGCCAACGAAGGCAATGCCCTGGCCCAGCAGCACCAGGCCGCCCGGCGTGTGGCCCGGCGCGGCAATGACCTCGAAGTCGGCGGACCCAATGTGGATGGTGTCCCCCTCCTTGAGAATGCGGTCGGGCTCCGGGGCGTCCTCGTCCGCAAAGCGCGAGGTCTGCGTGGCGTGCGTGGCCATCTCGCGGTCCTCGGCGCTCATGGCGAAGGGCGCGTCGGTCTCCTCCTTGAGGGCGGCCACGCCGCTCACGTGGTCGCCGTGGCCATGCGTCGCCACTATGAGCCTCACGTCCACGTCGTCCAGCCTGTCTGCTATGTCCGCGCCGGAGTCCCCGGGGTCCACGACCATGCACTCGCCGTCGGAGACGAAGGCGTAGCAGTTGGTCTGGATGGGGCCCACCACGAACTGGCGGATCTCGTTCTGGGAAGACTGCTGGTTCTCTGCCATGCTAGTTGGTCCTTCTCTTCATCTCGTTGCCGCCCTCGCCGGGCATGATGCGGCGCGCGTCATACACGGACGGCACCCGGCTCACCGTGGAAAGCAGGGCGTCCAAGAGGCTTGCGTCGGAAATCACCACCAGGAAGCGGAGCCGCGCGATCCCCTGCTTGCTGGTCTGCGTTGCCGCGGAGAGTATGTTGGCGCCGGCCGCGTTCACGGCGGTGGTGACATCCTTCAGAAGGCCCATGCGGTCCGTGGCCTCCACCACTATCTCCACCTGGAACTCCGTGGCGCCGGAGGTGTCCCACTCCACGTTTATCATGCGCTCCGGGTGCTGCATGAGGCCCTTGACGTTGGGGCAGCTGGACCGGTGGACCGAGACGCCCCTTCCCCGCGTGATGAAGCCCACAATGTCGTCACCCGCGACGGGGTTGCAGCAGTGCGCCAGGTGCACCAGCAGGTCAGGGTCCCCCGTCACCACAACGCCACAGTTGCTGCGCTTGCGCACGGGGGAACGGTGGGAGGTGCGCTGCACGACCTGCTGGGCATGCAGGGGCCTGTCGGCCGCTATGGCCTCCTGGAACTCCGCCTCTGCCTCCGCGTGCCTCTGTGCGGCCGCGGCGGCCTCCGGCGAGCCCTCCTCCAGGATGGCCTGGATGCGGTTGGCCACCTGCTTCACGGAGTTCTTGCCGTTGTAGATGCCCTGGTACAGGTCGTCCACCGTGCGGACGTCAAACTGCGTGACCACCTTCTCTATGGCCTTGGTGGTGCGCGGGGTGGAGATTCCGTACCCGCGCTTTCGGAGCTCGCGCGCCAGCTCCGCCCTGCCCTGCTCGGCGTCGTCCGCCTTGGTCATGGTGGAGAAGTACTTGCGGATCTTGCTGCGGGCGGAGGGGGTTGCCACCAGCGTCAGCCAGTCGTGGCTGGGGCGCGCGTTCTTGTTGGTGAGGACCTCCACGCGGTCGCCCATCTGCAGCTTGTAGGTGAGCGGCACCACGGACCCGTTGACCTTGGCGCCCACGCAGTGGTTGCCCACCTCCGTGTGCACGGCGTAGGCAAAGTCCAGCGGCGTGGAGTCGCGCCTCAGGCTCATGACCTCGCCCTTGGGCGTGAAGACGAAGATCTCGTCCTCGAAGAGGTCCACGCGCAGGTTGTTGAGGAACTCGTGCGGGTCGTCTATCTCCGCGTCGTTCACCCAGTCCAGGCTGCGGCGGATGTGGTTGATGGTGGAGTCGATGTTCTTGTCCTCCACGGACATCTTCCCCTGGGAGTTGCCGGCCTTCTTGTACAGCCAGTGGGCGGCAACGCCGTATTCCGCGTGCTCGTGCATCTCCTGCGTGCGAATCTGAATCTCGATGGGGCGGGCGTCCGGGCCGATGACCGTCGTGTGCAGCGACTGGTACAGGTTCGGCTTGGGCATGGCGATGTAGTCCTTGAAGCGGCCGGGAAGCGGGTGCCACAGCGAGTGCACCGCACCCAGGACCGAATAGCACTCCCCCACGGTGTCGGTGATGACGCGCAGGGCAATGAGGTCGTAGATGTCCGAGAACTCCAGGCTCTTCATCTGCATCTTGTGGTAGATGGACCACAGGTGCTTGGGCCGGCCAGAGATCTGGAAGTGCTCTATATGCGCGTGGCGCAGCTCGTTGCCCAGCAGTTGGATGGCCTTCTCGGTGTCGCGCTCGCGCTGCGCGCGGGAGTCCTGCACCATGCGGGCGATGCGGCCGTACTCCTCCGGGTCAAGGTACAGGAAGGCCAGGTCCTCCAGCTCCCACTTTATGGAGCTGATGCCCAGGCGGTCCGCCAAGGGGGCGTACACGTCCATGGTCTCGCGCGCCTTGAAGAGGCGGCGGTCCGGGGGCAGGGCGGCCAGGGTGCGCATGTTGTGCAGGCGGTCCGCCAGCTTGATGATGACCACGCGGATGTCCTTGGACATGGCCAGGAACATCTTGCGCAGGTTGAGGGCCTGCTTCTCGTCCATGGAGGCGACCTGGATGGACGTGAGCTTGGTCACGCCGTCCACCAGCTCCGCCACGGTCTGGCCAAAGCGAACGCGCAGGTCGTCAAGGGTGGCGGGGGTGTCCTCCACCGTGTCGTGCAAGAGGGCGGCGCAGATGCAGTCCTCGTCCATGCGCAGGTCCTTGGCAAGGATGAGCGCGACCTCGACGGGGTGGTTGATGTAGGCCTCCCCGGACCGGCGGCGCTGGTCCTTGTGGAACTCCGCGGCAAAGTGGTAGGCCCGCTCGCACTTGGCGCACTCCTCAGCACTCAGGTAGCTGCGGCAGGTGTTGGACAGCAGGCGGTAGTGGTCGGCCTCCGGGATGCGCACCTTACCCTTGGTCGCGGCTTCCTGACGCGCAGGACTCTCTTCTTGCGTAGACATGTGCCGCTCCCTCCTACTTGTCGACCACGGTGCCAAAGGCCGGCACGATGGGCCGATTTATTCTGTCGAGCATCTCCTGCGGCCGCGAGGACAGGGCCCAGTCGCAGAAGGCGACGAACTCCTCGCGCGAGCGGATGCCCTCCAGGTAGCGAATGGAACGGTCAAGCTCCATCCGCTGCGGGCTTGCTACCATGGTAATCCGTCTGGCGGTTCCGTAGCCCCTCGTTGTGAGGAACCCAAGCTCTTTGAAGATTGATACCCCGCATGACACGGAGTGCTCGTCCAGCTCCGTGCACTGGTCGATGGTCAGCGCGCAACGCACTATGTCCGCGTTGGAGAGGCAGAACGAGCCGTCCCCGCCCTGCGCCTCGGAGCTGCGGGCAAGCCACGTGAGGGCGCGGTAGAGGGTCACCAGGTCACAGCGAGACGGCGCGGCGGAGGCCAGGATCCTCTGGTTGATGCGGCTGTCGCGGCTGCCGAAGAGCAGGTACACCGTGGCGGGCTTGCCGTCGCGGCCGGCGCGGCCGCTCATCTGGTTGAACTCCACCGCGCCGAAGGGCATGTGGTACAGGATGACGTTCCTGATGTCCGGCAGGTTGACGCCCTCGCCAAAGGCGCTGGTGCTGACTATGCAGCAAAGCGCGCCGCTGCGGAAGGCCTTCTCCACCCTGGAGCGGTCCGTGCGCGAGAGGCCGGCGTTGTAGAAGGCAATCTTCTGGCCAAGGTCTGGCAGGCTGTGCCTGAGCATGCGGGCAAGCGTCACCGACTGCTCGCGCGAGTTCACGTACACCACCGTCTTCTGGCCCGTCGCCACAATGGACACGACGGCGGCCTCACGGTCGCGCAGCTCCCGGCAGTCCACCACGGAGAGGTTCTTGCGCACGGACTGGTCCACCACCACGTCGTTGGCGGAGATGCTGAGCAGGCGGCAGATCTCGCGCGCGATGGGCGTCGCAGCCGTTGCCGTGACGGCGAGTGCGGTCGGGTTGCCCAGGGTGGCCAGGACCTCGGGCAGGGAGGTGTAGGCGCCACGCTTGCCGCCCTTTGCCATGCCCGCGTGGTGGGCCTCGTCCACCACCAGGAAGCCCACCCTGTGCGCCTGGGCAAAGCGGTCGGCGTGGATGACCAGGAACTCCGGCGTGGTAAGCAGCACGTCCACCGCTCCCGAAGCCAGGGCCGAGAAGGTGTCGTCGCGCTCGTCCAGGGAGGTCTCGCCCGTGAGGACGCGCACCTGCATGCCCAGCTGGCCAAACTCCTCCTGCAGGTGGAAGGCCTGGTCTGCCACCAGGGCCCGCAGCGGGTACACGAACACGCTCGCCCGCCCGCGCACTATGGCCTCGCGCGCGGCGTGAATGTGAAAGATGAGCGACTTGCCCCTGCCGGTAGCCATGACGCACAGGGTGGAGTGGCCCTGGGCAAGCTTCTGCAGGGCGGCGCGCTGGGCGGGAAGCAGGTCGTGCCTGCCGATCATCTCGGTCTTCAGGTGGTCCGTGAGCTCGTCGTAGGAGTACCGGGCAAGCTGGCCGCGGCGGTCGTTGGGCTCCGCGCTGGGGGCGCCGCCCGCCTTGGCGGGCTCGTCCGTGCGGACGATCTGCACGTTCACGCCCAGGGAACGCCTGCCGTCGCCACCCGTGACCTCGCGGACGTTTGCCACATAGGTCGCCCCCGCGTCGATCAGCGGTGCCAGCACGCTGGCGATCTGGCGCCTGAGGAAGCCCACCTGGCGCGCGTGCGCCGTCATCAGCGCCAGGGCGTTGGGATCAAACTGGTTGTCCGCCTCGTGCACCACGGAGAGGACGTCCCCCACGCACAGCTGCGTCAGCACCTCCTGACGGCCCTCGAGGGTGACGCCCACCGCCTTGGTGAAGAAGGTCTTGGCCTCGGCGATGCCGCTGTACTCGTCATGCGAGAGTATCTCGTCCGTGCGCGAGAAGAGGTCATCCGTCAGGGAGTCCGCCTGGGCCTGGGCGGCGGGGGCGTCGCGGTACAGAATGTCTTTCACCATGAGCTTTGGCTTGGTGCGGTCCTGCCAAGTCTCGTTCACGGCGTCGAACACCAGGTCCACGGCACCGTCGTAGCTGGCCGCCCGCTCAATGTCCGGCGTACGGAACATGATGGCCGGCACCGTGCTGAGGCCGTCCGTGGCAAGGAAGCGCAGGTGCGTCCTGCCGCCTCCCACGCGAGACCGATTGCGCATGAGCACGCCCGTGGTTCCCAGCAGGGGCTTCTTGTTGCCCTGGCCAAAGGGCTGCAGGACCTCCAGTGCGTCGATGTTCTCGCGCGTGAGCTCGCCCAGGCCAACCAGGGCGGCAACCTCGCCCCTGTCCTCGAACTGCTCGCTGGGGAGCTCGTCCATGACCTCCTCCAGCCGGCTGCGGAAGGCGTCCAGGTTTGCGGCGTCGCAGGTGACGCCCACCGCGCCCGCGTGGCCGCCGAAGCGCACCAGGAGGTCCGAGCACTGCTCCACGGCATGGAAGAGGTCCACGGAGCCGACGCTGCGGCCGGAACCGCGCGCCACCCCGTCGGAGATGGTGAAGAGGATGGCGGGCACGTGATACTTGCTCACGATGCGGCTTGCCACGATGCCCTTCACGCCCTCGTGCCAGCCCTCGCCGCCGACCACGATGACGCGGCCGCCGGTGTAGGTGGCATCCAGCTTGGCCATTGCCTCGTCCGTGAGCACGGACTCAATCTCGCGCCGCTCCGTGTTCGTCTGCTCCAGCTTGCCCGCCAGGACCGCCGCCTCCGCCGGGTCGTCCGTGAGGAGAAGGTCGAAGGCCACGTCCGTGGTTCCCATGCGGCCCGCCGCGTTCAGGCGCGGTATCAGTGTGAAGGGAAGGTTGTCCGCCGTGATCGTAGCAAGGTCCACCCCCGCCGTGGCGGCTAGGGCGACTATGCCGGGACGTCGCGTCGCGCGCATGTGCTCTATGCCGTCCGTCACCAGGGCGCGGTTCTCGCCCTGCAGCAGCATCATGTCGGAGATGGTCCCCAGGGTCGCCACCTCGGTGTAGCCACGCCACAGGTCGGGCTCTCCCAGCCTGCGGCCCAGCTCGCACACCAGCTTCAGCGCCACGCCGGCACCGGCCAGCTCGCGCGAGTAGTTCTCCTGGTCCATCTTGGGGTCAGTGACGGGCACGCCCTCCGGAACAAGGTCGCCCGGCTCGTGGTGGTCCGTCACCACCACGTCTACGCCCTGCTGCCTCAGGGCGGCAACCTCCTCCTTGGCGGCGATGCCGTTGTCCACCGTGACTATGAGGTCTGGGTGGCACTTGCCCATGACGCGCTTCAGGGCCTCCACGGAAAGGCCGTAGCCCTCGCCAAAGCGGTGGGGTATGAAGGGCGTCACGTCAGCACCGAAGTGACGCAGCGCAAGCGTAAGCAGGCAGGTGGAGCTCATGCCATCCACGTCGAAGTCACCGAAGATGGCAATCCTCTCGTGCCGGTCAAGGGCCAGAAGCACGCGGTCCACGGCGGCGGCCATGCCCGGGATGTCCAGCGGATCCGCCCAGTCCCTCTCCAGGGAGGGGGTGAGGAAGGCGCGCGCGGCCTCCGGCGTCCTAATGCCCCGCGCCACCAAGACCCTGGCAACCAGCGGCGGAATGCCGCAGGCCCCGCTCAGCAAGCCTTCGGCCTCGGGGTCTGACCCAAGTACCTCCCACCGCCTGTTGTCCCGAAGGCCCGCCATGCGCTACTCCCCCGCCATCATCTGCTTCGCTACTCCCCGGCAGCGGTAACCGTAGCCGAACCGGCACCGTAGCGCGACTCCAATGCGGCCCATTTGGGCTCGCGCGTCTTCCACATGGCAAGGAGGGGCGATGCGATGGCGAAGCTGGAGTAGGTGCCCAGCGCCTCGCCGATCAGCATGGCGAAGGCGAAGTCCCTGAGGGTGGCACCGCCAATGACCAGCATGGCAACGACGGGGACCAGCGTGGTGATGGTGGTGTTGATTGAGCGGACGATCACCTCGTTGATGGAGAAGTTGCAGATCTGGTAGTAGGTGCGGTGCACGCCGTCCTTGAGTTCCTTTGCGTTCTCGTTCATGCGGTTGAACTCCACCACGGTGTCGTACAGCGAGAAGCCCATGATGGTGAGGAGGGCGGCAACCACGTTCGGCGTGATGGCAATGCCCGTCCACGCGTACACGCCCAGCGTGATGACCAGGTCGTGCACCAAGGCCACCACGGCCGTGATGGACATCTTGAACTCGTAGCGAATGGAGACGTAGGCGATGATGGCAAGGATTGCCACACCAAAGGCCAGCAGGGACGAGCGCGTGGTGTCCGCACCCCAGTCGGGGCCGATGGTGGTGGTGAGGTAGTTGTCTGACGTGAGGCCCAGCGCCGCGGCCGTGGCGGCCGCATGCTCGTTGGCGGCATTGGGGTCCGTGGTGTCGGACCGGACGATGAAGCCGTTGGAGCCGTCCGTCGTTGCCGTCTGCACGGTGGGGTCCGCCTCGCCCGCGTCAACCAGGGCGGAGCGCATCTGCTCTATGGTAATGTCGCCCGTGTCGGTGAAGTCGATCTCCGTGCCGCCCTGGAACTCGATGCCAAAGGTCAGGCCGCGAACGAGGAGCCCCACGACGGCCAAGACCACCAGCACGGCGGAGATGCCCAGGAAGACCTTCCTGTGCTGGATGAACGGGATCTCGAACGAGAAGTGGCTACGCATCGGCGCCACCCCCTTCCACGGCAGTGGCGACCGACATCGCATCGCGCTTCCTCTGGCCCTCCGCAAGGTCATGCTTGATACCCCAGAAGCCGGGGTGCTTCTCTATGGTGTGGAGCGCGAGCAGGCGCAGCGCCGGCGCCTTGAAGCAGAACATGGTGATGACGTCGCACACGACGCCAAGCGCCAGCGTCAGGCCGAAGCCCTTGACGGGGCCCACGGCCACGAAGAAGAGGGCGAGGGCGGTGACCAGCGAGACCGCATCCGCATCCAGCGAGGTCATGATGCCGTGCTTGGCACCCGAGACCGACGCGTTCTTCACCGTGCGACCCATGCGAATCTCCTCGCGGAAGCGCTCCAGAACCAGGATGGAGGAGTCCGCCGCAGAGCCCGTGGTGAGCACGACCGCCGCCAGGCCGGGAAGCGTCAGCGAGTAGGCGCCAAAGTGCGAGAGCAGAGCAAGAATGCCCAGGTAGACGATGCCAAAGACGATGAGCGACCCCATGGTGAGGATGCCCAGGCCCTGGTAGAAGACGAAGAGGTACACAATGACGATGGCGGCACCGATGACGATGGCGCGCACGCCCTGGTTGAGGGAGTCCTGGCCAAGCGTGGGACCGACCACGCGGCTCTCCGAATACGTGAGCGTGACGGGGAGCGAGCCGGAATCCAGGACGGTCTTCAGCGACTTGGCCTCGTCCACGCTGAAGTTGCCCGTGATGGAGACCTGGCCACCCGTGATCTCGGACTGAACGGCCGGGGCGGAGCTCACCTTGCCGTCCAGTACGATGGCGATCTGGCCCTTGGTGGGCGCCAGCTCCTTGGTGACCTGGGCAAACTTCTGCGTGCCCTCGGAATCAAACGAGATGTCCACCGAATACTCGCCGGTGGCGGACTCTGACGCCTGGTTCACCGAGGTGCTGGAGATGTGGGAGCCGTCCAGAAACGCCGTGTAGGTGCCTGGCTTGAGCTCGACGTCCTTGGTGCCCGCGTTGATCTTCGCCAGCGCGTCCGCGTCACCTATCTGGTCCATGCGGACGAACTCCAGGTGGCCCGTCTCGCCGATGGTCTTCACCGCGGCGTCCGCGTCGGTGGCGCCGGGAATCTGCACCAGGATGGAGTTGGCACCCTGCTGCTGGACGCTGGTCTCAGCCGCGCCCAGGGAGTTGACGCGCTGCTGGACGATCTGCACCGCGGTTGCCATCTCGTCGCCGGAGGGGGTGGAGCCGTCCTCCTTGGAGGCGGTCATGATGACGGAGACACCGCCCTCGATGTCCAGGCCGCGGGTGATCTTGTCGCCAAGCGGCGTGAAGCCCCACACGCAGACCGCCATGCCAACCAGCAGCACGAAGAGCGTGCTGAGATAGCGCCGCCTGTCTGCGCGCGTGCGGCGGTTGCGCGCGCGGCCACCGTTCTTGCCTCGCGGGGAAGACGCCGCCTCGTCCGCGTTCCAGCGGTCGACGCCCGTCTTCTCCTCGTCCTTGTTGTGTCGTGCCATGCAGATTTCCTAACCCTCGGGCCGGATCACAGCCATCCAGCCGAGCCACTCCAATCAGACATGTAACCCAGACATTATAAGAGGGTTGCGTCGAGAGCACACGGAAAACACCCCAGGGTTGGCTAAGTCTGAACAGGAGCACGAGGCAGCAACAAAGACGCGGCGCCCCCATGAGCTGCAGGGAGCGCCGCGAGCGACCAGCTTGGCGGAGAATCTAGTTCTTGGCGTAATCGGCGATGAGCCTCCCCTTCAGATCCCAATATCTCAGCGGAGCGTTGTTGTAAGGAATCATGAACCAGTTTCGGTTGGGAAACATGTCAGTACGGCCGAGCGAAGAGTCCACAACGCGAACAGTCCCGTTCGGTTGCGTGACCTCGCACCAACCGTGACAGACCCTGCTATCATCGCCGGGAACGTAACCGATGCGCACCTTGGCGTCGTAGCCAAGAGCGCGAAGCGTCCACGTCACCGTCGACGCAAAGCGGTAGCAGTTGCCGCTCCTGTGTGTGACCATATCTTTCACGCAGGCGGGGCTCCAAGATGCCCAGCTATCCTGATCCGCCTGCGTGGTACGCGTCTCCCCATGACGATAGGAGAAGGATGTGCGCACGTAATCATACGTCTTTCGAGCCGCATCGGAATCCGTACCCGTATGTTCCTTGATGATTGTCGCGATCATACGATCCAGTTCGGCATCGCCCGTGCCCGTAAGCGACGACTGGATCCTACCCTGGGAGTCTGCGCGGACCACCTGGCCACCAGTAATGGCAGCCGCATTCCTCAGCATGTTACCCGTCTTGACCACATAGACGTTGTAGGAGTAGCCCGTGCCCTCGGAGGGATTCACGTAGCGGGACTTTGCCAGGTTGCCGTTGGACTGCACCCAGTAGCGGCCACCCTCCACGCCCCAGGAGGAGGACGTGAGCCAGCGTGCCTTTATGGGCACGTAGTCGGAGGCCGAGCCCGTGCTCCACGTGCCGGCCTCCGCCTCGAGCGTCCAGCCGCGCTCGGTGCTGAGGACCCTGGCCTCGTAGGCGTCGCGGGTGTAGAGGTGCTGCCCGCTCCGGGGGTCGAAGAGGCGCGTCAGGCGGTAGGGGCCGGCGCCGTACCAGGCCAGGCCCTCGTCGCTCCAGCCCCTCCTCTGGGTGAGGAGGACGCGCCTCTCCCAGGCGTCCGTGGTCCAGAGGTGCAAGCCCGTCGCGGAGTCGTAAAGACGCCACACCGCCTGGCCCTTGCTGGATGAGGCCGTAAAGCCTACGCCCTCCCACTGCCAGCCACGCTGCTCAGTGATGGCCTCGGCTTCGTGAAGGTCCTTGGTGTAGAGATGCTCCCCGTTCTGGGGGTTGTATAGGCGGTAGACGTTCATCTTGTCCACGATGGAGGACGAGGAGGCCTCTGTCTTGGCGGCGGGGGCGGGCTCGGCGGGGACCAGTGACGCCGCGGAAGCCGCAGGGGCCGAGGTAGACGACGCGCTCACTTCCGACGAGACCTCGCCCGAAGCCGCAGCTTCTGCAGAAGGCATCGATGCGTCCTCGGAGGCAGAAGAAGCAGGGGCCAGAACGGCGTTTGCATCCGATGCGTCCGCAACTTCTTGTGCTGCGGTATCCTCAATGGCCACGGTTTCCTCGGCCACTGCCACGTCGGCCTGCTGCACAGTCCTGTCGACCCGCACCTCAGCAGCTGGTTGTACTGCGTTCGATGAGTCATTGGCCTCGTTGGTGACTGCCGGAACGGGTTCAGGCATCTGCTCGCCGGATTCCGGGGCGGCATTCTCGGTGATCGCAGACGGTACATCAGACGTCGCGGACGCGACTGCGGCCTGCACTTCTCCGGACGCATCGGCCGGGATGACGTCCGAGGCCACGGCATCCACCGTAGCCACACCTTGATCCGCCAGCTCTTCCGCAATTGCAGGCGCCGCAGCGACCTGCGGCGCGAGAAGTGTAATCGCCACCACCGCCGTTGCAAACGGCCTGACGTGGAAACTGAGCTTAGGATCGTATGTAGGCATGTCTTGATTCCTCCCCAAGGTATCAGGTGGCTGGCTTCAACAGCCGGGAGCTAGTTATCGAGAACGATGTTCTCGGCGGTACAGTCCTCGCTAGACTGGGCAGGCCCATCGAGCACGATATTGTCGGCCGTGCAGTCCTCGCTGGACTGGGCGGGTGCTGGGGCCGGCTCCGCTGCCGGAGCCGGGGCCTCTGCAGCGCTGCTGGAAGGCTCACTCGACGGTGCAGGAGCGGAGTAAGAACTGGAGTTGCCACCGGAAAACGAGGAGCTGGAAGCCTGCGCCGCCGCTGCAGCCTGAGCGGCCTGCTCCTGGGCGGCCTTTTCTGCAGCCGCCTGCTCATCGGCCTGCTGCTTCAGCGTCTGCAGCTGCGCCTCGTCGTCCGTCAGCTTGGCCAGGGACTCGCTCGGAACGAGCTCCTTCTGCGCATCCGTGAGCGCATCGTAGGCGGAGCGCGCGTCGGTGATGGCAGTCTCGTCGTCGGTGGTTAGGGCGTCCTTGGAGGGCAGGGCGTCTAGCGTCTTGGCTACCGCATCCGCAGCCTCCTGGTCCGCCTTCTTCTGCTCGCGGGCCTGCTGGGCGGCAACAGAGGCGTCCTTGGTGCTCTTGTCGTTGCCGTCGGCATCCTTGTAGGTCAGGAAGCCAACACCATCCTCGTACTTGACGAAGTAGGCGTCCGCAGCCGTCATGTCCACGTCGTCCACGAGCACCTGGGTGCCGTCATCACAGGTGAAGAGCAAGTCTACGTCGGTGGCCGTTACGTCTGCAGGCAGGTAGGCCTCGTCGGTGGCACCGCTTTCGAAGGTCTGGCCCTCGGCCATGAAGGACGCCGGGAAGTCATCCTCGCTGGCGCCCGCGCGCACGGCGACCGCCGTCACGTGCTGGCCAATCTCATTCGTGAGCTGGAAAGACTCCGCACCATCTGCCTTGGTGCCAAGCTCCGGCATGGAACTACCACACGCAGCCAGCGCGGCGGCAAGCGCTACCGCAGTCGCCATGCCGCCAAACCTGCCCAACAGGCGAGCCCCGTTCCTCTCGTTCTTCATGAAAACCTCCCTCGCGGCGTTCAGCCGCCAACAAAGTCCGACACTTGATGAGAATCCTGAGAAAGTAGTGCAACTATCGGAGTATGGCCCTAAAGTCCACCTGCGTCGAGAGGACGTGGGACGAATGCATTGCAGATGACACCGTAATCACCACGTCCGCCACCCCCTGGGGGCACGCGTCCGCAGGGACATAGGCAAGATACCCGTCGTCGCCCTCAAATGCCGCATCGTTGGCGTCCGTGCCCTCGGCATCCGCAACCTGGCCCTCAGAAGAAGAGACCGTGTAGCATTCGTATGTGTGGCTGATACCGCCTTCTCCGGTCACGGTCGCATAAGTCACGGCGTCAGTCGGCAGGTTGCGCGGGTCAACCGAGCCCTTGAGCTCAACGTACGGACCGTTCTTCTCCGCCGTAAGGGTGGTCGTGGTGGTAACACCCACCGCCCCCTCGACCACGGAGGGATCGCGCTCCGGCGCAGGCAGGTAGGCCGGGCGCGTAGCAAAGCTCGCCACGTGTCGCTCCGCGCGCAGGACCACCACATCCGAGCCACCCGACGCCGCCGTGAGGTCATACGGAATGAGGCGAGAGAACAGGGCCGTGCCGTAGCTCGTGGCCATGAAGGGTAGCATGGCATTGCCAAAGGAATCCCGGTACATGACCAGCGAGCCCGTACCACCCGCCGTGGAGGCCGTCTGCACCGTATCGTCCTCCGGGAAGGAGGCGTCGTTCGTGCAGCGGAAGCCCCAGGCATCCTGGTAGCGGGGAACCTTCTCGGGCACCGCAGTCTCCGGATAGAGCATACTGGCAAGGTCTCCCGTGCTCTGAACCGTAGTGACGGCAGACGCAGAGAAGTCCTCGTGCGCGTGGTTAAGCTCGTCCATGATGGCCTGGGCTGCGAGGCCAGCCCCCTCGGCCGTCCAATGCGTGTCCTCCTTGCGGTACAGCACGGAGTCCGAGCCGGAGAAGGCCTGCGCCAGGTCCACGTAGCTCACCCCATTGGCCGCAAGCTGGCCGTAAAGCCGCTCCACGTTGGAAGCTCCGGAACCAGCCTGCACGTAGTAGGGCAGATGCTCCGGGTAGATTGTGCACTTGTCCGGCGCCACGGCGACCACCAGGTGGCCACCCTTCGCTTCCACGTACTCACTGGCAAGCGTCAGGTTGTGCGCTGCGTTCCAAACCGCACGGTCACTCATGCGACTCTGGCGCTGGTAGTCCAAGACCGAGCCGCGGTAGTAGAGCCACCCGTCCGTGCCCACCACCACGTTCTGGGCAGAGGACGTTCCCAGCGCCGCCGCGCGGACGCGAGCGTTGGCGTCCACCAGCTGGTTGCGTAAGGCGTAGTGGTCGCCGAACCAATCCCCAAGTTCGGAAAGGTAGGCCAAGTTCGGGCTCCCGTCCTCCCGCGTGAGCGCCGGCCAGGCCGCAAGCTCGCGCTTCTCCCCCGACTCCGTGGTGGGGACCACGAACGTCGCCGCAAAGGGAACCGCCATCATGGCCACGGCCGCCACCACAAAAACGACGCGCCACACGCGACCGAGCGCCGATTCTGAAGACCTGACCTCGCGCATGTGCTTCGCCATGTTCCCTCCTCAACACGTCTACGAGCGGCCTTGCCAGAACGCCGCAAACCTGAACTAGACCTAGAACCTGAAGTAGATGAAGGGGTTGTAGGCCCCGCTCGCCAAAGAGAGTATGCTCAGCACCAAGACCACCAACGCACCCGCATGGGAAAGGGCTTCCAGCACGTCCACCAGGCGCGTCCCCTCCGCGCGTGCAGAGACTGCCGTGCGCAGAGGCATGCACGTCACCGCGCCAAAGACCAGCGCCAGCAGGAAGGCGGGGGTGAGCTGGCCCACCAGCGGCACCAGTTGGTCGGGCGCCGCACCGAACCGCGTGAACATGGCCGCGTACACGGTGCCCGCCTGGGCCAGGCCGTCAGACCTGAACACCACGAACGAGAGCACGGTCACGAGCAGCAGGTACGCATGGCCCAACACGCGCGGGAGGCGCCGCAGAGGCACAACCTCCTCAAGCAGCGAGAAGGCGCCCTGGATGGCACCCCACACCACGAACGTCCAGTTGGCACCGTGCCACAGGCCGCAGAGCAGAAACACGGTCACCTTGTTGAGGACCGTTCTGGCCCAGCCACGCCGATTGCCGCCCAGCGGAATGTACAGGTACTCCTTGAACCAAGTGGAAAGGGAGATGTGCCAGCGCCGCCAGAACTCCTTCAAGCTGGTGGAGGAGTATGGGTAGTCGAAGTTCTCCAAGATGTGAAAGCCGAACATGCTCCCCATGCCGATTGCCATGTCTGAGTAGCCAGAGAAGTCGAAGTAGATCTGCAAGGCGTAGGACACGGCAGCCACCCAAGCCGAACCCGCGAAGAGCTCGCTCGCGTCGAGCGCGTAAAGCGCATCCGCACAGCTGGCGAGGGTGTTAGCCACCAGCACCTTCTTGCCCAAGCCATAGCAGAACCGCCTGAGGCCGCTGGCGACGCCTTCCACGCTCACCTGTCGCTCGTCGATCTGCCGCTCTATGTCGTGGTACTTGACAATGGGGCCAGCAATGATCTGCGGAAAGAACGAAATGTAGAGCAGCATCTTGGAATAGGGGTCCTTACCGGAGGCCTCGCCCCGCCAGACGTCAATCACGTACGAGAGTGCCTGGAAGGTATAGAACGAGATGCCCAGCGGGAGCGCGAGGCCAGGTAGGTCCATGTCCAAGCCAAGGAGAGCATCGGCCGTGCCCACCACCATATCCGCGTACTTGAACACGCCAAGGAAGGCCAGATTGACGAAGACCACGACAGCGAGCACGCATCCCCTGTGCCAGCGGGCAAGCGCCCTGCCAAAGAGCCAGTTGACTGCCGTGGACGCCAACATGAGCAACACGTACACGGGCTCCCCGTAGGCATAGAAGAGAACCGATGCCACGATGAGCAGCGCATTCTTCCCGCGCGTGGAGGGAATAACCAACGAGAGCAAGAACGTCACCGGAAGGAAGACGCAGAGAAATACCAGAGAGCTGAAGACCATACTTTGCGTCCTTCTTTACCTCTACCGGCTAGCCCTAGCGTACAGCCACCGCTCCGCGCAGAACCTCCCAGACGCGCGTGTAGGTGTCCCACCCGACCCAATACTGGCGCTTGCTGTTGGCGGGGTCGGACACCTGGAACTCGCGCGTGGTGGGGTTGTAGCCCATGAGCGTCATCACGTGCCACGTGGAGGCGGACTTGCCGTACCACTCGTTGCGCGGATAGATGGCCTTGAAGCGCGGGCTCACCCAAACCACCAGGGGATTGCCCTGCGCAAGCTCCGCAACGAGCGTCCCCTCGCCGCAACCCGTGAGGTCCTCCACCGGGGCGTACCTGGCGCCCCACTTGGCGACACCACCCATGAGCATGCCGTTGTACTCGTAGGGGTCGTAGCCTGGCCACGGCGAGCCAATGAAGCCGTGGTAGGGGTTGCCGTCCGGGGCATAGGGCATGGTCCCCATGAACTGGCGGTAGGTCATGTTGGGAATGTAGCCCTTTGCGCGCAGCGCCATGTACAGGCCGGCACCCTCGCACCCCATGGGAGCGCCCTCGTCGTATTGGTTGGTGTAGGGAACGTTGAGCGAGATGCTGGACGTGATTGGAATGAGCCTGCCGTCCTTGTTCGCGGCGGTGAGGACGCCGTCTATGCGCGTCGCGTCGTCGCGCAGCATGGCGCCCGTGGAGGTGGCGTACACGTTGTAGCCGTAGCCCGTGCCTTCGGCGGGGGCCAAGTAACGATCGTGCGCAATGCTACCGTCGGCCTGAATCCAATAGCGGCCGCCAGCCACTCCCCAGGAATCGCTGACCAGCCACTGCGGTTCCACGGGTACATAGTCGGAAGCAGAGCCTGTGTCCCACGTGCCAGCGCCATCCTCCAGCCTCCAGCCCCGCTGACCGGTAAGAAGGGAGACCTCGTTGGCGTCGCGGGTGTAGAGGTGCTGGCCAGAGGCGGGGTCGTAGAGCCTGGACAGGCGGTAGGGCCCAGCACCGTACCAAGCCAGGCCCTCGTCGTCCCAACCCTTGCGCCCGGCCAGCAGCACCCTCCGCTCGTTGGCATCCGTCGTCCAAAGGTGCAAGCCCGAGGCTCTCTCGTATAGGCGCCACACCGCCTGGCCCGTGGTCGAAGAGGCGGTGAAACCCACGCCCTCCCACTGCCAGCCCTGTTCGGAGGCGATAGTCTTCGCCTCGTAGAGGTCTCTGGTGTAGAGGTGCTCTCCGTTCCGCGGGTTGTACAGACGATAGACATTCATCTTGTCCGCGACACCGAAGGAGGTCTCGGACTGGGCGGCCGTAGCAAAACTCTGCAGCTCCAAGCCCGTAGCACTCCCGACATTCTCGGCACGTGTCGAATTCACATCCCCATCGGAAGCTGTGGGCTGCACGGCATCATGCTCTACCGAATTCGATGCATCGGCTTCGTCAGGCTTAAATTGTTCAGGAGTCGACACTTCTTCTGCAGAATTCTTTGGAGAGTCAAGGACGGCATCGAATTCCGAGGGCGTTACCTCTTCAGAAGGTTCGTTCCCCGGCTCCATAGCCCGCTCAGCTGGAACCGCGACCTCCTGGGCTGTCGCCTTCTGCTGTAGGTCGCTCTCGTCATCGGAAGGGAGCTCATCTTGAACCACATCTGCAACAGCAGCGTTCGACAGGTCCCCCGCACCGTCACTCTCGACCGTCACAGCACTGATTGGGGCAGACACTTGGGCCGGCTCCGCCTCCGCGCCGAACGCAACCGCGGGAACACCCAGGCCCACCCCAACGGACAAGACCAACGAAACGCCCAGGCCCACGAAACGAGCTTGGGTGGATGGACGCGCACCACACCTAACCATGTTCCCACCAACCCTACGCAACGCCGAACAGCAGATGAACGTGATTCAGTATAGTCACCCGCAAGAGGGCAGAGGCATGCCTTCGTGCCTGCTGTGCAAGCGCCGCTAGTAGTCCCTTGCCGCCGGCAGGTCATTCCACTCCCGAACGAAGGCCCCGTAGCGCCCCTCTATGATTGCCTGGCGCGCCCGGCGCATGAGGTCCAGCAGGTAATATATGTTGTGCAGGCTCAGCAGGATGGATCCCACCATCTCGTGCTGGCGCACCAGGTGGTGGATGTAGGAGCGGGAGTAGCCGCCCGTGCACACGGGGCAGGTGCAATTCTGGTCCAGGGGGCCGGCGTCGTGCACGAACCGGGCGTTCTTGAGGTTGAGCCGGCCCTCGCCGCTGAAGGCCGTGCCCATGCGGGCCGTACGGGTGGGCAGCACGCAATCGAACATGTCTATGCCGCAGGCCACGCCCCGCACCAGCGTGGTTGGGTTGCCCACGCCCATGAGGTAGCGAGGCTTGCCCTTGGGCATGTAGTCAGAGACCAGCGGCTCCAGCGTCCGGAACATGGTCTCGTGGTCCTCGCCCACGGAGTAGCCGCCAATGCCGTAGCCGGGGAAGTCCCCGGCCTCCTCCAGGTGGCGCAGGCTGCGCAGGCGCAGGTCCATGTGCATGCCGCCCTGCACGATGCCGAAGAGGGCCTGGTCGGGCCGGGTGTGGGCGGCAAAGCAGCGGTCCGCCCACTTGCTGGAGAGCTCCACCGCCCGCTCCACGAAGCGCCGCTCCGCCGGGTATCCCGGGCACTGGTCAAGCTGCATGGCTATGTCTGAGCCCAGGAGCTGGGCGATCTGCATGTTCTTCTCGGGCGTCCAGTGCACGTAGGTTCCGTCGTAGTCCACCACGCGGAAGGTGACACCGTCGTCGGTAAGCTTCACGTTGTCCCCGTGCGAGAAGACCTGGAAGCCGCCGGAATCCGTGAGTATGGGGCGATGCCACTGCATGAACTGGTGCAGGCCGCCCATCTCGTTTATGAGGTCCTCGCCAGGCCGCTGCGAGCAGTGGTAGGTGTTGGCGAGGATGATCTTGGCACCCAGCTGCTCCAGCTGCGCCGGAAGAATGCCCTTGACGGTGGCCTTGGTGCCCACCGGCATGAATATTGGCGTGGGAACGTCACCGTGCGGCGTGTGGAGCACGCCGGCGCGCGCATGGGTCTCCGGGTCCTCCGCAACAATGTCATAGCTGAACCAGGGCCTGCCGTCGGGTGCCACGTCTGGCATCTGGTTGGCGTAGCCATGGGATTCCGGAATCTGGTGGTCGTCTTGCAAAGGCATATGCCCTCCCGAATAAGACACTTGGGGTCAGGCCCCAAGTGTCTCACAAAAAAAGACCCGGCACCTGAAGTGCCGGGTCCCAGTGGACGGCTTTTACCCGTTACTACTACTCACCGAAGCCAGAGTCGATGAGGGCGATGAGGGCGTCCAGAGCCTCCTGCTCGTCGGCGCCGTCGCAAGCGACCTCAACCTGGGTGCCAGAGCCCATGCCAGCGGCAAGAATCATCATGATGGACTTGGCGTTGACGGGAGCGCTGCCCTTGGTGACGTCCTTGATGGTGACGGAGGACTTATACTTCTTGGCCTCGGTCACGAAGACGGATGCGGGGCGAGCGTGCAGGCCCGTGGCGTTCACGATGGTAGTCTGCTTAGAAACCATGATGATTTCTCCTTTGTCTTTACTCTCCGGTGTGCAGTTTGGGCTGTCCCAACCACGCACCGTATCCTAACAGACGCTGGAAAAAGTATGGCCAAAGACGGTGATTTCGGTGCCGCATTATCGTCAAACGTTAGGAATCTGGCCGTCTTCGGCCGATTGGGGCATATTTCGCGCCGCTCCCGACCCGGGCACACGGGCACCGAAAGTGGTGTTTGCTTCACAACCGCGTCCGCCAAGGGCTCAGGGTGTATCTTTTCTCCATGTGTAGATTCGCACGTCGAGAGGAACGCTCGCATGGCAAGCAGGTCTGCCTCCCAAAGCAGGAAGAGCCGCCGTCCGGACGGCGAGGGCCCGACTGAGGACCAGATGGAGCAGCCCACGCGCCGACTTCGCAAGAGGGAGAAGCGGCAGGCACGGCAGGACGATGGGGACCCGGCAGGCGAGCAGGCCAGCGAGGGGGGAACGCCCGTCTCTGGCGACGCGGCGGTTGGCTCCGCCATCAGCAAGGGTGCCGGCGCCGCAGCGGGGGCAGCCTCCGGCATGGGCAAGTCCATCATGGGCGGCTACCGGGCGCTACGCCAGGTTCGGGAGGCAAACAAGCAGCTGGCAACCGCACAGGCGGAGCAGAAGAAGATCATGGCGGGCCTGGACGAGGACCGGGCAATGCTGGCCCACCGGGAGGACATCACCCGCAACTACGCCCAGATTATGGCGACGCAGACCACGGAGCGCGACACGGCCCAGTCCGCGGCGGACGACGCCGGCAAGCGTGCGGAGAAGATAACCGCAGAGCGCGACCAGATAGTCCAGGACCTGACGCGCCTTAAGGCCGACAACGAGAACAAGCTCCGCCCCTACCGCAACCTCATGGAGAGCTCCAAGGGGCGTGCGGACGACACCGCAAAGTCGCTGGCAAACTCCCGCCGCGCCCTGAAGGCCTGCGAGGGCGAGGTCTCCGCGGCGACCAAGCGGCGCGAGCAGCGCATTCAAGCGGCAAACCAGGCGGTGGACAACGCGCAGGAGAGGCTGCGCCGCGTGCAGGCGGAGCTGGCCGACATGAAGGCCGACTCCGAGGCGGCACCCGGCGCAGTCGCCAAGATGCAGACGGAGGTCCAGGCGGAGGAGGCCCACCTGGAGACCGCGCGCCAGGACGTCACCCGCATCACCCGCGAGGCCCAGGCGGACGTGGACAGCGCCCAGCAGCACCTGTGGGAGCGCCAGAAGCTCACTGACGAGGCAGAGCGCCTGGCAAGCTCCGCCAAGACGGAGGCAAACAGCCACAAGTCCGAATTCGACCGCATGTTCAAGGCGGCGCAGAGCAGCGAGAAGAACCTGGACGACGCCATAAAGGCGCGCGAGGCCACGCTGAAGGAGATTGCCAAGCAGCGCGAGGCCGCAGAGAAGCGCGTAAGGGAGGCAACGGAGGCCATAACCGAGGCGACGGAGATTCACGGCCACCCCGAGACCACGGCTGGCCTTCGCGAGCGCATTGCCAACGAGGAGCAGGACCTGGCGGACAAGCAGGCGGAGGTCTCGGACCTGACCAAGTCCGTCCGCGGGCTCAAGCACTCCACGCGCGGCATGCGCGCCGCCTTCATAGCAACCGTCATCGTCGTTCTGGTTGTGGTCATCGCGCTGCTGTGGTACTTCGTCATGGCGCCAGGTGCCGCGGGCATCCAGTAGAGGACGGCCCATCTGGCCGCGGGCGGGCCTCCACCAGCCCGCGGCGCCCCGGCAACCACGCCTAGCGAATGAGCATGGCGTCGCCGAAGCTCAGGAACCGGTAGCGCTGGTCCATGGCGGCCTGGTAGGCAGCCATTATCTGCTCGCGCGTGGCAAGCGCGGAAACCAGCATCATGAGCGTGGAGCGCGGCACGTGGAAGTTGGTGATGAGGGCGTCCACCACGTGGTAGGTTGAGCCGGGCATCAGGTACAGGCTGGTCTTGGCGTCGCGGCGCTCCACCAGGTCCCCCCTGCCCAGCGTCTTGGCCGAGTCCGGCGCGTCCTCGAAGCGGCGCGCCACCATGGGCGGGTCGGCCACGGGGGCCTCCGGGTCAAAGGCGCTCTCCAAAGAGCGCACGCTGGTCGTGCCCACGGCAATCACGCGGTGGCCCGCCGCCTTGGTGGCATGCACGGCATCCACCACCGACTGCGGCACGTGGTAGCGCTCCGTGTGCATGACGTGCTGGGTGGGGTCGTCCTCCTCCACCAAGCGGAAGGTGTCTATTCCCACCTCCAGCTCCACCGTTGCCCAACCGATTCCCGCGTCCTCGATCCTGCGGATGAGCTCCGGCGTGAAGTGCAGGCCTGCCGTGGGCGCGGCTGCGGAATGCTCCTCGTGCATGGCGTAGACGGTCTGGTACTTCTCGGGGTCGCCCTCGTACCGGGTGATGTAGGGCGGCAGGGGCACGTGCCCGGCCTTGTGGATGGCCTCGTCCAGGCCAAGGCCCTGTGCGGGCTCGAACCGCACCAGGCGGCCGCCGCGATTCTCGTCCAGGTAGTCAATGATTTCCGCGGTGAGCACCACGGGCGCGCTGAGGGGGGCGTGGGCTCCGCCCTCGCGGTACTCCACCACGGCACCCTGCTTGAGGCGCTTGCCGGGCTTCACCAGGCACTCCCACATGTGCCCCAGCGCGTCCACGTCCTCCCGACGCTTGAGGAGGAGCGTCTCCGCCACGCCGCCCGTCCCGCGCTTGTGACCCATGAGGCGGGCCGGCATCACGCGCGTCTTGTTGGCAACCAGCAGGTCACCCGGGTCCAGGTAGTCCAGGACGTCCGTGAACCTACGGTGCTCCACGCTCCCGTCGGCACGGTTCAGCACCAGCAGGCGGCAGGAATCGCGCGGCTCCGCCGGTGCCTGGGCAATTAGCTCGTCTGGGAGCGGGTAGTCAAAGTCTTCGGTACGCATGGTGGCAAAGCTCTCCTTGTTTGCGCGTTACAACACAACGCGAGCAAGGATACCCCACCCGGGCGCAGGGCGCGCCAACTACCGGGAACAACCACCCGTGGCGCGGGCAGCCCTTGCCTGCGCCTTGGCGGCCTTTCGGGCGTCGCGCGCCTCGTGCCGCTCAATCGCCGCCTCCGCGGCGGAGAAGCGACACCCACAGTAGTTCTGCCGATACATTCCCAGCTCGCGCGACTCCACCACGGACTCCGGGTAGTGCGGGCGAAAGTCCCGCCAGACGGGTGTGAGGCCGTTCTTGCGCGCAAGGGCCAGCAGCTGGTCATGGCAAACGTCGAATAGTTGGTAGGGCGAGACCACGAGCGTGGTGGATATGTGGGTGAAGCCGCGCTCGCGCGCCACGCGGCAGGCCTCCGTCAGCCGCACCGCGTAGCAGGCGCGGCAGCGGCGCTCCCGGTCGAAGCCCGCCGGCGCCGCGGCGGACTCCCATGCGTCACGCGGGTCCGCGGCAACAATGACCTGAACGTGCGCGACGTCGTGGGCCCAGCGCATGAGAACATCCAGCCGGTGGTCGTGCTCGGCCACGGGCTGGATGTTGGGGTTGCACCAGCAAATGGTGGGCTCGAAGCCCGCTTCCCGCAGGTACTTTACGGGTTCCAGCGAGCAGGGGCCGCAGCAGGCGTGCAGCAGCAGCGGCGTGGCCACCTACTCCGCCACCTCAAGCAGCGGCTCGCCCACCTTCACCAGGTACTTGCCGTCGATCTTGGTACCGCTCTTGGCCAGGATCTGCACGTTCTTCTCGTCCACGTTGGTAACGGAGACGATCACGATGTCGTCGTAGCCGGCGGAGGCAATCTTCTCCCTGTCGAAGGCGATGAGGGGCTGGCCGGCAACCACCGTCTCGCCCGCCTCCACGAAGCGCTGGAAGCCCTTGCCGTTCATCTTCACGGTGTCGATGCCGATGTGGATGATGACCTCCGCGCCGTCGGCCGTGGTCATGCCAATGGCGTGGTTGGTGACGGTGGTGGCGCTTATGCGGCCGTCGGCGGGGGCGTACAGGACGCCGCTCTCTGGGCTGATGCCGGTGCCGACGCCGAAGATGCCCTGGTCAAAGGTCTTGTCACCCGTCTTGCCGAAGGGAACGACCAGGCCCGTGACAGGTACATATATAGTGTCGGGCTTGGTCTTGAAGCGCGCCAGCTTGGGCTCCGGAATGGAGGCGTTGCCACCCAGCGTGAGCCTTTCGAAGAATCCCATGCGTCGTTCCTCTCTGTCCTTGCCGCGCACCATGCGCGACACATTTTCGCAACAGTATGGGACCTGATTCGAAATCACATGTGCCTCTTCGGGGCACTTTCGCCAAGCGTTCACACTTGCGGCGGCTAGGAGTCCTCGTACAGGGCCACGCCCTTCTCCGTATCCTCCACAAGCAGGGCCCGCGGCTCGCCCGCTATGGCCCTGACCATGGCGAAGTCGCCCGTGCAGCCAGACAGGTGCAGGACGGCGACGGCCCAGCCCGCAAGCGGCTGGCCAATCAGGGCCCCGGCAACCAGGAGCGCCGCCGTCACGATGACCGAGGGCCCCAGCAGCACGCAGCAGAACTGCTTTCGAGGCAGGACCAGACCCTTGGCGGATGTGTAGAGCATGCCCCAGCGGGCACCGAAGCCAACATGGGCACCCCTGCCACCGAAGAGCTTGAAGAGGCAGGCGTGAACCAGCTCGTGCACGGCGAGCGACGCCACGTAGGCCGCCGCCACGCACAGAAACCAGGCCACGCCGACGCCCCTGGGCGAAAGGAGACCCAGGGCGATGCCGGCCAGGCCCAGCGCGACGCCAGCGGCGAGGATGATCCACCCCTGCACGGTCATGTCCCGCAGGAGGCTCTGGTCGTCCAGTATGTCTATGTCCGCGATTCGTCTCATGCCGTGAATCCTAGCATGAACGCTCTGGCAAGGGCGGACCCGAGGCGCTACGCTAACGCTGCCAGTTGGCCAGCACCGGGAGGAGGCCTCCTTGTACGACCTGTTCTTCGTCGCTTCGGGCATAGACACCAGCCCCCTGGCTCTACCCCTGTGGCTTGACCTCGCCGCCGTCGCCGTCGGCTCCTTCTCGGGCGTGCTGTCCGCGCAGAAGAGGCACCTGGACCTGGTGGGCATGCTCGCCCTCTGCTTCTGCTGCGGGTTGGGCGGTGGCATCATCCGCGACGCCATCATGCAGGTCGGCAACGTGTACGTGCTCAACTCCAGGTGGGCCATCCCCGTCTCCATTGCCGCCGGCATCTTCGGCTTCGCCTTCCCCGGCATCTTCCACCGCTTCCCGCGCCTCTTCGAGTGGGTGGACGTGCTGTCCCTCGCGCTCTTCGTCGCAACCGGAACGGACAAGGCCATAGCCTACGAGCTCCACGCGTCGGCGTGCATCCTCATGGGCCTGCTCACGGGGGTGGGCGGCGGTGCCATACGCGACGTCTTCCTGGGCGAGGTCCCACGCATATTCAAGCGTGGCAACCTCTATGCCCTCTGCGCGGTGGCGGGGTCCATTGCCTACTACGTGTGCATCGTGTTCCTGCGCCTGCGGCGGCCCTGGGCGGCGGCGGCCTCCGTCGTGGTGACGGTGGGCCTCAGGCAGCTCTCGCTCAGGTACAACATACTCTCCCCCACGAGCGTGGACTTGACGCCGGGGGTCTCCAGGGAGGCGCGCAAGGTGGCGCACGAGGTGCGGCACGTCCGCCTCTACCACCACAAGCGCACAAAAAACGGTACCAACGAGTAACAAGACCACAAGAGCACCACTTGCACGGCATGCGAGGAGCGGCGTTTGTGGGATAATCGGCCACGTTCCACAGGTGCCGCCAGCGTGCGGCAAACAGCAGACAAGGACCCTTGCATGTCTTCTGAGGTTTCCATGGAAAGCCGTCCGACCTTCCCCCACCGCGCCGTTATCACGGGCGGCATGCCCTACGGCAACAAGAACCTGCACTTCGGCCACATTGGCGGCGTCTTCGTTCCCGCCGACTTCTTCGCGCGCTTCCTGCGCGACCGCATCGGCGCGCAGAACGTGGTGTTCGTCTCGGGCACCGACTGCTACGGCTCGCCCATCATGGAGGGCTACCGCAAGAAGGTCGAGGGCGAGGGCTACCAGGGAACCATCACGGACTACGTGGAGGGCAACCACAACGACCAGCTGCGCGCCCTCAACAAGTACGGCATCAGCCTCAACCTGTACGCAGGCTCCGGTCTGGAGCCCGCGAAGAAGTTCCACGCGGACCTCACCGCGGAGGTGCTGAAGCGCCTGTACGACCGCGGCTACCTGCACAAGATGAGCACCCGCCAGTTCTTTGACGTGAAGGCGGGCCAGTTCCTGAACGGCCGGCAGGTCATAGGCAGGTGCCCCGTGCGCGGCTGCAAGTCCGAGAAGGCCTATGCGGACGAGTGCGACCTCGGCCATCAGTTTGACCCGGAGGAGCTGATCGAGCCCGTCTCTCAGCTCACCGGTACCACGCCCGAGCTGCGCCCCGTTGACAACTGGTACTTCGACCTGCCCGCCTTCCAGAAGACGCTCGAGGAGCTCATGGACGAGTGGGACATGGACGAGCAGGTACGCTCCATCGTGACCAAGACCGTGCGCGAGTCGCTTGCGGCCCCCGTCATCTACATCCAGAGCAAGTTCCGCGAGGGCTTCGACGCCGCGGAGGGCAAGCTGCCCGCCCACACCGTTCACGAGGCCGAAGGAAACCAGCAGTCCTTCAGCGTGGAGTTCCGGGACTGGAAGGACCGCGACGCCGCGCGAGAGGTGCTGGAGGCCGCCGGCGTGCGCTTCCGCACCGGCAAGACCCTGCTGCCCTTCCGCATCACGGGCAACATTGACTGGGGCGTTCCCGCACCGGACCTTGCCGACGTGCGCGACCGCACCGTCTGGTGCTGGCCGGAGTCCCTGTGGGCGCCAATCAGCTTCGTTCAGACGGCCCTTGCCACGGCGCCGGAGGGCACCTACAGCTCCACGGACTGGCGCGACTGGTGGTGCGCGGACGACGCCAAGGTGTACCAGTTCATTGGCCAGGACAACATCTACTTCTACTGCACGGCGCAGCCCGCCCTGTGGGAGGCGCTGGACTGGGGCCTCTTCCAGGACACGCCCATAGCTAACTACCACATACTGTTCATGAACAAGAAGGCCTCCAGCTCCGGCAAGATCAAGCCGCCCATGGCCGAGGAGCTGCTAGACTACTACACGCCGGAGCAGCTGCGCTGCCACTGGCTGTCCTTGGGACTGGACCAGAAGGCCGTGTCCTTCTCGCCCAAGGCGTTTGACACCAGCGTGAGCCACAAGGACAAGAAGACCGGCCAGGAGGTGCTGGTCAAGGACGACCCGCGCGTGGTTGACCCGGCCCTCAAGGAGTCCGCCTTCCTCACCAACATCTTCAACCGACTGGCACGCAGCTGCTTCTACGGCGCACAGAACGCCTGCGGCGGCCACCTGCCCGCGGTGGAGGCGGACGCGGACGTGATTGACGCCTGCACCAAGGGCACGCTGGAGTACGAGCGAGCCGCCTACCTCTTTGACGCGCACGGCGCGCTGGCGGTGGCGGAGACCTTCTGCCGCGACGCCAACAAGCGCTGGGGCGACGAGTCCAAGGCGGCCAAGGGCGACGACGAGGCCTACGCGCACGCCCTGGCCAACGCCTTCGCGGCCCTGCGCACCGTCACGCTGCTCATGCACCCCGCGGCACCCTTTGGCTGCGAGAAGATCTGCGAGCACTTTGCGTTTGACCCCGTGGCCTTCTTCAGCTGGGACAACGCGTTCAAGACGCCTGCCCAGCTGGCTGCCGACGCGGGCGAGAGGCCCGAGGAGCATGCCCTGGTGGAGCTTCCGCCCCGCACGGACTTCTTCCAGAAGCTGCCCCACCAGAAGTAACACGCGGCCCGAAGGCATGGCCCTGGCACCAAGTTCACACCCTCGCCCCGGACGGCACGTGCGTCGTTCGGGGCGTTTTTTCTCACCTAGGAGGAACCGTGGCACCCGTCCAACCCCAGCTGCACTTCCCCAGCCCCTACCTGTTGCCCACCGCGGCGCTGACGCGAGCCCTGTGCGTCGCCATGCCCGACGGGGCGCAGATTGCCACCTTCGTGTACGGCGCGCAAGATCCCGCAGCCACCACCCCCGTCTTGCTGCTGCACGGCAACGGGGAGGAGCACGGAATCTTCGGGCAGGTAATAGACGCTGCGGTGCGCGCCGGCCACACCGTGGTGGCCCCCGACAGCCGCGGGCAGGGCAAGTCCACCCGCGGCACGGCTCCCCTCACCTACGAGCTCATGGCGGAGGACGCGCTGCGCGTGCTGGACGCGCTTGGCGTGACGCGCGCCCACGTGCTGGGCTTCTCCGACGGGGGCATAGAGGCGCTGCTCATGGCCCGCGACCACGGCAACCGCGTGGCGACCCTTGTTGCGGAGGGTGCCAACCTGACGCCGGAGGGCGTGCTGGACGAGGACGGCGGACTCCTTGACGCGCGCCGGGCGCTGGACGCCTGGGCGGACTATTGGGAAGGTTCGGACGCGCCCGGCGCGGTGGACGTTGCGCTGCTGACCCCCACCCCGGAAGAGGCCCGCCACACCTCCGAGCTGCTGCGGCTGATGGAGGTTGAGCCGCACATAGAGGCTGCTTCGCTCGGGCGCATCACCTGCCCGACCACGGTGCTGGTGGGTGAGTTCGACATGATTGACCCCGCGCAGACGCGCGCCATTTGCGATTCCATTCCGGGCGCGGTGCTTGAGATCGTGCCGGGGTGCGGCCACACGCTGCCCAAGGAGGCGCCGGACGCGGTGGCGGGTTGCCTGCTGCGCACCATCGCCCGCTGCGCGTAGCTGCGCACAACTCCGCTAGTTGCGGGCAACTGTGCACAAATAAGCTGATTCCTGTAGGTACTTGACGATTATTCGTTAGGTACCTAGGATTCTTATGGCAAACGTGATTGGCAAAAGAAAGGAATCAATGTTTGACGCGGTCTGCACGCAGGGCCCCCAGCTCAGCATCGAGCATGACGTCCTGCATGACTTTGGCTTCTTCGGCCATTACCTGCACGTCCACGCAGGCGGCCGAAGCGGCATGCGGCACATCCTCACGCGACTCCTGTGCGCCGGGGGGCGCCTGTCGCAGAGGGAGATACAGGAGGTCTCTGGCGTCAGTTCCGCCGCGCTGTCAGAGACGCTTGGCAAGCTGGAGGCGCGGGGCCTGGTGGAGAAGACCGTCTCTGAGGACGACGCCCGCCAACGCGACATCGCGCTCACGAGCGCTGGCAAGGCGCGCGCGGAGGAGTTCCTCAAGGAGAAGCGTGCCTTCGAGCAAACCTGCCTGGCCCCGCTGACGGGCGAGGAGCGGCAGCAGCTGCTGGACATGCTTGACCGAGTGGTGAGTCACTGGAAGAGGCTGGAAGAGGAAATGCCAGCCAACGTAGAAGAGAGGGGGATGTAGGTGGCACAGAAGTTCACAGAGGAAGAGAAGGCCGCCATCGCACGCGAGCAGGTGGTGGAGAGCCACCAGCGCACGGGCGGGGGCAAGGACCTCACGCTTGGGGAAATCTTCCACACCCTGGGGCAGAGCGTCAGGGAATACAAGAAGCTGTCACTGCTGACGCCCGTTCTCATCATTGGTGAGGTCGTCATCGAGTGCATCATCCCCTTCATCACGGCGCAGCTCATCGACGAGCTGAACGCCGGCGCAGACATGAGCCGCATCGGCTACTACAGCCTGATCCTCATCATCCTCGCCCTCGTGTCGCTCGCATGCGGCGCCAGTGCGGGCATCACCTGCTCCGTCGCGGCCACGGGCTTCGCAAAGAACCTGCGGCACGACATGTTCCAGAACATCCAGCGGTTCTCGTTCTCCAACATAGACCGCTTCTCAACCAGCTCGCTGGTGACCCGCCTCACCACGGACACCAACAACGTGCAGATGGCGTACATGATGATCATCCGCGTGGCCATAAGGAGCCCCATGATGCTGGTATTCGCCATCGTCATGGCCTTCGTCACCGGCGGCTCCATGGCCGTGGTGTACGTGGTCGTGTCCATCATCCTGGGCTTCCTGCTGATCTTCATCGCCGTGAAGGTCATGCCCATGTTCAAGCGCATCTTCAAGAAGTACGACCGCCTGAACGACTCC
This sequence comes from uncultured Olsenella sp., assembly GCA_900314495.1. Taxonomy (GTDB): domain Bacteria; phylum Actinomycetota; class Coriobacteriia; order Coriobacteriales; family Atopobiaceae; genus Olsenella_K. The sequence continues at coordinate 47,210 of OMVJ01000002.1, forward strand.
GTGGAGGAGAACGTCTCCGGCATCCGCGTGGTCAAGGGCTTCGTGCGCGAGGAGTACGAGAAGCAGAAGTTCAACGCGGCGTCCGGCGCCCTCTACCACGACTTCGTGCACGTGGAGCGCATCCTTGCCTTCAACATGCCGCTCATGTCGCTGGCAATCGACACGGTGTACACCTTCGTCATCTTCTTCGGCTCGCGCGCCATCGTCCAGTCCGCCGGCACCGCCATGCAGGTGGGCCAGCTCTCCGCCCTCATCACCTACGGCTTCTCCATGCTCATCAGCCTCATGATGTTCTCCATGATCTTCGTCATGGTCACCATGTCGGAGGAGAGCGCCCGCCGCATCTGCGAGGTCATCCGCGAGCAGCCGGACCTGGCCAACCCGCAGGAGCCCCTCACCAGCGTGGCCGACGGCTCCATCGACTTCGACCACGTGAGCTTCGAGTACTCCGCGGACGCGGAGCGCATGGCCCTCACGGACGTGGACCTGCACATCAAGAGTGGCGAGGTCATTGGCATCATCGGCGGCACGGGCTCGTCCAAGTCCACGCTGGTGCAGCTGATCAGCCGCCTGTACGACGTGACGGAGGGCTCCGTGAAGGTGGGTGGCCACGACGTGCGCGAGTACGACCTTGACACCCTGCGCGACAAGGTGGCCATGGTGCTGCAGAGGAATGTCCTCTTCACGGGCACCATCAAGGACAACCTGCGCTGGGGCGACCCCAACGCCACCGACGAGGAGCTGGTGGAGGCCTGCAAGCTTGCCCAGGCGGACGAGTTCATCCAGCTCTTCCCCGACAAGTACGACACCATGATCACCCAGGGCGGCACCAACGTCTCCGGCGGCCAGAAGCAGCGCCTGTGCATTGCGCGCGCCCTGCTCAAGAGGCCCAAGATCCTGATTCTGGACGACTCCAGCAGCGCCGTGGACACCAAGACGGACAAGCTCATTCGCCAGGGCTTCAGGAGCTTCATCCCCGAGACCACCAAGATCATCATCGCCCAGCGCACCAGCTCCGTGGAGGACGCGGACCGCATCGTGGTCATGGACGACGGCCGCATCAGCGCCATTGGCACCCACGAGGAGCTGCTGCGCACAAGCGACATCTACCGGGAGACCTACACCTCGCAGAACAAGCAGTCCCACGACGTGGAGATGGGGTCGATGGCAAGCGGGGCATCCGCCACCAAGGAGGGGGTGAGCGACCATGAGTAACGCAACCAACGCCAGGGGCATCCAGGCGATCAAGAACGACAAGGCCCGCCTGAAGGACGCACCGGAGCCCGGCGCGTCCGGCAACGGCAAGGGGCGCGGCGCAGCCAACCCCATGCAGGTGCTGCGCGGCACCATCAAGCTGGTCTTCACCTTCTACCCCGTCATGCTCGTCATCATGATCGCAACCATCGCCCTGGCTGCCATCCTCACCTCCCTGCCGTCCGTCTTCATGCAGCGCGCCATCGACGTCATAGGCCGCTACTGGCAGGCCGGCAACTGGAACGCCGCCGTGCGGGAGCTTGTGCCCATCGTGCTGCAGCTCATTGGCGTGTACGCGGTGGCCATCGGCTGCAACGTGGCGCAGACGCAGCTCGCCGCCGTCATCACCCAGGGCACCCTCATGCAGGTGCGCAACAAGATGTTCGACCACATGGAGGACCTGCCGATTGGCTACTTCGACAGGAACGCCCACGGCGACATCATGAGCCACTACACCAACGACGTGGACACCCTGCGCCAGCTCATAAGCCAGGCCCTTCCCAACCTGCTGACCATGTTCCTGCAGATGCTCTTCACCCTCTGCATCATGGTCTGGTACTCCGTGAACCTCTCGCTTGTCGTGCTGGCCATCGTGGCCTTCATGGCCTGGCTGGTGAGGTTCATGGGCGGCAAGTCGGCCCACTTCTTCCTGGCGCAGCAGGTCACCCTGGCAAAGGAGGAGGGCTTCGTCGAGGAGGCCATGAACGGCCAGAAGGTCATCAAGGTCTTCACCCACGAGGCCGCCGAGCAGGAGCAGTTCGACAAGGTCAACGAGGAGCTCTTCCAGGCATCAAAGAACGCCAACATCTACGGCAACACCATGGGCCCCATCCTCATGAACCTGGGCAACGTGGCCTACGTGCTGGTGGCACTTGCCGGCGGAATCATGCTGGCCCTGGGCACGCCCAACCTCGCGATTTCCGGCATGGTGCTGGGCATAGACATCGTGGTGCCCTACCTCAACCTCACCAAGCGCTTCGCCGGCTCCATCGGACAGGTGTCGCAGCAAATCAACTTCGTGGTCATGGGCCTGGCCGGTGCCGAGCGCATCTTCACCCTGCTGGACCAGATCCCCGAGAGCGACGAGGGCTACGTCACGCTCACCAACATGAAGATGGAGGGCGGCGAGCTCGTCCCCACCACCGACCGCACGGACATGTGGGCTTGGAAGCACCCCCACACCGACACCAGCAAGCTCACGGACTACCAGCCCCTCCGCGGTGACGTCGTCCTGGAGCACGTCAGCTTTGGCTACGTGCCCGACCACGAGGTCCTGCACGACATCAACATCCACGCGACCCCCGGACAGAAGGTTGCCTTCGTCGGCGCGACCGGTGCCGGCAAGACTACCATCACCAACCTCATCAACCGCTTCTACGACATCTCCGACGGCAAGATCCGCTACGACGGCATCAACATCGAGAAGATCAGGAAGGCGGACCTGCGCCAGTCGCTGGGCATCGTCCTCCAGGACGTGAACCTCTTCACCGGCACGGTCATGGACAACATCCGCTACGGCCGTCTGGACGCCACGGACGAGGAGTGCATTGCCGCGGCCAAGCTGACAGGTGCCCATTCCTTCATCGAGCGCCTGCCGCAGGGCTACGAGACCTGGCTCACGGACAACGCGGAGTCCCTCTCGCAGGGCCAGCGCCAGCTCCTCTCCATCGCCCGCGCCGCCGTCGCCGACCCGCCGGTCATGATTCTGGACGAGGCCACGAGCTCCATCGACACCCGCACCGAGCAGATCGTCCAGCGCGGCATGGACGCCCTGATGGAGGGCCGCACCACGTTCGTGATTGCCCACCGCCTCTCCACGGTCCGAAACTCCGACATGATCATCGTCCTGGACCACGGCCGCATCATCGAGCGCGGCACGCACGACGAGCTCATCGCCAAGAAGGGCACCTACTACCAGCTGTACACCGGCGCATTCGAGCTGGAGTAGCCGCCGACGCCACGCGCTCGCGGCCGCCGCGCGCAATACGAACATCCGACCAATTTGGGGAGCCCAGTCGTACGACGGGCTCCCCAACCCGTATGATGGGTACTCACGACAAAGGAGCAGGGGCAAGGAGGTCCGCATGTCTTTTCAGATGAGTCGCAGGCACTTTGTGGAGGCCATGGCCTTGGGAACGGCGAGCTTGGGCCTCGCGGCGTGCGGAGCCTCTCAGGCATCGTCCTCGAGCCAGGCTCCGGCGGGTTCCTCCGCGGGGAGTTCCGGCCAAGGGGGCCAGGGAAGCGCCGCGTCATCCAGCACGGCGGACGAGGACTCCTCCCTCATCACCAAGCCGCTTGACAACGGGTACGGAGAGGGGCTCCACCACGCCACCATCGAGGTCAAGGACTTCGGCACCATTTCCGTCGAGCTCAACGCCAACATGGCCCCCATCACCGTCAGCAACTTCGCACAGCTCGCCAACGACGGCTTCTACGACGGCCTGACGTTCCACCGCATCATCAAGGGCTTCATGATCCAGGGCGGGGACCCCAACGGCGACGGCACCGGCGGTTCCGAGAGGCGAATCAAGGGCGAGTTCGTCGCCAACGACGTGAACAACACCCTCGTGCACACGCGGGGAACCATCTCCATGGCGCGCTCGAACTCCAACGACTCCGCGAGCTCCCAGTTCTTCATCATGCAGGAGACCACGGACTCCCTGGACGGCCAGTATGCGGCGTTCGGCCACGTAACCGAGGGCATCGAAGTCGTGGATGCCATTGCGGACAAGACGCCCGTGCAAGACGACAACGGAACCGTTGCCAGGGACGACCAGCCCGTCATCGCTTCCGTCAAGATGGTGGACTAGACCAGCGGGCTCAGTCCTTGCGGCTGCAGAAGGCTCTCACGGCACTGCGGTACCGTAAGAGCTGGTCCTGGCCCCACTCCCCCATGTCATCGGACGTGAAGAGCACCCCGCCACACGCTACATCCGCCGCGAGCAGGTCCTCTCGCTGGGAGGGCGTCAGCCGCACGTCGCTGCGCAGGAAGAAGACGTCTGGGTCGTTCAGAAAGGCGCGGCCGTTCAGGTGCGCCCTGCCCAGGGTGTTGGCAAGGCTGTTCTTGGTGCTCACGCGTTCGCGATGCAGCATGCGCATGTAGGGCTTGTCGTCCCAGTCAAGGCCGACGTCGCACCCCACGCGGCAATACTCGCACCTGCCAAAGGCAGAGACCAGGGGTACGCCGCAGAGGTCGAAGGCGACTCCCGCCGGCACGGAGGCGCGCAGCAGGTCCAGCGCGTCCGCCATGAGCTGCCCGCGATTGAGGCCGTCGTGGGGCACCATGCAGGCCGCATACAGAAAGTCCAGCTTCAAGAGGCTAAAGCCCCACTCGCGCGTTGCCGTGCCGAGACAGCTGGCAACGTACGCACGGACATCCGGGTTGCGCGTGTCCAGCGCGACGCCTCCCGACCAATGGCTCCCCGTGGCTATGGGCTCGCCGGCCTCGTCCCGCATGACCCAGTCCGGGTGGCTGCGGAAGAGGTCAGACTCCCGCTCGCACACGAAGGGCGCCATCCACAGGCCCGGAACGTAGCCTGCCGCCCGGATGCTACTCGCAAGCGGGGCGAGGCCCTCCGGAAACCTGAGGCCGTCAGGCTGAAGCCAGTTCCCCACCTTTGCATAGCCGTCGTCAATCTGGAAGACCCGGGCACAGCCCTGCGTGTCAAGACCGTCAAGCACGGCGCGGAACCCCGCGAAGTCCCGCGCAAGGCAGGTGGCATCAATCTGGCCGTAGTGCCGGTACCAGCTGGAGAACCCCACGGCGCGCTCCGCCGGCCTGCGGGCGATTCCCTGCAGGTCCATGTAGGTGGAGAAGGCCTGGCCAAGCTCGTCACGAATCACTGCCAGAGAGAAGAGCTCCAGGGTCTCCCCCTGTTCAAGCAGCCTTGCCGGCGGTTCCTTTTGGAACTCCATCATGTTGTGCCACGCGTCCTCGCGAAGAGTCGTGAAGCCGGTGTCCTCACCAAGGGACCCGAACAGGGTCACGCGGCCACCGTTGCGCGTGTAGCCATAGCCAAAGCCATGCTGGTGCCCCGGCCTCGCGTCCTCCTTCGTGAAGCGGTAGTCCCCAGACCCGTCCAGGGCCCATTTGCCCACCACCGCGCGCGGAACGCCGTGCAGGCCACGCATCCCCGCCCAGGGGCTGCGCTCCACCGAGTCCGTCCAGGAGTTGTAGCCATTGAGGAAGAGCGCCTCCGCGTGGCGCAGCTCGCAGGGCATGGTGGCGCACACAGACGTGACTCGCACTTGGCACCGCGTGGTTGCCACCAGCCGCCAGGACTCCCAGGTCTCCCCGGCGGCGTGCACCACCCGCACGTCTATGGGCAGCAGGGACATTGGGTCGCCCATGCCGGCAGGCAGGCAGACCTCGTACAGGCCGCCTTTCGCCTCATAGCGCACCCGGAAGCTTGGCGCGAGGCTCATGACTATTCGCCGTCCTTCCCTTCGGGTTCCCGTGGCGCATTGCCGTCAATGGTCTTCAGCACGTCGCGCTCGCGGTACCTGGTGAAGATCAGGCCACCGGCCAGGCAAAAGCACGTGGCGATGACTGCCGTCAGGCGGTAGCCAAGCCCATTGGTGCCGAGGATGGAGACCGAGGTGAAGAGGATCATTGCCAGGGTCTGGCCCAAAGTCATGCTGAAGGACCGCGCTGCATAGAACATGCCGGACCTGTTCTCACCGGTGACCACGGAATCGGCCTCCGCGATGTCTGCCAGAACCGCCTGCGGAAGGATGCCGAGGATTGCCATGGGGATGGCGGCGAGCACGGCAACGAGCACGCCCCACACCATGCCGGGAATCCCAAACTGCCCGCAGACCGAGGTCACGAAGAAGGCCACGCAGAAAAAGAAGAAGCCAAAGGCGACCAGGCGCTTCTTGCCGTACTTCTTGGCAAGCACGTTGACCGGGGCGTAGAACGCCAGGGAGATGACGGTCATGGCGGCGAAGAAGACGAACGACAGGGAGTCCGACAGGCCCATGAGCTCCGTGATGTAGTACGTCATGCCCGTCTGGAACATGGTGATGGCAACCCAATAGAGCACGTCCGAGCTCTCGAACACGAGGAAGTTGCGGTTCCTGAAGGTCTTCCCCACGGACTGGAACATGGGCGTGTCCGACGGGATGATGTCCGCATAGCGAGTCTCGTCAATGCCGAAGGCGGGAACGAGCATGCAGATTGCCGCAAGGACGGAAAGGACCGCCACGGTGAGCCTGAAGCTGCCCACGAGCCCGAAGGTGGGCTCCAGGAAGCTGGTGACGGTGGTCACCAGGTAGGCAAGGGCCGTGCCCAGGAAGTACGTGACGGAGATGTACGTGGAGAGGTTGATGCGAAGCTCCTGCGTGCGACCCAGCTCTGGAATGAGCGCGTTGAACGGCGTGCAATAGAGCGACAGGGTGACGTAGAAGAGCATGAGGCAGACGAAGAGCAGCACGTTGTTGACGGTTGGGTTGGAAGTGCCGGGAACCACGAAGACCAACGTGGTCATGAGGGCGAAGGGCACCGCCGCAAGACGCATGAAGGGAATGCGCCTGCCAAGCGGATTCTTCAGCGAGTCGGACCTGGAGGCGATGTACGGGTCGATGAAGCCGTCCAGCAGGCGGCCGCAGCCCGTGATGACGCCGATGACGGTCAGGCCCAGGAAGACGGCGCCCTGGGTGATGAAGACCGACATGCCCCTGCCAAGCATGGTCTCGGACGGCATGTAGAAGTACACCAGCCAATTGCTGATGATGCCCGAGAGTATTGCCCAGCCCAACTGACCGATGGCAAACAGCCTGAGAATGCGCCCGTCTGCCAGTTCCTTCTGCTCCATGCGATTCCTCCCCTGCGGCCCAGCCGCCTCGGGCGGCAAGAGACACCGCCACACTTCCAGGCGACGCAATGCGCCGCCAGCATCCCTAGTTCTCGGTCCCCAGCGCAAGCACCGCCATCTGGACGATGCACCTCAGCTCCTTCTCGCCCGCCGAGAAGTCATCCGACGGGATGATCTCCCCCCTCGTGAACTTCTCCGCCACGCCCATGAGGGCGTGGGCGACCGCATGGTAGTAGGAGTTGAACTCGATCACGCGCTTGATAGAGCCGTCCTGCCTGCCAAGCAGGTACGCGTCGTCGAAGATGAGGTAGAACGAGTCCACCTCACGCCCGTACTCCTCCAACTCGGACTTCTGCACGCCCTCCGCCAGCACCAGATGGTCGAACTCGTCCAGGAAGCGGACGAAGGTGGGGTGCGCGACGTAGACCTCGCAGTACTCCGCCAGCAGGGCCTCAAGGCGCGACAGGCCGTTGAGCCGCAGGAACTCCCCGGACTCAACAAGGTCGTGTATGCCGGCGTTGATGCGCCGCCACATGAGGGTGCCCGCGGCAATGGCAAGGCGTGACTTCGTGGAGAAGTGCCTGTAAAGCGTGGCGACGCCAACGTTTGCCTCACGCGCGATGTCGGTCATCTTCACGTTGCCGATGCCGTCCCTCAGGAACAGGGAGGCCGCGCACACGACCGCCCTGTCCTCCTGGGGATACTCCCACTCGTCCAAGGAGATGCCCTGCGCGAACTTGGGAAACGCAGCCTGCAACCGCGCGTCCTGTGCCATCACAACTCCTCCTTGACCGCCGTTCCCGTTTGGTGATAGTCTGTCTATCAGAATGATAGTCAAACTATCACTTCATGCACCACACCGTCAAGGGGGATGAAGATGGCGTTCGGGAACGACAGGGCACAGTCGGTCTTCGGTAACACTCAGGACGAGAGGACCTATCGCAAGGCATGCCAGTCCAAAGAGGGCTACCTGAAGAAGTACGGTGACGACACGAACGCCATCTACCACCTCAAGAGCGCTCCCGTGCCCGTGATCAGCGAGGCGCTCGGCGTCCGCAACCTTGTCATGGCCGCAGGGGGCGACGCGCCGCTGGACATCAACGCCGACGCGGCCAGCGCACCCAAGCCGGGGCAGACCAGCAGGACCGTCCCCGGCGCGGACGGCAAGCCCGTCATTGTTGGCAACATCCGCATGGGCTTCGGCCACTACCGCATCTCCATGGCCATGGCCTCGGCGGCGCACGCAATGGGCTACACCCCCTACTGGCTTGACCTCGCCAGCTTCAAGGGCACCACGGGGTCCGCCATGATCGCCCACCAGAACGACCTCTATTCCATGGGCTCCCGCCTCTCGCAGAAGGTGGGGTTGTTCAACAGGCTGGTCTGGGAGCCGCTTAACTCGGAGGGCTTCCGCCAGCTCTCGTACAACTCGGCGGACCAGAAGAACACCGAGCTCTGCGTGCCCATCTTCCGCGACATAGACAAGGACACCCCCTATGTTGGCACGCACGTCTGGCCAAGCCAGGCGGCCGTGCACGCCGGCATGACCCACGTGGTCAACGCCATCCCCGACAACTGGCCCATGGCGCTGCACCTGGCGGAGGGTTCCATCCACACGGTGCAGACTCCCAGCGCCTACCTTGGCTACCATCAGCTGCGGGGAATGGACTCCTCGCGCCAGCTCCTCCCCATGCCGGAGGGCTCGCTCTTCTACACGGGCCATTACGTTGACCACGAGCTGGTGGCAAACATCCATGCAGACTGCGAGCGCAGGCGCAGTCGCGTCGCCGGTAACGGCCCAGTGCGCTACCTGCTCTCCGTGGGTGGCGCCGGCGCCCAACAGGGACTCTTCGCCGCTATCGTCACGCACGTCCTGCCGTACGTGCGGTCTGGGGCCGCCACGCTCTTCGTCAACGTGGGAGACCACAAGAACGTCTGGCACGCGCTGAAGAAGCAGGTGAGGGGCCTTTCGGCCGTCAGCGTGGAGCACTTTGGCAGCTTTGCCGAAGTGGACGAGTTCGCCAGGGCCGCCCTGGACGGCGAGGCAGGCGGCGTTCACGCCTTCTGGGACGAGGACATCTTCTCCGCCGTGTACAGCTCCAACGTACTCATGCGCTGCTCGGACGTGCTCGTGACGAAGCCCAGCGAGTTCTCGTTCTACCCCGTGCCGAAGCTCATGATCCACCGGGTGGGCGGCCACGAGGCATGGGGTGCCATCCGGTCTGCGGAGGTCGGCGACGGCACCTACGAGCTGGATGACACCAACGAGGTGCTGGACATGATCGACAGCTTCCAGAACGACCGCGCGCTCATCCCCTTCATGTGCGACCGCATTGAGGACGCAAACGCGCAGGGCGTGTACGATGGCGCCTACAAGGTCATCTCCCTCGCGACGCAGGGTGTCGCGGCCATTCGCTAGCCCCTGGCCGCGCGAGGGCGGCGGGCAGAGACTACCGGGCAGAACTTCTGATATTCTCGTGGCGCAGCCGCAGGAAGGAGACCAGCTATGACCAGCAGAGAGTTTCTCGAATCTGACAAGATGCTCCTCAGGCCCTGGCTGCCCTCCGACGCGGACGCACTTGCCGAGCTTGCCTCCGACCCCGAGGTCGCACGGGCAACCCATTTGCCCGCCCACCCCTCCCGCAGGGTACTGCTGGACACGCTCGAGGACCTGGAGGGAGAGCCGGAGGTCTTTGCCATAGTCCTGCGTGGGGACGGCCAACCGCTCACTCCAAACGGTTGCATCGCCCTGCGCATTGGCGGGCTGTCAGGCCTGGACATAGACGAGACCGAGGCCCTGGTTGACTACTGGGCAGGACCTGCCCTTCGCGAGTCCGGGCTTCTTCCCGAGGCCATCAGGCTCATGAACCAATACGCCTTCCGTGACCTGGAGCTGGACGCCGTGTGGAGCGCCGGTTCAGGTCCTGCCGGCACGCGCCAGCTCACCCGCACGGAGTGGGAGACGGCGAACAAGGCAGACTCCACCGAGCCTGGCTTCGTCGCCCAACAGCAGAGCGAGGCCGACGCGCTGGACGCGAGCATCGCACGCATTGCCTACGTTCGCACTGGCGGCCAAACCGGCGCGGACAGGGGCGCCTTGGATGCGGCGCGCGGCGCCGGGGTCCCCATATGCGGCTGGTGCCCCAAGGGAGGCCTGGCGGAGGACCTGCCGGTTGCGCCCGGGTTACTAGCTACGTACCCCGAGCTCAGGGAATGCCCGACGGACAGCTACGTGGAGAGGACCGCGTGGAACGTGCGGGACTCGCATGCCACCCTCATCGTCGCGCCAGCCGGCCTGGAGCCAAAGAGCGGGACGGAGATGACGGCGCGCTTCGCAATCTCGTACGGACGGCCGCTCCTGGTGGTCAGTGGGGCCGACGACCTCCAGCGGGTGCGCACCTGGCTGGCGGGAATCGGCCGCGGCATCACGTTGAACGTGGCCGGCCCGCGCGAGTCCAAGCTCCCCGGCGTTTACCAGACCACGCGCACCCTCGTCGCGCAACTGCTGGCAGGTCAGGACTTGGCATAGGGCCACAATCGACATGAGTGGTCTGCGGTAACGCAGGCTGGTTGCTTGGTCTGCCTACTTGCCGCGCTTCCTGCCCTCGCGCATGATTGAAAGAATAATCCACACGCCCAGGACGAACGCCGCCAGGAATCCCACGAAGCCCACGATGGGAATGCCAAAGATGACGGGCTGCACGCCCGCGTAGTAGATGACCGACGAGCCAATGAACAGGCCCGCAATCACGATTCCCATGGTAAGGCGGTCAAACGCGTGCGCGAAATCCGCAATGGGGTCATCGGTTCCCGGCAGGTCAAGGTTCATGCGCAACTGACCGCGCGTCAGCATGTTCATGGCAAGGTTGGCCTGGGAGGCCGCGCCCAAAAGGCCATGCGTTGCCGCCCGCCCCTCTCGCGCAAGGTCCTTGACCTCCTGCTTGGCAGTGTCGCCGTACGAGCGGTGCGCCTTCAGGTGCGTGGAGACGATCTGCACCATGCTGACGCCGGGTAGGAACTCGTCCACCACGCCTTCCAGCGTCACGAGCGAGCGCGCCAGCATGGTGGCCGAGCTGGGGAGCTCTATGTTGTTCCTTCGCGCCAACGAGAAGATGGCGTTCACGAACGAGCCAAGGTTCAGGTCCGCAAGGTCCGCCGTGCCATAGTTGTCCACGATCGCGTCGAGGTCCGCCAGGAGCTGCGCGTGGTCAATCTTCGAGGTGTCCGGCATGACCGAAAAGCGAACGAGGCCGTTCTTCAGGCGCGGGGTGTCACGCAGGCCCACGGCCACCACGATCTCTGACAGGGCGGCGCGGTCGTGCGACGAGAGCCTGCCCATGATGCCCAGGTCAATGAAGACTATCTTGCCGCCGGAGATGATGATGTTCCCCGGGTGGGGGTCGGCATGGAAGAAGCCGTCGTCCAGCATCTGCCTGGTGTAGTTGTCTACGAGCTTGGTGCCAATCTCCTCCAAGTCGTAACCGGCCTCCTTGAGCGCCTTGGTGTTGGAGATGGGAATTCCCTGCACGTAGTCCATCACGACCACGTGCTCCGTACACCACCTGAGGTAGGGCTTGGGGCAGTCAACGAACTTGCAGTCCGCGTTGTTGCTGCGGAACTCCGCCAGCGCGCGAGCCTCCACCAGGAAGTCGGTCTCGTCACGGAAGGAGGTCCAGAGCTCCTCCACCACGGACTGGATGTCGATGAAGGCGTCGTCCCCCATGAACTTGCTCATGTGCCTGGCAAGGCTGCGGATGATGTCGATGTCCTGCGCCATCACCTCTTGCACGCCCGGCCGCTGAACCTTGATTGCCACGAGCTCGCCCGTCACCAGGCGCGCCTTGTGAACCTGTGCCACCGAGGCCGAGCCAAGCGGCACGTCGTCAATGGCATCGAAGATGTCCTCGATGGGCGTCTTGTACTCGTTGCGCAAGGTCTGGAGAACGACCTCGCGATCCATGGGCTCGACGTCCGTGCGCAGCTTGGAGAGCTCGCGCAGGAAGGGCTCTGGCAGAATCTCGGAACGCATGGAGAGGATCTGGCCGGCCTTCACGAAGGTGGGGCCAAGCTCCTCCAGCATCTGCCGCAGGCTCACCGGGGTGAGGCCGTGGAAGATGTCGTACTTCCTGACGATGCCCAGCATCTCGCGGATGCGCCTGCTACGGCTGCGACGAGTCAGGTTATAGCGGTCCTCGTCACCGCGATGGCCGCCAAAAAGGCCGATGGTGTCCTGCCACTCATCCTCAGCCTTGGCGTTCACGAAGTCATACCAGTCGTGTCCGTTGGGAGGCGTGTGCGAGTGGTTGGACTCCGGACCAGGCCCGAACTCGTCGCGCATGGAGTCGATTATGTTGGCATAGTCGTCCAGCGTGCGTCCATGCACCCTGCCGCCCGCCTCGGACTCGCCCACTGCCGCGCTCGCGGCCTCATCCACGGGTTCGGTGCCTCGCACAGAAGAATCCGCGCCTGCCGCACCAGCCGTTGCGCCAGGGCCTGGCCCACCGTCACTTGTATCCGAAACCCGCCCGGGGGCCTTCCCCTCGGGCGGGTCGCTCAAATCCCTGCTGTCCAAGCCCAGAGCGTGCTACTCGGCGCTGTCCGGCTCGACGGGCTCGTCTTCCGCATCCACGGACTCGGCCTCGCCCTTGGCCTCCTTGGCCTCCTCGGCGTCCACGGCAGCGGCAGCCTCCGCGACCTTCCTTGCGTAGGCAGCGCGGTCCTCTGCGCTCATGGTCCTCAGGCGCGCGCGAAGGAGCGTGTCCTCGGAATCGCTCATGGTGGCGCTTGCCTTGCGCGTGAGCTCCTCGTTCAGGGCCTTGCCCTGCTCGACGGTGAGCTCGCCCTTCTTCACGAGGTCAGAGATGACCTCCTGCGTCTTCTCGGCACCCGTGGCCGCGAAGCCGACACCCACCAGGAACGTCTTGCGAACGATGTCCATAGGATCAAAACCAGCCATGATGGCCCCTTTCTGACAAGCGGGATACCGCCTACCTGTCCTCAACATGCTCACCTTTTACCCATAGAACGGGCATCAGATACCATTTTCCGCCGATGGGCGGTGGCAATGTTCTAGCCGAGCAGCACCCGCCCAAGCTCTTCAACGCTGTCGACCACTATGTCGGCTCCGGCACCCGAAAGCTCTGCCACGTCACCCGTGCCGCCGTATGTCACGCCAACGCAGGGAACGCCGCACTCCCTCGCCCCCAGGGCGTCGTGGCTGCGGTCGCCCACCATCACCGCGTCGCCCGCAGTGAGGCCAAAGTGATCGAGCACCGCGGCAATGGTCTGGGCCTTGGTCGTGGCGTCGTCCACCTGCTTGCCGCGAACGTAATCGAAGAGGTCCGTCACGCCCTCGTCGTCCAGGGCCTTCTGCAGCACGGTCTGCCGCTTGGACGAGGCGACGGCCACCAGCTTCCCAGCCGCGCGGAGCCTGCCCAGCAGCTCCGGTATGCCCGGGAAGCTGGGCCAGGCCTCAAGACCATAGTTGTGGTAAATGGCCCGGTAGCGGCGCGTGACCTCCGCCGCGTCCTCCGCCGAAAGCCCGTACACCTCGCTGAAGGCGGAGGGGAAGGGAGGGCCGATGATGCGGCCCACGTCACCCAGCTGGTCCTGCGTGAGCCCAAAGCCCAGGAGCACCTTGGTCGCGGTCTCCACGATCTTGGTCTTGGTGTCGGCAAGCGTGCCGTCAAAGTCGAAGATGGCCAGGCGACGCGCTGCCACGTCCGCCTTGGAGTACGTCCGTATCATGCCAAGTCCCTTCGTTCCCGGTTGGTGCAGGGGTCGGCCCCGTGAGCGCTCGCCCCCGGCGGCGCGGTCGCGCAGGCCAGCGGCACCACTTTCAGCATCATAGCGTTGTCACGCCTGAGGGGACTCGGCGCACCCGCCAGGATCGTGGTCTTGCCCAGCCCTTCCATGCCCTCCTTCCATACTCCTTTCGTAACGCTTTGATTTCCGGTCGCTTTCATGTGCTATAACCGTCTGAACCCAAAGGCCACACGAAGGGACGTTTATGGCTCGTGTGTACAACTTCTCTGCCGGCCCTGCCGCAATGCCAGAGTCGGTTCTGCGCGAGGCACAGGGTGAGATGCTCGATTACCGCGGCACGGGCATGTCCGTGCTGGAGATGAGTCACCGCTCCAAGGAGTACCAGGCAATCATCGACGACGCGGAGGCAGCCCTGCGCGAGCTCTACTCCATTCCGGACGACTACCGCGTGCTCTTCCTTCAGGGTGGCGCCACGCTGCAGTTTGCCGGCGTGCCCATGAACCTCATGCGCACGGGCCATGCGGGCTACCTGGTTAGCGGCGGCTGGTCAAAGAAGGCTTGGCAGGAGGCCGCGCGCTACGGCCAGGCAGACGTGCTTGCCTCGAGCGAGGACACCCACTTCGACCACGTGCCCACACTCGGCGCTCCCGTGAGCCAGGACCTTGACTACGTCTACATCTGCCAGAACGAGACGGTCTTCGGCACCATGTACCGCGCCCTGCCCCAGACCGGCAGCGTCACGCTGGTCTCGGACGTCTCCAGCATGTTCCTCTCGTGCCCCATTGACGTCACGCGCTACGGCCTGGTGTACGCCGGCGCACAGAAGAACGGCGGTCCGGCGGGCGTCACCGTGGTCATCGTGCGTGACGACCTCATTCAGGACGGCCCGGCGCTGGCGGACATCACCCCCACCTACATGGGCTACAAGCTCCAGGCGGACAAGGGCTCCATGTACAACACGCCCAACACCTACGGCATCTACCTCTGCGGGAAGATCTTCCGCTGGGTGCTTGACGGCGGCGGCGTTGAGGCCATGGGAGAGCGAAACTGGAGCAAGGTCCAGCCGCTTTACGACGCCATTGACCAGAGCCCCTTCTACGCCGGCTACGCGCAGCCGCAGGACCGCTCCATAGCAAACGTCACCTTCCACACCCCCACGCCGGAGCTGGACGCCGCCTTCGTCGCGGGCGCCCGGGAGCACGGCATAGTCAACATCAAGGGCCATCGCAGCCTGGGCGGCCTACGCGCAAGCTGCTACAACGCCGTCTCCGAAGAGGCGGTGAGCGCCCTCATCTCGTACATGGGCGAGTTCGAAGCCGCCCATGCTGCGGAGGCCCGATCTCTGTAGCCGGCTACCCGGCCGGCTCCCCAGACACCGTCAGGCATCCGCAGAAAGGAATCATCATGCGCTACGTACGCGTTCTCGACAACATAACCCAGAACATCACGAAGGACGGCGTCTCCAAGCTGGGCGACGGCTATGCCTCCACGCAGGACATAAACAAGGCCGACGCGATCCTCATCCGCGCCTCGGACATCAACGACCTTGAGTTCCCGCCCTCCATCCGCTGCATCGCCCGCTCCGGCTCCGGCGTCAACAACATTCCGTACGAGCGCGTCGCCAAGCAGGGCATCGTGGTCTTCAACGCCCCCGGCGCCAACTCCAACGCCGTGAAGGAGCTGGTCCTGGGCATGATGCTGTCCCACTCGCGCGACGTCACGGGTGGCGTCAACTGGTGCCTGGAGCACGCGGACGACCCAGACATCACCAAGGACGCCGAGCGCAGCAAGAAGGCCTTCGTGGGCCACGAGCTCATGGGCAAGAAGGTCGGCGTCGTGGGCGTGGGCAACATCGGCTCCAAGGTGGCGAACGCCCTGTCGCACCTGGGCGCCCATGTGTTCTGGTACGACCCCTACCTCTCTGTGGAGCACGCCCTGAAGGTCTCCGCCAGCGTCACGCGCGTGCACGACCTTGACGACCTCTGCCGCGACTGCGACTACCTGACCCTGCACGTGCCCTCCAAGGAGGACACTATCCGCATGATCGGCGAGCCGCAGATATACAAGATGAACCGCGGCGCCATGCTTCTGAACTACGCCCGCGCGGACATCGTGGACGAGGATGCCGTGGCGCACGCGCTGGACATGGGGCACCTCTCCCACTTCTGCACCGACTTCGCCACGCCCAAGACCATGCGGATGAAGAACACCACCGTCACCCCGCACATGGGTGCCTGCACGCGCGAGGCGGAGCAGAACTGCGCCAACATGGCCATCAGCGAGATGAAGGACTACCTGGAGAACGGCACCGTCCACAACTCCGTCAACTACCCGGACATCGACCTGGGAACCTGCCTGTACGACGGACGCATGTGCGCCCTGCACGCCAACAAGCCCAAGATGGTTGCGCAGATCACCTCCATCATGGCCGACGCGGACGTGAACATCCAGAAGATGGCCAACGTCTCGCAGGGTGGCAACGCCTACACCATGGTCGACTTCTCCGGCGACCTGGATGACCCCACCATCCAGCGCCTGCGCTCCATTACCGGCATGTACCTGGTAAGGATCCTGCCGGGCACGTCCCAGCAGTAGGGTCGCCACGTTAGGGCGCATCGCCCAACCGGCACAGGATCACGACCAGGTGGGAGGCACGTCATGCGAGTGGAGCCAATCGATTGCCTGAGGCCCCGTCCCGAGAAGGTGGGCGAGTTCACCTCGCTTCCCTACGACGTCTTCACGGAAGGCGAGGCGCGCGCCTACGCGGCCGCGCACCCCACCTCCTTTCTGGCCATAGACCGGCCGGAGACCAACTTTCCCGCAGGCCAGGACCCCTACGCGCCCGAGGTTTACGAGAAGGCCCACCAGCTGCTGCTGGACCGCCAGCGCGACTTCACGCTCCTGCGCGAGGAGAGACCCTGCCTCTTCCTGTACGAGCTGACGGAGGCCTCGGGCCACAGCCAGTGCGGGCTCGTCGCCTCCTGCGCCATTGACGACTACCTGGACGGGACCATCCGCCGCCACGAGGCCACCCGCGCCGAGAAGGAGGACGACCGCGTCCGCCACATCAAGGCCACGGGGGCCCAGACGGGGCCTATCTTCCTGACCTACCGCGACAACTACGCCCTGGACGTGATTCTGGGGCTGGCCCGCAGCGGAGAGCCTCTGTACGACTGGACCGACGAGCTTGGCGTGCGCCAGCGCGTCTGGCGCATTGCCCGCGACGCGGCGATAGAGGCCATCTGCGCCACATTCGCCACGATCGACGCCGCCTACGTGGCCGACGGCCACCACCGCCTGGCCGCGGCGGCGCGCGTGTGCCAGGACTGGCGGGAGCGCGACGGCGCGAGTCCCGACGGCAGCCTGCGGCCCTACGAGACCTTCCTGGCGGTTCTGTTCCCCGCCAGCCAGCTGCGCGTGCTCCCCTACAACCGCGTGGTCACCGACACGGGCGCGCTTTCCTTCGAGGAGTTCACGAGGCGCGTGGAGGAGGCGGGCTTCTCTTGGTCACGGCCGCAGGCCGAGCCCTGCACCCCCACGGAGCACGGCACCTTTGGCGTGTTTGCGAAGGGTGCCTGGTACCGGCTTCGCTGGCAGGGCGCCACGACGGACGACCCGTACGGCCAGCTCGACACGGCGCTTCTGCACCGCACGATAGTCGAGGGCATTCTGGGCATCACGGACCCGCGAACCGACCCACGCCTCAGCTTCCATGGGGGCCTGGAGGACCCACGTGCGCTGGAGCCCGTTGCCGGCGCGCACGGCGTCGCCTTCGTGCTCTACCCCACCTCGGTGGAGGAGCTCATGGCGGTGGCCGATGACGGCAAGCTCATGCCGCCCAAGTCCACCTGGTTCGAGCCCAAGCTCAGGAGCGGGCTCTTCATCCGGCGAATTGACCAGGCGCGCAGGCAAAGGTAGCCAAGAGCCGCAGGGCCACCCTGCGGGAGAAGGAACGCTATCCCCTACGCCGCCTGTCCCGCACCGTCACCGGCGTCCAGCCACTTCTTGCGGCTGAAGAAGTTCCAGATCATGACCACCGCGGTGGCAACCACCTTCGTTGCCGTGACGGCAACGGGGGCGCCGCCTATGGTCACGAGGCCTACCCACATCACGAGCTCGTTGATGGCGAGGCCGATGACCGAGAGCACGATGAAGATGGCGAACTCCTTGCCACGGGAGAGGTCGTCCCGGTGGGTGAACACGTACCTCATGGACGCCAGGTAGTTGAAGACGACGGAGACCGTGAACGAGATACCGGCAGCCACCACGGAGTTCACGCCGAACCCCACGTTGAGCAGCATGAGCACGCCGTAGTCAATGAAAAACGCAATGGCTCCCACCACGCCGAACTTCAGGAACTGCTCGATAAGCTTCTTCATGGCACACCTAACTCCCACCGCGACTCGGGACCAGGAAAGATTAGCCCAGCGGGCGCCCTCCTGCCGCCCTCCGCGGACTTCCGCACGAAACCACCAGCACCCCCAAGGAATCCTGACGGCGCGGCCCCCCAGGGAACTTCACGCCGTCTCCCCAAAGGAGACTTTCGGCCCCCAGGCGGCCCACATCCCATAGAATGGTTCCCACCAACGCAGCCAAAGACGCAGCAGAGACGCTCACGATTCGAGGACGGGAAGCGGAAGCATGGCACAGGGTCGCTATGAGTCACGCGACAACAGGGATGTCCAGTCAGGCGCGCGGTCCCAAGCGACGGGCCAGCGCCGCCGCACCACCCACCTGGACACCCAGGCACCGCGTTCCGCCACGCGCGAGCGCACGGGCCGCCAGCCGGCAGACGCCACCGCGCGGCGCGAGCGCCGAAGCGGCTACGAGAACCGCCGCGACGCCGAAAAGCGGGCGACGGACCAGCACCAGCGGCGGTCCGCGCCGCCCATTGGCGTGGAGCCTCGTGACGAGTCCCGCCCGCGCGAGCTCAACCGTCGCAACTCCCACAACTCGTACGATCCCATGGCCCAGAGGCGGTCAAACTCGGCCGTCATCGTCACGGCCATCGTCCTCCTGTCCGCGCTTGCCATCTTCATCGTGTTCTGGACGCACCGGCCCATCTCCATCACCGTGGACGGCTCGGACGCCACGGTGCAGGTGGGGTCCTCGCTTGCGTCAATAGCGAAGGCCCGCCACGTCAGCGTGAAGCCGGGGGACTTCGTCTCCGTCTCGGGCGACGTGCTGACGGAGGGCGAGGGTGAGCCCTTCTCGGCCAAGGTCAACGGCAGCGACCTCTCTCACGACCAGATGGCCAGCTACAAGGCCCGCTCGCACGACAGCATAGAGTTCGACGACGGCGCCGACATCACGGAGGACTACGACGTCCAGATTCAGGAGCAGCAGCCCGTCCTCAAGATGGAGGGCGGCTACGGCGCGGTCTCCTACGTGAAGCAGTGGGGCCAGGTCGGCAAGACGGAGCTCAGGACGGGCAAGGTGTCCGGCACCACCGCCGAGGGCGACACCCTGCAGGAGGTGCAGGACTGCATCATAGAGATGCACAACGTGAAGCCCGACAACAACCAGAAGCTGGTCGCGCTCACCTTCGACGACGGCCCGGCGGAGACCTACACCGAGCAGTACCTGGACATCCTTGCCAAGTACGACGCCAAGGCCACGTTCTTCTTCCTGGGGGACTCCATCACGGAGCACCCGGACCTGGCCAAGAGGGTGGCAGACGCGGGCATGCAGGTCTGCAGCCACACCGACACGCACCAGGACCTGACCACCCTCAGCTCCTCCAAGCTGAGGGAGGAGATAGGCAGCACCTTCTCGACCATCAAGGACGCGACGGGCGTAGAGACCACCACCATCCGCCCGCCCTACGGCTCCTTCAAGGAGAAGACCTGGCTGGACTCCCAGGGCACCATCTCCGCCTCCATCATCTGGAACATGGACTCCGGCGACTGGAGGCTGCAGGGGTCGGAATCCATAGTCGCCAATGCCACGAGCGGAATCCAGCCGGGCTACATCATCCTCATGCATGACGGCGGCGGTGACCGCTCGCAGGACGTGGAGGCGCTCCCCCAGATTCTGCAGACCTTGCAGGCCCAGGGGTACCGCTTCGTGACGCTGTCCGAGCTCCTCTCGTCCGACAGCTCCATCCCCGCGGACGTAGCCTCCGGCAACGCCACCATGCCCGAGGGTGCGGTGTGGCCCACCCAGATCTCCGCAGAGGACCTCGAGGCCTCCTCCACGTCCGGCGGATCCGACACCGCCTCGGACAGCTCGGGCGATTCGGACGAGGACGCGTCCAGCGAGGAGTCCTCCGACGCGACGTCTGAGGACGAGGGCGAAGGGGAGTAGCCCCGGCGCGAGAGGTGCTCGCGGCAAGTTGCGGGAAGCCCGTGAACGCGTGGGGCAACTCGTGTAAAACCGCCCTCCACGGGGTATAGCTACTCTTAAAACCACGAAGGGAGCGGCAGGTTTTATGTCTAGGGGCAGTTTCTTCAAGAGCAAGACCTTCATTGCGGAGGAGGCGGCGTGCGCCGCCGTCCTCGTGTTGATCCTTGCCACTGCGCCGGAGGTCACCAGCCCCCTCTTCGTCCTGGAAGTGCTTCTCACGGTAATACTGGGCGGGCTCGTCGTGGTCCACACCTACGCCTACGCAACCTGGCGCGCCCGGCTGGATGCGCACGCCGCCACAGAGTCCAAGGTCGAGGCCAGAGCGGACCAGGCATCCAGCACACAGTCAGGCGAAGCCGCCCAGGCCAGCCCGTCACAACCCGAGGCTGCCGCAACGGCTGACCAACCACCTGCAGCCGAGGCGGAGTCGGCCCAAGAGGACGAGGCACCGGAGCCTTCCGCACCCGCGGAGGAGGCGGATGCCGTCGAAGGTACGGATGCCGAGCCAACCGGAATCGTCCCCTCGGACGCCATTGCCCCAGAGGAGGACCCCGCCTTCGACTACGTTGCGCTCTTGGAACGCTTCGAGGCAGCGGAGGACACCTTTGCGGAGATGAAGGCCTTCGTGGGTGAGGTCAGAACGCGCCAGGCGGCGCAGACGGGCGGCCTGGTACCTGCGGACGCGCCAAGTGTGGACGACCTTTCCGCGCCAACCGCCTTCGAGCTCTGGCTCTGCCGCCTCCTCCTTGAGGGCGGCCTCTTCACCACCATGGACGAGCTGCCGGCAGTGGCCTTGGTGCGGCCACGCCGCACGGGCCTCTGCTACCTGCGCATCCAAGCCACCCAGCTCACGTACGACGCCATGCTCCACGTGGTGAAGATCGAGGCGGCCCTCAACGCGGCGCTCCTTGCCTGGGACAACCTGGAGGACCCGCTCCACGCCCCGGAGGAGGAGCTCTACCGCTACAACCAGCGCATCCTCAACTCCGTCTGCGCCCAGCTGACCACGGGCAGGCTCGGCTACCCCTCCAAGGAAGACGAGCCCGACGGGGAGTGGGCCGTGCGCCACGCCATATCGCGCGCCATCGAGAGCGTCGTCCTTCCCTACCGGCTCGCGGCGGACTTCCGCACGAACGTCTCCGCGGGGCAGGTGGCGCTGAAGATCGACCTGACTCCCGCCCGGGCGTTCGCCTCCAGCTCGTACTCGGACGGAATCGGCATCGTCTCGACCACAAACGACATGCGTCGCATTGCCGCCAGCCACTACGCCCTGCGGCTGGGCATCCTGCTGTCGGAGTGCGCAATCCGCTCCAGCCAGAAGATCACCGACGTGTGGGCCATGGGCGTGGTGGACACTCCCATCGCCCACCGCTGCTACTACTCCGTCCACTTCACGCGGGACCAGCTGGAGGCCATCGACCTGGCCAACGTGGCCGACCCGGTGCAAGTATACCTGGACGCGGGCGCGTCCATCCACCTGCTGGGCCCCGCCGACGGCAGCTTCACCTACGACGGCTACTACGTGCATGACTCCGCAATCCTGCTGCGCTGCGCAGAGACGTTCTCCCTGGAGGACGAGCGCTTCTGCCCGCCCGCGCGCTACGACCGCGTCAGGCTCTCCCCCAGGCGGCTCAGCAAGAGCCAGGCGGAGGCGCTTGGCACCAGCCGAGTCTCGGGCCTTGCCATCCAGGAGAACGACGCCCGCCGCGCCATAGCGGACGAGATGATGCACTCCCTGGGCACGTCCACAGAGAAGAGCGTGCGGGCGATCCTTGCCAGCACCAGGGACGACGCGGACCCCTCGGTCCAGGACGCGGCGTCGCGCACGGTGGGCAAGCTCATAGAGGGAACCATCCAGAACGACCCGGAGGAAATCTGGGACGAGTTCGTCAGCGGCGAGGCAATATACAGGGCGGTAGAGCGCGCGCAGGACGACTTTGCCGCCCATGACCTTGAGTCCGCGGCGCGCCACCTGGAGGAGGGGCTCAGGCCGTACGACGAGGCGGGCAACCTTGCGGACACCTCGGCCATAGCCTACCGGGGGTTTGACAACTACGTGGACCGCGGCCTATACAACAGGCTGTACGCCGACGACAAACGCACCGTCATGCTCGTTCCCGAGGGCTACCTCGAGGCCCACCTGCTGCTCACGGTCGCCCTGCTCGGGGGCCGCAAGGACGCCAAGGGAGCCCTGGCCCACGCACGTCGCGCGTACGAGCTCTCGCCCCTCAACACCACCGCCAACATCAACCTGGTGGGGTGCCTGGAGGCGAACGACCTGACGGACGAGGCCATGCAGACCCTGACCCACCTGCTGACCATCGCGCACGACCCCCAGGGAATCGCCTTCGGGTACTACCAGATGGCCCACTACCAGTGGAAGGCGGGCAACGTTCGGGCGGCGGCCGCCTGCTACCAGCGCTGCATCAAGTTCATGCCCGCCGCCCTCCCCCTCCTCACAATGGAGCTCACCATGCTGGCCGTCCAGGGGGATCCCACCCTTGCCGGCAACTCCCTCTCGGACGAGGAGAGCGGGGCCATTCTCAAGGAGGCCGGGATACCCATCTCGCCCACGCAGAGCATCGAGCAGATCTTCCTGGAGGAGCTTCGCGCCTCCATGGACGCCGAGGTCTTCCCCGTTGCGAAGAGCTTCCTCAACCTGCTTGGGTACTTCTCCGGGGACGACGTAATCTTCGGCGTCATGCGCTCCATGGAGGGCGAACCGGACCGCTAGCGCCACGGCAGAGTGGCGAGGCGGCCCGGTTCAAGACGGGCTTCTGTTGGAGCCTGGGCTAGGGGCTAGTAGCTGAGCCTCATGAGCCGGGCAATGGTGACGATGTAGATCTTCAGGGCGCGCTTGAGCGTGTCCTCCTCAATGCCCTCGTCCGGGCCATGCTCGGGACCCACCCACTCCGGGTCCACCACATGCGGGTCGTGGGGGCCGAAGGCGACTGCGCGCGCGAAGTGGCGGGCGTAGGTGCCACCGCCGATGGTGAAAGCCTGGTCATCCCTGCCGGTGAACTCGTCGTAGGTTGAGACGAGGGTCTTTATCTCCTCCGACGTGGGAGCGATGTAGAAGGGCTTCATGTCATGGGAGGCCTCCGCCGTGCTCTTGTGCGCCGCCGCGATGGTGGACATGCGGGCAAGCAGGACGTCCGCCGTCGTGCTTGTGGGGTAGCGGATGTCCATGGTCTGGACCAGGCGCGCGCCCTGGGTGCGGATGGTGCCGCCGATGGCAGTCAGGGGGTCGAAGGCGTCGTCCTGCGCGGCGATGCCCAGTGACGAGCCGTCGGTAGTCGCGAAGACCAGGCGCTCCATCTGCAGGAAGGGACGCTCCTCGGCAGTGTAGACGCCGTTCTCCAGCAGGTACTCGACCAGCATGCCAATGGCGTTGACAGTGCCTGCGGGGAGGGAGGCGTGGCCGCCCTTGCCGTGCGCGGTGAGCTTCACCAGGCCCTCGCCCGCGGGCTCCACGTCAATGCCCTGCGCGGGAGCCAGCTCGCCGGCACCGGTGCGCACGGTGACGGACGCGACGCCGGGAATGGCATTGGTGACCGTGCCGCCGTCAAACTCCACGATGCGCGACGCGGGGCCGAGAATGTCGCCCGACGTCAGCGTGATGTTCACGTGGCCCTTCTCGCCGCAGATCACGGGGAAGTCCGCGTCCGGCGAGAAGCAGAACTCCGGCTGGGGGAAGTGGTTCAGGTACCACTCCACGTCCGCCATGTTCGTCTCCTCGTTGTTGCCCACCAGGACGCGAAGCGTGTAGGGCAGCCTCTTGCCGGACTCCGCCAGCCTGCGCGCAAAGAAGTGCGCCGCGTACAGCGAAAGGACGAAGGGGCCCTTGTCGTCCAGGACGCCACGGCCGATGAGGTAGCCGTCCTTGCGCGTCACGCGCAACGGGTCGAACGTCCAGCCGGTGCCCAGGGGCACGATGTCCGTGTGGGCAATGGTGGCCAGGTACTTCTGGGACTCTCCCGGGACGTCCGCGTACCCTATGTAGCCGTCGCAGTCATGGGCGTCCAGGCCCAGCCTGGCCGCCACCTCCAGCGCGCGGGAAAGGGCCTCGTAGGGCGCGGGGCCCCAGGGCTTGCCGGGCTCCGCATGCTCCAGGTCCTCCACCGACTCAACCTGAACCAGGTAGTCAATGTCCTTGACGACGTCCTCCCAGACCTCGTCCACGTACGCGTCAACCTCGCGCTTGAGCTCCTCGTCAGCCATGTTGCCTCCTTGCGCCTTGGGGCGCCTCGCCTTCAGTTCATCTCCCGTAGTGTAGCGCGCCGGACGGCACGCGTCGCGCCCCGCCGGCCCGTGGTAGACTCGGCGGAAAACCGTTTTCTTGAACACTAGGGAGACTACGCATGAGCAACAGCGCGCCCGCCGACCTCTGGCCACCGCGGTTCCGGGCGGCCATCTTCGACTTCGACGGGACCATCGCCGACACGGCCAACCTCTGGCACGAGGTTGACCTGGCCTTCCTTGGCAAGCGCGGCCTGCCCTACGACGAGGACTACCCGCGACGGCTCTCCACGCTGGGCTTCAAGGGCGGGGCCATCTACACCATCGAGCGCTATGGGCTCCGGGAGAACCCGAACGACATCTGCGAGGAGTGGAACCGCATGGGCCGCGCCCTCTACCGCACCCGCGTGGAGCTGCGGCCTGGGGTGGAGCCCTACCTGAGGGCGCTCCGCAGCCAAGGGCTTCCGCTGGCACTGGCCACCACCAACGACGCGGACGTGCTCGACTCCATGGAGAGGGTGGACGTGAACGCCCTCTTCGACGTGCGCGTTCACGGCATAGAGGTCGCACACGCCAAGGACGAGCCCGACATCTACCTGGAGGCAGCCGCCCGCCTGGGCGTTGCCCCCGAGGACTGCGTCGTGTTCGAGGACATAGTGCCAGGGCTCCTCTCGGCACGACGGGCGGGCATGCTGGCCTGCGGCGTCCGCTCCAACGACCCGGTGCAGCAGGTCGGCGAGGTCAGGCGCGCGTCCGACCTCTTCCTGGACGACTGGCTGGACATACCCCTGGCCTCCTAGGGCGGCATATTGCCGCCAGGCCGCCGTCCGCACCCAACAGAGAGCTTACCGATGGGCTAGCATCTTTCCAGCACGCGCGGGTATTTCGGGGCTACCATTGCAGAGTGTGTCAACTTGATCACAGACTATAGGACGGCGGGCAATCCCCTTGCCTGCGGTCCAGACCCTTTGGAGAAGCAGGAGCATGCAGCAGCGTAGGAATCCGGGCGACGACCACAGAAGAAACGAGCCCCGCCGCCAAGACGCCGAACGCCAAGGCCAACCCAGGCGAAGGGCGAACCCCGAGGCCTCACGGCCTCGTCCGCAATCGGAACGGAGCGGCGGGCACAGGCCCCACGGCACAAGGCCAGACCAGGGCCAGCAAGGGCAGGCCGCGCCACGGCGGGACGCCCAGGCCAGGCGGGCATCGGGCTCGCAGTCTCAGGGCCAAGCACGCATGCGGCGCGCGGCAGACGAGCGTCCGGCGGCAAGCCAATCAGGGCATCGGCGCCAGGCGGACGCGCCGGCGCGTCGCGGCACCACGGGCAGGCGCCCGGCTTCCCAGGCAGACAACCGCAGGCCAAGGCGAGACGCAGACGCGTACCCACGGCGTGACCAGGCCTCGCCCAGGCCACGCAGGCAGGACCCGAACTCCGCCCAGGGCACTCGGCGAGCGCAGCGCTCGCGGCAGGAGCCCAGGGCACAGGTCTCCCAGCAGCAGCGCCATCGGCAGGGCCAGGCGCGGCAGGCAGGGCCCGCACGTCGGCCACCGCAGGACCAGCGTCGGCCCCGGCAAACCGGCCAGAGCCCAGCCACAAGGAGGCGCAGGGCACCGCAAGGAACAAACGATCGCACTTCTCGCGCTGGCCAGGGGGGCTACGTCCCTTCCGCCCGCGTGGAGAGGCGGCCCGCGCCCAGGGGCAGGCGGGGCGCGCTCATCCCGCAGGGGACGCCTCGCCTGGTTCTTGGCGGCGTGATAGCCGTACTTGCGGCAATCGCCCTAATCAGCATCCTGTGGACCAACCGGTCCATAGCCGTCACCGTGGACGGGACGCCCACCGACGTCCGCGTGAACTCAACCCTGGAGGCCGTCTACAAGAAGTCCGGCTCCACGGCCACGCCCGGGAACCACGTTGCCGTGAACGGTGACGTCATCACCGAGGGCGGTGGCATGCCCTTCTCCGCGACGGTCAACGGCAACCAGGTGCCCGACGACCAGCTTGCCGGCTACCACGTGTCCAAGGACGACGACATCCAGTTCTCCGACGGCACCGACACGACGGAGGAGTACGACGTCACGGACACCAAGGAGCAGGACCCCAAGCTGAAGATGGAGGGTGCCGACGGCACCATCTTCTACGTGAAGCAGTGGGGCAAGAAGGGCGTGACGGAGACGCGCCAGGGCAAGGAATCAGGCAAGACCGCCACGGTGGAGGCACAGGCGCCGCAGGATGCCATTGTCGAGCGTGCCTACCCCAAGCCGGACAACGATCAGAAGCTGGTCGCCCTCACCTTCGACGACGGCCCGGCCGACCTCTACACCAAGCAGTACCTGGACATCATGGACAAGTACGGCGTGAAGGCCACCTTCAACCTCATTGGCGAGCAGGTGGCCGAGTACCCGGAGATAGTCAAGGACATAGCCAGCCGCGGCCACCAGGTGGCCAGCCACACGTGGGACCACCAGCAGCTCACCAAGCTGGGGCAGAAGGACATCCAGACGGAGCTGGACAAGACCTGGGACGCGCTGGCGGACCAGGGCATCCAAACCTCCACGCTGCGCCAGCCCTACGGCTCCATCAACACGGACGTCTGGCTCTACTCCGAGGGCCGGCTCTCCGTCGCGGCCTTCTGGTCGCACGACTCGGAGGACTGGGCCAAGCCGGGGGCGGACGCCATCGTGGCCAACTGCACCGCAGACATGCAGCCTGGGTCCATCATCCTCATGCACGACGGCGGAGGCGAGCGCGACCAAGACGTGGAGGCGCTGCCGCAGATCATCGAGGCCTGGCAGAAGGCTGGCTACAAGTTCGTGACCATCTCCGAGCTCATGGCCTCCGACTCCAGCATCCCCAAGGAGATCACCTCCAACTATGCGCCGCTGCCCGACGACTGCGTGTGGCCGACCGAGGTCGCCTCCGACAGCGTGGACAACGCCATCCCCTAATGAGACAGGGGGACGCACCTTCTGTCTCATTTGCATAAGACAGAAGAACCGTCCCCCTGTCTCATAAGTTGCAGAACAACAGGTTGGCCGTGCCACCACCAACTGGTGGCACGGCCAAAAGCAGAACGGAGCAAGAACATGACACGGAGCACCAAGGTGGCCGACACCACGCGCGAGGACCGCATTCGCATCGTCTCGGAGGCGCTGGCCTTCGGCGACGACTGCGGAGACTGCTCGCTGGACGCCTGCGGCATCGACAAGTACTACCAGCCCTACATCGACGGCGAGTGCGAGCTGGCAGAGCTCAACATGAGGAACGCCGCCCGCAGCTACATCAGCGAGGGCCAGCGCGAGCCCGCAGGCCCCTCCTGCCCCATGTAGCCTGCCGGCGCGCAAAGCGCCCGCAGACGTTCTCGTGTTTCATTCAAATGAGACAAAAGGTGCGTCCTCCTGTCTCATGCCGCAGACGGAGCGGTTGGACACGGCGTCATGCCAGAGGGTCAGGCCCGTGCCGCGCGTCCGGTACACCCGCACGACGTTCGCGAAGGCAGACCCCGCAGTAGCAAGCTCGTCCTGCGGCAGCCTCTGGAGGAGCTCCACGTTCACGCCCAGCCCCCCATCGCGCTCGTCGATGGCGGCATAGTAGATGTCTGCCTCCACAAGGTCCTGGAACATGTGGCTGCCGTACGAGAGCTCCGGCGCATAACCCGCCGCCGAGTAGGCCATCTCGCACACGCCCATCAGGCCGTCTATGTCGGCAAACGTCACCGGTACGCCCAGCTCGGGCGACGAGGTGCCAATGCGGCCCGGAGCGAGCAGCAGCCCCGTGCATCCCTCCTGCACGAGCCTGCGCCCGATTGCGCCAACAAGGGTTGCCACCTGGGACTTCTCCGCATGGGGAGTCCTGTAGTAGGCCTCTGGGTCCACGAAGATGACTGCGTCGACGGTCGCCTTGCGCGCGTTGCCCATGGCCGTTCCGTCCACGGAGAACAGCGTGCGCCCGGCCGGGAGGTCCGGTACCTCCTCGTGCGCCAGACCCACCAGGGACTGCAGGGGTCGGCACTGCAGGAGGTTGAGCACGAACTCACCGCCTGCCCCCACGTTGACCGTGAACTCTATGTCCACCGGGTAGTCGTACTCCCTCTGCAGGGTGCGCAGTATGCTCCTCAGGGCACCGGTGAAGGCCGGGTTGCCCGCCAGCCCCTTGCACGAGGCAAAGAGCACCGGTTTGCGTTGTCCCCGATCGCGCAGCATGCGCTCGGCATCCGTGTCGTGCTCCATGACGGCTGCCGAGCCATCCTTGGAGAGCAGCGAGGCAACCTCCGTGCACGGAAGCTCCACCAGCTCGCGCCTGTCCAGGTCCACGAGGTTGGCGTAGCGCTGACAGAACCGGTGCCGCTCGGCCGACGTGCGCATCATCGTCACCTGTGGGCGGTCCAGGCTGACGATTCGCGGGTAGTCGCGCCCCGTGCGGTCCACCGCCTTGGTGCCCAAGCCCATGACCAGGCGCAGCATGCCCGCGTCGGGGTCCATGTCCGGCAGCCAACGGTAGGCGCTGTGCGAGTAGCCCACGCCGGCGGCCGTGGGCATGTAGCAGTTGTTGGCCAGGAGGGACCCGCTCACGCGCTGCACGAGCAGGGCCATCTGCTCCTCGCTCCTGTCCAGGCCGTTGCGCATGCGGTACTCCAGCGCCGAGGGGTCCAGCGTGGATGCGTATACCGTGCGCACGGCGTCCTCGAACTCGGCCATTCGTTCCTCGGGCGTTCCCACGTTCGCGCAGAAGACCGACTCGTACTTGCCGGCAAAGGCGTTGCCAAAGCCGTCCTCCAGGAAGCTGGACGAGCGCACTATAACGGGCGTCTGGCCGTAGTAGTCCAGGATGTGCTCGAAGCCCTGACGGATGTCGCTGGGGAACTGGCCCTGACGAATGCCCTCCGCCAGCGCGGCGGCCGCATCCACGAAGCCCTCGCCGGCCTGCTGCCTTATGCGCAGACCCCACAGGTCGTTGTAGACCAAGTAGGTGTAGAAGACGTCCGTCCCCACGTAGAAGGAGTCGTGCGGCTCCATGACCGGGGCAAGTTCCGGCAGGCGTGCCGCCACCACCTTGCGGGCAAGGAGCATGCCGCAGGCCTTGCCACCCACCAGGCCCGTGCCCACCATGCGGTCGCGCACCTCAAAGTAGTCGCGCGCCGTGAAGAACCGCCTCACCATGGTGCGCATGCGGGCGTCGCGGGTCATCATCATGTTGCACATCTTGGTGCACGTGGCATCCGCAAGCTCTCCGCGCGCGTGCGCCTGCTTGGCATCCAGGAAGAACCGGTCCCAGGAGTCTATGTTCTGCTCGCTTGCCGAGGCGGATTCCGCGTTCACGCACGCGTAGTAGCGGCTGGCCTCCACGGCATCGGTGAGGGGGTGCACGTCCCCGGTAGACGGTTTGAAGGAATGCGCGAGAAACATGGTGTTGGAGTAGCGGTTCCACACCTTCAGCGGATGGATGAAGAGGCGCGAGGGCAGCGCGCCGTTCTCGGTACCGCTCTGCTGGGATGGTCCGTCGGCCACGCACTCGGAGAACACGTCCGTGAACAGCTGCGTGGTCTCGCGAATCTTGGCAACCGCGGCAAACGAGTGCCGCCCGCGCAGGATGGGAAAGTAGGCAACCGTGTCCAGCTCGAACAGGTAGGGGCAGGTCACGCGGAAGAAGTTGCCCATCATGAGGTCCGACGACCACGCCACCTGCAGGTCCGAGAGGGAGTCGAACACATAGAAGGCGTCCCGCCCCTCCTTGGTGATGATGCTGCGCACCTGCACCGTGAAGCGCTCGAACCCGATGCCGGGGTCCAGCTCGTGGCGGTTGACGCCCGGCTGCTCAGGCAGCAGCTCGGCGTGGCTGGCGAAGCGGATGTAGTTGATGTTGCGACCGTCCAGCTTTGCCTGCTCCACGAACGGGCGCATGATGAGTGCGAAGTCCTCCAGCCGGGACAGCTGCCAGACCACGTTGTCGCCCAAGCGGATGTTGTCGTAAACAGCGTCGAGCGCTGGGATACCGCACTTGACTCGTTCGAACGCAGACATGGGTGTCCTCCCATCCAAGGGGTTTTCAGCAGCATACCGCGCGGATGAGACAGGGGGACGCACCTTTTGTCTCATATGCATAGGGGCGGCCACCAGGTATATGACAGAAGGGAAACGTCCCCTCCTGTCATGAGACAGGAGAACCGTCCCCCTGTCTCCGTTGTAAAGGTTCGCGTGCCGCCGCGGGCATGTAACCGTCCCGTTCCCAAGCCGTTGCACACAGGACACACCCCCTCTGCATGGCAGTTCATCCAGAGGTGCCACAATGGCCTGGTCAGCACGTGAGAGCCAGCCGCAGGCACAGGCGGCGCGTGGTCGGAAGGGAAAGAAATGAGCTACAGAAACTCCAAGGTGGTCATCGTCGGCGCAGGCAACGTGGGCTCCACCACCGCCTACAGCATCGTGAACCAGGGACTCTGCGAGGACGTCTGCCTCATCGACAAGAACCACGAGGTAGCCGTGGGCCAGGCGCTGGACATGCGCGACTCGGTCTTCTTCATGAACCGCAACATGAACGTGCACGCCGGCGACTACAGCGACTGCACCGACGCGGACATCGTTGTCATCACCGCCGCCGCACCCATGCCCAAGGACTCCAACGACCGGCTGGAGATGCTCAAGCCCAGCCTGCACGTGGTGCGCGAGGTCGTCCAGAGCGTCATGGACTCCGGCTTCAACGGCATCTTCATCGTGGTCTCCAACCCCGTGGACATCATGACCTACTACACCTGGCGGGTCTCCGGCCTGCCACGCCAGCGCGTCATCGGCTCCGGCACCTACCTGGACACGGCGCGCCTCTGCCGCGCCCTCAGCGACATGTATGACCTGGCTCCTGCCAGCGTGGAGGCCTTCGTCCTGGGTGAGCACGGCGACTCAGAGATCGTGAGCTGGAACAGCGCCACCATCGGCGGCAAGCGGGTGGACGACGTCCTGCGCGACAACGAGGCCCGCACCAAGGGCGTCACCCGCGAGGACCTGCAGAAGCGCACCATCCAGGCCGGGTGGGAGATCTTCTCGCGCAAGCACAACACCTGCTACGGCATCGCCAGCAGCACCACGGCCATCGCCAAGTCCATCCTCTTCGACGAGAACCGCATCATGCCCGTCTCCGTCTGCGTGGACGGCATGTACGGCATCAAGGGAACCTACCTTTCCGTCCCCACCATCGTGGACCACACCGGGGCCAAGGAAATCGTGGAGATAGACCTGGAGCAGGACGAGTTGGCCGCCCTGCAGAAGTCAGCCGAGCTCCTGCACTCCTTCTACCCCCGCCTGGATGCCTAGGTACCCAGCCGCCCAGGAGGCGCCTCGCGTTGTATCCTTTCTGTCGCCGGCGCCGAACGCGAGGAGGGGTCATGAGGATTGCGCAGCTGCAGACGCACGTGTGGGACGACCCCGACCGCTGCCTGGCCGGAGCCGAGGAGGTCCTTTCGGCGCTGGACGGGCAACGTCCCGACCTCGTGTGCCTGGGCGAGATGTTCGCCTGCCCCTACGAGACGTCCGCCTTCCCCCGTCTGGCCCAACCGACGGGCGGCCCCACCTGGCGGCGCCTCTCCGCCATGGCGGCAGAGCACCACGTGATCCTCTCCGCGGGAACGGTTCCCGAGGTAGACGCGGACGGCCACGTGTACAACACGGCCTACGTCTTCGGCCCTGACGGCAGCCAGCTTGCCCGCTTCCGCAAGATGCACCTCTTTGACGTGGACATCCCGGGCGGGCAGCGCTTCCGGGAGTCGGACACCCTCACAGCCGGGGACCAGGTTGTCACCTTCGACACGGGCCTCTGCCGCATGGGCGTGTGCGTCTGCTTCGACTGCCGCTTCCCGGAGCTCGTGCGCCTCATGGCCCTGCGAGGGGCCCAGGTCATCCTGGTTCCGGCGGCATTCAACCTCTCCACGGGGCCAGCCCACTGGGAGCTCCTCCACCGGTCCAATGCGCTGGCAGCCCAGTGCTTCGTGGTGGCAACGTCCGTCGCGCGCGACATGCGGGCCTCCTACCACGCCTGGGGCCACTCCATGGTGGTCTCGCCGTGGGGCCAGGTGCTGGCGGAGGCGGCAGAGGGCCCCTGCGCACAGGTCGTGGACGTGGACCTGGGCGAGGTGGCGCGCGCCAGGCAGGCCCTGCCCACGCTCTGTGCCCGCCGCAGCGACGTCTACGACCTCCGAGAGCTTCCTCGCGGGTAACTCCGCCATGCGCCGTCGACGCCGGGACCCCGCGGCGGCGCGGTCAGGACCGCTTGTGCCCGCCCATGTGCCTGGGCCTTGCCTTGCGACGTCGCACGCGGCACCAGACGAGCACGCCCAGGACCAGCGCCGCCGCAACCATTCCCAAGACCGATCGCACGCTCAGCACGGGCGCCGGCCGCTCCGTGTCCGCTCCCTCCTCCGGCATCTCGGTGCGCTCGCCGTGCACCAGCAGGCGGTGGTCGTTCACGCCGTACGGGGTGCACGTCACCAGCGTGCACAGGTCCCTCCCCCGCTCGATCGCCAGGCTCGACACCTCCTCGGGCAACACCACCCCAATGTCGTACACGCGGTAGGCATACGTCACTCCCAAGGTGTGCACATAGAACACGTCGCCCGTCTCCAGGCGCCTGATCTCGTCGAAGGCGCTACTGCCCGGCATCCCCGAATGGGCGGTCAGGATGCAGTGCGAGGAGGCCCCTCCCACGGGGAGGCTCGACCCCTCCAGGTGCCCCACACCCGCGGCAAGCACCGCGTCGGAGGTGCCGTGGTACACGGGCAGGCGTATGTCCGCCTTGGGAACCTCGACCCATGCCATCGCCTCGTCGCCCTGGTAGCTCAGCTGCTGGTCATAGGGCAGCACGTCGGCCACCCCCGGCCCGTCGTAGCCGCCCAGCAGCGCGTTGTACGCCTCCGCCTGCTCCCGGCATGCGGCGAGCCCCGGGTCATCCTGCTCCACGGAGCTCGCCGACATGGAGGTTATGGTGGCCATGGCCACCACGCGCGAGAACAGGTCCAGCAGAAGCGGAGACGCGAGAACCATCGCCGAGAGCACCAGCACCACCAGGGGCCAGCCTCCCCGGCGCGCCTTGCGCGCACTCCCGGAACGGACCCGCTTCTCACGCATGGACATCTGGCCTAGGCACCGGCCTCGGTAGTGCGGCGGCGCATCATTGCCCCGGCCACCGAGATCAGCACGCCGGCAGAGCCCATTGCCACAGCGATGCCGATGCCCTGCTCACCGGTGAGCGGCAGGTCCGAGACCTTGGCGTCGCCGACGGTAACGAAGACGGCACCCTGGGCGATGTCGGTACGCGCGGCGTTGGACCCGGTGATGAGGACGTTGTCACCGGTCTTGCCGTCCGTGACCAGGCCCGGTATGACGGTGCCAAGCCTGCCGGTCACCACGT
Source organism: uncultured Olsenella sp. (assembly GCA_900314495.1). GTDB lineage: Bacteria > Actinomycetota > Coriobacteriia > Coriobacteriales > Atopobiaceae > Olsenella_K. The sequence continues at coordinate 81,020 of OMVJ01000002.1, forward strand.
TGTCAAGCCGCGTCAGCGTCATTCCGTCCTCTCCGCCGATGACGGGATCGATCAGGAAGGTGAAGTTGGGAATCGGGTTGTAGCCGGCGGGGCTATGGGTCTCCGAGACCTCGTACTTGCCCGCGTCCAGGCCCTTGACCTCCAGCATGCCCTCGGAATTCGTCACGAACTCGAAGGGCTTGTCTCCCAGGGTGCCGTTCTCCTGCACGTACTTGCCCTCAAGGGAGTCGTTGTCGGAGTCCGCCACCTTGACGGTGAACTTGGCGCCCTCGAGCTTGACCTCGGAGTTGCGGTCCACCTTCTGCAGCTTGAGGCAGTAGGTGTACTCGCTCGCGCTGTTCGAGGTGGTCTTGCCCGTGCCCTCGCCGTGCGGGTTGTTGGAGTAGATGAGCTCCACGCTGTTCTTGTTGCCGGACCCGCCGGCGACCGCGTTCTCGTTCAGGGTCGCCTGGTACCACACGACCACCCTGGAGTTGGACGTCAGTTCGCCCGCCTTCTTGAGGTCCTCGCAATCGATGCTCAGCTTGTTGCCCTCGGCAAGGGAGACCGTGAAGAAGCTCGTGACGTCCGTGCCCTTCGAGGTGTCGGTGCCGTTCTGGTCGGCCTCGGCAATGGTGCCGTCCTTGTACAGCTTCACACGCACGCCCTCCGTCTGCGGGGTGAGGCCCGCGCTCAGGGTGTCCTCGAAGTGGTACTTGTAGCTTTCGAACTCGTTGATGTTGCCGGACACCGTTCCGGTGACGCGATACACCACCTTCTCGCCGATCTGCGCGTCCGCTCCCTTCTCGAAGTCGCTCTTGCCGTCGGACTTCACCTCCTTCACGACGGTGGGGAGCTTGGTCTTCTCGTTCACGGCGACGTCGCCCTCGGGGATGAGGGCGTAGATGGGGGCGGTTGCGGCGCGGTGCTCTTCGGTGCCGAGGGCGCTGTCGGCCGTGAGGAAGACCCACCAGCCCTCGCTGCCCTCACCCAGCGCCGTCTGCTCTCCGGCGGGGACCGAGGCGTTGCTGGGAAGGTCCTTCACGGCCTTCGCCAGCTTGTCCGCGACGGTGTCGTGGTCAACCCAGGTCCTGTTCTTGGTCGTCTGGTCCGTGCTCTCGGTGATGCGGTTGCCCATGGCGTCGGTTCCCGTGGTGAAGCCCGCCACGTTCGCCTCCATCCACTGCGCGGCCTCCTCTGCGCTGGTGCCGGCATAGTCGGAATCCACGGACTTGATGAAGCCCTCCACAGCCTCCCTGACGGTGTCGTTGGCCCAGGAGATGTCGGTGGCGGTGGACACCGGGTTGGTGCCCGAGGTGCGGTGGACGTTGGCCCTGAAGATCTGCCAGCCCAGGAACGAGGTCTCGTTGCCGTTGGCGTTGTTGATCCGGATGGTGCCCGCACCGTAGGTGACCACGGGAATGGGGTCCTCGCGCACGGCGAGGGCGATGGTTGGCGTGAACGCACCGAAACCCATGGAGGCCGCGAGGAGGCCCGTCGTGATCACACGTGCCACATGGCCCTTCCCACGCCCCGTGCCCGCGCTCCCACCGCTGGTCCAGCCTTCCTCCGTCTGTGCCTCTTTGCTCGCAAAACGCATGCTCGACTCCTTCGTCTAGCGTCCTTCCCGTCGGCCAGTCCGACAGGCGTGGGTCGAAGACTACAGAGGAGGGGTTGCACGACCTTGGCGCCAGGCGCGCACGACTCTTGCACCAACCTTGCACGCGGCCCCGAAGGGCCAGCTACGGAGACCGGGCATGTCGCCTCTTCCGCCGACCCCGAACCGCGCGTCGCCCAGAATCTCCATGGACCGGTGCCCGAGTCACGTCCGAACCGGGTTCCTCTACCCCCCCACCGCCGCATTTGGGACCAGATTGGGACAGGAGTCGGAACCGGGGAACGGTCCACACAAGAGCAGCCCCCCGCGCCTGGGCGCGGGGGGCTGCGAAGCAGACCTTGTGTCTGCGGGTATCCGGAATCTGGAATTAAATCTTGCGGACGTTGGAAGCCTGGAGCTTGCCGTTCTGACCAGTGGTGATGTCGAACTCGACAGCCTGGCCCTCGTCCAGGGTCTTGAAGCCATCCATCTGAATCTCAGAGTAGTGAACGAACAGGTCGTCGCCACCCTCGCGAGAGATGAAGCCATAGCCCTTGTCGGGGTTGAACCACTTAACAGTACCCTGTGCCATTTCGTGCCTTTCTTTCTTTGTCCCTGAGGACAACAACGCTGCGCCCCAAAGGAACGCGATACCCGTGACCGCGTTGGTCACGTGGGATATCTTACCCCACGAGCACCTCAATCAGTCCACCAATCCGCGGTCGGCAGGCCCAAACGCCCGCCAGCAAAGGCACGCAAGTACGCAACGATTCGTTTTCCGCAGCTAAATCGCGATTAGTGAATAATGGTCCGATTTTCATAAGGTTCCCGTTAGCAACCGCTCGCAGAATCTCATGAAGACGATGCGTCCACAAGTGCTCCACTTTGGGTATAAGTGCTCACCCTCCATGCGTGCCGCCGGGCACGCGCTCGCTGGGTTCATCCCCTCCCACCTCCGCACGCCCGCCCGCCAAGGGGTACACTATCGGAATAGGAACAATCTCGTCACAAATCCAACAGTTTGGAGCATTCGTGGCAACCCACCCAAGCACACAACCCCCAACTGGCATGGCACCCTCGGCCCGCCTCGGCACCGGCATGATGTGCCCGCCCCGCGGAACCATGCCGGCGTGGCTGGAGCCCTACCTGCCCATCGTGTCACGCTCGCAGCTCTTCTCGGGACTCGGCGCGAGGGAGGTTCCCGCCGTCCTGGGCTGTCTGCACCCGGAGCGGCGCCGCTACAGCCAGGGCGAGTACGTGCTGCGCATGGGGGATTCCCTCCACACCGTGCCCCTGGTCGTCGAGGGGGGCGTGACGGTGGTCCAGGAGGACTGGTGGGGCAACCGCAACATCCAGAACCGCGCCACCGCAGGCGAGACCTTCGCGGTCGCCTTCGCCCTCACGCCCAACATGCCGCTGACCGTCTCCGCCGTCGCGCAGGAAGACACGACCATAGTCATGCTGGGGGTCACGCAGATGCTGACGTCCTGCGCCAACGCTTGCCCCTTCCACATGCGGCTCCTTCAGAACCTGGTGGGGGACGTGGCGCAGAAGAACCTGCAGGTCATGTCCAAGCTCTCGTACCTGAGCGAGAGGACCACGCGGGGGAAGCTGCTGGCATACCTCTCTGCGGAGTCCAGGCGGGCGGCGTCGCCCACGTTCACCATTCCCTACAACCGGCAGCAGCTCGCCGACTACCTCTCCGTCAACCGGAGCGCAATGTGCAGCGAGCTGACCCACATGGCGGAGGACGGTCTCATCCGCTTCAACAGGAACCGCTTCACCCTGCTCGCCCCCGCGGAGTAGCACTGGGGGTCGCACGCACCCGGAGTGTGCCGCAGCGCCCGCCGCACGGCCCGCCGCGGCAGAGGCTGGCCCTAGCCCGCCTCCCCCGCCACGGTGGGCGTGGCCTCGACCCCAATGCCTCCGGAGCCCTCCGGCACGGTCACCCAGAAGTCGATCCTGGTGGACCCGCCCCTGGGAACGTAGGCCTCGCAGGCCCTACCCTGGACTCCGTTCAGCCGGACGGCGCCCAGGTCGCGCGATACCTTGCCCTCGGACACCCTGAGGTCGGCCACCTGCCCACCTGAAGGCGCCACAAGGAGCACGTGCACCAGCTGGTCACCGCGGTGGTCCGCACCCTGGATCAGGGGGTTGCGCTGGTAATCCCCGCCCACCAGCGCGTCGGGGGCACTCTGCGCCACTACGTCCGTCATGCGGTTGCGCAGCGTCACGCTCACCTGGTACCTCTGGCTCCCGTCCGCGGCCTGGGACGCGGCCGAGACCTCGGATGCCATGGAGAGGTACCAGCCCGCAGAGGCGTCGGTCAGGTCGTTCAGGTACACGCCCACCCTGCCGTCCGACCCGACCGCGCCGGCGACGGCGTACTTTGAGAACAGACGCTCCGTGGCGCTGTCGCTGAACCACACCAAGAGGTCCCTCCTGCCGCCCGCCTCCGAGAAGGTGCGGATGAGTTGCGACGTGTCCACCGAGCCCAGGCTCTGAGCAAGCCTCTGGCACGCGCCATCCATGGCCCCGCTGAAGAGGCTCGCCCTGCCCTGCGCCCCGTTGTTCCAATACGCGTCGCTCATCAGCGCCTGCGCCGCGTTGTTCCCGTCAAGCGTCACCTCGTCCACGCTCACCGGGCCAACAAGGCCCAGGAGGCCCTGCACGAACTGCGGGTCCACGGAGATGACCCCGTCCACCTGCTCCGGCAGGCCGTCGGCGGTGCCGTTCGCCGCCTGCAGCCTGGCATGCAGGGTCCAGAAGCCGCTCATGAGCTTCGCCGCGCGCGTGAAGTCCGGCGTCACGCTGGAATACCCCGCCGAAGTGGCAAGCGACGTCCCGAACAGGGAGCGTTCGTCCGCCGTGATCCGCACCTGCTCCGCCGCGTACTCCTGCTCGGCGGCGACGTCCGAGAATGTGCCCACCTGCAACGCGCCGTCGGTTATGCTCACCACGCCCCACGTGACGGGATACCCGCCGGCGCCATGCAGGACGGCACCGTTCTGGAGCACCACCAGGTAGGTCTTGGTGCCGTTGGCGCCGAGCATGGCCGGTACCTGCGCCGCCACCTCCTGTGCCTGGGTGGCAAGGGTGTTGAGCCCCGAGAGTGCCGACGCCGTCGCGTCTATGCCGTCGTTCAGCTGGCCCACCGACCCATGCCCCAGCGCCGACACGGCGCCGTAGTTCCGCTCGATGACGGGCGCGACCTCGCCAAGCAGGTTCACCAGCCCCTGCACGGCGTCCACGTTGATCCTGCCCCTCTCCGCAAGGTCGTCCAGGGCACGTCCCTGCGCCTCGCCCGCAAAGGGAACCAGGGCGTTCTGCGAAAGGTCGTCCAGTGATGCCGCCAGCGTGCGCATGTTCGCGGCGTCCCTGCCCACGCCGGGCAGGGCCGTCGCCACGGACCACAGGGGCGAGGCAGTGAGCCCGTGCATGGAGGCCGATGCGTCCGCGAACTGGGCGACGTGCGACGAGAGGGACGCGTAGTCGCCCGACGTGAGGTCGTCGTCCAGCACGTTGGCGGCCTCCCAGGCAAGCTGCGCCTGGGAGCGAACCGAGACGGCACTGCGGTACAGCGCGAAGCCGCAGGCAGCCAGGGCGACGAACACCACAAGCAGCGCGATGCCCAGCCGCTTGCGGATGGTGCGGCCGCTCGGCTTCCGACCCGCACGGCGCTGGCGCACACTTGCCCCAAGCGACCTGCCTGCCGCCGCCACGCGCTCCCCTCCCGCACGGAGGGCCGACGGCCTCTCCGGCAGCTCCTCGGGCGGAACGTCCTCGACCTCGCCGTCTTCCGTGAAGCGCTTCACCGCGCGCTTGCGGTCTCGCCTCCTTTGGGCGAGCACGTCCAACCCGCCGCGCGCGTGCGGGTCCAGCTGGCTCTCCTCGTAGGGGTTGGCCTCGTGCGCGGGCACGTGGTTGGGCACGCCGGTCCCAGGAGCCCCCTGCGCCGGAACCTCCCGCGTCGCGTGGGAGGGCGCGTGGGCCTTGCCCTCCGTTGCGCCGGCGTCCGCCTGCTCGTGGCTTTGTGTAGAGAGGTGTCTGGCCATCGGGGCCTCCATGGCATCGGTTGCGAGTTCCTGCACACTGTAGTCCAAAGACGCAGGCGCGTTGCGGACGGACTCGGGAGGTCAGTCAAGGTAGTCGCGGTCCACGTCCACCTGGACGTCGTACCCGGGCCATTCCCGTGCCAGCCTGTCGGCAATCTCCTTGCGCAGGGTCTCCGCGTTGGTGATGTCAAAATCAACGAGGACGTCCACGGAGAGGTCCCTGTCCCTTGGGTCCACATATATGCCGTGGACCTCTCGCACCCCTAGGTAGCCGCGGCAGAGCTCGTCTATGCGCTCCTCCGCCCGCACGATGTCCGGGTCGGAGTTGATGGCGTGGATGCCGACGTTGAGCTTGACCCCGTACTTGGTGCGCACGAACCTCTGCAGGTCGTGGGTGATGTCGCCAATCTGGTGGGCGGTCATGGTGTCCGTGACGCCTATGTTCACGCTCCCGAACGTCTGGTTGGGCCCGTAGGAGTGAAGCGTCAGGTCGTACACGCCCGCGACGCCCGGGAAGCTCCCGATGTCCCCGCGCAGCTCGTCCGCGAACGTGCGGCTGACGCGCGTGCCCAAGAGGGAGTCCAGCGGCGTCTTGAAGAGGTCGACGCCCGCCTTCAGAATCACCACGGAGATGACGACGCCCAGGATACCGTCCAGCGAGACGCCTGCCGTCATGGCCGCCACGGCAGAGAGGATCGTGCCCAGGGACACCACCGCGTCGAAGCCGGCATCCACGCCAGACGCGATGAGGGCGTCGCTCCTGGTCGCCCTCCCCACCCTGCGGTAGTAGACGGATATGGCAACCTTCACGGCCACGGTGAAGGCAAGCGCGACGAGCATGCCCGCGGAGTAGGAGGCAGGCTCGGCATCGCCCAGCTTCCGCACCGACTCCAGCAGCGCGGAAGCGCCCGCGCCGACCACTATGCCCGCAACCACCAGCGCGGAGAGGTACTCTATGCGGCCATGGCCGAAGGGGTGCTGGCTGTCCGCGGGCCGTGCGGCAAAGTGCGTGCCCAGGATGGTGATCACGCTGGAGGCGGCATCGGTGAGGTTGTTCACAGCGTCGAGCACGATCGCGATGGAGCCGGCCGCCAGCCCGACGACCGCCTTTATGACAACAAGGGCAACGTTGGCAGCCACGCCGACGTAGCTCGTCCGCATGATGGCGCGATCGCGCTCCCGCTCATCCATGTTGGCAGGCATGCTAGCTCGAGAGTCCCTCGTCCAGGGCGCGCAGCTCCTCCGGCACCTCGTTCACGTCCGAGCCAAACGCCTCGGCAACTGCCTCCGCCTGCTCGCGACGGTCCTCCGCCAGCCCCTCCATGCCCATGGCCCCGTAGGCCACCGAGAGCTTGTTGAGGGCATATGCCACATAGCCGGAAATCGCGTCGCCCGTCCCTGCCAGCATCATCATGGTGACCAGGCTCTCTGGCGCGAGGGACATCGCGGTCTCCGCGTCCAGCTGCAGAAGCTCGCCAATGGCGGACTCCACCTCCCCAATGGCAACCTCGTCGTGCTCCTCCAACGCCCGGTGGAGCGCGTTCGTGATGGTCTGGACGAACTGCTGGATTATCTCCAGCAGGTAGTCATGTTGAAGCATGGGACCAACCTCTCCAATCTGCCTGGTGGCGGGTACGGGAAACAGTGCACAAGGCTAGCACGCCGTGGGTGGCTGCAGGCCAAGGTGCTCGAAGGCGGCCAGCGTCGCCTGCCGACCCTGCGGGGTGCGGATGATGAGCCCGCGCTGCAGCAGGTAGGGCTCGTACACGTCCTCTATGGTGGATGGGTCCTCGCCCACCGCGGAGGCGATGGTGGTGAGGCCAACGGGCCTGCCCCGGAAGGTCCGCGTGAGGGCTGTGAGGATCTTCGTGTCCATCCAGTCTAGGCCGAGCTCGTCTATCTCGAAGAAGGTCAGAGCCTCTGCCGCGACCTCCCAGGTGATGGTCCCCTCGGCCTTGACCTGCGCGTAGTCCCTCACGCGCTTCAGCAGGCGGTTGGCAAGGCGCGGCGTGCCGCGGCTGCGCGAGGCAATCTCGGCCGCACCCTGGCCGTCTATCTGCACCCCGAGTATGCGGGCGGACCGCACCACGATGCGGGCCAGCTCGTCGGTGGTGTAGTAGTCCAGGCGGTAGCTGATGCCGAAGCGGTCGCGCAGGGGGCCCGTCAGGAGCCCCGTGCGGGTGGTCGCCCCGATGAGGGTGAAGTGAGGGACGTCCAGCCGAATGGAGCGCGCCGCCGGTCCCTTGCCGATCACGATGTCCAGGAAGAAGTCCTCCATCGCGGGGTAGAGCACCTCTTCCACCTGGTGGTTCAGACGGTGGATCTCGTCCACGAAGAGGACGTCGCCCTCCTCCAGGTTGGTGAGGATCGCCGCCAGGTCACCCGAGCGGGCGATTGCCGGGCCAGAGGTGGTCCGCAGCTTGGCGCCCATCTCGTTTGCCACCACGTTGGCGAGCGTTGTCTTGCCCAGGCCGGGAGGGCCCGAGAAGAGCACGTGGTCCAGCGACTCGTGACGGTCCTTGGCGGCGGCTATGAGCACGCGCAGGTTCTCGCGCACGCGCTCCTGTCCGCAGTACTCGTCCAGCGTCGCGGGTCGCAGGCTGTGCTCAATGTCAATGTCGTCACCGGTGAGCTCCCCCGTGACGGAGCGCGGGCCCGCCTGGTGCCGCGGGGCTCCCCCCTCGTCCTCGAAGAGGTCTGCCTTGTCGGACTGCCACATTTACGCACCACCCCCCAGGCGCCTGAGCGCATAGCCAATGACCTTCTCCAGCGTGACCGCGCCGGCCGCCTCGTGGCCGTCCAGGGCAAGCTCCGCCTCCTGGGGCGTGAAGCCCATGGAGAGCAGGGCGGAGGTGGCCTCCTGGGTTATGGACTCGCTCGTCTCGGGCAGCTTGGACGCGGCGGGGGTGGGCTCCGTCATGCCCACCAGGCCCATGAGCTCCGGGTCCTTGGTGAAGACGTCCTGCAGCTCCACCAGGAGCCTCTGCGCCTTCTTCTTGCCCACGCCGGGAACCGTTGCCATGCGGGCCTCGTCCTGCGTGGCCACCACCGTGGCAAGGGATGCGGGCGTCAGCGTGCTGAGGACGGCCAGCGCCAGCTTCGGGCCCACGCCGGACACGCCCACCAGACGGTCGAACACGGCGCGCTCCTCCCGGCTGCAGAAGCCGTAGAGCTCCATGGCGTTCTCCTTCACCAGCAGCCGCGTGAGCAGCGTGACGCCTGCCTCGCCCACCGCCGGGAGCGCGGCGGCGGTGTTGGCCGAGACCCCAAGCTCATACCCAACGCCGTGCACGTCAATGACCACATGCGTGGGCAGGACCTCCACGAGCGTTCCCGTAAGCTGAACAATCATGCCTTAGACCTCCTAGACTTGCGCGCCGCCAGCATGGCGGAGCGGTCGCGAGTCTCCCTCGTGACGTGTGCCGCCGTGGCGGCCGCCGTAGCCTGGCGCGCCTCGTGGGCGTCCCATTCGCGTTGCGCGAGCTCCTGCTGGAGCACCTGGTCGCCCGCCACCCTGCGGGCCACGTTGCGCGTGCGGACAAGGTTCGCATGGCATATGGCCGCCGCCAGCGCGTCCGCGCAGTGGTCCGGACGCGGGTCGTGGTCAAGCGCCAGGATGTTGCGCACCATGTAGATTACCTGGTACTTGTCGGCGCTGCCCGTGCCCACGACGGCCTGCTTGATCTGCATGGGCGTGTACTCGCCCACCTCAAGGCCGTTCTGGGCGCAGGCCACTATGGCCACGCCCCGCGCGTGCGCCGTGGCGATTGCCGACCGCGTGTTCTCGCCGAAGAAGATCTTCTCAATTGCGAGCTGGGTGGGATGGTAGAGCTCGATGGCCTCCGAAACCCCGTCGAAGATGCGGCCGAGGCGCTGGTCAAGGGGCTCGGCCGCCTTGGTCTCCACGCAGCCGTACGCACGCGTGCGGTACACGCTGCCCCGTGTCTCTATAATGCCCCAGCCCGTGTGTGCGAGCCCGGGGTCTATGCCCAGGATGATCACGCGTCCTCCTTGCAGGCGTGCGCCGAAGGTCCGAACTACTGTTCTAGTAGAGTAGCACACCCGTGCGCCCGGGCCTAGTTCTCAGAGAAGGGATTCCCCCATTCCGTACCCATGTCGCGCCCCCCGCCCAGGTCCATGCCCTGGGATTGGCCGAAGTCGCGCAGGTAACCCAGCATGTCGCGGGTCTCGCTCCCAAGCGAGCCGCCCCCACCCTGGGCGTCGCCCGCGTCACTCATGCCCAGCAGGGCGTCCACCAGGTCGTCCTCCTCCCCAAGCTCCTCCGCGGAGCGTACGCGGTCGTGCCACGCCATGCCAAGCGGCCGCCGAGCGTCGAAGAGGGTCTTGGACGACACCATGAGGTACATGGCGCGGCCGGTGCGCGCAGGCTCAAGCCGCTCCAGCCGCGACACCACCTGCGGCACCACGTCCGCGTTGCCCTGCTCCTGCACCAGCCGGCTCACGTCGCACTCCCACTCCAGCCGCATGCGCAGCACGCGGTCGACAAAGCCCAGCTGCGCCTCCGGCTGCGCCGAGACCGACCCGACGCCGGGAACGTCCGGCACGCCGAAGGAGCGCATGCAAGCGGCGGAGAGCACGGGCGAGATGGTGTTCCTCATGCGGGCGACGTCCAGGAGGTCCGTCCGGTACACGTCTCCGAAGGGGCACAGGGTGGCCACGTGGGCCGCGTTCGCCTCCGCCTCCAGCGCCAGCGCCGTCTTGTCGCTTGGCGAGAGCACGATGCCGCCAAGGCTACGCGCCCATGCCGCCAGCTGCACCTCCACGAGGTCGGCCACCAGCCGCGCGTCCGCGGCTTCCGCAGCGCCGGCCGGAAGGACCTCCTGGCGGCTGGGCTGGCGCAGGTCCAGGCGCAGGTTGCGCGCCAGCTCCACCGCGCCCTCACGCGCCTCGCCCGCGACGGTTGGGGGAATCATGGCGTGAACGTTCACCGGACCCAGGGCGTCCGAGGCCAGGACGGCCAGGAGCGAGGACTGCAGCGTCCCGTCGAGGCAGAGGGCCACGTCGTAGAGGTCCTGCTTGTCCATGTAGTCGTGCAGGCCCAGCACCAGGGACTCCCACAGGTAGAGCGGCGCGTTGTAGACCTCGGGCGCCAGGGCGTCAGCCAGGGGCCCCTCGGACCTCGGGTCTATCTCCGCCGTGATGATGGCCTCCTCGAAGGCCGGGGCCGAAGCCGCCAGCTCGCCCCACGGCGCGAGCACGAAGCTGGAGCCCGTGAACACCTGCGTGCCGTAGCCCCCCAGCGAGCCCACGCCCACGACCCACGCGTCTGCGTCGCGCGCGTCGGAGACGTATCGGTTCTCCGCCAGGTCACCGCCCAGCGCAGAGGAGGGGTCGTCGAAGGCGTAGCCATATCCGCCCAGGTAGATGATGCCGTCCACGCCAAAGTCGTAGTCCACGTAGTCGTCCAGGTCTTCGTACGTGAAGGCGACGCCGAAGCTTGCCCCCGCCAGCTCGAAGACGGGCAGGTCCGGCGCGGGGGCGTCCTCATCCTCGCCCGCGTCTCCCTGGGGGCGTGGGCCCGCGAAGGCCCCCGGCCCGCCGCCAAAGACCTCCGCGGCATGCGGTGCACCCGCCCAATCCGCGTGCGAGAGGTACGCCACCAGCTTCAGGGGCATGATCCGGCCGTCGCGCAGCAGCATGGCCTCTGGGAGCGGGTCTCCGTCCAGGTCCGTCACCACGGGCACGATGGCCGGGCACTGCAGCCTATCCGCAAGGCTGGACAGGGTGTCCGCCAGGTCCAGCAGGAAGCCCTCCTGCTCCGCGTAGCCCACCGGGGCTGGCCCCGTCAGGGCGGCCATGGGAAAGACCAGCAGGTCAACGCCCTGGTTCCTGGCCACGCGCGAGCACTCCACCATTCGCTCCGCCGTGACTGCAAAGTCCCCCGCCCGGGTGCCGATCTGAGCGATGCCTATCTTCATGAGAAACCCCTCCGTTGGACGCTGCTGCGCAGGCGACGCGTCCGACGGAGGGGCCTGGGCTCACTCTTGCAAAGCGCAAGCCGCATCCGGGACGCGGCTGGCACTCAGCCAGCCAGGTCTACAGGTCGGCCTTCCAAAGGCCATGCAGGTTGCAGTACTCGTAGACGGAGGCGTCCTCCGCACCGCAATCCGCGAACTCGGTAACGGGCTTCTCGCCGGGGTGCAGGTAATGGACCTCAACCCGGTCCTTGGCGGCGAGGGCGACCCACTGGATGTAGTGCGCGTCCAGCATGGGGTGCTCCACGGAGCCGACTGCGGCCTTGATCTTGCCATCCTCACGCGTCACGACGGGAACGTGCTTCTCCGTGGCGGCATCGGTGGAACCGGCGACCAGCTCCTCCATGGGCTCGCCGCAGCACTGCGGCGTGCACGTGCCCTTCTGAACCACGGCGACCAGGTTCCCGCACTTGTTGCAACGATAGAACGTAACGTCCGCCATAGGAATTTCCTCTCTCCTTGTGGTGCCTGCCAGTCGGACACCTTCAGTCATTGTCCCCCGTATGCAGCGGTCTCATACCGCCGCGTCGACAGAAGGGCAAAGCGACGCAGCCCTAGGCAAGCACCACCTGTCCGCCCTTGCCAAGCAGGTCCGTCACCTCCGCGCGCAACACCATGTTGTGGGCGTCCACCTTGGTGGGCAGGGCCATGCGCATGGTGTCGCCTGAGGCCCCCTCCACCAGAAGCTCCACGTTGTCCAGCCCGTTGTAGCGGCTGAGGATGGCCCCCAGCTGCTCCATGCGCCCACGCGAGAGCATGCGGCTGGACATCATGAGCTCCAGGATCTTGGGCCTGTTCGTCCTTTCGTTCAGCTCCAGGGCCTCCACGGACGTGCAGATCACCTGGTCGCCGCGGTCGGACCGCTCCAGCTTGCCGTACACCTTTATGAAGACGTCGCCCTCGGACTCGCCCGTCTCCTCGTTCACCTGTCCCGCCAGGATCTGCGCGCACTCCTTGTACAGCTTGGGGAAGACGACCAGCGTCACCTCGGACTCCATGTCCTCAAGCGTGACTATGGCCATGGGGTCGCCGCTCTTGGTGGTCTTCTTCTGCACGGCCGAGACCATGCCCGCCAGGCAGATGGACTTTCCCTCCTCCACCTTGTAGCGCGTGGTGGTGGCGCCGGTGTAGGGGTTGGTGTACTCCTCGGACTCCTCCAGGGCGGAAAGCGGGAAGTCCCGGGCCTTGGCCAGCGCGTACTCGTACGGCCGCAGGGGGTGGTCCGAGACGTACATGCCCAGCACCTCGTGCTCCTGCGCAAGCTTGATGCGGCGGTCCCACTCAATGCCGTCGGGGGCCGGCACGTCCTCCTCGAAGCCGGAGCCCTCCACGTCGCCGAACATGTCGAAGAGCGACACCTGGCCGGCAGCGCGGTCCTTCTGGCGCTTGACCGCGGCGTCGACTATGTTGGCCGGGTTGTCCTTGTCAACGAAGTGCATGAGCTGCTTGCGCGTGTAGCCCGTGGAGTCGAAGGCGCCGGACTTGATAAGGGCCTCCACCACACGGCGGTTGGCGTCCTTGGAGTCCACGCGCTCCACGAAGTCGTGCAGGTTCTTGAAGGGGCCGCCCTTCGCGCGCTCCGCCATGATGGCCTCGCCCACGGACTCGCCCACGCCGCGGATGCCGGCGAAGCCGAAGCGGATGCCGTCGGGCGTGGCGGTGAAGTCGCGACCGGACTCGTTGATGTCTGGCGGCAGGATCTCGATCCCCTCGCGCTTGCAGGAGGTCACGTAGTGGACGATCTTGTCCGTCTTGCCCATGTAGGACGTGAGGACCGAGGCCATGTACTCCTTGGGGAAGTAGGCCTTGAGCCAGGCCGTCTGCATGACCAGGATGGCATAGCCGGCGGAGTGCGACTTGTTGAACGCGTAGGAGGCGAACTCCAGAACGTTGTCCCAGATCTCCTGCGCCACCTCGCGCTTGTAGTGGTTCTCCTCCGCGCCGTTCATCCAGTGGTCGTAGATGGTCTCGTCCTTGCCGTTGCCCTCCCAGTGGAAGATCTGGCCGGTGAGCATCTTGATCTTCTTCTTGGCCACCGGCTTGCGCATGCGGGAGTCGGACTCGCCGCGCGAGAAGCCCGACATGGCGACGGAGATCTGCATGACCTGCTCCTGGTAGACCATGGTGCCGTAGGTCTCCTCCAGGATGGGCCTCAGGCGATCGTCGTAGTAGGAGATCTGCTCCTTGCCGTGCATGCGGTTGATGTAGCTGGTTACCATGCCCGCGCCCAGGGGGCCCGGCCGGTACAGGGCGATGAGTGCCACTATGTGCTTGTACTCCGTGGGCTGCATGCCCTTGATGGTGGCGGTCATGCCGCCGGACTCCACCTGGAAGACGCCCGCCGTGTGGCCCGAGCCCAGCAGCTCGTAGATCTTTGGATCGGTGAAGTCGATCTTGTCCACGTCAATGTCCACGCAGGTGGCGCCGTCCTTCAGGCACGACCTCACGGAGTCGGGCATGGCGTCTATGTCCGACGCGTTGGGGTACGAGTGGCGGATGTTCTCCAGCGCCTTGTTGATGACCGTCAGCGTACGCAGGCCCAGGAAGTCCATCTTCAGAAGGCCCATGTCCGCCACCGAGTGGCCCTCGTACTGGGTGATGGTGACGTTGCCCTTGGTGTCCAGCTTGGTGGGAACGTGGTCCGTCACGGGCGTGGGCGCGATGAGCGTGGCGCAGGCGTGCACGCCCTCGCCACGGGTCAGGCCCTCTATGGAGAGCGCCGCGTCAATTATGCGGTGGGCGTCCGGGTCCTTGTTGTATGCCTCCTCGAAGTCCGGGGAATACTGGTCCGGGTGCTTCTCGCCCTTGTGGAGGGCGCAGGGAAGCGAGAGCTTGGGGTCGTTGGAGAGCATCTTGGAGAGCTTCTGGCCCACGTAGACGGGGAAGCCCAGCACGCGGTTGGCGTCGTTGATGGCCTGCTTGGCCTTGATGGTGGAGTAGGTGATGACCTTGCACACGTGGTCCTCGCCGTACACCTCGCGCACGTGCTGCAGCACGTCCTGGAGGTGCTCGTCGTCGAAGTCCATGTCGATATCAGGCATCTCGGAGCGCTCCGGCGAGAGGAACCTCTCGAACATGAGGCCGTTCTCCAGCGGGTCGAAGCTCGTGATGTTCATGGCATAGGCCACGATGGCGCCGGCGGCGGAGCCGCGGCCCGGACCCACGCCAATGCCGTTGTCCTTGGCCCACTGCACGTAGTCCTGCACAATAAGGAAGTAGTTGGCGAAGCCCTTCTCGCAGATGACCTTGTATTCGTACTCGAAGCGCTCCTCCACGTTCACACCCTGGATGGTAACGTTGCGCCAGTCCTCGCCGTAGCGCTTGGCCAGGCCCTTCTCGCACTCCTCGCGGAAGCGCTCCTCCGCGGTCTCCCCCGGCCTGAGGCCAGGGAAGCTGGGCAGGTACATCTTGGTCCAGTCAAGCTCATAGTCGCACTTGGCCGCAACCTCCAGCGTGTTGTCGCAGGCCTCCGGAATCCAGGAGAAGAGCTCCCGCATCTCCTCCTCGCTCTTCATGTAGAACTCGGTGCCCTCCATGCGCATGCGACTGGTGTCGTCCAGCGTGGTGGCCTTGCCGATGCAGCTCAGGATGTCCTGCGTGGGGGCGTCCTCGCGCGTCAGGTAGTGGAAGTCGTTGGTGGCGACGACCTTTATGTCCAGCTCGCGCGCGAGCTTCACCAGGTACTCGTCCAGCTTGCGGTCGTCCCAGCCGTTGCGGAAGCGCAGGCCGTGGTCCTGGACCTCCATGTAGAAGTCGTCGCCGAATATGCGCTTGAAGGTGCGGGCCCACTCGCGCGCGGCGTCGAAGTTGCCGTCCAGCACGTTCTGCTGGATGATGCCCTGCACGCAGGCGCTCTGGCAGATGATGCCCTCGTGGTACTGCTCCAGCATGGCCAGCGTGGTGCGGGGCTTGTAGTACATCATCTCGTGGCCGGCGGCGTGGGACATGCACCGCACCAGGTTGTGGTAGCCCGTGCCGTTCTTGGCCAAAAGGATCAGGTGGTAGCGGCGCTGCTTGGTTCCGCGCTCGATGCAGTCATCCGTGATGAAGTAGGCCTCGCAACCGAAGATGGGCTTGACCTTGAGGCGCGGCCTGTTTGCCTGCACGGCCGCCAGGTCGTGGCCCGACTCCTCCCAGGCGCGCACGTCCGACGCCCACTGGTCATGCACGCAATCGAAGTAGTCCGCGTCGTCCGCGTCCGGGGCCGGCTCCTCCAGGTCCCAGGACTTCTTGAAGCACTCCACGTCGTGGCGCCACTGCTTCATGTTCGCCGAGGCGTCGTTGTACTTGCGGCACTCCAGGTCCAGGTTGGGAATGCCGAACATGTAGCCATGGTCGGTCAGCGCTATGGCAGGCATCTTGAGGTCCACGGCACGCTTCACCATGTCCGGTATGCGGGTCGCCCCGTCCAGAATCGAGAAGTCCGAGTGGTTATGTAGGTGTACGAACGCCATGCGTTGGCCTCCCGTAGGGCACCGGCCCCAGTCTTGGCAGAAGCGAGCAGAGTGGATTGTAGGGCGAGCGGGCGCCACCCGCCACGGCATACTGCTCAGAATAGGCGAAAACTTGTTCGAATGGAATGGCCCCTGAGCTGGGACGTTTGCATCTGCCCAGCTCAGGGCCCCCATTCTTGCGTGGGTTAAATCTTCGGTGGCCGGGACTCGTCAAACGCGTACCGCACGACCGTGGGCTGGCCGTCCGCCTCCTCGCGCTCCACGCAGACGAAGGCGCACCGCACGCGCAGGAAGCCCTGCCGCATCAGGACGTATGCATAGAAGTTGGCCTGCATTCGGTGCCTGGCCAGCACCTCGTCATAGGCAAGGCCAAGGTCGCCCGTCTTGTAGTCCACCACCAGCGCCTCCTCCGACCCGGGGTCCGTGCACAGGAGGTCTATGGCGCCCTCCACGTAGTCGCCGTGCTCGGAGCCCTCCACACGCACGAAGAAGGGCACCTCCGCCCGCACCCGGGCGTGGGAGAGGGCCTCCCGCCTGAGGTCGGAACGCGACCAGCGCTCCAGCGCGGCCTCCAGCCTGGGGCGCTGGCGCACGCCGAGCCGCCAGTAGTCCTCCATGGCCCTCACGCGCTGGGGTGGCAGCTCGTGCCCGGACTCCACCATGGCCTGGGCAAGCTCGTGGAAGGCGGAGCCAAGGTTCGTGGCCTTGTCCTCGTCCGCCGTGAAGGGCGCTCCCTCCTGCTCCGCGTCGCGCTCCGCCCGGGTGGGAAGGCTCTCACCCTCCCAGACGGCACGACGGCGGGCTGGCCGCTCGCCAGCCGCATCCGCAGACGGGGCCGCAGAGGTCAGGGCGGGCTGGGCGTGCGCGCCCGCCGCCTTGTGCACCATGGAGTAGCTGAAGACGCCCTCGCGCGCGCGGTGCAGACTCACGGGAGAAGTGGGCGCAGCCTCAGCCTCGAACAGCTCGAACGGAGCCACGCCGGAACCTTCAGAGTCGCTTCCGGCCTCGCGGGTTCCCAGAAGGACGGTCTCGGACGCGCCCTCCGGAAGCTCGCCGTCCAAGGCGGGCAGGGTGCCCGCCGAGTCGGCAACGGGCAGCGCGCCCCTCTCGCGCGTGATGGCCACGTGCCGCACGCGGGCCGGCTGCGTGCCTCCGAAGTCAACCGTCCCCTCCCCAGCCTGGGGCAGGCAACCGCCAAAGAGCGCGTCTGCCGTCCCGGCCGCCAGGAGGGGCCCCACGCCCGCCTTCGTCGTGACGCATGAGAGCGCCAGGATCAGCGCCTCTCTCGCTCGGGTCATGCCCACGTAGAGCAGGCGGGCCTTCTCCGCGTTGCCCTCGCTCACGTCCCTCGCGCGCAGGACGGACGCCCATTCCGCAAGGTTGCCCGGCTCGCCCTCCACCTGCAGGGCGTCCGCTGCCTTGGCGTCCGTGGCCACGACCAGGGCGGTCCGGTCCCCGTCCGCCGTCGCAACGCGCCCGGAGAGCACCCCCGTGGAGGCGGTGGCGTTGCCCCAGCACTCGGCGCAGGCCACCACGGGGAACTCGAGTCCCTTGGAGGCGTGTATGGTCATCACGCGCACGGTGTCCATGGCACCACCGGCAAGGGACGCCGGGGGCACCTTTGCCGCACGCAGCCAAAGGTCAAACTCCGCCGCAGCGCGGGCCGGCCCCAGCCCCAGGTCCTCCGTCAGGGCGCGCACGTACTCCACGGCAGCCAGCACGTTGGCCTCCCGCGCAGCGCCTTGGGCACCCTCCGCCTCAAGCCGGGCCAGCCAGCCGGAGTCGCGTATGGCGTCCAGGCAGACGTCCGCCACGGGGCGGTGGCGCACCTCCGCAAGGGCGCGGACTATGGCCTCCCTGGCAGCCACCAGCCGCCGCGAGGGGCACAGGCCATGGAAGAACTCCATGCTGGCAATGCCGCGGTCCACCCCGCGCTTGGTGGGGGCGTCCAGCTTGTCCTGCTGGCGCGTGCCCAAGAGCACGAAGTCGTTGGCGTCCAGGCCAAACATCTCGCTGGCCAGCAGCGGGAAGAGGCCCGACTGCGTGTCGTGGGGGTTGGCCAGCGTATGGAGCAGCGCGCACACCACGAAGACCTCCGGCGCGCTGGAGAAGGTAGAGCCGCCCGTGACCACGCACTCCAGCCCGCGCGCCCTGATGGCGTCTATGTAGAGGTCCGCGTGCGTCGTCACGCCAAGCAGCAGGGCCATGTCGCCGGCGCTCTGGCCGTGCGCCGCCGTCTCCTGGAAGCGGTCCGCCACCATTGCCGCCATGACGGCCGACTGCGCCTGCAGGGGCCCGCCCGAGGCGGACGGCCCGCTGGTCAGCTCCACGTCAATGCGGGGCAGGTCACGGGCCTTGTACGCGTCCTTTCTCTTGGGGTTGGCGTCCAGGTGCATGAAGCCCTCCAGAACCCCGCGCCGCCCCGCGCCGCCCCCGCACACGCGCTCCACGAAGGCGAGCACGTCCGCGTGACTCCGGTAGTTGGTGTCCAGCCTCACGCGGTTCTCCCCCGGCATGCCCGCCCCACGGGATCTGAAGACGGAGACGTCCGCCCCGCGGAAGCGGTAGATGGACTGCTGAGCGTCGCCCACCGTGGCAAGGGGTCCGTCCGCGCCGCCAGCCAGCAGAGTGATGAGCTCCAGCTGCTCGGCGTCGGTGTCCTGGAACTCGTCCACCATCACCAGGCGGAAGCGCCCCGCGTAGTCGCCCGCCACGGCGGGGTTACTCCTCACAGACGCAAGCGCCAGGGAGACCAGGTCGTCGTTGTCCAGCACGGACTTCTGGCGCTTGAGCTGGCCAAAGCGGGCGTCCACCTGAGCCGCCAGGCCAACCAGGGGCTCCGCCCAGGCTCGGCAGGCCTCAAGCGGCACCAGTGCCCTGGCCTCCGCAAGGGCTGCCTTGGCCTCGGGCAGGGCCTCCGCGATGGCCTTGGAGCTACGTGGCAGCGACACGGCCTCCAGGGCGGCCTGGGCGTGCCCGGCGTCCCTCTGGCCGGGAGGAAGCTGGCCGAAGGCACGCAGGGCCTCCAGGGAGGGCGTCAGCTTCTCGCGTGCCTTGGGCGTGACCTTGCACGCCCCCAGGGCCTCCACGGCGTTGAGCAGGCGCCCCATGCAGGCGGCCAGGTCCCCTCCCTCCGGCAGGTACAGGCGGTCGAAGCCGCCCGGCGTGGCGTGGGCGCACTCCACGACCTTCTCCACCAGGGACTCCACCCTGGAGTACCCCAGCTCGGCAAAGGCACCGGACAGGGGGCCGCCTGAGCGCGCCTCGCGCTGTGCCGCACCTATGACCTCGTTCGTGGCCTGGTAGCGAAGCTGCGCCACAAGGTTCTCGTTGGCCACCTTGAACTCCGGGTCCAGCCCCAAGTCCAGCGCGTGCCTGTGCAGGATGCGCGAGCACATGCCGTGGATGGTGCTGATCCACGCGTCGTCCACCTGAAGCGCCGCCTCGCGCATGCCGGCGCGGCGCAGCGTGGAGCGCACGCGCTCCTTTATCTCGCGCGCGGCGGCGTTGGTGAAGGTGATCACCAGCACCTGGTCCAAGGAGTCCAGGTAGGGCCTACCGTCGGCCCCCGACCCCGGCGCCAGAGCCCACGCGATGCGCTGCGTGAGCGTGAACGTCTTGCCCGACCCTGCGCCCGCCTCCACGAAGAGCGGGCGGTCCAGGGTCTGCGCTATCGTCCTCTGCGGGTCGTTGAGGGTGCTCAGGTCGATGCCGCTCACTTGGACCTCCTCTTCTGGCAGTTGAGGACGGGGCAGTAGGCGCACGCCTCGTCGTCCTTGGGGTCTGCATCTATGTAGCCGGCGCGCATGCGCTCGACCGCACTCGCTATCTGCTCCTCCGCCGCGTCCAGCAGGGCGCTCATGCCCCTCTCGTCCGCCATTCCAAAACCGTCAAGCTCCGAGACGCCCAGCCTGGCCGCGCGTTCGTCGCGCGGCAGCTTGCCCAGCACGCGGTCCAGCACGTTCGTGCAGATGGCGCCGGAGAGCTCGTGGGCCCCTCGCGTGCCCAGGTACACCGCGGCCACCACGTTGAGGCCCGGGTAGCGTCGCCTCACGATCTGCGCGTAGATGAGCGTCTGGACCCGACGCGGCAGCGCCAGGGCGGACCCCACCTCTCTGCCGTCCTTGGTGAAGGCGGCGTACTCGCCGAAGAAGCCGGCGGGGCCCTTGTGCTTGTAGTCAATGACCACCGCCTGGCCGTGGGCGTCCACGTCCACGCGGTCCACCGTACCCGTAAGGTAGGCGCCCGCGTACTCAACCTGCTCGCCGTGCTTGCCGAACTCCCACTCGAACAGGCGCGGCTCGAAGCCCACGAACCTGGCGGACTCGTAGTCCAGCGTGGAGAGCAGGTCGCGCCTGAGCTGCTCCTCGCGTCCGACGTCGGTGGCGTCGTGCGCGATGAGCGCCTGGTAGGCGGTCTTGTTCTTGCCCGTGCGCAGGTACATGTGGCGGCGGTGCTCCCAGAACTCCTCCTCCAGGATCTGGTGCGCCACCGGCAGGGTGGAGACATCCACCGAGGAGCCCGGCACGTGTCTGGACGGGTCCGCCAGGAGGGCCGAGGCCTCCTCCTCCGCCACGCCCATCTGCTCCAGTGCGCGCGCCAGCATCCGCCGGTGGGTCACCTCCAGCACGCGGTGGGCGAAGGTTCCCATCTCCAGCGGGGTGTGGCCGGCGTCGCTGTCCTGCAGGTGCAGCCTCCTCAGGCTGAACCACTTGAGGGGGCACTCGAGGTAGGACTCTATCTGCGAGGCGGAGAGCTTGGGACGGCCGTCCGGGAGCTCCAACTCGCCCGAGGGCGGCACCACGACGAACCGCCTCAGCCCGTCGTCGATCCTGCCAGCCTCCGCAGGCACCTCCTCGCCCACCTTCTGGGGTCGGGAACCGCGTGCGGACACGTTCTCCGCCGCGGCGTCCTCCCCGCGGCCGCGGCGCGGCAGGCCACCCGAACGCTCGCCGTAGCAGGCCATGAGCTCCGAGAGGACCACGGCGGGGTACGCGTCCTTGGAGCTGGCATCGAAGAGTGCCCGCTCCAGCACCAGCCGGCTGCACGGAACGGAGCACAGGCAGCGGAAGGACCACCGTTCGCGGGCGAGCCCGTCTGCCGCCGGCTCCACGCCAAGGGCCACCAGCATGGCCGAGAGCGCGTCGTCCGAGCTTGGCAGGGGCGACTCCGCCGCGGTGAGGCCGCAGCAAATGAGGGCGTCCCTGCTTGCAGGTGGCAGGGTGGCGGCCCGGGAGGGGCTCAGCACCTCCACCGTGCACGCGGCGCCGGAGGGGCCGGCGGAGGACCTCAGCACGGCCGCGGTCTGCGCCAAGCCAAGCCTCGCCGTCTGCACCAGCGCCGCCAGGCTCACGGGCGCCTCCGCGTCCCTTGCCGCAGATATGCCCAGCTCCTTGAGGGTACCCGCCACGTTGAGAACCGCCGCGAGGGCATCCATGGCAGAGCTCTTCTCCAGCTCGTGGCCAGCCTCCCCTTCCCCAGCGGCACTTTCCGTCACATAGGGGGCAAGCAGCTTGGACGCCGCAGAGCCAAGCCGGCCGAGCAGCAGCTCCCGCGTTGCCTGCGCGACGGGCGCGGAGGTCTGCCTGGGGTTCTGCAGCGCCGCCAGCACGTCCCCGGGCGTGAGCAGGCGGTCGCCGCGCCAGGTTGCGTCCAGGCGCGTCGCCTTCTCGGTGCCCACGTGAGAGATTTCCGACCGCAGGAAGTCCACCAGGGGCTCCGGTGGCCACCACGTCATGTCCCCCAGGTTAACGACCACGCCGTCCGGGGTCTGCTCCGGCGCGGGCCACGCCGCGTCCAGCTCTGCCAGCGTGGCCACGGACTCCGCGTACTCAAAGAAGGCCCGGCCCGCCTCCAGCTCCGTCACCGGCACGTCCAGCTGGGCACGCACGGCAACCCCGCGCGCAAGCAGCTTGGGCACGAGCTCCCGCCATGCACGCCGCACGTCCGGGCATGCCACCACCACCCGGCGGGCGCCTTGTGCGGACAGGTCCTCAACCTCACGCGCCACCAGCTCCGCCTCCGCAAGCGGGCCTGAGGGCTCCAGCAGGCGGACCGCGCCCGTGGGCTCCAGGGTCCCGTCGCATGCCGGCTCGAAGAGCGAGGACCGCAGCCGCGCCAGCTCCGGCGCGCGGGAGCCACCCACCGGCTTCCCCGCTGCGGGGCAGCTGCGCTCGGCCGTGCTGACGCCACACCCCTCGGCCTCTCTCCGAAGCTGGCTCAGCATCTCGCCCACGCACCGCAGGGCCACGCCGTCGCCCGAGGGCACCACGAGGGTGACCTCGCCAACGTCCGCAAGGCCCAGCAGGAGCTCCCGCTCACGCCGGCTAAGCCGGGAGAAGCCTGCCGCCACGAAGGCGCCCGCGGCAACTCCCGAGGCACCCAGCAGGCCGGGAAGCCGCTCCATGACCTGGCACTCCTCCACCAGGCCGCGGGAGGCAACCTCGTGCGCGTAGGCGGCGGCAGCCCGGACCATGCCAGTCTCCGCCTCGGTCAGCCCAGCCGCCGCGCACGCGCCGGGCTCCACCTGCCCCGCGACGTCTATGGGCAACCACGGGAGCGACTGGACCAGCTGTGAGAGCAGGCTGACTGACCCCGGGCTCACCGCGGGGCCCCAGGGCTCCTCCTCGTAGCGGCGAAGGACCTCCGTCACCAGCACCAGGCGCGCCGTGGGCTCTATGACGTGGGTGCCGTCGCCCCAGACCTCCCAGCGCTCCTTGGCCCACGCAAGGGGAGTTGTCACCGTCACCCCAAGCGAGAGGCCCGGGACCTCCGCCAGCGCGCGCTGCGCCTCCAGCGCCAGCAAGAAGGAGGGAACCAGCAGCGTCACTTGGCCATGCGCGTCCATGCCCTGGCGCAGGGCGGCCACCACGGCCTCCCCCACCAGGTCCTCTTCATGCGTACGAGAAATACAGAGCGGCATGCTTCCCCCGTCCCTTCGAACCACGATTCGGAGCAATGGTAACGCGTATGCGGGACATGAATTCAGGCTCCCGCCCGAGCGCCTGCGGCGGGATACGGCGCCAACGGAAGGCGCAGGGCGCTAGGCGCCCGCCTCGTGCCCCTCCTGCAGCCGGTCCAGCACCAGCCGATAGCCGCCCTCCGTGCCGTTCAGGCACTTGGAGACGCGGCTCACCGTGGTGGAGGAGGCCCCGGTGGCGTGGCTCACGCTCAGGTAGGACCTGCCCTCGTCCAGGAGGTGGGCGACCTCAAGCCGCTGGGCAAGGTCCTCTATCTCGCGCGCCGTGCAGAGGTCAAGCAGCAGCGCCTGCGCCTCCTCTGGCCTCTGCAGCGTGCAGAGCGCCTCGCAAAGGCGCACGACTCCCTCGCTCGCCAGCAGCTCTTCCTTGGTCATTGCCCCTCCGTCCGGCTCGGTCCGATGGGCAACACTTTAGCGCATTAAAGTGTCAGACACGATACCCAAGGAGCACTTCCTCGCAGGCGCCGCGCGGCACAGGCGTCGCCTTGGCACGGCATGGAACGTTGGACGCCGGCTGTGTCCCCGCCGTGAAGACGCAATGCCCTTGCGGATTCTGGGTATAACAGCCCCAACGAACCCTAGAGAAGGAGTCCCCATGGCTTTCGTTGGCACGTGGATCGTAACCGCCATTTCTGTCGCCGCCGCAATCTGGCTGGTGCCCGGCATCGTCACCGTACCCGCGGGAAGCACCGCCGCCATCCTGTTCGTGGCACTCGTGCTCGCGCTGGTAAACGCAACCGTGCGCCCCTTCGTGCGCGCCATATCCCTGCCGCTCACCGTCGTCACGCTGGGCATCTTCCACTTCGTGGTCAACGCCCTCATGCTGGTGCTGGCAAGCTGGCTCTCACTCAACCTCTTCGGCACGGGCATCGCCATTGCCGGCTTCGGGTCCGCCCTGGTTGGCTCGCTCATCATCTCGCTGGTCTCCACCTTCGTCGAAGGCGCCACCGGCCTCTAGCCCACTCGCACCCGCATCCGCGGCATCGGTGGGCCGAAGGGTGCCCAGCGTGATCGGCGCCACGGTCGCCAGCCAGTGCGGGCGGCTCTCTTCGCGGCGGTTGAACGTGCTCACCAGCCTGTCCACGCCCGTCTCGTAGGCAGCGCGCATGGCGTCCGTCGCGTAGGAGGAAAGCAGCTCCATCAGCAGCTGGCGCGTGAAGTCCGGCAGGTTGCCCATGCTGGCCAGCGTCTTGGCGGCCATCTGGGGCGAGGTCAGTATCTCGTTGAAGGTGGTCGCGCCGCCCGCCCCCAGGGCGTCGAAGAGCTGGTTGGTGAAGACCTCCCGGTCCTCCAGCGCCACGCCGTCCACCCAGCGGGCCAGGGCGTCGTCCAGCACCCGCGCCCTGGGGTCAAGCGCGCCCGCGCTCACGAAGCCCGTGGACGTGACCTGCCAGGTCATGGGGTCATGCTCCAGGGCGTCCGTGGCACTGGATGCCACGTAGGTTCGCGGTTCCTCCGGGTCGTCGAAGAGCTGGCCCACTATGGAATACGCGGGCTGCAGGCGCACGAAGCGCTCCCCAAACGTGTGGTAGGCGCTCTCGGGCATCACTTCCTTTGCCAGGCCCGGCCCGTCGTTGGACCACACGCGCGCAATCAGGGGCCGCAGCTCCTCGGGCAGCTTGGCTGCCGCATAGGCCGCCAGGTTGCCGCCCTTGGAGTGGCCGCCCACGTAAACGCTCACCCGCCGGCCGCCGGTGGGGCGCACGCCCGCCTGGCGCACCACGCGCTCCAGGTATTCCGCGGCCATGGTCTGGGCGTCCGTCACCTCAAAGCTCAGCATGAAGTCCTCGCGCCAACCCACCAGGCTGCTGTCCGTCCCGCGGAATGCCACGTACGTCTCCGTGGGAGAGACGTCCACGCACATGGCCGAGAACTGCAGCGAGCGTGCCTCGTCTATGACGTCCACGCAGTCGTGCACGGGTGCGAAGCCAAGGCGGTCGGTGGCGGCGAGCGCCTCCAGGAAGGGAATATCCACCCTTGCCGCGCTGAAGACGTAGGGCGTGATGTCCCCGGCAGCACGTGAGAGCAGCTCCGTGCACGCCTCGCGCACGGTGACCGCTCGGTTCTCACCGAGGCCCGGCGCAATTCCCGCCAGCCGAATGTACGAGAGCGTGGAGAGCGCGAGGTTGTCCACGTCGTTGAAGGGCCTCTCGGCCAGCGTGATGTCCCCTCGCAACGCGAGGTAGTCGGTCATGTTGGGCACGGCGGTTCCTCCTCATGACTAGCACGGTCTCGCAACGCGGGTACAGAAAGGGGAAGCCGCGCAAGGCGGCTCCCCCAGAAAGGCTGGAGTGGCTTACAGGCTACGCCATGATCTTGCGGAACATGTCCTTGACCTGCTCTGCCGTGGCCTCGCGCGGGTTGCCGGGGTAGCAGGCGTCCGCCAGGGCGTCGGCGGCAAGCTGGTCCAGGTCCTCCTCGACCAAGCCCTTGCAGGTCTTGGGGATGCCCACGTCCTCACCCAGCTGGCGCACGGCGGCGATGGCGGCGTCCGCGGCCTCCTCGTCGCTCATGCCCGTGGTGTCGATGCCCATTGCCTTGGCGATCTCCGCCTGCTTCTTGGCAACGACGGGCTTGTTGAACTCCATGGAGATGGGCAGGAGCATGGCGCAGGCGACGCCGTGCGGGGTGTCATAGTGAGCGGAGAGGGTGTGGGCCATGGAGTGGTCGATGCCCAGGCCCACGTTGGAGAAGCCCATGCCGGCGATGTACTGGCCCAGGGCCATCTCCTTGCGGCCGGTGCCCGGGGTCTTGTCCTTGGCCTCCTGCACGGCGTCGCGCAGGTTGTGGGAGATTATCTCAATCGCCTTGTAGTGGAACATGTCGGAGAGCTCCCAGGCACCCTTGGTGGTGTAGCCCTCGATGGCGTGGGTGAGGGCGTCCATGCCGGTGGCGGCGGTGAGGCCCACGGGCATGGAGGCCATCATGTCGGGGTCGACGACGGCGACCTCGGGAATGTCGTTCGTGTCGACGCAGACGAACTTGCGCTCCTTCTCCGGGTCGGTGATGACGTAGTTGATCGTGACCTCGGCGGCGGTGCCGGCGGTGGTGGGCACGGCAATGGTGAAGACCGCGTGGTTCTTGGTGGGGGCGACGCCCTCCAGGGACTTGACGTCCGCGAACTCCGGGTTGTTGGCAATGATGCCGATGGCCTTGGCGGTGTCCATGGCGGAGCCGCCGCCGATGGTCACGATGGCGTTGGCACCGGACTTCTTGAAGGCCTCCACGCCGTCCTGCACGTTCTTGATGGTGGGGTTGGGCTTGACGTCGTCGTAGAGGTCCCACTTGATGCCGGCGGCATCCAGAAGATCCGTCACCTTGGAGGTGACGCCGAACTTCACCAGGTCGGGGTCGGAGCTAACGAAGACGTGGTCGTACCCACGACGCTGGAGCTCGCCCGGAATCTCCTTGATGGCGCCGGAACCATGGTAAGAAATGCTGTTGAGAACAAAACGGTCTGCCACAATACCCTCCTTGGACTTAGTGCGAGTCCCTCCCGCACACACTAGTGGGAGTCTGCCCATAACTTGGGAGGAGTATTCACCAAGAGCACGATTGGTGGCACAACCGCCATGATTGGAACGTTATGCCACGCCCTATGCGCCGGCGCCGTCCGACTTGGCCGCCTGCTCCGACTTGCGCCTGCCCTCGGCACGACGCAGACGCGCGGGGCGAGCGCTCTTGGGGCCCCTGTTCCGCAGCTTCTTGCCCGTGTTGTCAGCCTCGTCACCCTCCCACTGCAGGTCGAAGAAGGAGGCCCAGGGGTCGTGGCGGTGAACCTCCACGCCGTACTTGGCGTCGGAGTGCACCTGCTCCGCGCGCATGACCCGCATGCCCAGCACGAAGAACAGCCCGCAGATGACGGACGGGACTATGAGCAGCGCGTACAGGAGGGGCTTCATGCCCTCGATCATGAAGTCGAACACACCCACGAAGAAGATGACCAGGGTGGCCAGGAAGTGCAGGGCGCCCATGGCCCACGCCGCGCGCTTGGTGGAACGCGTGGCCCGCTGCATGAGCTCCCCGGCTATGAAGCTGTAGGGGACGCAGCCAATGCAGAAGGGCATGAAGAAGAGGAAGGCCCAGTTCCCGCGCAGCGTGCCGCCCAGGGTGGAGAGGAAGGGGCCGATCGCCGAGAGGGCGAACAGCACGAGATACGAGATGAAGAGCGGGGCGAGCTTCCGAATCGTCTTCATGCATTCCTCCCCCGGATGGCCGACACATACATGATGTCAGGATATGACAAATCGGGGCGGCGGTCCCATCACTTTTGGGTCCGCCGCCCCGAATGCCACATTCCTACAGAGACGCCCCCGCCCATGGCCGCCAAGCCTCCGTTCGGGTTCGGGCCTTCTGCGGGGAGCGGTGCCCTACAGGGTCCTGAGTGCGTCCACCAGGGCGGTCTTGGACTCCGTCTTGGCGTCCTTCATCTTGATGACCTTGGCGGGGCAGCCGGCCACGACGGCTCCGGCGGGAACGTCGGAGACGACCACGGCACCCGCGGCAACCACGGCGCCCTGGCCCACGCGGCAGCCCTCGATCACCACGGCGTTGGCACCGATGAGCACGTTGTCCTCGATGACGACGGGCGTTGCCGAGGCCGGCTCCACCACGCCCGCTAGCACGGTGCCCGCACCCACGTGGCAGTGCCTGCCCACTATGGCGCGGCCGCCCAGCACGGCGCCCATGTCGATCATGGTGCCCTCGCCCACCACGGCGCCAATGTTGATGATGGCGCCCATCATGATTACCGCGTTGTCGCCGATCTCCACGCGCTCGCGGATGATGGCGCCCGGCTCTATGCGCGCGTTCACGCACTTAATGTCCAGCATGGGCACGCCGGAGTTGCGGCGGTCGCTCTCGACGACCAGGTCCACGATCTGGTCCGCGTTCCTCTGCAGCACGGGCGATAGCTCCGCCCAGTCCGCGAACACGACCTTGGAGCGGCCCTCGCCAAAGACGTGCGCGCCTGCCGGGTACTCCACCTGCGCGCCCTCGGCCTCCTTCACGTAGGCCTTGACCGGCGTCTTCTTGGGTGAGGTGGCAATGTAGTTGATGATCTCCTGTGCGTCCATGGAATCTCCTCGCTGCACTAGCCGAACATGAGCTCGTCGAAGGTGTAGAAGCCCGGCTCCCTGGCCATGAGCCTCTTGGCGGCGGCAATGGCCCCCGTCACGAAGATCTGCCGGCTGGAGGCGCGGTGGGTAAGGCAGAGCTCCTCGTCCTTGCCGAAGAAGTGCACCTCGTGCGTGCCGGCAACGGTGCCTCCGCGCAGGCTGTGCATGCCAACCTCGCGCGCGGGACGGGCGCCCACCATTCCCTGACGGCCGTAGACCACGCTGTCCTGGCCCTGGGGGTCGACCTCGGCCAGCAGCATGTTGGCCGTGCCGGAGGGGGCGTCCGCCTTCTGGTTGTGGTGGGTCTCCACTATCTCCACGTCCCAGCCGGGAAGGGCCTCCGCGGCAAGGCGCGTGACGTGACGCAGGGCCGCCACGCCCAGCGAGTAGTTGCCGGACTGTATGACGCGGGACTTGGCGCCCAGCGCGCGAATCTGCGCCTGCTCGTCCTCCGTGTAGCCCGTGGTACCGCTGACCAGCGCCGCATTGGTGCGCGACACATAGGCCAGCACGTGCGGCAGGGAGGCCTTGTTGCTGAAGTCGATGACGAGGTCCGCCTGGGGCGCGGCCGCATCAAGCTCGGCTATGTTGTCAATGTCATAGATGCCCAGCAGGTCGAAGCCGCCGTCCGCAATCAGGTCCTGCTTTATGAGGGAGCCCATGCGGCCCCCACCCACCAGGATGACGCTAGTCAAGAAGACCAGCCCCCTTCATGGCGGCGGTCAGCTTGGCGCGGCCCGCGTCGGAGATGGTGGTCAGCGGCAGGCGGTAGCCCTCCGGGATGAGGCCCATCATGGCCAGCGCAGCCTTGACGGGAATGGGGTTGACCTCGCAGAAGAGGGCGTGCACAAGGTCCAGGCCCTCCAGCTGGATCTTGAGGGCAGACTGGTAGTCGCCGCCCAGGTAGTCCATGACCATGGTGTGGACGGTGGTAGGCTGCACGTTTGCCCACACGGAGATGACGCCAGAGGCACCAAGGGACATGAGGGGCACCACCATGTCGTCGTTGCCGGAGAACATCTTGAAGTCCGGGCCCACGTACTTGGCCACGGTGGTGGCGTAGGAAATGGAGCCCGAGGCCTCCTTTATGCCCATGGCCATGGGGTGTTGGGCCAGGCGCGCCACGTTGCGCTCGCTGATGGAGCAGCCGGTGCGGGAGGGCACGTTGTAGAGGATGGCCGGAATCTCAACCTGGTCCAGCACGGTGGTGAAGTGGCGGTACACGCCCTCCTCGTTGGACTTGTTGTAGTAGGGGGTGATGAGCAGCAGGCCGTCGCAGCCGATCATCTGCAGGCTCTTGGCCTTGTTGAGCGACTCCATGGTGGAGTTGGAGCCGGCGCCGCCAATGATGGGCACGCGGCCGTCCACGCGGTTCACCACGTGCTGGGCCACGGCCACGTCCTCCGCGTCGGTCATGGTGGAGGACTCGCCCGTGGTGCCCAGCACCAGGATGGCGTCGGTCTGGTTCTCCAGGTGGAAGTCCACCAGGCGGTCCAGCGCGGCGAAGTCGATGGAGCCATCCTCCTTGAACGGCGTCACCAGTGCGACGATGGATCCCTTGAGGTCACGAATGTCTGACATATCCTTCTCCTTCCAGTGAGACAGGGGGACGGTTCTTCTGTCTCATTTGATAGTTGATTATGCCGCGTGCGGTGCTAACCCGGCAGGCTCGCAAGCAGCGCCTTTCCCTCCTCCGTCACGTCCAGCGTGGCAAAGAGGTCCTGTGGCCGCTCCGCCCGGCGGATGAGGCGGGCCGTGCCGTCCTCCTGCAGCAGCACCTCCGCAGACCGCGTGCGACCGTTGTAGTTGTAGCCCATGGAGTGGCCGTGGGCCCCAGCGTCGTGAATGAAGAGCAGGTCACCGGGGGTGGTCTCTGGCAGCTGGCGGTCCCAGGCAAACTGGTCGTTGTTCTCGCACAGGCCGCCCACCACGTTGTAGGTGTGGTCTGCGGGCGCATCCTCCTTGCCCATGACGGTGATGTGGTGGTATGCCCCGTACATTGCCGGCCGAATGAGGTCCGCCGCGCAGGCGTCCACGCCCAGGTAGTCCTTGTAGGTGACCTTCTCGTGAATGACGCGGGTCACCAGGCCGCCCGCGGGTGCCAGCATCCAGCGGCCCAGTTCGGTCTTGATCTGCACGTCGCCCATGCCCGCGGGAACGAGCACCTCCTGGTAGGCGCGGCGTACGCCCTCGCCAATGGCGGCGATGTCGTTCTCCTGCTGGCCCGGCTCGTAGGCCACGCCCACGCCGCCGGAAAGGTCGATGAAACCAATGTGGATGCCAAGCTCCGCGGCCTCGTGCGCCGCAAGCTGGAAGAGCTGGCGCGCCAGGCGGGGGTAGTAGTCGTTGCCCAGGGTGTTGCTGGCCAGGAAGGCGTGGATGCCGAACTCCTGCACGCCCTCGGCGGAAAGCTCCGTGAAGGCCTGGTGCAGCTGGGCCTCGGTCATGCCGAACTTGGCGTCGCGCGGGCTGCCGATGATGCCGTTGGCGCTCTGGAAGTCCCCGCCAGGGTTGACGCGGCAGCAGACCGTCTTGGGAAAGGTGTCCAGGCTCTGGCGCCAATACTCCAGCATGTCGTAGGAGTCGAAGTTGACGATGGCGCCCAGGTCGCGAGCCAGGAGGTAGGTCTGCGCCGGCGTGTCGTTGCTGGAGAGCATGATCTGCTCGCCCTCCAGCCCACAGGCGTGGGCCAGCAGCAGCTCGTTGCTGGTGGCGCAGTCCGCGCCGCAGCCGTACTCCATCAGGATCTTGAGGATGGAGGGGTTGGGCGTTGCCTTGACGGCAAAGTACTCGCAGAAGCCCGGGTTCCAGGCGAAGGCCTGGTTCAGGGCCTGCGCGCGGCGGCGAACCTCATGCTCGCTGTACAGGTGGAAGGGTGTGGGGAACTCCGCCGCAATGGCCTCCAGCTGCTCTTTGCTGACGAAGGGCCTCTTGCCGCACGCCGCCGTGGATTCCGCCGTAAAGCCCTGCGCTGCCGTACTCTTTGCCACGCTACCTCCCGAGAAAGAAAAAGCCAGCAGGCACGCGGCCTTACTGGCAGAAGGCTGGCACCGTGCCAGCCGACGATCCCGGTAAGATAGCGCCCCTGCATCCCTGCAGACAGTCCCGCGCGTCTTCCCCGCGGGCCCACCCGCGCGCCACGCCTGACGCGCGAATTCGGCGAACCTCGCCTCCCCCGGTCTCACAGCCTGCCGGCTACCCCGGGCTCTTCGTGCTCGCTCCTCTATCAAGTGCGTTGAGACTACCACGCTAGGCCCGCGCGGCGCAAGACCGACATCGGCGCGTAACACGCTGGTCACGAATGGCCGCGGGCGTCCCCACCGCGACACCCGGCTCAACGCAGTCGCGCTCCCGTGCTAGCATGCTGGAAAACGCCGTCCCAAGGAGCCAACATGCCAGAGCCCGCGCCAGAGCTGCTCACCAAGTACCGCCGCGACCTGCATCGCATTCCCGAGGTCGACTTCGACCTACCGCAGACGCTGGCCTACGTGCGCTCCGTGCTGCAGCCGCTCGCCGCCGCGGACAAGCGCATCTCGGTCTTCTCGCCCTGCCGGTCCACCCTGTGTTGTCTCTTTAACCGCGGAAGCGAGCACGCCACGGCCATCCGCACAGACATGGACGCCCTGCCCGTGACGGAGCGCTCCGGCGCGGCGTTTGCCAGCGAGCACCCCGGCAGGATGCACGCCTGTGGCCACGACGGCCACATGGCCATGGCCCTTGGCCTGGCGCAGCACCTGGCGCTTCACATGGACGAGCTGCCGCGGTCCGTGCTCGTCGTGTTCCAGCCCGCAGAAGAGACCACGGGCGGCGCCAAGGTCGTGTGCCAGACAGGGGTGTTCGAGCAGCACCACGTGGACCGCATCTTTGGCTTCCACCTGTGGCCCGACCTGCCCAAAGGCCAGGTCGCAAGCCGCCCCGGCGGCCTTCTCGCCGCCAGCAACGAGACCACGGTCACCATAACCGGCCGCGCCAGCCACATTGCCAAGGCGGCGGACGGCCGAGACTCCCTGGAAGCCGGCGCCCGCTTCCTGCTGGACGCCTACCGCTACATGGACGAGCGCGCCGCCGAGGAGCCCTGCCTGCTCAAGTTTGGCCACGCGACGTCAGGCTCCGTCCGCAACCAGATCTCCGCGCAGACCGTGCTGGAGGGAAGCCTGAGGACCTTCTCCCTTGCCATGGGCCAGCGCTGCCGGGCCGAGCTGCCGCAGATTGCCGCCCGCGACGCGGAGGCGCTTGGCTGCACGGCCACGGTGCACTTCTCCGAGGGCTACCCGCCCGTGGTCAACGACCCCGCGCTGTTCGGGCTGGTGGAGGCCGCCCTGCCGGAACTGGCGCGCGTGCCGGAGCCCCTGCTCATCGCGGAGGACTTCGCCTGGTACCAGCAGTGGCTGCCCGGCGTCTTCCTGCTGCTGGGCACCGGAACCGGCATCCCCCTGCACGCGGACACCTTCAACTTTGACGAGGCCATCCTCATGCGCGGCCTGCAGACGTACGAGAGGCTCGTGCGCATTCCATAGCGGGTACGCACGAGCAAGCCATTTGCCTAGTCCGCCGCGGGTACGGCGGGCAATGAGACAAAAGGTACGTCCCCCTGTCTCCAAGGGATGAGACGCGAGAACCGACCCCCTGTCTCACGCCAGGCCGTCGCCTTGGGACTCCACGAAGCGGGCCAGCCGCGTCAGGCCCTCCTCCAGCACGTCCGGCGCGCAGGCGTAGGAGAGTCGCACGAAGCCGTTGGCGCGCGACCACGGGCCGGTGCCGCTGCGGCCGCCGAAGCATGACCCCGGCACCAGCGCCACGCCCGCCTCGCGAATGGCCTGCTCGCAGAAGGCCTCGGAGTTCAGGCCCAGCTCGGAAACGCGCGGGAAGGCGTAGAAGGCGCCGCCGGGCTGCTCGCACGACAGGCCCATCTGGGCAAGGCGTCCCAGCGTGAGGTCACGCCTGGCCTGGTAGTCCCGGCGCATGCGCGCGGTGTCCGTCCCCAGCGCCTCCAGGGCGGCATGCTGCAGGAAGGCGGGAACGGAGCTCACCATGTACTGGTGAATCTTCGATGCCTCGCGCGCAAGCTCGGCCGCGCACTCCAGCCAGCCAAGCCGCCAGCCCGTCATGGCCCACGGCTTGGAGAAGCTCCCCACCACAAGCATGCGGTCCGCCAGCTCTGGGTGGCGCTGGCAGAAGCGCTCGTAGCCGTCAACGTACACGAGCTCGCTGTACACGTCGTCGCAGATGACGAAGAGGTCGTGCTTGGCCGCCACGCGCGCCACGGCGTCCAGGCTGGCGTCGTCCAGGACGCAGCCCGTGGGGTTGTTGGGCGAGTTGAGGACGATGGCCTTGGTCTTCTCCGTCACGTGGGCGGAAAGCACGTGCGCGTCAATCTGGAAGCCGTAGGGAATGGTGTCCATGAGGACGGGCACGCCGCGCTGCAGGGTGGTTATGGACTCGTACAGCGAGAAGGCGGGCGAGGGAATGATGACCTCGTCGCCGGGGTTCAGCACCAGCGAGAGGGCGACGAACAGGGCCTCCGTCGCGCCGGCGGTAACGATCACGTTGTCCGCAGCCGCAATCTGCCCAGGCACGCCGTGCGCGCGCTCGAAGGCGGCAACTCCCTCGCGCAGCCAGGGGTAGCCGTTGTTGGGCGGGTAGTGGGTGAGGCCCGCTCCCAGGTCCTCCGGAACCTTGGCGCGAATGCCCGCGGGAGTGTCCTCCCCCGGCTCCCCCAGGGTGAGGGAGATGCAACCAGGAGTCTGGCGGGCCATCTGGTTGAACCGGCGGATGCCAGAGAGCTGAAGCTTGCCGAGCTGGCCGTTGAGAGTGAGAGGCATTGGCGTGACCCTTCAGGCAATTGACCTGCAGTTCATGCATCAAAGTGTATTCCACTAGCGCATCTGGTGCACACCGCGCCCCCCAAAGGGCCCAGCGGCGTCTCTTCGCACGCGAAAGGCGGCCGCCCATGCCTTGGACGGCCGCCTCGCCTGCTTTCGGGTGCTACCTGGTTGCCGGCTTGCGCCTAGAGCTCGCTTCCCAGCTTGAGGGCGCGCTTGTTGGGCTCCAGCAGGTTGCGGTGCTTGGCGGGCACGCACTTCTCCAGGGCGGCAATGAGCACGTCCCAGTCCGCGAAGCGCGTCTCCTTCCAGAGCTTGCCCAGGCAGATGATGTTGGCCAGGCCCTTGAGGCCGTTCTCCTCCGCCATGGTGGTGGCGGGGAACTCGAACTTGGCAACGCCCTCCTGCAGGGCCACGTCGTCCGCGTTCATGGCCAGCGTCGTGTCAATGACCACGATGCCGCCGGGCTCCACGGAGGGGCCGAACTTCTCCACCGAGGGCTGGTTCATGGCAATGAGCGCCGTGGGCTTGGTGATGAAGGGCGAGCCGATGGCCTCGTCGGAGAGCGAGACGGAGCAGTTGGCGGTGCCGCCGCGCATCTCGGGCCCGTAGCTGGGCATCCACGAGACGTGACGGCCGTCGATGAGGCCCGCGTTGGCCATGACCTTGCCCGCGAAGAGCAGGCCCTGGCCGCCGAAGCCCGAGAGGACGCACAGCATCTCGCGCGTCATGATGGAAGTGTCAGACATGCTACTCGTCCCTCCCCTGGGCGACGATCGGGCTGGCCTTGCCGCGGTCGAACGCGGCCTCCGCGGCGTTCTTGTAGCCGTCGGCCACCACGTCGCGGTACACGCCAAGCGGGTAGTAGGGCAGCATGTTCTCGCCCAGCCACTTGAAGGCGTCCTGCGGGCTCATGCCCCAGTTTGTGGGGCAGGTGGAGACGACCTCGATGAAGCTGTAGCCAATGCCGTCCACCTGGTACTGGAAGGCCTTCTTGATGGCCTTCTTGGCCTGGCGGATGTGCGCCGGCGTGTCGCAGGTTACGCGCTCGATGTAGGCGGGGCCGTCCAGCGTGGCCAGCATCTCGCACACGCGCACGGGGTAGCCAACCTTGCTGACGTCGCGGCCGTAGGGCGAGGTCTGCGTGACCTGGTTGGGCAGCGAGGTGGGGGCCATCTGGCCGCCGGTCATGCCGTAGATGGCATTGTTGATGAAGATGATGGTGATGTGCTCGCCACGCGTGGCCGCGTGCACCGTCTCGGCCGTGCCGATAGAGGCCAGGTCGCCGTCGCCCTGGTAGGCAAAGACGATGTCCTCGGGGTGCACGCGCTTGACGGCCGTGGCAACCGCGGGAGCGCGGCCGTGGGCGGCCTCGATCATGTCGCAGTTGAAGAAGTCGTAGTTCATGACGGAGCAGCCGACGGGCGAGATGCCCACCGTGCGGCCCTCGATGCCCAGTTCGTCCAGGGTCTCGGCCACGATGCGGTGGACGATGCCGTGGGTGCAGCCCGGGCAGAAGTTGAAGACCTTGTCGGCCAGGGAGTGCGGACGGCAGCTGAGGATGGTCTCGCCCTCCTGCAGCTGCGAGCCGATGCGCTCCTCCTGGTACTCGGGAAGGGTCTTGGTCGCTGCCATGCTACTCACCTGCCTTAGCGTTGTAGGACTCCTCAATGGCGTCCAGCACCTCTTCCGGCGTGGGGAGCACGCCGCCGGTGCGGCCGTAGAAGCTCACGTCCGCGCGACCCTTCACGGCAAGCTCCACGTCCTGGACCATCTGGCCCATGTTGAGCTCGACGGAGAGGAACTTCCTGGCGCCGTTTGCCAGGCACTGCTCCACGGCGTCCGTGGGGTAGGGCCAGAGGGTGATGGGGCGCAGCAGGCCCACCTTCATGCCCTGCTTGCGCGCGGCACGCACGGCGGTGCGAGCGATGCGCGAGGCGGCGCCGAAGGCCACGACCACAAGCTCCGCGTCGTCGCACATCATGAGCTCCTGGCGCTGCTGGGTGGCCTTAATCTGCTCGTAGCGGGCGAAGCGGTCGCGGTTCTTCTGCTCCAGCTCCGTCGGGGTGAGGTAGAGGGAGTTAACCACGTTGTGCTGGCGCCTCATGCCGGTGCCGGTGGTTGCCCAGGGCTTGGCGGGCAGGTCCTTGGGGTCGCGCGCTGGCGGCAGCTGCACGGGCTCCATCATCTGGCCGATCATGCCGTCGGCCAAGATCATGGCAGGGGTGCGGTACTCGTCCGCCAGGTCGAAGGCCAGGTAGATGAGGTCCGCCATCTCCTGCACCGTGCTGGGTGCCAGGACGGGCATGTAGAAGTCGCCGTGGCCCAGGGCACGCGTGGCCTGGAAGTAGTCCGACTGGGAGGGCTGGATGCTGCCCAGGCCCGGACCTCCGCGCTCCACGTTCACGATGACGCCGGGCACGTCCGCACCAGCCATGTAGGAGACGCCCTCGCCCTTGAGCGAGACGCCGGGGCTGGAGCTGGACGTCATGGCACGCGCACCTGCCGCGCCGGCGCCGTACAGCATGTTGATGGCCGCAATCTCAGACTCGGCCTGCAGGAAGGTGCCGCCGATCTTGGGGAGCTTGCGCGCCATATAGGCGGCCAGCTCCGTCTGCGGCGTGATGGGGTAGCCAAAGAAGTACCTGCAGCCGGCGCGCATGGCGGCCTCCGCAAGCACCTCGTTGCCCTTCATGAGCACGCGCTCCTCCGCGGGGGCGGCGCTCTTCTCGGTCTCTGCCATTAGCTCTTCACCACCGTAATCGCAACGTCGGGACAGACGAGGTAGCAGGTGGAGCACCCGATGCAGTTGTCGGGATCCATCAGCTTCGCGGGGTGATACCCCTTGGGCGTGATGTGCTCTGGGTCAAGCCCCAGCACGTGCTTGGGACAGTTGCTCACGCACAGGCCGCAGCCCTTGCAGTGAACCTCGTCCACGATGATTCGCGCCATATTCGCACCCTCCCTCTCTAAGGTCGAAGTCTTATGCGTTGTGCTTGGGTCCGGAACTGGGCGGCCCCTCCCCAAGAGTCTCCTAGTCTACGCCCCAAGGCGTAGCGACAAATCTACGCATCACAAGAATCTGTTCAATGCGTTCGTCACCGTCTGTTAACAAACTTGCAAGCTTCTGCGCAATGTCCGCCCCGCCAGCGGTATATTCCAGCCCGCCAGCGTCCTCGAGCGCATCAACCGTCACCTGCGGCACCACCGTGGCAACCAGCGGCAGGCCCAGGAGGTCAGCGCATGCGCGGGCGAACTCCCTGCCGTGGCGCACGTTCCGGAGCGTGGTCTGCTCGGCCAGGTTGGAGGTGTTGATGACGCCGTCCGCGCGCAGGTGGGCGTGCTGCTCTATGCCGGGCAGCATGGCCGCTGCCGCCTGGGGCGTGAGTGTGAGGCTGCGGTAGGCCGAGACCGCATAGAACACGCGGGCGGCGGCTGCGTCCAGCTCCTCCGCGTAGCGGCCCAGCGCCGTGGCCCCGTCATCGTCCCCGCCCACGTCCACGATCACGCGCCTCGTGTGGTCTGCCGCGGCCGCGCGGATGACGGTGTCAATCTCGCCAGAGAGGCTGGGAGTGTCCAGCGTGGTGCGGGCCAGCACCGGCGACACCAGGTGCACCCCATGCGCCTGCAGGAGCGCGGGGTAGTCGCTGGAGCGGAAGTAGGGGTTAACGATGTCCATGTCCACCAGCGTGGTGGGGTGGCCGGCGTCCGCCTGAGCCAGGGCCAAGCCAAGCGCAGTGTTGGTCTTCCCCACCCCTGCGTGGCCAAGGATGACCGTGACGGGTGCCAAGTCGGTGAGGTTCATGCTGCTCCTTGAGACAGGGGGTTGGTTCTCGCGTCTCATTCTACGCAATGAGCTGCGAGAACCGACCCCCTGTCTCATTGTTACGCTGCAGTTTCCAGCGCCTTTCGGACGGGCGAAAGCTGCCATACTCAACATCTGTATTGATTGCAAGTTCAATCGGGAAGGGGACAAACCATGCAGTCCGTTACCGCATCCGCATGCCCCCTTCTGGTCCTTGCGCTACTAGCCATCGCGGGTTGTGGCCAAAGCCCGTCGCGCGCATCACGCTAGGCGTGCAGCAGACCTCTCCATAGCCCGCACTTCTCGACCGTCCCTCCCACTGGGCGGTCGTTTTTGTAGGAATGCACCAAGACCCGCAAGCCACCACGACCACACAGAAGGAAGCACCTCATGAAGCTCGCATTCTCCACCATCGGATGCCCCGGGTACGACTGGGCCGACGTCTACACCATGGCCTCGGACCTCGGCTTTGACGGCATAGAAATCCGTGGCCTGGGCCGCACCCCCTACGCCCCCGCGGCGCGGCCGTTCACCCCGCGCTACATTGACGAGACCATCAGCATGCTCGCCGTCCTGGGGCTGGAGATAAGCTGCTTTTCCACCAACAACGAGCTGGCGGACCCCGCCAAGCACGACGAGAACGTGGCCGAGGTCATCCAGTACATCCACCTTGCCCGCAAGATGGGCACGCAGTACGTGCGCGTCCTCTCGTGGGACGTTCCCCAGCCCACGGGCGCCACGGACGACGAGTACCTGGTCTCCATAGTGCGCGAGCTGACGAGCGTGGCCGAGCAGGAGGGCGTCACCCTGCTCATCGAGACCTCCTCGGACTACGCGGACACCAAGCGCCTGGCGAAGGTAATCGACGCGGTGGACTCCCCCGCCTTCGGTGCCCTGTGGGACATGCACCACCCCTACCGCTTCTTTGGCGAGACGCCGGAGCAGACGGTGGCCAACCTTGGCAGGCGCATCAAGTACGTGCAGGTCAAGGACTCAGTCATGACCGAGGACGGCCACATAGGCTACCGCCTCATGGGCGACGGCGACATGCCCCTGTACCAGATGTTCTCCGCGCTGGACGCCATCAACTTCGAGGGCTACGTCACGCTGGAGTGGGTTGCCCGCTGGGCCAGCGACGTGGCCCTGGGCGAGCCCGGCACCGTCTTCCCCCAGTTCCTGGACTACATGCGCGAGTACATGGCGGACCACCTGCAGACCTCTGCGGACGGCAGGGGCAAGTACCCCTGGCCCAAGGAGCACCTCATCGACCTCACCTTCCCCCAGGTGCTGGACAGGATCTGCGAGGAGTTCCCCAACCAGTACGCCTTCCGCTACACCGAGCCGGACAGCTACTACAACCCCTCGCCGGACGCCAACGGCGAGTACTACGTGCGCACCTACCCGGAGTTCCGCGACGACGTTGACCAGTTCGCCCGCTCGCTCATTGCCATGGGCGTGGAGCCCGGCGACAAGGTGGCCATCTGGGCAACCAACGTGCCCCAGTGGTACCTGACCTTCTGGGCGGCCGTCAAGATTGGCGCCGTGCTGGTGACCGTTAACACCGGCTACAAGGTGCACGAGCTGGAGTACCTGCTCAAGCAGTCCGACACCCACACCCTGGTCATGGTGGACGAGTACAAGGGCACCAGCTACCTGGACATCATTGACAGGCTCATTCCGGAGCTCAGGGAGGCCGGCGAGCCCGGCGGCTGGGCCAGCCGCAAGTTCCCCTACCTGCGCAACGTGATCACCATAGACGGGCCGCACCCCGGCTGCTACTCCTGGAGCGAGGCGCTCATCATGGCTCCCAAGGTGGACGTGTCCGAAGTCTACGCCCGCTCCCGCGCCATGAGGCAGACGGACGTGTGCAACATGCAGTACACCTCCGGCACCACGGGCTTCCCCAAGGGCGTCATGCTCACCCACCGCAACGTGGTCAACAACGGCAAGGCCATCGGCGACTGCATGGACCTCTCCACGGCCGACCGCATGATGATCCAAGTGCCCATGTTCCACTGCTTCGGCATGGTCCTCTCCATGACCTCGTCCATGACGCACGGCTCCACCATGAGCCCCATCCCCGTCTTCTCGCCCCGCAAGAGCCTCAACTGCATCAACAAGGAGAAGATCACCTGCTTCCAGGGCGTGCCCACCATGTACATCGCCATGATGAACACCCACCCCAACTTCGAGGAGACCGACTTCAGCCACGTGCGCACCGGCATCATGGCGGGTTCCCCCTGTCCCATCGAGAAGATGCGCGAGGTCGTGGAGAAGATGCACATGCCCGACATCGTGATCACCTACGGCCAGACGGAGGCCTCCCCCGCAACCACCATGTCCCGCACGACGGACCCGCTGGAGAAGCGCGTGGAGACCGTGGGCCTGCCCATCTATGGCGTGGAGTGCAAGATCATCGACCCGGAGACGGGAGACGAGCTGCCCGACAACACCCCGGGCGAATTCTGCAGCCGCGGCTACAACACCATGAAGGGCTACTACAAGATGCCCGCCGCAACCGCCGCCGCCGTTGACAAGGACGGCTGGCTCCACTCTGGCGACGTCCTGCTGCGCCAGAGCGACGGCTACTACCGCGTGACCGGCCGCATCAAGGACATGATCATCCGCGGCGGAGAGAACGTTTACCCCAAGGAGATAGAGGACTTCCTCTACACCTTCCCCAAGACCAAGGACGTGCAGGTCATCGGCGTGCCCGACAAGGTGTACGGCGAGGTCGTCCTGGCGGAGATAATCCTTCAGGAGGGCCAGACCGCAACAGAGGAGGAGGTCAAGGACTTCTGCCGCACGCGCATAGCCAAGGAGAAGGTGCCCGCCTACGTGCGCTTCGTTGAGAGCTTCCCCATGAACGAGGCCGGCAAGATCCAGAAGTACAAGATGCGCGAGGAGGCCATTGAGCTCCTGGGCCTGCAGGATGCCGCGGCGGTGAAGACGGCCTAGCGCACCCGACGCACAGTTCCCCATCGCCCCCGCTAACCCCCCTGCTGCTGAAGATTTTTATTATCGGCAGGGGGTTCTGGCTTGGCTCCACATCGTTTCAAATATGATATGCTCTATATTTGTTATGCTATGGTCAGCTTTCTTGCGGGAGTGTTGATGGAGAAGAAGATCCTCTCGGTGGTTCCATTAGAGAACATGCATATTCTCGTCTGGTTCGAGTCGGGAGACGTGCGGAGGTTAGACGCCCACAAGCTCATTGTCGAGGAAGCCTTCGCCGATCTTGCCAATCCCGCAACGTTCAAGAACGTCATCTTGTGTCCCGAAGGCGCCGGCCTTTCCTGGGGCAAGGACCTGACGGTCGACGCCAGCTGGGTGTATTCGCACAGCAAGCCCTACGACGTGGTGGAGCTGGAGAAGCGCCGACTGCTGCAGGACCTTGTGGTCGCCCGGCACGAGAGCGAGCTTTCCCAGGTTGGCCTGGGGGAGCTGTCCGGCATTCGGCAGCCCGTCATCTCGCGCATAGAGAGCGGAAGCATAGCACCGCAGATCAACACCCTCTTCAAGCTCCTGGCTCCCATGGGCAAGACCCTGAAGATCGTGGACTTGGACGGCGCTCTGAAGTAATTTGGGCAGCCGGCAAGGCGTGCCAAAGGCGCCACCCCAACTTGGTACTTACGTGCAAGAAGCGGCCCGCGGGACAAAGCCCGCGGGCCGTTCGCTTTGCGCACGTTTGGCGCGAGGTCACCAGGCTAGGCCTCCAGCTTGGCAGCCAGCAGCTGGTTGAAGAGCTTGGGGTTGCCCTTCACGCCCGCCCCCTTGGAAGCCTTCATGCACTGGCCCACCAGGAAGCCCAATACCTTCTTGTTGCCGTCGTGATACTGCTGCACCTGGTCCGTGCAGCGCGCCAGGACCTCGTCCACAATGGGCTCCAGCGCACCGGTGTCCGTGCTCTGGCGCATGCCCCGCTCGTCC
Source organism: uncultured Olsenella sp. (assembly GCA_900314495.1). Classification (GTDB taxonomy): domain Bacteria; phylum Actinomycetota; class Coriobacteriia; order Coriobacteriales; family Atopobiaceae; genus Olsenella_K. The sequence goes on from OMVJ01000002.1 coordinate 122,754, forward strand.
ACCACCTTGGCGGGGTCCGTCTGAGTGCCGTCCACGGCCTCCAGCACCTCGCGCGCCTGCGCGAAGGTGATGGCGTCGGCAGCCAGCAGCTTGGAGATGGAGGCCGTCTGTGCGGCCGTGATCTGCTTGAAGGCGGGCAGCAGGTTCACCACCACGTTGGCAACCGTGGGCACGGTCTTGGCGTCCACGGCGGCCACGGCCTCCTCGAAGTACTTGGACGTCGCTGGGTCGCCCGCGATCTGCGCGGCATCGGCCAGCTTCAGGCCGTAGTCGGCCATGTAGCGGTCGCGCTTGGCGTCGGGCAGCTCCGGGATGCGGCTGCGGCAGTCCTCGATGAAGGAGTCGCTCAGGTCGAAGGGCGCCAGGTCCGGGTCGGGGAACAGGCGGTAGTCGTCCGCGGTCTCCTTCACGCGCATGACGATGGTGCGCTTGTGGTTGGGCTCCCAGTGGCGGGTCTCCTGGTAGACGATGCCACCCTCCTCCAGCACCTCGGCCTGACGGCAGATCTCGTACTCCAGGCCGTCGTGCAGGCTCTTGAAGGAGTTGATGTTCTTTAGCTCCGTCTTGGTGCCCAGCTTGGTGGTGCCGCGGCGACGCAGGGACACGTTGCCGTCGCAGCGCATGGAGCCGCTCTCCAGCGAGCAGTCGGAGATGCCCAGCGTACGGAAGGTCTGCTGCAGCTTCTCCATGAAGCAACGGGCCTCCTCCGGCGTGCGGAGGTCAGGCTCGGTCACCAGCTCTATGAGCGGGGTGCCGCAGCGGTTGTAGTCAATGAGGGACTCCGTGGCGTCCGCGATGCGGCCCTCGTCGCCGCCCACGTGCACCATCTTGGCGGCGTCCTCCTCCATGTGGATGCGCAGGATGCGGATGGGCACCTTGTAGGAGCCATCGGCAGCCTTCGTCACGGTAACTGGGGCGGCCTCGTCGTGCGCCGCCACCACGTCCGTGCCGGTCTCAACGTTGTCCGGGCGCTCCTTGGCGCCCTCGCCAGAGACCTCAAGGTCCAGGTGGCCGTACATGCAGAAGGCAACCGGACCCTGCGTGGTCTGGAAGTTCTTGGACATGTCCGGGTAGAAGTAGTGCTTGCGGTAGAACATGGAGTGCTTCTGGATCTTGCAGTTGGTGGCGAGGCCGGCCATCACGATGCTCTGGATTGCCTTCTTGTTGGGCACGGGCAGGGCGCCGGGCATGCCCAGGCACACGGGGCACACGTTGGTGTTGGGCGGGTCGTTGTGGCTGAGCCTGCAGTTGCAGAACATCTTGGTGTCCAGCGTGGTGAGCTCGGTGTGAACCTCAAGGCCGATGACGGCCTCCCAGTCCTTCAGGACCTCTTGCAGCGTCTTCACTACAGCTCGCCTCCCTTCCCGGCAAACGCGGGCGCGACCTTGGCCCTTCCCTCGAAGCCCCGCTCGATGGCGCGGGCAAACTGCAGCAGCTTGCGGTCGCAGAAGGCCGGGCCCTGCAGCTGGGCTGAGATGGGCATGCCGGAGTCCGCACCAAGGCCCAGCGGGACGGAGATGCCCCCGTTGCCGACGATGTTGTTGGAGATGGTGTACATGTCCGAGAGGTACATCTGCGTGGGGTCGCTGATCTCGCCAAACTTGAACGCGGTGCGCGGCGCAGACGGCATGAGGATGACGTCGCAGCGCTTGTAGGCGTTCACGTAGTCCTGCGTGATGAGCGTGCGCACCTGCTGGGCCGGGTAGTAGTACTTGTCGTACACGCCGGAGGCCAGGAGGTAGGCGCCCATCATCTGGCGGCGCTTGGCCTCGGCGCCAAAGCCGTGGGCGCGGGAGAGAGACGTCTGCTCAGCAAGCGTCTTGCAGCCGGGCTCCTGGTAGCCGTAGCGGACGCCGTCAAAGCGGGCCAGGTTGGAGAACGCCTCGCAGGGGCCTATCACGTAATAGGCGGCGATGGAGCTTGCCATGTTGGGCAGCTCGATCTCCACGATGTTGGCACCCTGGTCCCTGAGGGCCTTCTCGGCCGCCTCGATGCCGGCCTTTACCTCTGCGGTCAGGCCCTCCGCCTCCATGAGGCTGGGGATGACGCCCACGGTCTTGCCCTCAATGGGGTCCTCAAGGTGCTCCAGGAAGTCCACCGGGCAGTCCTGGCTGGTGCTGTCGTAGGGATCATGCCCGGCGGCAACAAGCGCGTTCATGGCAAGGGCCACGTCCGCCACCGAGCGGCCGAAGGGGCCAACCTGGTCCAGCGAGGAGCCGAAGGCCACCACGCCATAGCGAGATACCGCACCGTACGTGGGCTTCATGCCCACCACGCCGCAGAAGCTGGCCGGCTGGCGGATGGAGCCGCCCGTGTCGGAGCCCAGCGTGACGGGAACCTCGCCCGCGGCAACGGAGGCGGCGCTGCCGCCGGAGGAGCCGCCCGGCACGCGCTCCGTGTCCCAGGGGTTGTTGGTGCGGTGGAAGGCGCTGGACTCCGTGGAGGAGCCGAAGGCGAACTCGTCCATGTTGGTCTTGCCCACGGGCGTGGCACCCGCGTCAAGCAGGCGCTGCACCGCCGTGGCGGTGAACTTGGACTCGTAGTTCTGGAGCATGCGGCTGGCACACGTGGTGCGCGTGCCAAGAAGGTGCATGTTGTCCTTGAAGGCAACCGGCACGCCCGCCAGGGGGCCGAGCTTCTCCCCCGCCGCACGCGCCGCATCAGTCTTCTGGGCAGCGGCCAGGGCAAGGTCCGCAGACACCTGCAGGAAGGCCTGAACCTGGGGTTCACGGGCCTCTATGGCGCTCAGAGAGGCCTGTGCCACCTCCACAGCGCTGAACTGGCCAGAGGCCACGCCAGCGGCAATTTGGGCTGCGCTGAGCTCGTCGATGTTGGCCATTAGCGGTCGCCCCCTTCCTCGCCCAGGATGGAGGGCACGCGGAAGTAGCGGTCGTGCTTGGAGCCCGCGTTGTCCAGCGCGGTCTGGATGTCCAGCGCACGCACGGAATCGTCCACCACGTCCTCGCCCATCACGTTGGAGAGGTCGCCAATGGGGTGGAAGGTGGGCTCAACACCCTCCAGGTCGTACTCACGGATGGGCTGTAGGATGTCCACCGTCTCGTTCATGTAGGCGGTCATCTCGTCCAGCTCCTCATCGGTCAGAGCTATGCGAGCGTAATCGGCAATGGCCGCCACGTCTTCCCTGCTCAAGGACATTCTTGCCTCCTGTCAGGCACAGTCAGCTAATTCACCGTGTGTCATTCTACGGCATGCGACGTAAGGAAGGCCAACGGACACTGCTGCGGCAACAAACGTCTAACGAACAAGGCACCCGCCCGGCAAGTGCCGGACGGGTGCCTCTTGGGTGCTTCCAACCCCTTCGCGGTTATCGGCTGCGCGCCTTCTTGCGTGCGCGGTTGTTTGCGGAGTCGATGACGTGCTGAATCGGCTTGGGCGTGGGGCCCATGATCTGCTCGTCAATCTCCTCCCGGGTGGACGGCTTCTTGCCATGCATGATCTCGTAGTCGTCGAGCATGTTCCTCACGTTCTGCTGTCCGTGCTTGATTCCAATGTGCAGGATGTACGAGCTCGGAATTCCCAGAACAAGGACCACGATGCCGGCAATGCCAGCCGCCCTGCCCCCTCCCGCGAAGAAGCCCCACAGGATGAGGATGGTGCCGATGGCAACAGCGGAGTAGGCGAGCCGTTTGTAGACCTGAAGCGTCATGAGGGCCTTGGTCTGATCCTGAGCCTCCTTCAGGAGAGGGTCAGTGGTCTCATGCGAGACAGGTTTGCGCTTGGCTGCGCTCTTTTGCGCCATCGGCACTCCCTTCTTTTAGTAGGACAGGCCGGGATCGAAGATGGAGGTGTTGATACCAGGGATGGTGATGCAGCCAACGAAGGCGATGACCACGAGGATCAGCATGACGATGGTCGGGGAGATCTTCTTCTTGGTCATGAGCCACCAGCAGAGGTACACGAACACGAGGTTCAGGGCCTTGGGCATGATGTTGTCCAGCGTGCCCTGGAGCGAGAACGAGGAGTCCTGACCGAAGACGACGGTGAAGGACGTGCTGATGGAAACCCAGGTACCGGCAACGGCGCCGATGACCATGGTACCGACGGTACCAATGGCGGAACGCAGAGCCGCGGACTGAGGACCAACCAGGGCCTCGACGGCGGCGCCACCCATGGAGTAGCCAGAGTCGAACGCGAACTTCATGCCGAAGTACATGAGGGCGTTCCAGGCCACGATGTAGAAGATGGGGCCGAGGGGGTTACCGCCCTGGGACAGGCCCATGGCGATGCCGAGGAGGATGGGGATGAAGGTACCGACGATGATGGAGTCACCAAGGCCGGCGAGCGGGCCCATCAGACCGGCGCGGATGCCGTTGATGGTCTCGGCGTCCATGGGCTCGCCGTTGGCGCGAGCCTCCTCGAGGCCGACCGTCAGGCCGACGACGATGGAGCCAATCTGAGGCTCGGTGTTGAAGAATGCGGTGTAGGTCTTGAGGGCGTCTACCTTGTCCTCGTCCTTGTCGTAGAGCTCGTCGATGATGGGCACCATGGCGGCAAGGTAGCCGAAGGTCTGCATGTGCTCCTGAGTGAAGCAGGTCAGGTTGCCGTAGGCCCAGCGGAGGAACGCGCTCTTGCGCGCGGCCTCAGAAGTCTTCTTCTGCTCTGCCATGATTAGATGTCCTCCTCGTCGTCATCGTCGACCGCGGCGGCACCGTCAGCGGCAACAGCGGCCGGACGAGCAGCGATGGTCTTGATCTCAAAGTTGATAAGAGCAACGAACACAGCGACGATGGCGGCGCCGATGAGGTTCATGCCCAGGACAGCAGCCAGCATGAAGCCGACGACGAAGGTAACCCAGTCCTGCCAACCGTCAATGACCTGACGGCAGAGGATTGCGATACCGACGGTGGGCAGCAGCGAGCCGACGGTGAAGAGCGTCTTCATGAAGAGGCCGTCCATGGGGAGGTATTCCTTCATGAGGTCGACCATCGTGGGGCCAGCCATGCAGATGACAACGGTGGGGATGAAGGAGAACAGAATGTGAGAGATCCAGGGGAAGACATAGTCAACCATGGGCATGGTCTTCTTGATGGTTGCCCAGTTGCCACCCTCGATGGCCTTCCAGCCAATGCCCTGCCAAACAAGGTTCATGGTCTGGGTGCCATAGAAGAGGACGGTGCCGAGGGTACCGACTGCAGAGCCGATGGACGCGGCATAGCCGGCGGCAGCGGCGCTGTTGGGATCGAGGCCCTGGGAAGCAATGCCCATCATGGACAGAGGAATGCCGATGTAGGTAACGGCACGAACGTCAGCGGAAACGGTTCCGCCAGGGGTGACCAGGGCGATGTAAACGACCTGGATTGCGGCGCCGACGATGATGCCGAGTGCCATGTCGCCCATGATGAGGCCTACGATGAGGCCACCGACCAGAGGACGGCCAAGGGTGTAGTTACCGATGGTCGTGCCGCCCATGCCAGGGAGCGAGGCGAGGCACGCGAAAAGTCCAATGATGATAGCTTGGACAATGTTAATCGTCATAACTGGAATCCACCTTCCTAGTTATTTGACACTTACTTGACGTCAAACTTCCCGCGGAAGTCGGACCAGTGACCGATGGCGGCTTCCTTGATCAGTGCGAACCAGACGTCATAACCCTTCTTGGTGATGTCCTCGAAGGCCTGGGCCTCTTCGGCGGTAATCGACTGGTTGTTGCCGAGCTTGGTGGTACCGGGGCGGTCGTTGCAGGGGCCGACCACGACGGTCTTCACGTCGGACGGCTTGAAGTCGAGGTCGACAAGAATCTTCTTCATGTCGAGGGGGTTCTTCGTGATCAGGAAGTACTGGGACTTCGAGCTCAGAACGGTGTCCTTCTTCTCGTTGAAGTGGTCCATCGTCCACACGAAGATCTTCTTGTCGGGGGCTGCGCCCTTGTAGGCAGCCTTGAGCACGGGGTTGCTTGCGGCAACGTCGTTAACGGCAATGATGCCGTCGCAAGGATACTCGCGGCTCCAACGGGTGACAGTCTGGCCATGGATCATGCGGTCGTCGATACGTACGAATGAGATCATTCTCTTTACTCTCCTCTCTTTGTTTTACCTAGTGGGCTTACAGGTCATCCTCGTCTTCCTCAGCGACCTGAAGCTCCACTTCCTTGATTGCTTCCTTGGATTCGCTGAGCAGCTGAGCCCTGAGGGCGTCGTTGTCGAGCCCGTCCTCAATGGCCATGAGGGCAGAGATGGCCATCGGCAGGTTGACGCCGCCGAAGGCGATGGTGTGGGGCAGAAGGCCCTTCTCCGTGATGGTGTTGAGCGTGTTGGTGAGCGGGGAGCCACCGATGATGTCGCCGAGGACGACAACCTCGTCGTCAGGGGTGACCGGCTCGATGGTCTTCTTGAGGCCAGCAACGAAGTCGTCGGCGGAGACGCCGTCCTCCATGCTGTAGGCCAGCACGTTGTCGCGCGCGCCGAGGAGCATCTCCAGGACGCTCTTGACGCCCGGCGCCATCGTGCCGTGGCTGACGATGAGCAGATACTTCATACACTTTCTCCTTCCACTTACACCAATACTTAGGCAACGAGATGCCGACGCAGAGCGAAGAACCGAGGCTACACTCACGCCGCAACCGTTACCGCGAAACCCTTTGGAACCAGCAACTTCCAACGGAGACACCATGTCGTTAACACGGATGAATTATACACACTTCCAACACATTTCCAGTGCCAATCGGGCTACAAACCGCCGCCCGATGTCTCTTTTTTCGCCAGCGTCCCAATCTCTGATTACCGGAAAGCGGAAGCGCTAGCTTACCGAACAATGACAGCCGCAGCTGTTGAGGCTTACATACGACGCCTGAGAGCTTCGCCGTGACAAAGCGCGCCCGTTGGGTATCCTTTGTCTTGTTGCACTGGCTCCTGGGGTGGCGGCGGTCATCCTGGACGCCAAATGGATTACAAATAAGGGGAAGGTTGGCCCATGTCCGACTTCAACACCGACATCGCGGAGAGCAGCAGGGACGAGCAGCGCCGCATGCTCTCCGCCCAGCAGATGGCCAGACTCTCCAAGAGCATGAAGGTCACGCACCTGTCCCGCATGCCCTACGGCGTGGACCGCAAGGGCGAGCAGGGGCTTGAGTACCCCAGCCCCATGCCCGTGGTGAGGACGGTCCTCTCCCTGGTCTTCCTGCTCCTGGTGGCCCTGGCCGCCTGGCTCATCCACTGGAACGTCATCGCCATCCTCTTCGTCCTCTTCCCCATCGTGGGGTTGGTGGCCGTGTACTTCACTGCCCAGCGCTACGGGCGCGAGCTGTTCGGGCGCGTGGACCAGGTGGACCTGGGCATGCCGGCCAAGGCAGCCGAGGATGCCGCGACGCGCGATGAGGATGCCTACGCCGCAGAGCGCGCATACTGGGCGGGCAGCGACGCGGCGGACGAGGCACAAGGCGTTCCCCAGGCAACCAATGATGCCGCCACGGAGCTCCTGGGCCCCCACCTTGGGGACCCCGAAGACCCCCTAACCACCATGCTGCTGAAGTCCCTGCGCCGCCCCGCCTACGAGGCCGCCCTTAGGAACCTCTCCCACGAGCGCCAGGCGTCGCTGGCATGGATCCGCCAGATAGGTGGCCTTGCCGAGGTCTCTGCCACCTCCGACGACGGGACGCGTCTTGCGGGCCACGTGCTTCTTGCGTCCCAGTCCTCCCCCAAGTGGGTCATCCTCGTTCCCAGCTACAAGAGCGACTGGACCCAGGGCATGCTGGTGGCACGGCACTACGCCACGCGCGGCTACAACCTGCTGCTGGTGGACCCTCGAGGCCAGTGCGCCTCTGGCGGTAGCTGGATCGGCATGGGCTGGCTGGACCGTCGCGACGTCGTTGCCTGGTCCACATATATAGTTGGCGAGTACGGACCGGACGTGAGCATCGCCCTCCACGGCGTGGGCGCGGGCGCGGCGGCCTGCTGCATCGCCTCCGACGAGGACGACCTTCCCGCCCAGGTGCGCGCCATAGTCTCGGAGGACTGCTACACCGACGCCTGGAACGGCATAGTTGCCGCGGCGCATGGCCTGAGCCTGGACGTGCACCCCCTGCTTGACCTGGGCAGGCTCTACCTCAAGGGGTCCAGAGGCGGGTACGACCTCAAGCAGGCGGACGTGGAGGCGCACATAGTGCGCGCCAAGGTTCCCATCCTCTTCGCAAACGCCTCTGGCGACACGCTGGTCCCGCCCTACATGACTGCGCGCATGGGCCAGCTTGCCAAGCGGGAGCAGCCGGACATGGGCCATGTGGCAAAGAGCTTTGCCCGCGCAGCCCACGGAATCTCGTCGCTCGGCGTTCCCGACGACTACTACGGCTCTCTCTTCGGCTTCCTGGAACCCAAGATGGCCTAGGCCGCAACGCCCAGCCAGCTCGCCACCCTCGTTCGCCCCGGACGGATACCGCCCAGGGCGAACATCTTTTTTGGCAATGTGGCCATGGCCCTTGTTTTCTAATTCCTAGAAATTACTATGAATTGAGTGAAGTTGACGTTCGCGTGCAACAAATGCTGCCGCGTGGGTAACAGTTCACACGTAACGAATTAGGGGGCGGCCGCGCGGCCGCACGTTCGAAAACAGGAGAGACGCACCATGTCAGATCAGCTGCTCCGCGTTCAGGGCATCTCGGCGGGGACCGAGGACAAGCCCATCCTCCACAACATCGACCTAACCGTCGGTGCCGGGGAGACTCACGTCCTCATGGGCCCCAACGGGGCCGGCAAGTCCACCCTCGGCCACGTGATCATGGGCGACCCCATCTACAAGGTCACCTCCGGCACCATCACGTTCGACGGCCAGGACCTCACGGACGCCTCGGCGGACAAGCGCTCCCTGGCGGGCATCTTCCTCTCCTACCAGGCACCCGTTGAGGTTCCCGGCGTCCCCCTGTACAGCTTCCTGCGCACCATCACGCAGAAGCGCCCCGAGCTCAAGATGACGGCGCGTGACTTCCGCCAGAAGGTGGGCGAGATTGCGGACCAGCTGGACATGGACCAGTCCTTCCTCACGCGCGAGCTCAACGTGGGCTTCTCCGGCGGCGAGAAGAAGAAGATCGAGATGCTTCAGCTCCTGCTGCTCAGGCCCAAGCTGGCCATCCTGGACGAGACCGACTCCGGCCTGGACGTGGACGCGCTCTCCGTGGTCTCGCGCGGCATTGAGGCCTACCGCCAGGCCTGCGACGGCGCCCTCCTCATGATTACGCACAACACGCGCATCCTGGAGAAGCTCACGGTGGACAAGACCCATGTTATGGTCAAGGGCAACCTGGTGGCCGAGGGTCCCGGCTCCCTCATCGACGACATTGACGCCCACGGCTTCGAGCAGTTCGAGAAGAAGGCTGCCGCAGAGGGCCTCACGAGGGGCGATGAGTAGTGAGCGACGAGAAGAGGCGCACGCAGATCGAGGACGTAGACCGCTCCCTCTATGACTTCACCAAGTCCGAGGAGGGCTACGAGCGCTACGCGGACGGCCTCACGCCCGACATCGTGCGTGCCATCAGCGGCAAGAAGGACGAGCCCCAGTGGATGCTGGACATGCGCCTGAAGGCACTGGAGGTCTTCCACAAGAAGGAGATGGCGGGCAACTGGGGTCCCTCCATCGCCGGGCTTGACATGGACCACATCTCCACCTACGTCAGCCCCAAGACCAAGCAGGCCAGGGACTGGGACGACGTCCCCAAGGACATCAAGGACACCTTCGAGCGCCTGGGCATTCCGCAGGCGGAGCGAGAGTCCCTCGCCGGCGTGGGCGCCCAGTACGACTCCGAGATCGTTTATCACAACATGCGCGAGGAGGTTGCCAAGTACGGCGTGGTCTACACCACCATCGAGGACGCCCTGCACGACCCCAAGTGGGAGCCCGTGGTGCACGAGTACTTTGGCACGCTCATCCCCATGACTGACCACAAGTTCGCTGCCCTCCACTACGCGGTCTGGTCCGGCGGCTCCTTCGTGTACGTGCCCGCCGGCGTCACCGTGGAGTACCCCCTGCAGAGCTACTTCCGCCTGAACGCCCAGGGCGCCGGCCAGTTCGAGCACACCCTCATCATCGTGGAGCCCGGTGCGGACCTGCACTTCATCGAGGGCTGCTCCGCCCCCAAGTACTACGAGGCCAACCTCCACGCCGGCGCGGTGGAGCTCTTCGTGAAGGACGGCGCGCGCCTGCGCTACTCCACCATCGAGAACTGGTCCAAGAACATGTACAACCTCAACACCAAGCGTGCCAAGGTTGCCTCGGACGCGAAGATGGAGTGGGTCTCCGGCTCCTTCGGCAGCCACGTGAGCTACCTCTACCCCACAACCGTCCTGCAGGGGGACCGGTCCAGCTGCGAGTTCACCGGCATCACCTTCGCCGGTGCCACGCAGGACCTGGACACGGGCTGCAAGGTCATCCTGAACGGCGCGGACACCACGGCCTCCGTGGAGACCAAGTCCATCTCCAAGGACGGCGGCGTCAACACCTTCCGCTCATCCGTGGTCATTGGCCGCCATGCCGACAACGCGCGCGCCAGCGTCAGCTGCCAGTCGCTCATGCTGGACAACATCAGCCGGTCCGACACCATTCCCGCCATGGACGTGCGCAACCCCACGGCCAGCGTGGGCCACGAGGCCACCATCGGCCGCATCTCGGACGACACCATCCTCTACCTCATGAGCCGTGGCTGCTCCGAGGCAGAGGCCCGCACCATGGTCGTCAACGGCTTCGCCAACCCCGTCTCCAAGGAGCTCCCGCTGGAGTACGCCGTCGAGATGAACAACCTGATCAAGCTCGAGATGGAAGGGGCGATCGGCTAATGGCACAGAGCATCGCCGAGCAGACCTCTGCTGATACCGTCACCCTCCACAGGGTGAACACTCCCCTGGCGCAGACTTGGAACTACCTGCGCGCCAACGACATCACGCTCACCGTGCCCAAGCTCTCGCGCAAGGGCGACGTCTACTTCGCCCTGCCGCAGCTCTACCGCAAGATCGAGTGCGGCATGGGCGAGCAGGTGACGGAGTGGGTCACATCCCAGGCTGCCGACGCCACCTACGTTGAGGTGCGCCGAGGCGAGCACCGAGCGGACCCCATTGTGGTGGACGTTGACTCAGACGCCGGCACCGTGCGCGACACGGGCATCATGCTGCGCGAGGGCTCCTCGGCAACCGTCGTCGTGATTGCGCACGGCACTGGCACCGCCGAGGCAACGTCCGCATCCCTGCTGCGCATAGTGGCGGAGAAGCGCGCCCGCCTGACCCTGGTGGAGATTGTGGCGGAGACCGATGCTATCCAGCACCTGGAGTCCGTGGGCATAGACGCGGACGACGACGCGGTGCTGGACGTGCGCCAGTACCTGCTGGGCGGCGGCAAGGTGGCCGTGGGCTTTGCGGCCAACCTGGCCGGGGACCGCGCCCGCATAGAGCTCAACACCCGCTACCTGGCCCGCCAGAGCGAGGTGCTGGACATCAACCACGTGGTGCGCCAGCGCGGCGAGAACACGCGCGCCCAGATCAACGAGTCCGGCGTTCTTGCGGACGCGGCCCAGAAGAGCCTGCGCGCCACCATCGACCTCATTCACGGCGGCAAGGGCTCCAAGGGCAACGAGGCAGAGACCGTGCTGGTCACGGGTGACGACATCGTCAACAAGACAATGCCGGTCATCCTGTGCGACGAGGACGACGTCCAGGGCAACCACGGCGCCACCATCGGCTCCATTGGCCCCGACCAGATGCAGTACCTGCGCGACCGCGGTCTCTCCACCAGGGAGGCCGAGGACCTGTACGTGCGTGCCATCTTTGACGACGCCACCATCAACGCCCCCACGGATGCCGCCCGCCAGGCCGTGCTTGCCCGCGCGGCCGAGGTCCTTGGGCAGGAGATAGCACATGACCTTTCTGACGGCCTGTTCCTGCAGGCGGAAGAGGAGGCATAGCATGGCTTCGGCACTCACTCAGGCGCAGCTTGAGGACATCACGGCCAGCCCCTACAAGAAGGACTTCCCCCTCCTGGCCCAGCACCCCAACATCACCTTCCTGGACAGCGCCGCAACCTCCCAGCGGCCGGCCGCCGTGCTTGACGCGGAGCGCCGCTTCTACGAGACCATGAACGCCAACCCGCTCCGTGGCCTGTACAAGCTCTCCGTGGAGGCCACCCAGGCCATCGACGACGCGCGCAGGCACATCGCCCGCTTCATCGGCGCCCTGGACGCAGAGGGCAAGCCGCAGAGCAGCTCCATAGTCTTCACCCGCAACGCCTCGGAGTCCCTGAACCTGCTGGCGCACACCCTGCCCCAGGTTGCCGGCCTGGGCCCCGGCGACGAGGTGGTCATCTCCATCATGGAGCACCACTCCAACCTCATTCCCTGGCAGCAGGTGTGCCGGGCAACCGGTGCCAAGCTGGTCTTCCTGCGCCTGGACGACGACTACCGCATTCCCGCCAGCGAGCTGGAGCAGAAGATCACCGAGCGCACCAAGATTGTCTCCGTCACGCACGTGTCCAACGTGCTGGGTGTGGAGAACGACATCCCGGCCATTGCCGCACGCGCGCACAAGGTGGGCGCCTACCTCATCGCGGACGGCGCCCAGTCCGTGCCGCACGTGCAGGTGGACGTGCGGCAGCTGGGGTGCGACTTCATGGCCTTCTCGGCCCACAAGCTTGGCGGCCCCATGGGCATTGGCGTGCTGTGGGGAAAGCCCGAGCTCTTGGACGCGCTTCCCCCCTTCCTCACCGGCGGCGAGATGATCGACTCCGTGACGGAGGAGGACGCGGTGTGGGCCCCCGTGCCGCAGAAGTTCGAGGCGGGCACCCAGGACGCGGCGGGCTCCTACGCCTTTGACGCGGACCTGACCTACCTGGAGTCACTTGGCATGGCCAACATCGAGGCGCGCGAGCGCGAGCTTGCCATCTACCTGACGGAGCAGCTTGCGGCCCTGGACTTCGTGACCGTCATCGGCCCGACGGACGGCAGGCGCCACGTGGGCGCCGTCTCGTTCGACGTGCACGGCATCCACCCGCACGACGTGGCCTCCATCCTGGACATGGGCGACGTCTGCATTCGCGCCGGCCACCACTGCGCGCAGCCCCTGCTCACCTACCTGGGCTACCACAGCACCTGCCGCGCATCCATCGCCTTCTACAACGACAAGGCGGACATCGACAACCTCGTAACCGGCCTCGGCCAAGTCTGGAGCATCTTCAATGGACGTAACTAGCCTCTACAACGCGCAGTTCATGGATCACATCGCGCACCCCGACTACAAGTACCAGATGGAGGATCCCACCCACACGCACGAGGGCGTGAACCCCTCCTGCGGCGACGAGCTCACGCTCTCCGTCCGCATTGGCGACGACGGCCGCATTGAGGAGACCGCCTACACCGGCCACGGCTGCGCCGTCAGCATGGCATCCGCGGACATGATGAGCGACCTCATGGTGGGGAAGACGCCCGAGGAGGCCCGTGCGCTCTGCAAGATGTTCAAGGACATGGTCACCGGCGAGGAGGCGGACGCGGACAAGCTGCAGAAGAACCTGGACGAGGCCGCCATGCTCAAGGACGTGAGCCACATGCCGGCGCGCGTGAAGTGCGCGGAGCTCGCCTGGCGCACCCTGGACGAGATGCTCAAGGGCGAGACTGAGCCCTCCACCACAGAGTAGATTCGCTCGATTCCGCCGGGTGCCCGAACCTCTGGGCTCCCGGCTCAGGCGCTCGGGGAACAAGGGAAGGGAGACGCAAGATGGCAGGAATGTTCTCGACGAAGGGCAAGTACGCGCTCCGCGCCATGGCCGACCTGGCGACTCACGACGGCTGGGTCTCTCTCGGTGACGTCTCCAAGCGGCAGAACATCTCGCGCAAGTACCTGGAGCAGGTGATCTCGCTCATGCACAAGGCGGGCTACGTGGAGAGCCTGCGCGGCAAGGGCGGCGGCTACCGCCTGACCCGCAAGCCCGAGGAGTACACGCTGGGGCAGATTCTGCGCGCGGCAGAGGGCTCTCTCGCCCCCGTGGCCTGCCTGGACTGCACCAACGACGAGATCTGCCCCATCATCGAGACCTGTCCCACCGTGGCCGTCTGGCGCGACCTGGGCAAGGTCATGGCCAACTACCTGGACTCCAAGACCCTGGCAGACATCCTCAACACCCACAACGGAGAGCTGGCCGGCGTGACCGACTGGCACCCCAAGGGCAGCCGCAGCGGCAAGACCGGCCGCCGCCGCCACGTGAGCAACGCGGACTGCTAGGTCCCCGCAACCACGGGTTATCATGCTCCCGGTAGCGCCCTGCAGCGTCGCCGGGAGCATTTTTCCTATGCCCAGATGTCCCGCATGAAGCGTTCTAGGTACGCGACGCCGTAGTAGCCACCGGAGTACGTCTGCGCGTCTCTCTCGGTGAACTTCCTGCCGTAGGGGCCCCACGCAAACCCGTAGTAGCCGCTCGTCGCAAGATAGCGCACGTGTGCCCAGATTGCCTCCCGCCAGCTGGAGAAGCTCTTCCCCGTCCAACCCCAGGCGTTGTGTGGCCGGAAGCAGTACTTTCCACGGGTGCTCTCCAGGCTGGCTATTGCCGCGGAGAGGCGCGGGTCCAAACCGTGCTCGTATGCCGCCTGGGCGAAGTTCCTGCCCTGCCCCGCAAGGGGATACGCCGCCATGTACGCGTCGATGCGGTGCGCCCACGTGTTCACGAAGTCATACTCGGACTTCTCCAATGCCGCACCCGTGACGTCCGCGACGTACTCCACGCCTCCGACGCTCAGGGTCGTACCCTTGGCGATGGACCCATCGCTTTGGATCCAGTAGCGCTGCTCGCCGTTGCCCCAAGAGGAGGAAACCAGCCACGTGGGTTCAACGGGCACGTAGTCATGAGCATCACCGGTATCCCACGTCCCTGCGGAGGGTTCCTCCCGCCACCCACACCGTGAGGTCAGCTCGGCAACCTCGTTGGAATCCCTGGTGTACAGATGCTGACCAGACGCTGGGTCGTACAGCCTTCGCATGTGAAAGCCTTTGACACCAAACCACGCAACGCCCTCGTAGTTCCATTCGTGCTTCGCAATGGAAAGCTCGCGCTTCTCATTGGCATCCGTAGTCCAGAGGTGCAGACCGCAGGCGGGGCTGTAGAGTCTATATACGGGAGTCCCCGAAGAGCCGGACGCCGTAAAGCCAATGCCCTCGTACTGCCATCCCTGGGCTGAGGCGATGGTCATCGCCTCATAGAAGTCACTCGTATACAAATGCTCGGCAGAACTGGGGTTGAAAAGCCGGTAGACGTTCATCTTGTCCACAACGGCAGAAGACGCGTCTGCACACACTGAGGCCAGCGGCTCCATGGCTTCAGCGGGTTTCTCGACTTCCCCTGCGCTGTGCTTCGTAGGCGTCTGAATTGGAACGAGGAGGTCAGATGTGGCCGTTTGGGAGGGTATTGGGGCGGAAGCAGGCTGCGCATCCCCGATGCCGGCATCCCCTGCCTCTGCAGATGGCTCGCCACCACCCGCTCTTGCGGATTCCTCCGCAGTCTCAGGGGAGGGATTCGCCAAAGCCCCAGAATCTGTCTCAGTAACCCAAGCGCCCGAGGTCTCCGTCTCCGAGGCTGCAGAAGCCAATGATGGCATGAGGGCCGAAACGGAAGCCGACGCCTCAGACAAGGAAGCTTCACCCACTGCAACATCACTCGACTCAGAGGTCGCCGGAGGGGCCTCCTCAGACCAAGCAACCGTAGGTGCAACTGAGAGGCTCAGCGCAGAGGCGAGAGCAAGTCCCAAGCCTACCCGCCGTGCAATCAAAGACGCATTGGCAGCGCAGTATTTCCCACGGTAAGAGTTCGCATTGCTCATGCAGGTACCTCACATTTGAGCAAGTAGCTACTGGCAAAACCACCCAGCAATAGTCACCAACGCTTTTATGTAAGCATGTCATCCGCGCACTGTGACTATTTGAGGTCAAGATTTCAGGAGCTATTCATGCATAGCAACCATTCACGGCAAAAAAGGAGCCGCTCGCACGATGCGGGCGGCTCCAAAGGCATTGCAGTGATGCGCTGAACGCAGGCAGAACTTAGAAGTCCCAGCCCTTGCCGTCGGCACCGAAGTCCTTGATGAGGCCCTCGGCGGTCTCGACGATGGCGTCGAAGCCAGGCTTGAGGAGCTTGCGCGGGTCGTAGTTCTTGCCCTCGAGGTCCTTGCCGGACTCGATGAAGGCACGGGTGGCCTTGTGGAAGGAGAGCTGCAGCTCGGTGTTGATGTTGATCTTGGCAACGCCGAGGGAGACGGCCTTGAGGACCTGCTCCTTGGGGATGCCGGAGCCACCGTGGAGGACGAGCGGCAGGTCGCCGGTCTTGGCCTGGATGGCGGCCAGCTGATCGAAGTTCAGGCCAGCCCAGTTCGCGGGGTAGGGGCCGTGGATGTTGCCGATGCCGCAGGCCAGGAAGTCAACGCCCAGCTCGGCGATGGCCGCGCACTCGTCAGGATCGGCCAGCTCGCCCTGAGCGGTGACGCCGTCCTCGGTGCCGCCGATGCCGCCAACCTCAGCCTCAATGGAGAGGCCCTTCTGGTGGGCGAGCTTCACGAGCTCCTTGGTGTGCTCGACGTTGACGTTGAAGTCGGCCTCGTGGGAACCATCGTACATGATGGAGGTGAAGCCGGCGTCGATGCACTTGAAGCAGTCCTCGTACGAACCGTGATCGAGGTGCATGGCGACGGGGACGGTGATGTTCATGGAGTCAACGAGGTCACGGACGACGTCAGCGACGACCTTGAAGCCCTTCTGCCACTTGGCGGCACCAGCGGTGCACTGGATGATGACGGGAGCCTGCGTCTCCTCAGCAGCGGTGAGGATGGAGCGCGTCCACTCAAGGTCATTGGTGTTGAATGCGGCGATGCCGTAGTGACCAGCCTTGGCGGCCTTAAGCATACCTGCAGCGTTTACGAGCATTTGTTACCTCCTGGGGAACGATTTGCGAGCCCATAATTGCCGTGCTGACGTGATGATACCCCCACGAGGCCCGGTGGGAAGGACAACTTAGGGATACATGCGCGAATTCGCAGTTGAATGGTAGACAGTTCGGCGAATGGCATAGGTGCCCGCAACTGCCTGCGGTTTTCTCTTACGCTCCCCTTACCCCAATAATCCAAAGGGACTATTTGTAGGTCCTCTGGAAGTCGTGTCTCACCTTTGTGTGGCCCCTCCCCCGGCGTGAAATCCATCCATAGACTTGGGAAAACAACTCCGAGCAAGGCAACTCGGCACTTGCGCGAGCCCGGCGAACGTCCCCGCACGCGGGGCCTTTCAGGGCGAGCCAAGGCTGTCAACGAACGGGAAGGCACCATGCAGAACCCATACGAGGACACTGACGACCAGCAGACGGTCCCCTACGTAATCCAAGACCCGACAACGGTTCGCGCGGCGCATGAGCAGGCACCCAAGGTCGAGGAGAAGTCCGAGGGCATTGCCATGGCGCCAGTCATTGGCTCGGCCCTGGCCGCGGTGACGTCGCTCCTCCTCACCAGCAGGATCGGCGTGGGAGGTGCCGTCGTGACGGCGGCCGTGGGCGCGGCCGTCACGACGCTCACCACTCAGATCTACACCCGCCTGGCCAAGGCGTCGGCAGAGAAGCTCAGGAACGTGGCCTCGGGCACCGGCCACGCCCAGCTGACGGGAGTGATGGACTCAAGCCAGCTTGACCAAGGGTACGCAGCCACCGGGTATGCCGGTTACGACCAAACCCAAGCCTACCAGGCCACGGGCTATGAGGCAGCGCCCGGCCAGGCGCGCGTCGCGCCCGCCGGCCTGCGCCAGGCGGCTGCCAAGCGTCACTCCAGCCAGGTGCGCAAGCGCGGAATCATCATCACGGTCATAGTGGCCTTGGTCACCGTTCTGGCCGCGGCAGCGGTGGTCGGCCTTGCCACGGCCGGCGAGGGCATTGGCCCCAAGACGCAGCCCATCATTGCCACCAGCACCGGGGACACGTCAAAGGACCAGGAGGCAAGCAGCCAGGCGAAGGGCACGGCCTCCACGGACGCCTCGCAGACTGACGACGCCACCTCCACCAGCACCGGCACGGTCTCCGGCACCGCAACCGACCCCAACTCGTCGTCTGCCGGCACGTCTGACAACGGCGCGTCCACGAGCGGCCAGTCTTCCGCCGGCACCTCTGGCACCTCCAGCTCCACCTCTGGCTCTGGCGGCACGTCAAGCGGAACGGGCACGACGGACCCTGGCACCACCAACGGTGGCGGAAACGGCGGGACCTCGGACACCCCCAGCAACAGCTCCGGCACCTCAGACTCCGACAACACGGCCGACCCAGCCACCCCTGCCAGCACGGGGGACGCCTCGGCCAGCAACTAGCCGCCAAGGTCTCACAGGACCGCGACAAGGGCGGGCGACCAGCCACGTGGTTGGTCGCCCGCCCTGTTTGCTCACCCGGCTACCCTGCGCCCTGCTACAGGTCACGCTTCTCCAACTCCTCAATCTCCTCTTCGACCTCTTCCTCAATGCGCTGCAGGGCCTCCACCTCGCGACGGGTGTTCTCCACCTCGGTGCGCACGTTGGTGATGAAGCGCGTGGCGACGAAGGCGATGATGCTGACGATCCAGCCGCAGCGGTAGCCCATAAAGGAGGATCCGATGGCCACAACGACCGCGCCAAGCAGGAAGGCGCCCACGATGGAGAGGTAGCTGACGGCGCGGCGGGCAGCACCCGGGCGGTGGTGCGCCACGGCCTCATAGAGGTTCTCGGCAAAGGAGCGCAGGTTGCCGGTGCAGAAGATGGACGAGTAGGCGGAGCTGGCACCAAACTTGCGGAAGTTCTCGAACAGCATGGCCGCCGTGAAGGAGATCACGGAGTTCACGGCCAGCTCCGGCACCTCCTCGGGAATGACACACAGGGCGAGAAAGACGACGATCTCCAAGTAGAGCACGAAGCGCTGCATCTTGAAGTGGTCGCGGTGGTGCAGCCTGTCCACGGCCCACTTGGAGAAGAGGATTCCCACCAGGAACGAGGTGATGGGCACCAGGTAGTGGACCACGCCGGGTGCGTCCAGCTGTGCCAGGTGGACGGCAAAGAGCACGCAGTTGCCCGTCTGGCCGGTTGCGAAGACCTTGCCCTGGGTGAGGTAGCTGTAGGCGTCCATGCAGCCGCCAGTCATGGTCACCAGGATGCCCAGGAGCGTCCGCTCCCTAAACTCGACGGATTGGTATACCTTCTCGGCGGTCAGCGCGTCCATGAGAATCTCCCGTGCAGAGGAACGTTCAGCCCCACCGCGCGGCGGGGCTGGAGAATACTACTGGAAGACGATGGTAACCCCGCGGTTGGCGCCGGGCGCACAAGACGTTTGGGAGGCACACATGGAGCTGGGTGTGGAACGCGCAACGGCGCAGCTCATTGCCGCCATTGAGGACATGGGCTACCCGCGCGAGTTCGGCGTGGTACTGGCGGGCGAGCTCAGGAGCGAGAGGGCGATCGTACGCATGACCTCCTACCTGCGACAGACCGGCTTCCAGCCGCCCGAGGAGATTGCCGACGAGATGCTGGCCATCTGCGCCGACCGCGACCGCTGGGTGGAGCAGAAGAAGAGCGAGTACGCCAACGCCAAGATCACGGAATTCTACAACCGGCCAAGGGAGTCGGAGGACGAGGACGGCGAGTGACACCGCCCTACTCCCCCAGCAGCTCCAACACGTGGCGCTTGCACTGCAGGAACTCCGGCGTGAGCGCGAACTCCGCCGCCGTCTGTCCCGCTGCCGCGCGCGGCACCTGCACCTCCTCCGCGATGTGGCTGGGCACGCCCGCGCTGGGGGTGCCGTCCAGCACGTAGATGCGGCTGGCCATGCTCACGGCCTCGTCCACGTCGTGCGTGATGGCCAGGGTGGCAATGCCCAGGTCGTGGGCCATATCGCAGTACCAGCTGCGCATGTCCACGCGCGTGAGGGCGTCCAGGGCGGAGAAGGGCTCGTCCAAGAGGGTCACGTCGTTGCCCATGAGGTAGGTGCGCAGGAAGGCCGCGCGCTGCCGCATGCCGCCGGACAGCTGCGAGGGCCAGCTCTGCTCCGTGCCGGCAAGGCCGAAGCGCTCGAAGAGCGGGGCTGCCTTCTGGCGGGCCGCCGCCTTGTCCATGCCGCCAATGACCAGCGGGAGCGACACGTTGTCGATGATGCGCTTGCTGGGCAGCAGCAGGTCCTTCTGCAGCATGTAGCTCACGTGGCCCGGCTGGCCCGTGATGGGCTTGCCGTGCAGCAGGACCTGGCCCTCCATGGGCTGCGTCAGGCCGGAGAGCGCGTGCAGGATGGTGGTCTTGCCGCAGCCGGACCGGCCGACCATGCAGACGACCTCGCCAGGCGCCACGTGGAGCGTGATGTCGCGCACCACTATGTGCTCGCCGTCCCACGAGAGCGTGAGGTGCTGCGCCTCCAGCGCGGCCGTCTGCGTTTGGTCTGCCATGCCCTAGGCCTCCAGGTAGTCCGTGGTGTAGCCGGCGTTCACGTCCAGCTGCTTCTCCACCAGGTTGTTGTCGTTCAGCCACTGGTAGAAGCGGCTCCAGCGATCGGGGTCGATGACGCCCCAGCTGGAGGCGTCGGCCGTGTACTGGCCGGCCAGGTACTCGGCGCTCTTGGCCACCAGGTCCGCATCCAGCTCCGGCACCTGCTGGCACAGGATGTCCGCGGCCTCCTTGGGGTTGTCAACACAGAACTCGTAGCCCTTCTTGCAGGCGCGCAGGAAGGCCTTGGTCACGTCCGGGTTGGCGGCCACGAAGTCGTTGTTGCCGGCGATGACCGGGGTGTAGTAGTCAAAGGTGTCGTCGGTATCCACGAAGGTGAAGTGGTTGACCTCCACGCCCTGCAGCGCGGCCTGCTGCACGGCCCAGCCCTCGTACACCCACACGGCGTCGTACATCTTGGCCTGCAGGCCCGCCACGTCGTCGTCGGTCTCGTACGGGACCAGGGTGACCTTGCTCCAGTCGCCACCGTCCTTCTCCACGCACTGCTTCATCATGGCCTGCTCGATGGGCATCTCCCACGTGGTGTATGTGTGGCCCTCCAGCGCGCCGAAGTGCGTGATGTCGTCCTCCTTGCGGCTCATGATGGAGCTGGTGTTGTGCTGGATCACCGCCGCCAGGGCCTCGATGGGCATGGGGTTGTCGGACGCCAGCGAGTTGGCGATGTAGTCCTGGTAGGAGATGCCGAACTGCGCCTGGCCGGAGCCGATGACCTGCTCCGCGGAGCCGTCCGCCGGCTGGATGATGGTCACGTCCAGGCCCTCGTCCTTGAAGTAGCCCTTGGCCTGCGCCACGTAGATGCCCGTGTGGTTGGTGTTGGGGGTGTAGTCCAGGCAGAAGTTGATCTGCGTGGCGTCGCCGGAGGTGGCGGAGCTGCCCGTCTCGCCCTCCGCCGCGGAAGAGCCGGCCGCCTGGGCACCGGAGTTGTCGTACGAGCCGCAGCCGGCAAGGGCCAGCGCGCCCGCCGCAAGGCCGGTGCCGGCAACGAAGGACCTGCGAGAAACGTTGTTGAGGTTGAGCATCCTACTGCTTCCTTTCTGCCCTCTGCCAGGGCATGCAGACGCGCTGGAGGCCGTCCACGACCTTCATCAGCGCCAGGGAAAGCGCCGAGATCAGGATGATCACGGCGAACATCTTGTCGTAAGAGAAGGACTTGCGCACGCGCGTCATGTACACGCCCAGGCCACTGAAGCCGCCCAGCCACTCGGCGATGACGGCGCCCACGATGGCGTAGGTGGCGGAGATGCGCAGGCCGCTGAAGAACTCGTTGGCCGCGGCGGGCAGCTTCACGTTGAGGAAGATCTGCAGGCGGCTGGCACCCATGGTGCGCATGAGGTCCAGCATGTCAGGGTCAACCGAGCGGAAGCCGCTCACCAGGGAGACCGTGATGGGGAAGAAGGTGGAGATGACCACCAGCACCACCTTGGGTGCCAGCCCGTAGCCCATCCACAGCACCAGAAGCGGCGCTATGGCCACGGTGGGGATGGTCTGGCTGATGGTGACCAGCGGGTCCAGCGCCAGGAACACGGCCTCAAAGCGGTCCATGAGCACGGCCACCACGAAGCCCACGGCCACGCCGATGACCAGGCCCAGCGCGGCCTCCACCAGCGTGGTCACGGAGTGGCTGAGCAAGAGGCCGATGTCCCCCACCAGCGCGGCAACCACCTGGGTGGGGCTGGGCAGCATGAAGTTGGGCACTATTCCCACGGCCACCACGAACTGCCAGATGGCAAGGATTGCCGCAATGGTCGCGAGCGGCACGCCGATGCGGCGTGCGCGGCTGGGGCTAGGCTGCATTTTCGGCCTTGACCTGGAACTCGGTGTCCGTCTGGTGGTACTTGCCCACCTTGTGCTCCGTGGTCATGACGGCGCCTTCGGGGCGGTAGTCAATCTTCACGTAGCTTGCCATCTTCTTGCAGCCGGCCTTGGCACCCACCAGCTGGCAGTTCTTCACGATCTCCATGCAGGTGTCGTAGTCGCCCTCGATGGCCGTCTCGAACGGGCCCACGAAGTAGTCGATCCCCGTGGAATCGATGTAGGCGATAACGGCGTCCACCACGCGGCAGATCTCGTCGTCGTCCTTGGCGTCCATGGGCAGGAACTGAATCGCCACGCTACACTCCATACGCACTCCCTTCCGGCACGGGGGCACGAAAGAGGCCCCGCGCCACCGACGCAGGGCCTCTCGATTCTTCTCCGAGTGCTTTGGTCCCTACGCTGGCATTATCCAGACAGGTTCTACGGGTCGGGGCCGCACGCGGGCTCCCCTCTCAGCCGGACTGACTCCAGCTCCCCAGTACGCGCGATTATAGCATGAGACAGGGGGACGGTCCTTTTGTCTCATCGTGTCAAGAGAGAAACGTCCCCCTGACACGCGTCACGCCTGCGACTTCAGGGCCTCGATCGTGCTTGCAATCAGGTCCTTGTCCACGCCCTTCTCTGCGAGCGCGGCCGCAAGCCGGTCCATTCCCTGGTCACGTCCCTGCTCAAGGCCCTGCTCAAGGCCCTGCTGGAGACCGCGCTCGCGAGCCTCCTTCTCCGCTTGCTCCGCCTTCGCAAGCTTGTCCGTAAGGAGTTCCAGCACTTCTCCGCCCATGGCTGCATCCACCTTCCTACGCAAGTCCTCGTACGAGTCGAGCAAGTAATCTGACACCTTAAGTATAAGCTCCACCATCTCCTGAAGCTGCGTTGTGCCACCATCCTCAACAGCCATTCGTTCGAGCCCACTGCGCACCTCGGAGCACTCCGCAATGAGCTGCGCGGTGCGTACGTCATCGCCCTGAATCTGCCCCAGCACGCGCTCATAGCGCATGAGGAAGTACGGCAGCATGATGAGCAGGCGCTTCTGCAGCATCTGGCTGGTGGAGTAGCTTTGCACCTTCACCACCCGCGCGTGGTAAATGAGCGAGTCCCCCTCGGGCGAATTCACCTTCACCTCCAACATGTCTGGAGTCGAGCTGGTGCTCCGTAGGTACATGACGCACGACTCGGGAAGGTTGACCTCGAAGGGCGCACCCTCCGCAAGGGTCTGCTCCAAGGCGATGGCAAAGTCGTATTCGATCATGCGCACCGCCATGTTGGAGTCGTGCGTGCTCTGGCACTCTATGTGGTAAATCTTATGACCCACCCTGAAGACCGAGTCGTCAACAATCGTCCCGCGCACGGTTTGGTGCTCGTCATTGAGTTGCACCACCGGCGTGTCTCGCGGGTAGGTTCGCCCAAAGCTCTCGTTCACAAAGGGGACTATGAGCTGGGGCATCTTGTGAATCATGGTCTTGAAGACCGAGTCGAATACAGCGCTGTCCGCCATGGTTGCTCCCTCCGCTGGTCTATGAACTGACAGTTAGAAGGGCTCACGGTGAACGACACCGCCGCACTTGGGGCATACGAGCGCAAGATATGGAAAAACGGCACATGGGTGTCCTCGCATGAAGGGCCGAACAGTATCTGTTCGCTCGAGAACGCCCGCCACGGATTGAAAGCCCCCGACGCAGAACCCCTGCGCAACGAGAACCCCGTATAGCCGCATGTCAACACGTATGAGGGTACACGGCCCGGACCGCAAAGACGCGTATCGACAACCGCTCCCTCCAAGCAATGGCAGTATATCATAGCGATGAGACCGCGTATATGTTCTTCTTTGGAACTGGGCGTGACAAAAGGGAAACGTCCCCCTGTCTCGCCCCTCACAACCAGCGGCGGAAGCCCGGCAGACGCTTGAGCAGCCAGGCCACGGCAACAGAGCCGGCAAGCGAGACCACGAACATGGCGGCCTCGTACGCCACGGGTGGCACCGCGGCCACGGGTACCAGCCGCACGAACAGGTGCTGGAAGACCGTGTGCACCAGGTAGATGGCAAAGCTCAGGTTGGCAATGCCGCGGAAGAGGGGGTGCTCCCCCATAGGCACGCCACCCAGGAAGCGCCGCAGCCCCAGAAACACGGCCACGGAGTACACGCAGATGAGCGGGTCCTCGGGCTCGTACGCCGGGGTGGCGTTCCCCTGCAGGTAGTAGAGCAGGACCGCAAGCGCGGCCGCGCCCAGCGCGCAGGCTATACCCGCCACCGCCCAACGCCGGTTGAAGCTCAGGTAGGTGTGGGCGTAGTAGCCCAGCAGGTAGTACACGGCTGCGGCGGGCAACGTCACATAGAACGTTGTAAGCTCAAGGTCGAAGACGATGTTCGCCGTTGGCACCGCCATGACCAGCGCCACGCACGCCATAAGCACGAACCGCATCTCCTGGCGGGAGGCATGGGCAGTGAAGGCACGGAACAAGGGCGTGAGCAGGTACAGACCGATGAGCGCGTAGAGGTACCACAGGTGCCCCCAGCTCTTGGCCTCCAGCACGTGAAGGGCGGCCTCCCCCACCACGGCAAGGCTGAGCGCACCCGCATCCAGCGCGGACTCGATTATGGCCATCGCGAAGCCTATGGTGGCCAGCACGCAGACCATGCGAACCACGTAGCGGCGGAGCTTGGGCAGGCCCATCTCCTTCTGTGGGTTCAGCAGCAGGGCACCGGAGATCATGAGAAACACGGGCACGCCCCACCGCGTGAGCGCGGTGTCCACCCACAAGGTCACCGCGTAGCGCGCGGACGGAAGGTCCCCGTTAAGGCGCGTGGTAACAAGCACATGCAGGAAGACGATGGCCAGGCATCCCAGCGCCCGGCCCCAGTCCAGGTAGCCTATGCGGCCGGTGCCGCCAGACGCGCCCTGGCCGGCGGGAACCGCCGCGCCAGCCGCATTGGTCCCGTCCCCCTGCTCGCAACCAACGCCAGCCAAGGCTAGCCCTCCTCGACCTTGCCAGAGAGCAGGCGGTCCACCATCACCTTGTTGGCGGCAAGCTCCACCGCGTCGTCCAGCGGGTCAAGCGCCCCGTCGCCGTACCTGCGCTCCATCGCGCGGGAGAGCAGGTAGTCCGCCACGCCGGGATTCTTGGGCAGCAGGGGCCCGTGCACGTAGGTGCCCACCACGTTCTTGTAGAGGCAGCCCTCGTAGCCCGTCACGCCGTCGTTGCCGCGACCGTAGACCACCTTGCCAAGGGGCTCCACGCCCTCGCCCAGGTGCGTGCGGCCGCCGTGGTTCTCGTACCCCACTATGGGCTGCGGGGAGATGCGGCTCTCCACGACCACGTTGCCGATTATGCGCGGCGTGCCGCGGTCGGTGTAGAGGTCCACCAGCTCGAGGCCGGGCACGCGCTCGTCGCCCATGAGGTAGGACTCGCCCAGCAGCTGATAGCCACCGCACACGGCACCAACCACGCCGCCGTCCTCCACGAAGGCCTTGAGCTCGGCCTTCTCCTGCAGCAGGAAGTCGCACACGATCTTCTGCTCGCGGTCGGACCCGCCGCCTATGAAGGCTATGTCCACGTCACGGAAGCTGGGGGTGTCGCCCACGTGCACTTCGTACACGTCGGGCGTGATGCCGCGCCACTCCAGGCGCTTGCGCAGGCAGAGTATGTTGCCGGAGTCCCCGTACAGGTTCAGCAGCTCGGGGTACAGGTGCGCTATGCGCAGGGACCTGCTAGTCATGGCGCTCCCCCATTCCCTCAAGCTCCGCCTTGGCAGGCCAGAGCGCAGAGTAGTTCGTGAGCACGTACAGCGGCCGGTCCGCCGGAAGGTCCGCAATGCGGCCAAGCACCTCCGCCACCGTCTGGGCGGTCGCGGCCTGCACGCCGGCATACTTCAGGCGAACCTGGACGTCGTTCGCACGGGTGCCGCCCGCCACCACGCGCAGCTCGCTCCCCAGGTTCAGCCGCTCGAAGTCCACGTCCCAGATCCAGGAGATGTCCTTGCCGTCGTTGAAGTTGTCGTTTATGACAAGGAAGGCTGCCTTGGGGCGGTCGTCCTGCAGCAAAAGAGAGATGTTCTGGTTGAAGCCCGTGGGGTTCTTGGCCAGGTTGAGAACGACCTCACGGCCGTTCACCGTGAAGTGCTGCAGGCGGCCGTTCTCCGGGTGGTAGCCGTCCAGCACGCGCTGGAAGGCGGGCCCGTCGCAGCCTGCCAGGGATGCCGCCGCGAAGGCGGCCAGCAGGTTGTACACCATGTACACGCCACCGAAGCCCGCGGTCAGGTGTACCGTGCCGTCGATTCCCTGACCCGCGACGTCGAACTCCACGCCCACGCGGTTTACCTTCACGCCCGTTGCGGTGAAGTCCAGCGCGGGATGATCGAAGTCCCCCTTGGGACAGCGGAAGTGGCCCAGCTGGGCGTAGGCGCGGTAGTCGTACTCAAGCTCCGCGCCGCACACCTGGCAGAAGGCCCCCTCCGGCACACGGTCCGGCGGCAAACGAAGGTCCTCACCTATGCCGAAGGTGAGCACGCGGTTGCCTTGGCGCTGCGCGCGCAACGCAACGCCCATGCTTATGGGGTCGTCGCCACACACCAGAAGCGTCGTCTGGGGCGAAGCCTTGAGGGCGGCGGCGATTGTGTCCTGGACGCGGTCAATCTCACCCGCGCGGTCCAGCTGGTCTCGGAACAGGTTCAGGAGCACCAGGTAGCGCGGCCGAAGGCCCGGCAGGATGTTCACGGTGGAGAGCTCGTCCGCCTCCATTACCGCCCAGTCGCAGCCACTGCCGGGAAGCATGGCAGCAGCCACGCCGGCTGCCATGTTGGCGCCCTCGCGGTTGCACAGCACCCGCTTGCCCGTGGCCTCTATGGCAGACGCCAGCACGTTGTTGGTGGTCGTCTTGCCGTTGGTTCCGCACACCACGATGGAGCCCTCGCGCACCTTGGGCGCGAGGTCACCGATGATGCCCCCGTCCAGCGCCAACGCCACGCGGCCGGGCAACTGGGAGGCAGACCTGTGCAGCACGTCGTGCAGGCCCCAGTGCGTGAGCCTCCCCAGGCCGACGGCGAGCGCGGAGCGGACTCCCATGTCTACTCAGCCTCCGGCGCGGGCTCCGTGGGCTCCTCCGCCGCGGCTGCGGGTGCTTCGGCAGCGGGCGCCTCCTCGGGCTGCGCCTCCTCGGCCTGCGGCTTGGGCAGGTACTCCTCGGGCGTGAGCACGTCCTCTATGCGCAGGTTGACACCGGCGACCTCAAGGCCGGTCATCCCGTTGATCTGCTTCACAACGGTCTTCTTCACGTCCTCGAAGACCTGCGGCGCATAGGCGCCATACGCCATGAGTATGGAGATGTTCACGCGCACGGAGCTGTCCGGCGTCACCTCCACGCTCACGCCCTTGCGCGGGTCGGCGCTGCCGAAGGTCTCCTGCACGCGGTTGAACCAGCCGCCCTTCATGCCCACGACACCCGGCACGTCACGCATGGCGATAGCCACGATCTTCTCGATCACGCCGTTGGAGAACGTCAGGGAGTCCTCGCTGTCCAGGTCCTCCTCGGCAACGATGTCCTGGGAGGCGTCAACCCCCTCCTCGGGCTCCTCCGGGGCGACGGTCGTCTTCTCGTCCTCGGTGCTATTGCTCATGATGTTCCCTCCCGCGCTGTGCGCTGCCTTGTCTTTGCTGCCGTTTAGCTGCGATTGTCATTGAAGAGCTTGCTCACGGCCCTCCAGATCTTTGGGTCACCGTCCAGGTACTGGCCAAACGAGACGCCGACCGTAACCAGAATGGCCACGAAGAGCGTTTGCCAGAACCCGACGACGAATATCAGGATAGCGGCTACGAAGCCAACGATGCCCCACAGCACCGCATTCTCGTGGCCGGGGAAGGTCCTCCGGAGCCACGCGCGAGTCGCGTTGGCGGAGCCAGAGAGGGACCTCCGGCCCTGCTCGGACGGCTCCTCAGGCTCAGGCGCCGCCGTTGGTTCCTCCTCGGGCTGGGCAGAGCCCGTCTCCACCGTTGCCTTTGGCGCCTTGCCGGAGGCCTTCTTGTCTTTCTCGAACATGGGCTACTCCTCCTGGGCGTTTGTGGTCGCGGGCGTGTGGTCCTCTTCCGGCGGCAGGGCGTCCGGCGCGGTAACGTCCGCCGCGGGCTCCTGCGCCTCCCCGGCCTCCGTCTGCGGGGCCGGCTCCCCTTGCGGGGTGGCTTCCGTGGCAGCCTCGCCGTCTGGCACCGAAACGTCTTCCTCGTGCCTGGAGAAGGAGCTCATGGGCACGGTGATGCCCGTCTCCGGTGCGGAGTCCGGCAGCTGGGTGGCCTCGGGCGAACCTGCCGTCTGGCCGTCCTCAGAGGCATACGGGCTCACGTAGGGTGCGGAATACGTAATGTCCCCCTCCGCCTCCTGGGGCTGTTCAGCGTCCGTGAACTCCAGGCTCACGCTCTCCAGCTTGTCTCCGCAGATCTTGGCAAGGCCGTCCCGAAGCTCACGGTGCAGGCCCTCGCCCACCTGGACAACGTCCACGGGGCGCTTGGGCGTCACCTTCACCGTCACGCGGATGTGACCCCGCTTCTTGGCGTTGACGCGCACGCTGGAGGCCACGAGCGTGCCGTCGTCCTCCACAATGTGCTCCGTCTGGGAGGCGATTGCGGCGCGCGTGACGGTGATGATGCCGCCGTCCAGCCTGGAGATGATCACGCTCTTGGGATTCCTGGGCGAGAAGAGGGAGCGGAGCAGCTCAACGAGGCAGCCCACGCCCGCCACGCACACGCAGCCCTCCAACGCGTAGAAGTACCACTCCGTGTAGATGAGCGCGCGGGCCTCCTCCTGGTAGGGGCCAACCCATGGCAGGCAGAGGGCAACCAGCGCCAAGAGCCCGGCGAGGCCAAACAGAAAGAGACAGAGCCGCCTGAACCAATTCATACGTGTCCTCCTCACGCGCGCACCCGAAAGCGCAAGCATGTAAAGGAGGATACCCCTAGCGCGCGACCGTCATACAAGAAATGGCCCGCGGCATCCCCCAAAGGCGATGCTGCGGGCCAAGGGCCGATTCCCCATGCAGCCGGTACGCCCCAGGCGCCCCCGCCAAGGACGTTCGGTGGCATCTAGCTGGCGTTACCCTCAGGCTGGGAGGACGGGTCCTGCCCGGAGTTCACAACCCCCATGAACTCCTTAACCTCCGCGTCGTCCGCGACCACGTAGCTGATGCCGTCAATGTTCTGGGCCTCGGAGGGCACCGAGCAGCTGTACACCGTGGAGCCGAGCCCTAGGCGCGCGCCCAGCGGCATTATCTGGTACATCTTCATGTCTGTGCTCAGCACGTCACCCATGACCTGGAGCGCAGAGCCCAGCGCAGACGGCGACGAGAGCATCTTCTTCACGACCGCCTGAATGAGCACCTGCTGGTCGGCCTGGCGCTGGAAGTCGCCCAGCGCGAAGCCGTGCCGCGCGCGCGAGAAGAGCAGCGCCGTCTGACCGTCCATGTGCTGCACGCCGGCGTCCATGACGAGCCCAGTGTAGTTGGGGTCGTTCACGGCAACGGGAACGTCCACGTCCACGCCGCCGATGGCGTCCACCAGCGTGGACACGCCGTCGAACTTCACCAGCGCCACGTGCGAGACGGTCACCCCGAACTCCCGGCTAACGGCCTCCACCGCACCGCTGGCCCCGCCAAAGGCGTAGGCCGCGTTGATCTTCTGCGTGCCCTGCCCCGGCAGCTCCACCTTGAGGTCGCGCGGTATGGAGACCATGGTGACCTTGCCCGCAAGGGGGTCTATCCTTGCCAGAATCATGGTGTCCGTGCGCGAGACGGTGTCCCCCTCGCGGGCGTCCGAGCCAAGGACGAGCACGTAGTACGGGGTGCCAGGGAACGTCCAGCCAAGGTCTTGCGAGAGGCCCTCGGACTCCTCCTGGCTGAACGCGATGCTGGCGTCTATGGGACCGAACACCACGGCATACACACCCACCAGGACCGCGATCACGACGAGCAGAACGATCAGGCACCGATGCCTCTTGCGCGGCCCCCTCTGACGGCCGGGCCGCTGGCCGCCCTGGCCCTCCGGGGCGCCGGTTGCCCTGCGCCTGCCCCACATGCGCCGCTTGCCGGAAAGGGCGTCGTCGTACTGGTAGTCGTAGCCGCCACCTTCGTACTGGTAGTCGTAGCCGTCAGAGCCATAGGTGCCGTAGCCCGCGTCGTTGTAACCCTGCTGGGCGGGGTCCGAGCCTGGGCCGTAGCTGTAGCCCTGGTCCTGGTAGTCGGAGTATGCGCCGGCCGACGAGTAGCCCGCATTGGGGGCTTCGTAACCGTCCGAGCCCGCGTAGTCTCCCCCATACACGAAGTCGTCCTGGTTGGGGTCGTATCCAAAGCCGTCGTCCAGTGGCTGCCCGTACTGGTCGTACTGCTGGGCGCCCGCCACCCGTGACGCACGGTCACCCGAGCCTGCGCCGCCGTTGGGCTGGTAGTCACTTCTCGCCATGGTGGAATCTCACCCGTCTGCGTTTGTGGTCCGATTGGGAAAAGCTCTAGCCGAAGCGCACCCATTGTAAGGCCCGCGTCACCCGCACGCCGCACATCCACAGAAAGCACCGCCCGGACATGCCCCCGCTGGCCGCCGGCCGGCAGGCACTATTCGTCCACGGCCTTCCCATGCCACATGCCGCACCTGCGCATGAGGCGCGCGTGGGCGTTGAGGTACGCCGCCTCCACCCGGTCGCCCAGGGCGGACGTCCACAGGTTCACCAGCCCGCCGCGCACGCAGGCGGCCAGGGTGTCCACCGCCAGGAAGGCGGTCAGCGCCGCCAGGACCACCTTCTGCGCGTTCCAGGCCGGCATGGGCACCACAAGCGCGGCCAGCCACAGCACCGCCGGCGCCATGAGCACCGCCCACACCTGGTCTGACAGGAGCTTGTGGAGCGCGCACGCGTACGAGGAGGTGTTGGGGCGAAGGTCGTAGTAGGTGCCCGTGACCCACGAGACGCCGTCGTTTGCCAGCTCGCGCACGAAGGCCGAGACGTTCCCGGCAAGGACCTCGTACACCACCAGGTAGGTTGGGTACACCAGGCCGGCAACCAGCCGAGCCCACCCCATCAGGCCACCGTCCAGCGGGTAGGCGGCCTGGTTCTGCGGAAGCAGGGGGAACGTCCTCCACCACAGGAGCGCAAACAGCGCGACGAAGGCGATGCGGGGCACGTACCTGCCCAGAAGGACGGTGCGCACGTTCACGGGCACCCGCTGCGGGGCCGGCGCGTCCTCCTCGTCCTGGGCGAAGTTCCAGAAGTCCTCGTCGCTGACGGAGGCGTAGTCCGCGTAGGCGGGCTCCGGCTGCGGCTGCGTGCGGAAGTGCTTGCCCCTGGGGCGAACCCCGCTGCGCCAGTCCACGTCCGTGAAGCCGGACTCGATGGAGGTGCCCAGGGGGCTGCGGGACATGACCACGGATGGGTCCTCCACGAAGAAGCCCCTCAGGTACTCGTAGGCCCGGTTGATGTCCGACATGCGCTCCTGCGCCTCGCTCGCGGTGTGGCCGTGACGCTCCGCCACGTCGGGGTGGTACTCCCGCGTGAGGGCGGTGTAGCTGTGCCGCAGGTCGGCATTGGTGTAGCGCTGGGGCAGGTCCAGAATCGCCTCCGCGCTGGTCTTTGTCATGTCAGAGCTCACGCCAGAACCCACCGCCCGGCGCTATATCTGCGGCAGCCGGGACGCCAGGTCGGAGCTGCCGGTGCTGGTCTCGCCCGCCTCGTCTATCTTGCGCAGGACCTGCGCCACGTCCACGTTGGGCAGCTCGAAGTGGCCCATGGGAGAGAGCTTGGCCTTCTCGGAAATGCGGGTGCGCGCGAAGGCGTAGGCGGCGCTCACGGCGTCCAGTCTCAGCTGGCGGTGGGCAACCTCCTCCTTCACGCCCTGCTTGCCCATGACGGCAAGAACGGTGCACGTGACGGTGGCCTGCATGCGCGCCACGCGCGACTTGGGCTCCCCCAGGATGATCCCCGTGTTCACCAGCGTCTGCGCGATGTAGATTCCCTGCTCGTCGTCCTTGTCGTAGTGGGTCTCTGGGTTGGAGAGGTCTATGTCCGCCTGCAGCACCTCCTGCGGTGGCTCCGCGCTCACGTGGAAGGTCTCCTCCAGAAGTGTCACGTCCACGATGCTTGCCTGGCTGAGGCAACCCTTGGTATCCATGTGCACCCAATCCCTCGAACGGCCGAAACGCGCCCGCATGCCGCAAGCGACACGCGGGCGCCCTATGTTCCAACAGCCAGTGTAACCCCGGAAACGCCTTTACACGAACAGTCCAACGATTGTGGCGACCGCGGCTCCCAGCAGCATGGTGGCCGGCAGCGTCACGAACCAGGCGCGAACGATGCTCTTGGCCACACCCCAGTGCACCTTGCGCACGCCCTTGGCGGCGCCGCTGCCCATGACCGCGGTGGTGATGACCTGCGTGGTAGAGACGGGCGCCCCGAGCGCCGTCATGATCTGGATGGCTATTGCGGAGGAGGTCTCGGACACGAAGCCCATAACGGGCTCCAGCTTGGTCACGTTGCCGCCGACGGTCTTCATGATGCGCTGGCCACCGATGGAAGTCCCCAGCGCCATGGTGGTGGCGCAGAAGAGCTTTACCCACAGCGGGATGTTGGAGCCTGCCGGCAGCATTCCCGCGCCGATGAGGGCCATGGTGATGATGCCCATGGTCTTCTGCGCGTCGTTGGAGCCGTGGCTGAAGGCCATGAACATGCTGGAGGCGATCTGCATCTTGTGGAAGGTGGCGTTGGCGTTGTGGTGGCTCCAGTTGGCGAAGAGCTCGAAGACCACGTTCATGAGCCCGTAGCCCAGCACCAGGCCGATGAGGGGCGAGGTGAACAGCGGGATGACCACCTTCTGCAGCACGCCCGCCCAGATGACGTGCTCGAACCCGTGCGTGAAGACGATGGTCGCGCCGATGAGCGAGCCGATGAGGGCGTGGCTGGAGCTTGAGGGAATGGCCCGCCACCAGGTGAAGAGGTCCCAGAGAATGGCCCCGGCGAGCGCCGCCAGGATCACGTAGAGGTCCAGGCTCACGTTCACCAGTCCGTGCGCTATGGTCATGGCGACGCCCTCGTGGGTGAGGGCGCCGAGGAAGTTCATTCCCGCACTCATGAGCACGGCCACGCGCGGCGGGAGCGCGCGGGTGTACACCGTGGTGGCAATGGCGTTCGCCGTGTCGTGGAAGCCGTTTATGAACTCGAAGGCGAACGCGCACACCAGCACGCCAACAAGGAAGCCGTTAGGCATTCTTCAGCACCACGCTGCTCACGATGGTGGAGACGTGCTTGCACTTGTCCAGCGTGTTCTCCATGAGGTCGAAGAGGGTGGACCACTTCATGATGTGGACGGGCGGGGCACTGACCTCCTCGTACAGGCGGGCCAGGGCGCCATGGTACACGTCGTCAGCCTGGTCCTCTATGTCGTGCACCTTGCGGGTCTGCTCCATGACCACGGGATCCTTCTTGAAGTCCGGCAGGTGCTCGAACATGACGTCCAGCTCCCTCACGGCGTCGTTGGTGAGGTGAGCCATCTCCACCGCCTCCGGCCGCATGGTGCCCACGTGGAAGAGGACCAGGCGGCGCGTCACGCTCTCCATGCCGTCCACAATGTCGTCCATCTTCAGGGCCAGCGCGCTTATGTCCTCCCTGTCGAAGGGGGTGATGAAGCTCTCGTTCAGCTGGGTCAGGAGGTCGTGGACCAGATGGTCGTTCTCCGTCTCCAGACGCTTCATCTCGGGGATGGTGCCAACGCTCGCTGGGTAGTCCTCGAAGATCTGCTGGTACAGCCGGGACGCACCGACGACGGACTTGGACTCCTGCTTGAGGAAGGTATAGAAGATGTCTTCCTTCTTGCTGACACGACTCATGTGACGGCTTCTTTCGGTCTTGCCACGGTGCGACGGCGCTCGCCGCCCCGCTCCGGGCGGGTGGGTGCATGAGGCCAACGTGTCAGATTGTAAGGTAATTGTTATGTTTCCGTAAAGTATTCGTTATTCATCGCCACGCAAAGAGGGCCGACCCGCGGCATGCGCGTGGTCGGCCCTCCTGGCGGATCGGTATCTGGCAGTGGTGGGGCGCTGGCACGTGGCGCCTAGGCCAGGTCCTCCTGCCTCAGCACCTTGAAGCCCTTCTCCTCAATGGCGAAGACGGCCCTGCTGGCCTTGGCCGGCATGCTGATCTTCAGGATGTCCACGGCGCGGTCCTTCTCCACGCTGAAGCAGTAGCCGTACTCCACCGGAATGTCCAGGTCGTCCAGGACTCCCAGCAGGTCTGCCAGGCCACCGGGCCGGTTGGGGACCTCTATGGCGGAGACCTTGGTCACCATGGCGCGGTAGCCCTGGGCCTCCAGCGCCTCCTTGGCGGCCTTGGCGTCGGAGCAAATGATGCGCACCACGCCGTACTCGGCCGTGTCCGCAATGGTCAGCGCCTGCATGTTCACGCCCGCGTCGGCGATGGAGCGCACGAGCTTTGCCAGGCGACCCTCGGTGTTCTCCAGAAAAACGGTGAGCTGGTCGATCATTACAGGTTCTCCCCTCTGAGGTCGATGACGCGCTTGGCCTTGCCGGTGCTGCGCGGGATGGACATGGGCTCCACGAGCTTGACCTTCACGCCCACGGAGAGCGCCGCCTTGAGCGCAGCCTGGATTTCCTTCTGCAGCCTGTCGATGGCGCCGGTGGAGTCGAAGTCGAAGTCCGGGTTGACCTCGGCCTTGAGCGTGACCACGTCCAGGTAGTTCTTGGTGGTGAGCTCGATCTGGTACCAGCTGGACACCTGGGTGAAGGTCTCCATGA
Organism: uncultured Olsenella sp.; assembly: GCA_900314495.1. Classification (GTDB taxonomy): domain Bacteria; phylum Actinomycetota; class Coriobacteriia; order Coriobacteriales; family Atopobiaceae; genus Olsenella_K. Next base: position 157,787 of record OMVJ01000002.1, read on the forward strand.
CGTTCTCGATCTGGCTGGGGAAGACGTTGACGCCGCGGATGATGAGCATGTCGTCCGTGCGGCCATGCAGGCGGTCTATGCGCCTGTGGGTGCGGCCGCACTTGCAGGTGCCGGGCAGGATGCGCGTGATGTCGCGGGTGCGGTAGCGCACCACCGGGGAGGCCTCGCGGTCAACCGTGGTGATCACCAGCTCGCCCCACTCGCCGTCGGGCAGGACCTCGCCCGTGGCGGGGTCGATGATCTCGCAGTAGAAGTGGTCCTCGGCAATGTGCAGGCCGTCCTGCTCCATGCACTCGATGGCAACGCCCGGGCCCATGGTCTCCGTCAGGCCGTACACGTCCAGCACCTTGTAGTTGAGCTTGCGCTCCAGCTCCGCGCGGAAGTTGTCAGAGAAGGCCTCCGCGCCGTGGATGCCCGCGCGCAGGGTGAATTCCTTGGCGGGGTCCACGCCCATGGAGATGGCCGTGTCCGCAATGTGCATGGCGTAGCTGGGCGTGCAGCACATGATGGTGGTGCCCATCTCCCTGAGGATGCGAATCTGCCGCTCCGTGTTGCCGGCAGACGTGGGGATGACGGTGGCACCGGAGGACAGGCCGCCGTAGTGGGCGCCCAGGCCGCCGGTGAAGAGGCCGTAGCCGTAGCACACCTGCATCACGTCGTCCGGGCCGCCGTCGGCGTAGAGCACGCCGCGCGCGAAGCAGTCGCCCCATATGCGAAGGTCGTGCTCCGTGTAGGCGCCCACCGTGGCAACGCCCGTGGTGCCGGACGACATGTGGATCTCCTTCACGTCGCGCAGGGGCACCGCCAGCATGCCGTAGGGGTAGGCGTCTCGCAGGTCCTGCTTGGTCACGAAGGGGGCGCGGCGCAGGTCGTCGAAATCCTTCACGGAGTAGGGGTCAAAGCCCGCCTCGTCAAACGACTTCTTGTAGAACGGGATGTTCTCGTAGCAGTTGACGACGGTCTTCTTGATGCCCTCGATCTGGACCTGCTCAATCTGGTCGTGAGGCATCGTCAGGATTTCTTCCTGGCTACTCATTCTTCCCTCCTTGCGTGCAAGGCAGCACGGCTCGGTTCACCACAGCCGGGAGAATCCCCGCCCCCGGCCAACGCGTTTGGCGAGTCTAGGTGCAAATGTGTTTCCGCCTAGTTTCCAGACCGTAAACGCCGCCCCAGCGCAAGCGATTATCCGCGGAAGGGCATGCGGCCCTGCATGCCAAAGGGAGAGGTCGGCAGCTGGCTGGCGTTGCTGCACTCGTAGTCCGCGAGCTCGTCCCGCGTGAAGTTGCGCAGGGCACGCTCCGCCGCGGCAATCTGCTCCCTGTCGCCCGTGGCGCGCGCCGTGCGGTAGGCGTTGAGCCGGGCCAGGAAGTCATCGCCCTCGGGCTGGTCCTGGGCCTCCGTGCCACAGATGCTCCCGCCAAACACCGAATGCGCCTCCTGCCGCGGGGCCTCGGCAGCCCCTGCCGCGCTGGTTCCCACCTCGTAGCGACCCTCCCTGATGCCTGCCTTCAGGGCCTCCACAAGGCGGGCGTCGCTCTCGTCCAGCCCGTCCTCGTTCCGCATGTCTTCTGCCATGACATCTCCTCTCGCGTGCTGGGCACCGGGGCCTACCGCACGCCCTCGACGGCAATCCAATCCGTCCCCTCGCAAAGGTGCGCCCGCACGGACGAGAACCCAACGCGCCGGAACAGGTCGCGGTACTCGTCTGGCGTCAGGACGTACAGGTTGTACTTGCGTATGTTCTCCAGGGTCTGCTCGCTTAGGCCGGGCTTCCGATACACGTCCGCCACCAGCATGAAGTGGCCACCCGGCCTCAGCACCCTCAGGACCTCGTGCAGGTTCTGCTCCGGGTCTGGCCAGAAGTAGAAGCTCTCCACCGTGGTGACTACGTCGAACAACGCTTCCGCGAAGGGAAGGGCTTCCACGCTGGCCTGCACCACGTCCATGGCGCCCGCGGCAATGCTTGCCGCGTTGAGGGCGCGCGACTGAGCCACGGAGACCTCCGAGTAGTCTACTCCCGTCACGTGGCCTTCGGGCCCCTGGCCCGCCGCCTGTATGCGCGCGAGCAGGCGGCCCATGGTCGCCCCTCCCCCACAGCCAATGTCCAGCGCCCTGAAGCCGGGCCGGAAGGACAGGAAGTCCAGCGCCCAGTTGGTGACGGCGGAGTGGCTCTGGTTCATGCGCTCCAGCATCTGCGCCCCGTATTCGCCCTCCGGCATTGCGGGGTTGCCGGCGTCGGTCACCCGGCGCTCGTCGGACTCTTCCTCAGACATCACGCCTCCTTACTATCATCTTCACGGACTTGATTCTAGCGAGCCAACGCCCCCGCATGCACCCCATCCACAGCAAGAGGCCCGCGGGCGCTACGCTCGCGGGCCTGCCACAGACGTTCGGGGACACCTCTAGGCGTCGTAGTCAACCTCTTCGAAGCCGTCATCCGCCAGGTAGAGGCCGGCATCGCCCTCCCAGACAACCGAGCCGTCCACGATGAGCTTCTCCAGGCCCTCGGTGTGCTCGCACACCTTGGCAATGGAGGGCACGCCGTGGTGCACGCGGTTCGAGGTGAACTTTATCTCGATAAGCCGGCGGGCGCGCACGGGAAAGTCGGAGTCGGTACCCACGACGGGGGTCAGCTCAAGACCCATGACGTTCAGGACGCCACGCTCCTCGTCGTCTGTGGACGCATCCGCAGACGCCTCCTCCACGAACGTGGACAGGCGGGCGTGGGACGTGGAGTGGAACGAGTCCTGGGCGGTTTCATACGAGTCAATGACGCCATCGTTATACACAAGGGTAACGATCATGGGAGCCTCCTTCTAGACACACAAGGTCATGTAATGCTATAGCGTCGCGGTATCGCCACGCGCCGCCATCAGCCACGAATCGGCGACCGTTCCATTTGGTTCCTCACTCGTCCTCGCCCTTAAGGACCCTTAACGCGGGCTCGTACTTCTCGCGGATGCGACGCCTGCCCGCCTCCAGGGCCTCCGGCCCCTGGCCCGCCAGACGGCCCAGGTCCATGTTGTCCCGCACGTCCGCAAGCTTCACCTGCCTGGCAACGGGGTCAAGGGCGGCCCTGCGCACGAACGAGAGGTATTCCTCCCCCTCGCGGTGGGTCATGGCGTCCACCCCGCGCACCACCCGGCCGCTGAAGCCGCCCAGGCGCAGGTCGTCCAGGGTGATGGGGGTGTCCTCCACCACGTCGTGCAACCAGGCAACGGCCTTCGCGTCGTCGCCCTGCACCGCCTGGGCCACGCGGGCGGGGTGCTCTATGTAGGGCTTGCCTGCCTTGTCCACGACCCCGGCATGGGCGACAAGCGCAACGTCACGCGCCCGCGCGGGCTCCGGCTGGCTTCTCCAGCGCACGCGCACCTCGTGCGCAACGCGCCGCGCCGCCTGCGGGTCCGGCTGGTGGCAGAAGGAGTCCGTCCACACGCCGGCAAGGGCAAGGGCCACCTCCTCGTCCCCCATCCAAAGCCGGAGGCGGGCCACCAGAAGAATTGCCTGGTCGTCGTAGACGTCGTCCCTGGCAGGCCCGTAGGCGCCGCCCTCCAAGCCCTCTAGGTCCGCAAGGCGCAGGGCCACGCGGGCTATGCCAAAGGCACGGGTCCTCCTCACCGCAAGCCGCAGGTCCTGGTCCATGCCGTCCAACGGAGCCATGCCTCTCCCCTCCCAGGTTGCTAGTCCATCCAGGGGGTACCCGCACGGAAGCCGTTTGGGGCAAGCGAGATGTGCGGGTAGTGCTGCTGCAGCACCTGGGCAACCAAGTCCACCACTGCCTGGGCAAGCTGCACACGCTGGCGAAGAAAGTCCAGCTCGCCGCTGCCAAACCGCAGGCCGGAGGGGACGCTCACGCTTGCAACCAGGGCACTTCTGCCCAGCCGCTCAAAGCTCACGCCCAGGCACGCCTCCTCCAGGGGCGTGCAGGAAATGGACAGCGCGTCGACAGGGGGCTCGTCCGCCTCGTCCGCGGAGCAGGAGAGCGAGACCGCGTAGAAGCGGTTGTGCCAGGCCCGCTCCACGTCCACGCGCGCCCTTCCCTCCGCACCGGGGCCCAGCTCAATGCGGTCGTCCCGGTCCTGCATGAAGGCCAGGTCACCGTCCGCAAGCTCTGCGGGCGCCAGCACGGACTCGCGCACGCGGCCATTCTTCTCGCGTGCCCAGGCGTCAAGCTCCTCGGCCACGTCGCAGGCAAGCTGCAGCACGGCACCCCGCTGCGCCAGGTCCACCTCGCAGAAGGGCGCAAGGTCCGCCGCCTCGCACAGGCCGTTGAAGGCAGAGGCCGCCTCCCGGGCCGCCGCAAGCGCTGCCTCCACCTGCGAGTCCGACGCGTAGGGGTTCTGGGCCCGCTCGTACCGGTGGCACCTGAGGGCGGCGACCAGGTACGGGAAGGAGGCGTAGCACCGGTCCAGGTAGGCGAGGTCCGCCGTGAAGCCTTGGGAGCGCGTGCCGTCCTTCAGGAGCGCGACCAGCATCTCGTACTTCCTGCCAAGGTAATCCGTCTTCACGCTTCCCCCTTCACGAAGTCCCACCCGACACACTGTATAACGAAAAACGCCGTTGGGAAACGTCTCGCAAGTTCACAAATACAGCACACTTGAGCCGTGCTACCCTATTGACCTGCGGCGCAAGCAAACCGCCACGGTGCGTCGCACACACCGTTCCATTCCGTTTTCGTTCCAAGGATACATGCCATGTCTCAGGACACCACGCCAAACACCACCCCGAACACAGACACCCCGGCCGCCGCGCAGCCGGAGGACGACCGCGCCGCAAAGGCCGCCGCATTCGCCGAACAGAACCTCTCCAAGAAGCGCGAGCTGCTTGCCGCCGCCCAGGACGTCGTCGCCAAGTGCGACTGGCGGGCCGGCGGGAGCGAGCTTCGCCGCATCTTTGACGAGTGGCGCCAGGTTCCCTACCAGCACACCAAGGACGAGGACGCCCTGTGGGTTGAGCTGCAGGCCGCCCGCCAGGCATTCTACGACGCGCGCGACGCCGCCCACGCAGAGGCTGAGAAGGCCAAGACGGAGCTGGTTGCCCAGGCGCAGAAGCTTGCCGACTCCACGGAGTGGCGCAGCACGGGCGAGCGCTTCCACGAGCTGATGGACCAGTGGAAGGCCGCCGGGTCTGCCGGCCGCGAGAAGGACGACGCCCTGTGGGAGCAGTTCAACGGCTTCCAGCACGCCTTCTTCGAGCGCCGCAGCACCCACTACCGCGAGATGGACAAGCAGCACGCGGAGAACAAGAAGGCCAAGGAGGCCCTCATCCAGCAGGCGCGCGAGGCATCCGACGTCGCCGCCGACTGGGGCGCCGCGGAGTGGAAGGCCGCCAACAACAGGATGCGCGACCTCATGAACGAGTGGAAGAAGGTCGGCCAGGCCGCCCGCGCGGACAACGACCGCCTGTGGGAGGAGTTCAACGGCCTGCGCCAGAAGTTCTTCGACGCCCAGCATGCCCACCACGAGGAGCTTGAGGCACAGTACCAGCAGAACGCCGCCGCCAAGCAGGCCCTGGTGGACGAGGCGCAGCGCTTGGCTGACACCAAGGACTACGGCCGCGAGAACACGGAGGCCATCAAGCAGCTGGACGTCAAGTGGAAGGCCATCGGCTATGCCGGCCGCGAGAAGAACGACGCCCTGTGGGAGGCCTTCCGCACCGCCAAGGAGGGCTTCTGGGACGCCAAGCACGCCTACAACGACAGGCGTCACGACGAGTGGCTGCAGAAGTCGCAGGAGGCCGCGGAGCGCAGGCGCGGCCAGATCGAGAACCTGGAGGGGCAAATCGAGCGCCTAGAGTCCCGCATCGCCCACGCCACGGTCACCACGAGCGAGTCCCAGCTGAACGAGATGCAGTCCTGGATCGACGAGAAGAAGGAGCGCATCGCCAGCCTCCAGAAGGAGATCGCGGACATCGAGGCGCGCCTCTCCAAGTAGGCCCTCGCACCAACAAGACGCGCGAGAAGGCGGGCCAGACGTCACGGCGTCTGGCCCGCCCCGTGTCTTCCGGCGTCCTTGTACGCCTATGCGGGTGGGTGGCACCTGCCGCAGGCGTCACGACCCTCCGCCTTGGCCTCGGCAAGGGTCTCGGACTTCACGTTCTTGCTCCTCTTCAGCGCGGAGCAGCCGGGACTTGCGTGGTAGCTGTGGGAGCTGGCACCCGTGGAGACGTAGACGATGGTCGTCGCGTCGTCTGCGTCCCCGCTGGCGTCCAGGTCCGTCCCGTCGTCCGCATACTGCGGGCGCGTGTAGTCCTGCTCCTCGGCGGTTCCCTCGTTGATCGCCTTCTGGGCCTCCAGGGCCTCGGCGTAGGCTTGCGCCACGTCGTCAGGCACCTGGCCTGCAGCGACGGTGCCCTCGCGCGCGGGAGTGGCGTTCACGGTGGCGCCGTCCGACGTCACCGTCACCGTACCGTTGACGCCCGTGCCGAACACCTGCGCCACGCCACCCGCGGCCAAGGCGTCAAGCGTGACCTGGTCGGGGTGGCCGTAGTCGTTCTGGGCACCGTAGGACATCACGGCAATGCTGGGCCTCAGGGCCTGTACCAGCGCGGCGTCGGTCCCCGTCTCGGAGCCGTGGTGGGCAACCTTCAGCACGTCCACGTGCCCCGTCTCGCGCACGGCCTGCCGCAGGTAACTGGCATGAAGGTCGCCCGTGAAGAGGAAGCTGGTGGTGTCGAAGGTCACGCGCAGCACCAGCGAGCAGTCGTTCAGGTCCTCGTAGTCGGCCGCCCCCGCAGGTGGCCACAGGGCAGTCACCGCCCAGCCGTCACCAGAGGCAATGGTCGTCCCCGCTGCGGCAGTGTTAATCTCAAGCCCCTTGGCGCGCACCGCGTCCACAGTCTCCGTATACGTGGCCGTGGTGGTCTTCTGTGCAGACGTCCACGCCGAGCCAACGTCAAAGGCGGCCAGCACGCTCTTCATGCCACCGATGTGGTCAGCGTGCGGGTGCGACGCCACCAGGTAGTCTATGCGCGAGTAGCCAAGTGCCCGCACGGTGGAGACCACGGAGGCCCCGGCGTCCGGCATGCCCGCATCTACCAGCATGGTCTGGCCGTTCGGGAGCTCCAGAAACTCCGAGTCCCCCTGTCCCACGTCTATGAACGTGACGCGAAGCGTTCCGCCAGGGGTTTGCGGCTCCTCCACCGGCTCCACCGTCGAAGGGGCCACGGGGTCTACGCCCGCGGAGCTGGCATCCTCGGCGTCTGCGGACCCCGAGTCCTCAGTGGATGTCGCGACGTTCTGCGCGGGCGCCCCCTCCTGGCCAGACTCCCCCGCTGCGCCACCGTCCGAAAAGCCCCCGCCCAGCGCAGTCATCACGCACCCGGCGACCAAGAGGGCCATCAGGCCCAAGAGCAACTTTCCCAGGCAACCCAGGCAGCCGTCACCTCCGCGTACCATTGCGATCACTTCCTCGGCCTGCGATGCGTGAGATGCCATCCGCCGCAGTACTCGCACCGGTACACGTAGATCTGCGGGGCGTCCTTGCGTCGGGAAGCCTGCTGGGCGGCACGCTTTGCCTCGACGCTGGTCTCGTAGCGCTTCTTGCGGTCGCATGCATGGAAAACGGCGGGGTCCTCACCGGCACGCGGAGCCCTGGAGGCAGCCTCTCGCCGCACGCCATTCGCTCTCTTTGCCATGAGTGCCCCGCCGTCACGCGTCAGTTGGTCAGTGTCTCAGCAAGTGTAGCCCCAACTGCAGCCACACGCCCGTTCCGTGCAAGCTAGATGGCAGACATCTCGCCCACGACGGCGTAATACCAGTCCGTGCTGCCGCAGTAGACGGAGGCCATGGTGGTCGTGGTGGTCAGGCCGTAGTCGCCCTCCGCCATGCAATCGGAGTAACCGGCAGCCAGGCCGCTCATGTACTCGGGAATGGCGGTCTCCCAGTCGGACCAGCCGTAGCCGCCCCAGCCCCAGGCGTTGTGGGGGCGGAAGCAGACGGATCCCTTGCCGCTCTCCACCGTCGCGATGGCGGGGGCCAGGCGCGGGTCTATGCCATTCTCGATGGCAGTCTGGGCAAACAGCTGACCGTAGCCGGCAAGCGGGCTGCCAGACAAGTACGCGTCGATCCTGGAACCCCACTCCGCAATCGCGTCGGCCTTAGCCTGCTCCGCAGCTGCCTGTTCTGCCGCAGCTTGCTCCGCGGCGGCCCTTTCGGCAGCGGCCTGCTCTTCTGCGGCCTGCTCCTCGGCGGTCTTCTCGGCTTCCTCCTGCTGGTCCGTCGCAGGGGCATCCTCCGAATAGTCCGTCTGGTCCTCCTGCGCGAGGGCGATGCGAGCACCCTGCTCGCTGGGCTGGGGCGTGGTCGTGAAGAGGGCGGCTGCCACCAGCGCCACGGAAGCGGCACCTGCCACAATGGGGGTCACGAATCGATGCAAACTCATCTGGCTCCATTCCTTGAACTTCAGATTCAGGACATGGGCGCCTTGGCCGCTTGCGTACCGGGGCGCGATGTCCATCGGCTACCGCCCACGTGCGTTTACCGTTCATTTCCGGGCGGCTTGCATGCATAAAAGATTACGGGCCAAACGTTTCCATTACTGGCTCTAGCTGCTCAAACGCGCCAAACCCCATCCATAGCACACGTTGTCTGCGCATAATCCCTACAGCTGTAGTCTTTTTGCGGAGAAACACGGGCGCTTCGGTGGAGTTTCCCGACGCCTTCCAAAGCCCAAGGCGGGGCCAACCAAGCCCCAAGCCTGAGGCAACGGCACCGCACTCCAAGTCAAGAATGAGCGGGGCGACCGACTGCTCGGTCGCCCCGCTAGGGGGGATGCTCGGCAAACCAACGCGATGCAAGGTTCGCGCCGGCTCACCTATGGCATGACAGGTACTATACGGAGCCACTGTGTCCCAAGGGTGTTCCTCGCGTAACAAGGTGGGGCCGATTCCGTGAACGCCCAGTTAAGCCAGGCCCGCACGAGCCAGGGAGACACGGGAGCGCGCGGGTACGGAACACAAGAAAGGGGCGGAGCCTTCGCTCCGCCCCCGTGCACTCAGTTCATTGGAACTCCAGTCCGCGCGTCCAAGTGCAAATGCATTTGCTTTACTTCACAGCGCCTCATCGGTTGGCGCTCAAGCTCCTGCGCGGCGGCTTCGGTTCTTCCGTCTGTCTGCTTTCGACTGCCGCGATGACGTATCGCATTCACAAGGCCTTGCTTGCTATGGCCTACCAGGTAAGAACGGGACTCGCGATGCCAGCCGCGGGACGCCACGTAAGTATCTCTTCATCGTTCACTGGCACCACCCCCTTCGTCTGGCAACCTTTGCGACCCGGTTGCGTTGTCTCTACTTGCTTTTTACCCACGTCGCAACGGCATAGTCATTGGAGCGTCAAGTGCCTCCGAACGGCATGTTCTTGCCGGCCAATGGAAGTCTCGGCTGCGCGCAATGAAGGCAATTCCAGGGCAGGATGAAAAGAAATCCAACTTCTATATGATGACCACTTCAAACATGTATTTCACATATTGCTTTCGGACGCTTAGGGTGTATTCACCAACAAAGACCAGCCGTCCACAGGGGACGGCAGCAAGTTATCGGAGGCAACTAATGCTCGGTACCCCAGAAATCATGCTCATCGCCCTTGCGGTTCTTCTGCTTATCTTTGGCCCCAACCAGCTACCCAAGCTCGGGTCTGCCATCGGCAAGACCATGAAGAACGTCCGCGAGGGCATGGAGTCGGATTCCGATGACGAAGAGTCCGACGGCGAGGAAGAGGACGCGGACGCCGCTCCCGCCAAGTAAGGCACGCCATTCACCCCAGGCCCTCATCGGCCTCATAGCCGTTCGGCAAAGGCTGGCTTCTTCCTTCCCCCAAGTCACGGCCGAACGGATGCAAGTAGAGGGGCACCCACCGGTGGGTGCCCCTCTCCTCATGTCTGGGTTCCCCATGAATGGGGGCGGACACCAGGCGATGCTGGCCCCGCGCGCTAGGCCTGAATCTCCTCGCCGCTCCAGAGCAAATCCACGAAGCGCTGGGCCAGCGGCGAGAGGTGCTTGCCCTTGGGCCACACCACACCCATGCGCGTCATGAGCGCCTCCTCGTCAACGCGCTTGACCACAAAGCCGTCAAGGTTGAAGAGGAGCAGGAACGACTGGGGAACCAGGCCGATGCCAAACCCGCGGCTGGCCCACACGCACGTCGTTCGCGCGTCGTCGGCGATGCAGGCAAAGTAGTGGTCCAGGTCCTTGGATGCAAAGAGGTCGGTCAGCACCTTCTCGTAACGGCGATAGATCACCAGAGGCTGGCCGGCAAGCTCCGCCAGGGTCACGGAATCGTCCTTGGCGCCACACACGCACTCGGGTGGCATGAGTGCCGCCATGGGCTCCGCGCCGGAGAGGCGGCACTCGAACTCGTCCTGGTTGGAAAGCATGCGCACGATGCCAATCTCCACCACGCCACGGCGCAGCATGTCCAGCACCTCGTAGGTGCTGCCCTCGCGAAGTTGGAGCTGCACGTCCGGGTAGCTCTTGGTCAGCTCCAGGAGCGCGTTGTTGGGAACCTGCCCGCCCGAGGAGGAGATGAGGCCCACGCTCAGCGTGCCGGCCAGGCCGCGGCCGACGTTGCCCACCTCGCGCTTGGTGGCCTCCGCAAGGTCCAGCATCTGGCAGGCGCGCTGGTACAGGACCCTGCCGGCCTCCGTGAGCTCGGTTCCGCGGGAGCTCCTCTCAACCAGCTTGGTGCCAAGCTCCCGCTCCAGCGACGCCAGCTCGTACGAGAGGGGCGGCTGCGTGATGTGCAGCCGCCTTGCCGCGGCGGTTATCTGCCGCTCCTCCGCGATGGCCTTGAAGTACTCCAGCTGTCGCAGGTTCATGGGACCCCCTCGTTGGTGAGCGTCAACCGAGCTTCCGCGCGCTAGTCGTGCACGTAGACGGTGTCGCCCACCTGCAGAACGTTGTAGAGCTCGGCCGCCTTCTTGTACGGCAGGTTGATGCAGCCGTGGCTGCCGTCGTACTGGTATATGTTGTCGCCGAAGTAGGTGCGCCAGGTGGCGTCGTGGAAGGCGACCATGTTGCCCACGAAGGGCATCCAGTAGTTCACGTAGCTGGTGTAGTCGGACTCGCCGTCGCCGTTCTCGTCCAGGCCCACCAGCTCCTGGTCGGTCATGAGGGCGTTCACGTAGAAGGTGCCCTGGGGCGTGGCGTGGTCCTCGCTCGTGTTGCCGGACACGATGGCGCTCTCCCAGAGGGTGCTGCCGTCAGCATCGTAGAAGCGGGCGTACTGCGCGCTCAGGTCAACGTCCACATAGCGGCCCATGGAGCTGTCCCAGCTGGCGCCGGCCTCGTAGGCCTGCTTGGACTCCCCCTCCGGACGGAGCGTCGCGTTCATGGGCAGCTCTATGGGGCTGGTGTTGCCCGCCTGCAGGCGCTGCGTGATCACCTCCGCCGCGCCGTCCTCGTCCAAGTCGTAGTTGGTCGTGTCGTCCGACGTGTTGAGGGCGTCGCCCAGCATGGTCTTGACCCAGGTGTTGATGGCATCCCCGTCCACGACGAGGTTGCCCTCCTCGTCGCACCAGACCCAGTTCACGATCTCGTAGTTGATGTGGGTCTTGGTCTCACCGTTCACGTTGAGGTCTATGTTGGCGGCAATGTCGCGCGTGGCAATGTCTCCCGCACGGTAGATGTCCGTGTCCTCCACCTGCGCGGGACGCATGCCCTGTGAGGCGTCGAGGTTCGTCTCGGTCTTGAGGGCGGCAATGTCCTCCTGCATGGCGGCGAGCACCGCGTCCGGGTTGAGGGCCGTTCCCTCCGCCTGGCCCGAGGCCGTGTAGGTGTGGGTCTCGCTGTCGTACGAGAGCGTGACGGTGCCGTTCTGCACGTGCTGGGAGTCATACTCGCTCGCGGCGTGCGAGACGGTCGTTCTCAGGAGGTTCTCGTCGTACGAGACGCCCTCATCCACCTGTATGCCCTTGCCCACCAGGAGGTCTAGGGGCCAGGTGTAGGGGTTGTGCTGGGCCCAGGCCGCCTCTGCCGCACCGGCGGCGTCGCGGCCGTACCCAATGACGTCCCCCGTGACGGTGAACTGGTACTCCCCCACGGTCACGGCGTCCTGGTACGAGGCTGCCTGCTCCTCTATGGCGGCCTGGACGTCCGCCTGGACCTTGCCCGACATGTCCATGCCGTTGACGGTGGTTCTTGGGGTGAAGCAGTTCTGGAAGCGGTACACGCCGTAGCCGTAGCCGCACCCAAGGGCGGCCACCACCGCGGCGGCGGCGAGGGCACCCACCACGCGGTGGTGGCGCCTCTCGCGCGCGGCGTAGCCGGCACGCATCTGGTCGGGCACGGTCGCTACGTTGTTGGCATCACGGGATACCTGGCTGTCGGCCTTGAACTGGGCCGTGGGCTTCTTCTTGGACACGTTGTGGTCTTCCTATGGTTACGCGCCCCGCCCGCCAGCCAAAGCTGGCGCGGGCGCACTGGTATTCGTTTGCGCCCGCGTGGTGGCGGGCGGTGCCACATCATGTTAGCGGATGCCACGCCAGCTTTGCCCACGCCCAAGGGGAGCATCACAAGACCTCAAATTGTCCAAGTTGCCGGTTGGGAGGGCGCGTCTATGCTGTGGGAACCAGGTCCAACCGCTCTCCCGGCCTGACCAGCAGGGCGTTGGGGGCAAGCCGCGCAAACCTCTGCGCCTCCGCCTCCCCGTACGGCACCACGGGCTTCAGGTGAATGGGAACGTTGTGCGCGGCGCCCACCAGGCGGGCGCACTCCGCGGCACCCGCCACGTCCATGTTGTATATGCCGTCGCCCGGCCAGAAGGCGTAGTCAATGTGCCGGTGCGCTAGGTCGTCCCGCATCTGGCGGGTCTCGGACGTGTCGCCGCTGAAGTAGATGACAACGCCATCCGCCTGCACCAGGTAACCCACGCACTCGTCAATCGGGTGGTTCTTGTTCTGGGCCTGCACCGCCTCCACCGTCACGTCGCCAAAAGTGCGCGTCAGCCACGTGCGCGGGTTGGGGTGGGAGTCGAAGTTCTGCCACACCAGGCAGCCCTCCGCCCGGCGCGGCAGGCCAAGGGCCGTGTGGTCAAAGTGCTGGTGCGTCACCAGTATGAGGTTTGCCGGCTCCCGGTAGGTGGAGGGGTCCTCCTTGCCACGCGGCCCCATGTACGGGTCAACGTAGACCACCGTCCCGGCACTCGTCGTCAGCCTCAGGCTGCCATGCCCCTGGTAAAGAATGCTCGCCATCTTCCGCCTCCCACCCGGGACGCCACGACCCCGTCCCGGCTATGCCGCCTGCCTCACTGCCTCATCGTAGGCCTCGTCGGTGGAGCAGCGCTCGTCCCTGTCGGGCAAGCGGCGGAAGAACTCCACGGCAAAGGGAATGCAGGTCAAAAGCGTAAGGATGTCCGCGATCATCTGGGCGGACTGGATGCCGGCCAGCCCCAGGAAGCGCGGCGCAACGAGCAGCGTGGGGATGTAGTAGATGCCGCTCCGCAGGCTGGCCAGGAAGGACGCGTAGCCGCTCCAGCCAATGGACTGGAATGACATGCTGCACACCACGCCCAGGCACTGTGCCACAACGGCCACGCACATGCAGCGCAGGGCGGGCACGCCCGCCTCCACCACCGCGGGGTCCGCGCGGAACACCCACACCAGCTGCGCGGCAAAGGCCCAGCAAACCACGGCGAAGACGCCCATGAGCGCCTCGGAGAGGGCCTAGGTGAACTTGAAGCCCTGGCGCACGCGGCGGTACTTGCGCGCGCCGTAGTTGTAAGCGGCAACGGGCTGCAGGCCCTGGCCTATGCCGATCATGACGGAGCCCATGAGCATCATGATGCGGCCGTCGATGGTCATGGCGGCAATGGCGGCGTCGCCGTAGGGGCCGGCGCATATGTTGAGCGTCATGGTGGCCACGCTGTTGAGCACCTGCCGCACCAGGCTGGGGAAGCCGTTGCGGAGCATGCCCACATACTCGCCCGGGCTGCGCGTTATGCGGCGCGGGTTGATGCGGCTTATGGTCTTGCCGGACAGGAACATGTAGCCCAGGATGCCCACGCTGATCCACTGCGAGGCGGCCGTGGAGAGACCCGCACCGTCGATGCCCATACCAAGCCCGAACATGAGGATGGGGTCGCCCACCATGTTGAGCACGCCGCCGGACACCAGGCCAATCATGGCATAGAAGGCCTTGCCCTCGTACCGCATGATGTTGTTGAGCACGCAGGCGACGGCAAGGCCGGGGCCAGCCAGCAGCATGTAGAAGCCGTAGGACTTGGCGTAGGGCAGGATGGTCTGGGTGGAGCCCAGAAGGCGCATGAGCGGCTCCAGGAAGACGAGCCCCAGCAGGGCCAACGCGCAGCCGATGCCAAGGGCGGAGAAGAACGCCGTGGAGGCATAGCGGTGGGCCGCCTCCTCGTCGCCCGCGCCCAGCTTGCGGCTGATGATGGAACCCGCGCCGTGGCCGTGCATGAAGCCTATGGCCTGGAACACTGCCTGCACGGAGATGAGGATGCCCGTGGCGGCGGCCGCGCTCGTGCCTATGAGGCCCACGAAGTAGGCGTCTACCAGGTTGTAGATCATGGTGACCATCATGGATGCCACGGTGGGAACCGCGAGCGCAGGTATGAGCCGCCTGACGGGCGTCAGCACCAACTTCTGGTATTGGTTTCTTTCTTGTTCATCCATACCGCTCATTATGAGACAAGGGGACGGTTCTCGCGTCTCATTTCCGCAAATGAGACAGGGGGACGCACCTTTTGTCTCATTCACATGAGACAAAAGGTGCGTCCCCCTGTCTCACATCCATTAGACTGGTGAGCCAAAACCGCAAGAGGAGTACCAACATGGCAAAGCAGAATACCAAGCAGCCCCAGCGCGTGGTCTGCACGGAGCACGTGCGGTCCAACCTGCTGGTGGCCATTGGGTCGGAGGCGCTGGGTGCGGTCTGCCTGGTCATTCTCTCCAGCCCCTTCTGGGGCGACTCCGGCTGGACGCGCGCCTTCCAGGTGGTCCTCCTGGCAATCGTGCTCCTCACCATGGTCATGGGCGTGATCGAGTTCCTGGGCTACCTCAACAAGCGAATAGAGATGGACGATGCCGGCATCACCTACACCTCCAGCCTGCGTCGCGTCGAGACCCACCCCTGGTCGGACGTGGTTGCCTACGACACGCGCGAGGACATGAACTCGCTGGAGCTGGTCTTCGGCGGCAAGCGCCGCACCTTCCACAAGTCCAGCCAGAACTACGAGCAGATGGTGGACTTCGTCATAGACCACACGGAGCTCATCAGCGTGAAGTAGGGCACCCGTCCGCCACCGAACCGGCGTCAACACCTGTTCAAGACAAAGTGGCGCCCGCGGGGGGCCGTTTTTGTCTCGAAGAGGCGTCCAGGCCATCGGCGGGACCACCCCATGAGACGCGAGAACCGTCCCCGTGTCTCATTCCAGTGCGCGGAGCTCGTCCACCTCGCGCAGCAGCTCGGCGCCGCGCTCGTGGAACTTGAGCCCCTGGCTGGCCTCCACGAAGGCCTCGCTGCCGTGGGCGCTCACGAACCGCATGAACGTGGGCTCCACCGCAAGCCGCGTGCAGAACACCAGCAGCTCCTCGCCGTCCCCAAAGACATCCCGCACGAAGCAAACCGCCGCATCCACCTGCGCGGAGATGCCCTTTGCCGCACCCGCCAGCTCAAGCACGCGCCCGTTGAATGCCTGCTTGGCTGCCACCAGGCCACCCGTGGGCGCCAGCAGGGCAAGCTCGTGCAGCACGTCAGCCCGCTCGGCCAGCACGTGCTGCCGCGCGTCGGAGGCGCCACGCTCCGCGGCGGCAACCGCCTCCCTGTGCGCCGCCTGGAACAGGCCGGAAAGCACCTTCGGCGCGTCCTCGCCCCCGTCCACGCGCTCCTTTGCGGCAAGGAAGTCCGCCCTGGCCAGCTTGAGCGCGCCCTCCGTGGTCTCCTCCCCGCGCACGCGCGTGCACAGGGCGTTTATCAGCAGGTTCACCAGGGCGATGCGCTCGTCAAAGGGCGCCGCCTTGGCGCGTTCGCGCACCGCGGAACCCGCCGTGCCGTCCAGGATGCCGGTGACCTTGTAATCGTCCTGGTACTTGTCGAAGAGCTCCAGGTACAGCGAGAAGTCCTCCGCCACCTCCTGGTCCTGCAGGTACTGGGAGACAAGGTCCAGGTCCGCCTTGAGGCCGTTGAGCCGGTAGGCAACCAGCATGCGCGAGAGGTCCTCCCAGCCGCGGGCCGTCACCATGCGGGTCCCGTCCACCGTGGTGCGCAGGCGGAAGAAGTTGTCCGGCTTGCTCTGCAGGTAGGTGGTCACGGCGGGGTGCACGCCGTGGGCGGTGGCGTACTCCATCCACACGTCCAGGTCCGGCTCCACGTCCACGCGCTTCAGGCGGTCCATCATGGCCGGGTCGAACTCGCGCGCAGACCGGTTGTACTCGGGAGGGTTGCCCGCGCACACGATGACCCAACCCGCCGGCAGCCTGTGCTGGCCGAACCGCTTGTACTGCAGGAACTGCAGCATGGCGGGGGCCAGCGTCTCGGAAACGCAGTTGACCTCGTCCAGGAAGAGGATGCCCTCCCGCACGCCGGACTCTGCCATGGAGTCGTACGCCGCGGCGATGATCTCGCTCATGGTGTAGCGGCTCACCTTGTAGGTGCGCCCGCCGTACTCCGCCTCGTCAATGTAGGGCAGGCCCAGGGCGCTCTGGCGCGTGTGGTGCGTGATGGAGTAGCTCACGAAGTTGACTCCCAGCCTCTCCGCCACCTGCGCCACCACGGCCGTCTTGCCCACGCCCGGAGGCCCCATGATGATGATCGGCCGCTGCATCTGCGGCGGAATGAGGTACACGCCGTGCTCGTCCGTGGCCAGGTAGGCGCGGACCGCTCCCTCTATCTGCTGCGTTACGGATTTGATGTTCATCGTCGCTCCCCCGTCGCGCCCCTGCCGGGCGCCCCTTGCTCCAGGTCCTCAATGCTCAGCCTGCCGTACAGCGGGTCTGCCGCAGGGTTGTCCCTCTGGCCCAGCTCGTCCGGGTCCAGCACGAACTGTATGGCCCAGGGCGGCACCACGTCCGGCCGGAAGTTCTGGTCGTAGAAGACGAACGCCGTCTTGTAGGCCGGCATCCGTTCCGGGTACGTACCCCAGCCGTCCGTCAGGTATATGAGCCCCGCAAGCTCCGTGAACTCTCCGCGGGCCAGCAGGTCGTCCACGTAGGCAAAGGCGGGGCGGAAGTCCGTGCCGCCAAAGCCGTGCAGCTCAACGCCCCTGCGCCAACGGTCCAGGTCCGCCGCGCCGGCGATCTTGGTGTCCTCGCGCACGTCCGCGTCACACTGGATGAGGTGCACGTTCACCCGGTCGCAGAAGACGCCGCCGCCCGTAAGCGCGTCGTAGGCCACGTTAACGAAGCGCTGCACCGCCGGCCCGTCCACGGAGCCGGAGGTGTCGATCACGATGGCGAAGTCCCTAATGAGCGCCTGCTCGCGGTACTCCAGGTTCTCTATCAGCGGCATGTTGCCGTACAGCCGCAGGCCGTAGGAGTAGAACACGTAGTCAAACTCGTCCGGAGAGATGCGCATGGCCTCGCGCGGCCGCGCGAACTTGCGCAGGAACTCGCGCAGGTCCTGCCGACGGTGGTCTGCCACCCGAAGCTCCCGCAACAGGTTGCCCAGGCTGTGCCCGCGCGCGGCAGAGGTCGTCTCCAGGTCCACGCGGGCGCTCTTGGCGGCCCGCAGCCAGCGGGCAGCGGCCTCCTCGCGCTCGCGCGCTCCCAAGGGGCTCACGGGCGCCAGCGACGCGTCCAGCTCCCCAGCGCCGTCGCGCGTGGGGGCCTGCTCTGCACGCCGCCCGCCGGGGCCTCCCTCCCCGCCGGGCTGCGGCTTGCCGGCTCCTCCCTCGCCCTGGTGGGTGGGAGCGGGGCTGCCTCCGCCCGCCTGCTCGCCCGCGCCCGGAGCATGCGAATGCTGCCCGGCGGCGTCCTCCTGGGCCTCCGCCTGGCCGCGCCGTTGCCGCGGTGCGGGAAACCACGGCGTGGAATCGTCCACCGCGAAGACGGCACGCCAGCTGTCGCGCATGTTCTGGTAGGCCCCGCCCGCCAGCGCCCGGTACACCGTGCGCGTGGAAATCGCCGGTCCCAGGTCCTGCTCCAGCTGCTCGCACACGATGCCGATGGCGCGGCCGCGGTCGTTTGGGCGTGGGCCCAGCATCTCCTGCACCAGACTCTCCACCACTATGTCCGTGGCCAGGCTCCACGCCTCCCGGTCAACCCCCTCCCGTCCGCCTAGGAAGGGGTGCATGAGCAGGCAGTGCAGTATGACGTGCGCAAGGTCGTGCACGGGCGGCTGGCGGGTGCGCGCGAAGTCGGCAAGCACCAGGTCCGCGTCAATGAAGAGGGTCTTGCCGTCCGTGGAGAAGGGCACGCCCAGCTTGGCCTCCCGCACGTCCAGAAGGCCGATGGAGGGGGCCAGGAACTGGTTGTCCGCCACGATCCTGCCCCGCGCCAGCTCAACCACCTCGCGTGCCAGCCGCACCTTTCGCCCGTGGTTCTCGTCTGTCATGGCACGCCCCTACAGCAGCAGGCCCGCAAGGCCGCCCAGGTCATCGGGGCAGGCGCCTGCGCCTTGCGCACCCTCTGGGCCGCAGGCGCGCGCGGCACCGGGGTCGGGAGTCTCGTCCAGCGCGCGGCGGCGGGCAAGCAGAAGCGTCGCGGTCTCTGCGTGGCCCGCGGCAGACGCCGCCTCCACCGCCGCGTCCAGGTTCTGCCTGGTCATGGTGCGGGGCCAGTCCGCCAGCATCCGCAGCTCCTCGTAGCTGCCGTTCCTTGCCAGCAGGCACAGAAGCGCCCCGTTCTGCTCCTCCGTGCCGGCGCATAGGTGGGGAACCATGTGCCGCACCAGGTCCGGCTCGTCCTCCAGCCACCTCAGCGACTGCAGCCTGCCCAGGAACACCTGCGGTGCCAGGTCGCAGATGAAGGCTATGAACTGCTCCTGCACCCGCGGCTTGATCAGGTTTCCCAGCATCATGAACAGGTAATCGCTCCCAAGGCCCCTCTGGCGGTGAAGCTCCAGCATCTTCCGCGCGAGGCCGCCCAGGGCCTCCGTGGCGTAGGGCTCGTGCCTGGCGGGCTCCCTCATGACCTCCCCCATGCGCACGACGGCGGCACGGAACAGGTCGTCGAAGACCACGCTGTCGAACTTGCCCTCCTCGGCCAGGCGCCCCACGAGGTCGCACGTGGCGGCAAGGTCCGTGGAGGTGGAGAAGCTGCTGCCCATGAGCTGGTCGTTGCCGGTGAAGCTCGCGAAGACCTCCGTGCAAACCGTGTGGTCCTCCGGGTTGAGGAAGAGGTTGGGGCTGCTGCGCGTGAGGTCAAAGCGCGAGAGGGAACTCTCGTGCGCGGCGATGGCGCGGTAGAGCTCCGGCACGTCCACGTCCTCCAGTAGGTCCACGCCCTGGTCCAGCAGGAAGCGTGCCACGTCCTCGCGGGCCGTGCGCAGCGCCAGCGCCAGGGCCCAGCCCCGGTACGTGAAGGGGCCCAGCTCCCGGTAGACCAGCCGCACGAGGTCGATGGGCCCGTACACGCAGGAGCGCTCCAGCAGGTCAACGCGCTCGGCCGGGCTCACGGCATCGCGATTCTCCAGGACGACCGTCACGCTGAGGATTGACTCCACCAGGCGGCGTGCCGCAAAGCTGTCGCGCGTCATGGCAAGCAGACGCGCGATCTTCTGGTTCCGAGCCATGCGCACCCCCTCGCAACTCGCCGAATTCCCTACACGAATCTTAGACGAGTCCCAAGGCGCCCACAAACGGCAAGACGCGGAACGGCCGCCGGGGCTACGCCTTTGACGAGAGCTCCGCCCGCACGTCCGCTATGCGCTTGGCGGGAATGGAGATGGAGGTGCCGTCGTCCAGCAGGAGCCTGCCGGCCTTGAGCTCCACGACGTGGTCGCGGTTGACCGCGTAGCTGCGGTGCACGCGCACGATCTTGGGACCCACCATCTCCACCGTGTCCTTGATGACGGCGGGAACCATGATGTCCCTCGTCATGCAGTGCACGATGGTACGCTTGCGGTTGGCCTCCAGGTACACGATCTGCGACGGGTGCACCCAGTGCACCGTGCCGTTGACGTCGTAAATGCTGACGCTTGTGCGCGAGTTGCCCAGCTTGATGAGCGAGCGCATGTAACGGTAGGTCTCCGTGCCCGCGAAGACGGGGAAGCTCTGCCCGTTGAGGTCCGGGTCCTTGGGCTCCGAGCAGTGTATGTGGTCCAGCAGGACGCCCTGGCCGGTGCGCCGCCACACGTAGGTGGAGCGAACGCGCGCGGCAAGAATCTCCTCGTTGTTGGGGGGAATGAGCTTCAGCGCCACGCCAAGAACCGTGCACGTGGAGGCGCCCTCAGAGACGACGGTGTACTCCTCCTCCGCCAAGGCGGCCCCCGCGTTCTGCGCCGCGCCCTCTCGGAGTATCTTCTCTACCTCAGCGCGGTCACACGTAGTCTGACCTTGCATTGGTCCAACCAGGAAGAAGTCTGGCGCAAGCCTAGACAGGCACCAGTCCAAGTCCCCCGTGACGAACCGATGAGCGAACTCCCGGCTCTCCGCAAGTGCTAGCTCGCGAAGGGAGGCATGCGTGTTGTCCCCGTTTTCACTCAAGGTCATCAGTCACTCCGTTCGAGGCATGTGCGGGAAATGTAAGTCCACCAGCAACAGCACGGATTGATGTATCCCCGTCATACTAATCGACGGAGTTTTCCACGCCGCCTGTTGAAGTACGCTTTCGAGACCTCGTTCCAAAACTCATATCGTTCGTTCCCGTCTTACCGCCTTGTGGGACAGCGCGCGCGAACCCGTTTGGGTGTGTGAAAACGGCGCGGGACTGAGCTTGCCGCCTACCGCGTTTTTTATCAAAGCTTTGCTTTTATTTATACCCGCTAGACCAGCATTTAATGCATCTTCGCGGCCCCCAGCAAGCCAGTGCCCCGCAGGTGGGGCGCCCTCCGTCACAGCCAGAAGAGGAGCACCGCCACGCCCACGAGGGCACAGGCCGCCGCCGCAAGAAGCGGGCCGAAGAAGAGGTTGTCTCGCCGGGCGTAGCGCTGCACGTACGCAAGCGAGGGGTGGCCCGGGTCGTAGAAGACCTCGGCACGGGACCCAATGGGGAACAGCCTGCGCAGCGGCTCCACGGTCACTATGCTGGCCTTGCGCGTGTGCACCACGCGCCGGTAGGTCTGCGGCAGGCTCTCCCTTGCCACGATGTTCGTCTTCTCGTGGGGGGTGCCGCCCCGCACGCTCACGACCACCTGGTTGATGTAGTTCCTGAACACGGGACCACGCGCGCGGTAGGTGTGGCCGCCCACCCGGTACTCCACAATGGGCAGGCGAAGGTCATGCGCCGTGGGGAAGGACGAGAAGCCCACCACGCGGCCCGCGCAGCGGGAGGTGCACCGGCGCTCCATCAGCATGCTGCGCAGGCCGCAGCCCAATGCGACGCAGGTCAGCACGGCCGCGGCAAGCAGGCACATCACACCGAACTCCACATACTCCAGCACGCCGACCTCCCGCGCAACCCACACGACCCGCACCATTGTACGCAAACGGGAAAGGCCACACCTCCACCCATGCCGTCTGCGACTGCGTTGGCCACGTGTGACCCACGGCAAAATATACTTGGGCATGCAGCGTCACATATCTTCGGGAGTTCACATGGCAGAGGAAACTCGCACCGAATCGCTCACCTTCGTCTCTAACGACGGCGTCACGCAGATACACGCAAGGATCTGGTGGCCGGCGGGTCTGGCACGGGGCGAGAACGGCGCCCTGCCCAGGCCGCGGGGCATCGTGCAGATCGTGCATGGCATGGCAGAGCACATCTCGCGCTACGACTCGTTCGCCCGCTTCCTTGCAGGAAACGGCTACCTGGTGTGCGGCCACGACCAGCTCGGCCACGGCAAGTCGGTGCGGGATCGCTCCCAATGGGGTTGCCTGCCGCCCAAGACCGGCAAGGACATCCTGATCCAGGACATACATGACCTGCGCGGGATTGTCTCCGCGCGCTGCGCACCCGGCACCCCCTACTTCGTCTTCGGCCACTCCATGGGCAGCTTCGAGACGCGCGTGTACATAAGCCGCCATGCGGAGGGCCTGGCCGGCGCAATCATCTGCGGCACGGGCTACGTGGACCCAAAGACCTCCGCCGCGGGCAACGCCATGGCCCGGCTCATCTGCCGCCTGCGCGGGGCGGACCACATAAGCGGCATGCTGCACTCCATGGCCGACGGCGCCTATGCCAAGGCCATCCCCGACGCCAAAAGCCCCTTCGACTGGCTGTCGCACAACCGCGACAACGTGAACGCCTACATAGCGGACCCTGCCTGCGGATACATGTTCTCGGCCGGGGGCTACGCCACCCTCACCAGCCTCACGCAGGAGGCCTGCTCGCCCGCATGCGCCCAGGCCGTCCCCAACGGCCTTCCGCTGCTCTACATGGCCGGCGCGGAGGACCCCGTGGGAGACAACGGCAAGGGCGTGACCACCTCGTTCAAGATGGCGCAGAGGGCAGGCGCCAGTGACGCGCAGCTCAAGCTCTACCCCAACATGCGCCACGAGATCCTGAACGAGACCGGGCGCCAGGCAGTCTACACCGACGTGCTCAACTGGCTCGTCGCGCGAAGCTAGGAGGAAGAATGAGCGGACAGTACGTCGTTGCGCTGGACCAGGGCACCACGTCCTCCAGGGCGGTGCTGATTGACCACCAGGGCAGGATGGTCGACTTCGTGCAGAGGCCCTTCCAGCAGATATACCCCCAGCCCGGCTGGGTGGAGCACAACCCGCAGGAGATCCTCTTCTCCCAGCTTGGCTCCCTCACGGAGCTCCTGGCGCGGCACAACCTGACTGAGCGCCAGATTGCGGCTATCGGCATAGACAACCAGCGCGAGACCACCATAGTGTGGGACCCCAGCACGGGCCAGCCCATAGCCAACGCCATAGTCTGGCAGTGCCGCCGCACGGAACCCATAATCAACGAGCTCTGCGGCACACCGGATGTGCGTCGGCGCATACAGGAGAAGACCGGCCTCCTACCCGACCCCTACTTCTCCGCGAGCAAGATCCGCTGGCTGCTGGACAACGTACCTGGGGCGCGCGAGCGCGCGGAGGCGGGCGAGCTGTACTTTGGCACCGTTGACAGCTACCTCATTTGGGTGCTGACGGGCGGCATGGTGCACGCCACAGACCCCACCAACGCCAGCCGCACCATGCTGTACAACATCCACCAGATGTGCTGGGACCAGGAGCTGCTGGACCTCTTCGGCATCCCCGCCAGTATGATGCCGGAGGTCAGGCCCTCCGCCTCCCCCTTTGGCGAGACCAGCTACCCCGGCGTGCCCGCGGGCATTCCCATCTGCGGCGTCGCGGGAGACCAGCAGGCCGCGCTCTTTGGCCAGTGCTGCTTCCGCGCGGGGCAGGCCAAGAACACCTACGGCACCGGCTGCTTCCTCCTCATGCACACCGGCGACAAGCCCGCTCGCTCCACGCACGAGCTGGTCACCACCATTGCCGCCAGCGCCCCGGGCGTGGGCCACACGGAGTACGCGCTGGAGGGCTCCGTCTTCGTGGGTGGCGCCGTCATGCAGTGGATACGCGACGAGCTGGGCCTCATCCACTCCGCCGCGGAGTCAGAGATGCTGGCCGAGTGCGTGCCCGACACGGGCGGGGTCTACATAGTTCCCGCCTTCACCGGCATGGGCGCCCCCTACTGGAAGCCCAACGCCCGCGGCACCATAACCGGCATCACGCGCGGAACCAACCGCAGCCACATAGTGCGCGCGGCGGTGGAGTCCATGGCCTACCAAGTTGCGGACCTGGCCCACGCCATGGAGGCGGACGCCGGCAAGAGAATGGAGGTCCTCAACGCAGACGGCGGCGCGGCGCAGAACAGGTTCCTGCTGCAGTTCCAGAGCGACATCCTGCGGTGCCAGATTCACCGGCCCCTCAACACGGAGACCACGGCCCTTGGCGCGGCCTACCTGGCGGGCCTTGCCTGCGGCTTCTGGGAGGACACGGGAGAGCTGAGCGAGCTGCGCACCAAGGACCTGGTCTTCACGCCACAGATGAGCGAGGACCGCGCCAATGCCCTCATGGCAGGTTGGGCCGACGCGGTGAGAAGGACGATACTGTAGCGTGCCCCACCGACAAGCCCGCGCCCGCGCCGGGGACGTCGCCGCCGGAGCGGCGGCCTAGGCTCCCAGGCGCGGGCGTTCCGCCTCGTGAACCTGGCGCACCAGCCTGGCCCGGAAGCCGGCGGAGGCAGACCCGCCTCCAAGCGGCCAGGAATGCCCCGCGTCCTTATCCACCAGCAGCTCGTGGTCAACCCCCAGGGAATCCAGGCGCGCTGCCAGCCGCCGCGCGTCTGGCAGCATGAGGTCCCGCCCGCCGCAGGCAATGGTCACGTTGCGCAGCCGCGCCAGGCACTCGTCCCCGTAGTTGAGGGGGCTCACGTAGGGGTCCGCAAGATCCAGGTCCCCCGCCCATGCCTGCGCAAGGGCGCGCAGGCCGGGGGCAGACAGCCGCACGTCCAAGGGTTCCATGGCCCTGACCTGCGGGTCATTGAGCTCCAAGTCCAGCCAAGGAGAGACGAGCACCGTCTTCAGCGGCTGCGGCACCCCCTCCTCCGGCAGCCTGCACAGAAGGCCCAGCGCAATGCCGGCACCAGAGCCGTCGCCCGCCAGCACCACGCGGCGCCCGCGCCTCACCAGGTCGTGGTAGAGGGACTCCGCCAGGTCCGTGGCCTCGAAGGTGTGGTGGCCGGGCGCCAGGCCGGGAAGCGGCATCACCAGGGGCGCCCAGAGCGCATTGGCCAGCCTGCCACAAAACCGCAGGTGGGCGTTGGTGGGCCTGCGCGCGAAGGCGCCACCGTGCAAGTAGAGTACAGAGACCTCCGTCGGCGGCACCCTGCCCGCCAGGAGGCTCTGCTTGGGCTGGCGGTCCCCGCCGAAGTAGAGCACCTGAACGCCCCGCGAGGCATCCTCCCAAATGTCGTACGTTCGGCTGCTCCAGTCCGGAAGGGCGTACGCACGCCGGTTCTGGACGGCGTGCGCCTCCAGCCAGGCACGCGTGCGCTCCTCGCTCTGCAGGATGCGCTTGGGCCCCAGTGCGGCACGCACCGCGGCTGCCGGTGGCAGGGGCCTACTTGCGGCCAAAGAGCCCGCCCATCATGCCGCCGATGGCGCCCAGGTCCAGCCCGTCGGAGCCACCCATGCCCTTGAGCATGTTGCTCAGGTCACCAAGGTCCACCTTGCCGAGCAGGCCGCTTGCGGTGGAGGCGAGCTCGGACAGCTGCTCCTGCGAGACGTTGATGCCGTGCGCCTCCAGCAAGTCCTTCAGACCGGCCAGGTCATCCAGGTCGAAGTCCTTGAGCTTGTTCATGAGGTCGGTGTCGGCCATGACCTTGGAGGCAAGCTCGCCCAGGTCAATGCGGTTCTGGTCAGCCATGAGGTTCCCTTCTGTTTGCGCCCCGCACGTAACGCGGGGCATGCCCACCACATTATGCCCGATGCGCGCGAACCGCCCAAGTGACGTAGAATCGCCCGTGACACACGCAAGCGGCACGGAATCCGCCGAGGGAACGGGAGTGGCAATGGAGCGAAGGTACAAGTCCAAGCAGGTCATCGTGGTGCGGCGCGACCTCAAGATGCGCAAGGGCAAGATAGCCGCCCAGGCAGGCCACGCCTGCGTGGAGGCCACCCTCATGGCCCTTGCGCGCGAGGGCCGCCTTGACGAGGTGCGCCTCTCGGCTGACGACTCCTGGGTGTACCTGGACGAGGGCGATCGCGGCCCCACGGCGCTGAGCGATTGGTTCGACGCGGGCGTTGCCAAGGTCTGCGTGTACGTGGACGGCGAGGAGGCCCTGCTCGACCTGGCGGAGCGCGGGCGCGAGCTCGGCTTCCTGGTGGCGCTCATCCGCGACGCAGGCTACACGGAGTTCCATGGAGAGCCCACCTACACCTGCCTCGCCTTCGAGCCCCTTCGCGGAGAGCAGATTGACCCGCTCACGGGTGACCTTCCCTTGTACTAGCTATTGCTATACTTTGTGTGTTCGTACAACGGACCATTATCGATTGTCCAAAGGCGTCCCCGGCATTGGAGCCTGGGGAACGCCCAAGCGCAAGCCGACATGAGCAACCCGCAAGGCAACAGGAACGTCGGGAGGGACACCCATGTTACTGAGCGAACTTCTCAAGCGCCTGCCCACAGACTCCCTGGACCAGAGCGGACTCGTCGCCCCGGACGTGGACGTCTACAACATCTGCTTCCTCACGCCCAGCGCCTGCGACCTGAGGCAGGACGTGCTCTACTTTGGCACGGGGGACCTGCTGCCCCTCAGCATGCCCAAGAACCGCATCTTCAGCGTGGTCGTGTACGGCGACGCGGCCGTGCCGGAGCACCTGTGCGACAACCGCAACGTCAACATTGCGCAGGTCAATCCCAGTGCCGACCCCTTTGCCTGCTACAACAAGCTGCAGGCCTACTTCATACAGGACAACGAGGTCTCCAACATAGTCCAGCGCATGACGTCCGCGCACTACTCCAACAACGGGCTCCAGTTCCTGGTGGAGGAGGCGGCAAAGGCGCTGGACAACCCCATAATGGTGATCGACGCCAGCTACCACTACATTGCCCACCACTTCGTCCTGCCCGCCAACGACGGGAGCGCCTTCTCCACCGTTCTGGGCAGGGAGCTGCAGACCAGGTCTGTCTCTGAGGAGGGAGTGGCGTACATTCAGAACAGCCGCGTGGGCGACGAGCTGGGGCGGGTAAGACAGACGGCCGTCATGTACGACGAGCGCCTGGGCTGCCTGACCATGATCGGCGCCGTCATGGTGCACGGCATCTGCATAGCCCACGTCACCATGGCGGAGAGGCACCACTCCTTCGGCGCCGTGGACCGCGAGTGCTTTGACCAGCTCGTTCTTCTGGTTGCGCAGGAGATGCAGAAGACGGCCATGTACGAGGTCCCCGGCAACCAGATGGAGGCCTACTTCCTGGTCAACCTGCTCGGGGACGAGCAGCCGGCAAGCGCCGTCATCCAGCGCCGCCTGCAGCTGCTGAGCTTCAAGCCGCTCGAGTCGCT
This sequence comes from uncultured Olsenella sp., assembly GCA_900314495.1. Classification (GTDB taxonomy): domain Bacteria; phylum Actinomycetota; class Coriobacteriia; order Coriobacteriales; family Atopobiaceae; genus Olsenella_K. The sequence goes on from OMVJ01000002.1 coordinate 184,855, forward strand.
CTTCGTCATCTCTCTGCGGCCGCCCGCGGGCAACATGTCGCATCGCGCGGTCGAGAGCGTGGCAGGGCAGCTGCAGGGCGTGCTCGCCAACAGCATCTACGCCCGGTACGAGGGACAGCTCGTCGCGCTGGTGACGCGCGCGGCAGACTCCGGTCTCAGCCCCTCAGACCTCAAGGTCCTCACGGACGTGGCGCGCGTCAACAACCTGTCAGTTGGCATCAGCAACCAGTTCAGGGACATGGCGGACGTCCGCCGCCACTACCTGCAGTCACAGAGCGCCATCCGCTACGGCAACCAGCTCGCCGACGGCGCACAGGTGGATTCCGTATACCTCTACAGCAGCCTGGCCTACGTGGAGATGCTGGAGGCCGCGGGCAGGGGCATGCGCCTCCTTGACGCGTGCGACGTGGGCCTCCTTGCGCTGATCCGCCACGACGAGGCACACGGGACCGAGCTCACGGAGACCCTGCTCGCCTACCTGCAGTCGGGCTGCAGCTCCAAGCGGGCGGCGGACATGCTGGGCCTGCACAAGAACACGCTGCTGTACCGCATAAAGCACGTGCGCGACATGCTGGGCTGCGACCTGGAGTCCGGCGAGGACCGCTTCCGGCTGCAGCTCTCGTACCGCATCCTGTTCCACCTTGGGCTGCTCGGCCCGCAGCAGGGCGTTGCACGCAAGGGCCTGCCAGAGGAATCCGGCAACGGCGAGGACTAGGGCCGGCGCGCAGGCACCACCGGCTGCGTGCGCCGCGCACTTGCACTCGCGCGGTGCCAAATGTGTGCGCGGTGTGCTGTTGTGGGCCTTCGGACAATTCTCGCCAACTTGTTCAACAGGTACCTGTATTCTCTTCTACCGTTTGACAGGTACCTGTGTATTTGTGCAGAGATGATGAAGGCGCAGGTGGCGCCCCACGGTACCGGTAGAGAGGAATCTCAGGAATGACCCAGTACGACGAATTCGAGAACGACCAGGACGAGTTCGAGGCCGACGACCAGGCACTCGACGAGGCGGGCATGGAGCTCGCGGATGCCACCGCAAACGAGGCGGACGAGGCAGAGGACGGCGCGGAGGACGCTTCCGCAGACGAGAAGGACACCGACGACGAGCCCACGGATGAGACTCCCCTCACCGACGAGGTCGCCCGCATGAGCGGCCTGCTCCACCGTTACACCAAGAACCAGTCCGAGGCGCACGGCCGCTTCGGCGATCCCCTGCGTGGCCAGGGCCGTCTGCTCACGCTGCTCAAGTCCAAGCCCGAGACCAGCCAGAAGGAGCTCGGCTTCCTGCTTGACATGCGTCAGCAGTCCCTGTCTGAGCTTCTTGCCAAGCTCGAGGAGAAGGGCTTCGTCACGCGCGCCAAGTCCGAGGAGGACGGCCGCGTGATGATGGTCAGCCTGACCGAGGCCGGCAAGGAGGCCGCCCCCGACCTGGACGAGATGAACCAGACGGAGGACGTCTTCAACTGCCTGACCGACGAGGAGCGTGCGCAGTTCGCGGCGTGCGTGGCCAAGGTCACGAAGTCGCTTGAGCAGAAGCTCGTCGCCATGGGCGACGACCCCAACGCCCGCCCGCAGCGCGACCGTCGCGACGGCGGACGCGGTGGCGACCGCGGCGGCTTCCGCGGCGGCCGAGACGACCGCGGCGGCTTCCGCGGCGGGCGTGACTCCCGCGGCGGCGAC
>OMVJ01000049.1 GCA_900314495.1 uncultured Olsenella sp.
CCCGGGTCGCCCGGTGAAGGCGAGGAAGAAGGGCGTGAAGGGAGCGAAGAGCGTTGCTGCCTAGGCTAGCCCCTTGTCACACAAACTACCGAAGCCTCGGAAATATGGAGTGACCCTCGCTTTGGCGGCACCAAGGCCCTGCTCCTCTTCGAGAATCCCACGGACGTGGTCCGTGCCGTTGACGCCGGCGTTTCTCTGACGGAGGTCAACTTCGGTTCCATGGCGCACTCCGCAGGCAAGAAGCTGCTCAACGACACGCTTTCCGTCGGTCCCAAGGACGTGGAGGCCATCCGCAGCCTGCATGACGCGGGAATCAAGATGTTTGCGCAGAAGGTCCCCACCGACAAGCCGCAGGACGTTTGGGACCTGGTTATCAAGGCCGGCTTCGACAAGTAGAGTTGCGGCCACGCAAAGGAAGGAAACACATGAACGTCATATCAATCATCCTCGTGCTCGTGGTCGCGTTTCTCGCGGGCCTTGAGGGCGTCTTGGACGAATGGCAGTTCCACCAGCCCATCATTGCCTGCACGCTCGTGGGCATCGTGACGGGACACCCTGCTGAGGGCGTGCTGCTTGGCGGCACCCTGCAGATGGTCGCGCTGGGCTGGATGAACATTGGCGCTGCGGTTGCCCCCGATGCGGCACTCGCTTCGGTGGCCTCGGCAATCTTGGTTTGCATGAAGGGCGCGAGCGTGGCAGACGGCGTTGCGTCGGCAATGGCACTGGCCGTGGCCGGCCTGGTGCTCACCATCTTCGTGCGCACCGTCACCGTCGGCATCATTCACCTGGCCGACAAGGCGGCAGGCGAGGGCAACCTCACCCGGGTCAACCAGCTTCACCTGCTTGGACTTTCGCTCCAAGGCCTGCGCATCCTCATTCCCGCCGCCTTCGTCATGGCGGTTCCCGCGGAGGCCGTCCAGGCCGTGCTTGAGGCAATTCCCACCTGGATCTCTGGTGGACTCGCCGCGGCCGGCGGATTCATCGTCGTGGTTGGCTATGCCATGGTCATCAACATGATGGCGACCAAGGAACTGTGGCCCTTCTTCTTCATCGGCTTCGTCCTCTCGGTTGTCTCCAACATCACGCTCATCGGTATGGGCATCCTCGGCCTGTGCTTGGCCTTCATCTACATCGGCCTGAAACCGGAGCTCAACGGTGGTACCTCCGGCGGCGGTGACTCGGTGGAAGACCAGCTGGACCTCATCATGAACGATTACGAGCAGTAGGGGAGCGCGACGCACAATGGCAGACATCTCGACTAATCAGACCAAGCGCCTGAGCACGGCCACGCGCCGCAAGGTGTGGTGGAGGAGCCAGTTCCTGCAGGGCTCCATGAACTACGAGCGCATGCAGGCACTCGGCTGGTGCTTTGGCCTCGGCCCCGCGCTCAAGGAGCTGTATCCCAACAAGGATGACCTTGCGGCGGCCCTTAAGCGCCACCTGGAGTTCTTCAACACCCAGCCCTTCCTGGCGGCTCCCATCTTCGGCGTGGAGATGACGCTGGAGGAGGAGAAGGCATCCGGCGTGGACGTTGACGACGCGGCAATCCAGGGTGTCAAGATCGGCATGATGGGACCCCTGGCGGGCGTTGGTGACCCCATCTTCTGGGGAACGCTGCGTCCCGTGCTTGGTGCCTTCTGTGCCTCGCTGGCACTCTCGGGCTCTATCGCCGGTGCCTTCGTCTTCTTTGTGGTGTGGAATCTGATCAGGCTCGCCTTCATGTGGTACACGCAGGAGTTTGGCTACCAGCAGGGCATCAACATCACCAAGGACCTCTCTGGCGGCTTCCTGAAGAAGATCACGCTCGGCGCGTCGATCCTGGGCATGTTCATCATGGGCGTCCTCATTCCGCGTTGGACTTCCATGCCCATGAACAAGGTCGTCTTCTCCAAGGCGGTGCTTTCCAATGCCGCGGATACCTACCCTGGCATCACCGGCCTTGCGGATGCTATTACCGGCGGAAGCGTGGATGCGGCCACCATTACCGAGGGCGTGCGTGGCGTGAGCTCCCTGGCCGGGACGGACTCCATCACCATGGCCAACGGAGTGGCACAGGTCGTGCGCACCACGACCCTGCAGTCCATGCTCGACCAGCTGCTTCCTGCGCTGCTACCCCTGGGCCTCACCTTCCTGTGCATTTACCTGCTCAAGAAGGGCGTGAGCCCCATCAAGATCATCTTTGCCCTGTTTGCCGTGGGCATCGTGGGCGCGCTGATCGGCATCTTCTAGGAGTTGACAGAACGATATGGCTGCGGGGACCGTGCGGGTTCCTGCAGCCTTTTCGTATGCACGCACAGAACCGCGGGGAAGAATCGTACGCAGGTTGCTGCGAGTGCGAGCGGCAGAAGAAAACCTGACGGGAGAGGGACATGAAAAGCGAGCGGGGTGCCAAGTCTGATGAGCCTAGGTTCGTTAACTCGACCATAGAGATTGGTGCCAAGGCAAACTGCTTTCTCAACAGATTCAATCCCCGTCACGGCACCATCATGCTGGGTGATGGCGGAATGGACTTCGTTGCAGGAACCGGGTATGGCTTTGTTAGCATCCCTTGGACAAGCGTTCAGAAGGTCCGTGTAGACGTCTACGGCAAGCACGTCCGCAGCATAGACGTGGTGACGGAAGAAGGACAGACCATTCCCTTCGTGGTTTCGAATGGCTACGAGGTCTTGCGGGTGGTCCACGCTCACGTGGGTCGAGAGAAGATCTTCTCCGCCGGACACAGCCTGGGGATGCTGGCACGAGTGCTGCACAGGTGAGAGCACATTGGCTAGGATGGCAGCGCCCGCGTGACGTTCCTGTGTGCATTGACTCTGTGACAGTTCGGAAGTAGTGTAATTACGAACGAAAGTATATATAGTTGAATACGTAAGAGTCACGGTAATAAGGTTTCCCCGTATCCAAAGGAGCGCACCCCATGGAGAACGCAGCACACTTCGGCAGCCTCACCCCTCGCATGCAGGCCTTCCGTGAGGAGGTCTTGGACGAGCAGCCCTTCGTGGACGCCGAGCGCGCGGTCCTGTGCACGGAGTCCTACCGCCAGACGCTGGCCCAGCCGCCCGTCATGCGCCGCGCCATGTCCCTGGCGCACATCCTGGACAACATGACCATCTACATTGAGGACAAGACCCTCCTGGCCGGCAACCAGGCAACCAAGAACTGCAACGCCCCCGTCTTCCCCGAGTACACCATGGGCTTCATCTTGGACGAGCTGGACAAGTTCGAGCTGCGCGACGGTGACGTCTTCCACGTGACGGAGGAGGACAAGGCGCGCATCCGCGAGCTGGCCCCCTTCTGGCAGGGCAAGACCCTGCGCGAGAAGGGCGGCGCCATCCTGCCGGAGGAGGTCTCCGTCTTCATGGAGACGGGCGTCTTCGGCATGGAGGGCAAGCTCAACGCGGGTGACGCGCACCTGGCCATCAACCACGAGCGCCTTCTGCGCGAGGGCCTGCGCGGCTACTACCAGCGCACGCTGGACGCCAAGGCGGCGCTGGACCTTGCGGACCCCGAGTCCGTTGACAAGTACGTCTTTTACAAGGCGGTGCTCATTGTGCTGGACGCCGTGCACCGCTGGGCCCTGCGCTACTCCCAGCTGGCAGCGGAGCAGGCTGCGGCTTGCACCGACCCCGCACGCAAGGCGGAGCTGGAGCAGATTTCCGCCATCTGCGCGCGCGTTCCCTGGGAGCCCGCTGCCAGCTTCCGCGAGGCCGTGCAGTGCGTGTGGTTCATGCAGGTGGTGCTGCAGATCGAGTCCAATGGCCACTCGCTCAGCTTCGGCCGCTTGGACCAGTACCTGTACCCCTACTACGCTGCGGACGTGGACTGCGGTGACATCACGCGCGAGCAGGCGCTGGAGCTCCTGACCAACCTGTGGATCAAGACCCTCACCGTGCAGAAGGTGCGCAGCCAGGCCCACACGTACGGCTCGGCCGGCATGCCCATGTACCAGAACGTGACCATTGGCGGCCAGACCGTGGACGGCCACGACGCGGTGAACCCGCTCAGCTTCCTGGTGCTGCAGTCCGTGGCGCAGACCCGCCTCACCCAGCCCAACCTCACCGTACGCTACCACAAGAACATAGACAAGCACTTCCTGGACGAGTGCGTGGAGGTCATGAGGCTGGGCTTCGGCATGCCCGCCCTCAACAACGACGAGGTCATCATCCCCTCCTTCATCAAGTGGGGCGTGGCACCGGAGGACGCCTACAACTACTCCGCCATCGGCTGCGTGGAGACGGCCGTGCCCGGCAAGTGGGGCTACCGCTGCACCGGCATGAGCTACCTCAACTTCCCCCGCCTGCTCCTGTGCGCCATGAACGGCGGCGTGGACCTTACCACCGGCAAGCGCTTCACGGCTGACTACGGCCACTTCACGAGCATGACCAGCTACGACGAGCTCTTCTCCGCCTGGGACATGACCATCCGCGAGATGACCCGCTATTCCGTTATGGTGGAGAACTTCATAGACAAGGCCTCCGAGCGCGAGGTGCCCGACGTGCTGTGCTCCGCACTGGTGGACGACTGCATCTCCCGTGGCAAGACCATCAAGGAGGGCGGCGCGCACTACGACTTCATCTCTGGCCTGCAGGTGGGCATAGCCAACATGGCGGACAGCCTGGCCGCCATCAAGAAGCTGGTCTTCGACGAGGGCCGCATGGCCCCGCAGCAGCTGTGGGACGCCATTTTGGACGACTTCCAGAGCCCGCAGAGCCAGCGCATTCAGCTCATGCTCCTGAACGACGCCCCCAAGTACGGCAACGACGACGACTACGTGGACAACCTCGTGGTGGACGCCTACGACTGCTACCTGGACGAGATTGCCAAGTACCCCAACACGCGCCACGGCCGCGGGCCTGTCGGCGGCATCCGCTACGGCGGTACCAGCTCCATCAGCGCCAACGTGGGGCAGGGCATGGGCACCATGGCCACGCCGGACGGCCGTCGCGCCCACGAGCCTCTGGCCGAGGGCTGCAGCCCAGCCCACAACGCGGACCGTCAGGGTCCCACGGCGGTCTTCAAGTCCGTGGCCAAGCTCCCCACGGAGAAGATCACCGGCGGCGTGCTGCTCAACCAGAAGATGAACCCCAGCATGCTGGCCAGCGAGGACAACAAGCAGAAGCTTGAGTTCATGCTGCGGGCCTTCTTCAACCGCCTGCACGGCTACCACGTGCAGTACAACATAGTCTCGCGCGAGACGCTCATCGACGCGCAGGCCCACCCGGAGGCCCACAAGGACCTCATCGTGCGCGTGGCTGGCTACTCGGCCTTCTTCAACGTGCTGAGCCGCGCCACGCAGGACGACATCATCGGCCGCACGGAGCAGACGCTGTAGGGCGGGATTAGCACACTGGAATGTCTTCGAGGGTCGGGGCGTCAGGAGTTGGGCGCCCCGACCCTTTCCATGTCTCTCAGGCCGTGCGCGGAACGCACGAGCGTGAAGACGGAAATCACAAGGCTCAGCACGGCGGCAGCCACACCGGCATTCCCCGCGACGCTCCCAAGAACGAATTGCAGGAAGCCAGCGTGATTGGCGGCATACCTCTGCACGGCCGCCAGGGCCAGGAAGAAGAAGGTCATGACGGCCTTGCAGAGCGAGAGACCCTTGGCCAGCGTCATCACCGGAGAGGTGTCGCGGCGGAAGCGGTACCAGCTGCGCGCCGTGAGCACCAGCATCACCAAGGTGTAGAGGGTAAGGATTAAGAAGGATGCTTTGGTGTAGTCCGCCACCTGCCAGTTCTTCTTGGTGCTGCTGATTATCAAGGCCGTCATGGAGTTGAGCGAGAGCAGGAAGACCCCACCCACGAGCGATGCCACGAGTTCGCGCTTGTGGCCGGTGCGTGCGTCGCGCGCTCGGGTGGAGATGACAAAACCTACAAGTACGCAGACGCTCACTGCCGCCACCGAGAAGTAATAGAGGCCGGTCATGGTCATGCGCAGGGAATCCGCGGCATGGCCCGCAACGGAGAGGTAGATGGCGTACAGAAGGTCCCATCCGGTGGCGAGGCAGGTTGAGGCATAGGTGCGCAGCCAGTCGTCAGAGGTGATTGCGCGAACGCAACTAAGGAGGTCGAACTCCTGGCTGGGCTTCCTGTCTTCCTGCATGGGTTACCTCCTTTGCGGAAGAGAATACCACGCCGCCCTGTTGGGCAGACGGGCCACACGGCGAGCACGCTCTAGCCCAGGTGGGCCCTGATTTGCTCCCCCGTACCGTAGCTGGGCATGGCACCCTGTCCGCAGGCCGCGAAGGCTCCCACGTACGAGGCGAGCTGGGCGGCGTCGGCCAGCGGGAAGTTGGCAGCCAGGCCCGCGAGCAAGGCACCCATGAAGGCGTCTCCGCAGCCAGTGGTGTCAGCGGTTTCCACGCGTACGGGGGCAACGCGGTGCACGCTGTTGCCTTCGAGCACGACGGAGCCCGCGCTCCCCAGCGTGACCACCGCAGACCGGAAGCCGCGGTTGGCAAGTGCCGCCGCCACGCCTGGCCATGCCACGTGATCCCAGCTCTGGGGCTCGTTCATGCCCAGGAGCTGCGCAAGCTCGTGCTCGTTTACCAGCAGCACGTCTGTGGCTTCCACCAGCTCTAGCGGGAGCTCGGCGGTGAAGGGGGAGTCGTTGAGCAGCACGCACGCGCCCGTCTCGTGCGCCGTCTGTGCCGCCTGCACCACGGCGTCCATGGGAACCTCCAGGCAGAGCCCCAGGGCCGCGCAGCCCAGAATTGCTTCTGCATGCGCTTGCACAAAGCTGGCATCCACCTTGCCGTTGGCTCCTGGAGAGACGACGATGCTGTTTTCTCCCGCGTGGTCCACCTCGATCATTGCCGTGCCGGAGGGCCCAGGCATGACCTCCACGTTGCTGACGTCGGCCCCGGTGTGGGCCAGCTGCCCCAGAAGGAACTCGCCGGAAGGGTCGGACCCCACCGCACCAACCATGCGCACACGGGCACCCAGCAGCGCGGCGCAGGCCGCCTGGTTCAGGGACTTGCCGCCGGGCATGAGGGTAAGTCCCTGGCCTGCGACGGTCTCGCCGGGGGCGGGAATGCGCTCGCAACGCACGGAGTAGTCGGCGTTGAGGGAGCCCACCACCGCCACGCGCCCGCCGTCAAGGCAGTCGAGAAGATCCAAGGGGTTCGTCGTGTCCATCATCGTCCGCCTCCCAGCGCTCGTCCCACGCGTGACATGAGGTTTTGCATGAAGCGCGGTATGTCAACCCCCAGCGCAACCTGCGTGGACTTGCGGGGGTCGTTCAGGCGCGCAAGGTCGCCTATGGTGCGCCCGCGAAGCTCGCCCTCCAGGTCCACCTGCAGGTTGATGCCCACCGTGGTCACCAACGATGGGTCCAGCGCCACCGCGGCGGCAAGGGGGTCGTGCAGGCCGCAGCCGCCCAGGTAGGGCTGGCGCTGGGCGTAGGCCCAGATGTAGTAGTCCACAATGCTGGCGTAGGCGGTGGCTGCCCCCGTGCCCAGGTGGTGCCATTCGTCCACGTCGCCAGGCGTGAGCAGGGTCTGGAGCGTCACGTCCAGCCCTACCATAGTGGTTGCCAGACCGGAACGGAAGACCTGATCCGCGGCCTCGGGATCCTTGGAGATGTTGGCCTCCGCCGCAGGAGTGACGTTGCCGCAGACGGTGAGCGCGCCGCCCATGAGGACCACGCGGCCGATCTTGTGGCAGGCGTCAGGGTCGCGCCGAAGCGCGCAGGCGAGGTTGGTCAGCGGACCCGTGGGCACGTATATGAGGTCAGGGCCGCACTCGTTGGCCATGCGGATCAGGAAGTCCACCGCGGGCTCTGCCTTTGGGCTGCGAGGGGAGTCCGGCAGCTCTACGCCGCCGATGCCGTTTGGCCCGTGGATGAAGGCGCTCACGCCAGAAGTCTCGTAGTCCTCGCATGCCAGCAGCGCATGCGGCTGCCCCGCGAAGACCGGCACCTCGGGATGCCCCAGCAGGTCGAGCAGGGCCAGGCTGTTGCGCAGGCCCTGGCGCAGGCTCACGTTCCCGTACGTCCCGGTGACGCCCGCGAGCTGAACCTCCGGGCTGCCCAGGATGTACGCAAGGGCCATCGCGTCGTCGATTCCCGTATCCAAGTCGAGGATGACCTTCTTCATGGCTGCTCCTGCTCCGCTAGGGCTGATTCTGCGGACTCCACTGTGACTGTTCGTCTTCGTGGTCATAACCGCGCTAGGAATACATGTCTTCCATATTCACGAGCGTGGCGTCGTGATTGCGCACCTCCGTCGTGAATCCTCCGAGTGAGAAGACCACGACGTGTGGATTCGTGCAGGGCAGATACGAAAGCTTGTCGGTGAAGCTTTTGTATTGGCCTTCGTCAAACTCCTGGTTTCGAAACTTGCATTCGCCGGCAAACACGATTTTCTTGCCGTCGCGGCCCAGCAGGTCTATCCCTACCTGTTTCAGCTTACCCGACTCCGTCTTGAAGGTGTTCTGATATTCAACTATCTCCGTGGCAAGGAAGGGCGTGCGTTCGGTACCCATAGTAGTAAAGAGGTATTGGCGGGCCATCTCCTCAAAGCACTTTCCCATGTGGTCGTGCAGGTGGGGTCTGACTCTTCTCTGGTAATAGACCTCGCCTCGTCCGGCGTTGATGAAGCTTGCAGCGCGATCCACGTACTTGAACCAGAACTCGACCATACCATCTGTCAACTGGTAGTAAGGTCTGCCGCCCGATAGCCTCTTTTCGAGCAGGCCAGCGGCAACCAGCGTCTTCAGGTAATAGGCGATATCGGTGTTCCCCACGTCCGAAGAAATCTGGCTCTTCGGTGGTTTCTGTGGGAGAGATTCCGGCATAGGCCCAGCTCAGCGGGCGAAAACAACGATCTGGAACTGAAACGGCCCCGGGAGGGGCC
>OMVJ01000030.1 GCA_900314495.1 uncultured Olsenella sp.
CGCCTACGTCGAGTTCCCCTGGGACATCCGAGCCCTCTTCGGCAAGGGCAGGCAGAAGGTGCACGCCACCTTCGACGGGGAGCCCTACGACGGCAGCATCGTCAACATGGGCGTCAAGCATGAAGACGGCAGCGTCTGCTACATCATCGGGGTCACGAAGGCCATCCGCTCCGCCATCGGCAAACAGCCGCGCGACACCGTGCACGTCACGCTCTGCGAGCGCTGCTGAAGCCACGCGGGTGTGTCACTCCCCCGGGCCCTGTCACGCGTGTGTCACTCCCCCGTCCCCCGCCACGCGCGCGTCAGTACAGGTCGGGCCTGCGGTGGTCGAAGACGGGCATGGCCGCACGCACCGCTGCGATCTCGTCCGTATCGATACGCGCCGTAACAAGACCCTCGCTCGCCCCGCCCTCGCCAATCACCCTGCCGCGGGGGTCCACCACCGCGCTCTGCCCTATATAGCCCTTGTCCACGCGGCTGAGGCCCGCGACGAACACCTCGTTCTCGATAGCCCGCGCCACCAGGAGCGTACGCCACTGGTCAACTTTGAGCGGACCGTCCACCCATGCCGCCGGGTACAGGATGAGCTGCGCGCCCGCCAACGCCTCGTGGCGCGCCACCTCGGGAAAGCGCAGGTCATAGCAGATTGCCAGGCCTATCTTCGCGAAGGGCGTCTGCACGGGTTCGAACAGGGCGCTACCGCGCGCCATGTGGTCCGACTCGCGGATGGCGTCAGTGTCGAATAGGTGGGTCTTGCGATACACGCCCTGCTTGCGACCGCAGTCATCCACGAGCACGGCAGCATTGAACGGCAGGCCGCCGTCGTTTCGCTCGTTCACCGTGTAGACCATCCACAAACCGTACTCTGCGGCGATGGCATCGACCGCAGCAGAAAAAGGTCCGTCCAGGGGCTCTGCCTTCGCCTGGAACGCATCAAGGTCATTCTCATAGCGCGTCATGAGCGACTCGGGAAAGACCAGCAGCTGGGCGCCCGCACACGCCGCGCGCTGGGCGTATCTGCGCACCAGGGACACAACGTCCCCGTCGGCGGGATGGGTGCATTGGGCAAGCGCGAGGGTAAAAGCCATAGTGCTCCTTAATGTGACGGGGGACGGGGGTTTGTCACGCTCGCTATTGTCGCATTAAATGTGTCACTCCCCCGTCCCCTGACACGCGTACCCTGTCACGCTACGCCCTTACCAAACCCTTACGCGCAAGGTATTGAAACATGCATCGCGGCGATATACACTGGTCTCACCACGAGGGAAGCCCTCCGCTGGGGAGAGGCGCACCTCGCACCTGATTGGACGCACCATGAGCACCGAGAAGCGACTCACCGCAAGGTCCGGCTGGCCCTTCCTCGCCGTCGGGATCCTCGTCTTGGCTGCTGCCGTCTGGATGTTCGCCACGGGAATCATCGCCCTGGCCATCGCGGACGACATGGGCGAGCCCGCCTCACCCCTGGAGGTCGCAAAGTCGGTGGGGTCCATTCCGGTCACATTCGCGGGCATCGTCGTGCTCGCTGGACTCTTCACCCTGCAGCCCGGCCAGGCGCGGGTATGCGTGCTCTTCGGTCGCTACGACGGCACTGTGCGCGCCGACGGCCTGCTCTGGGCCAACCCCTTCTACTCCAGGGAGCTTGGCGCGGTGACTCAGGCCTCCACCGTGGATGACGCCGTGAACGAGACCGTCAAGTCCGTCCTCAACACCCTGGGCGAACGGCAAAACCGCAGCTCCAAGGTCTCGTTGCGCGCCCGCACCCTCAACGGCGACCGCATCAAGGTCAACGACCGCATGGGCAACCCCATCGAGATCGCCACCGTGGTGGTGTGGCACGTGGCCGACACCGCCAAGGCCCTCTTCGACGTGGACGACTACGAGAGCTACGTGAGTATGACCGCCGAGACGGCCCTGCGCCACGTGGCCAGCCTCTATGCCTACGACCACATGGAGGACGACGACGCGAGCAACCAGTCCATCACCCTGCGCTCCAACGTGGAGGAGGTCTCCCAGGCCCTGCGCGAGGAGCTGGGGCGCCGACTCGGGCGCGCCGGCGTGGCCGTGGACGACGCCCGCCTCACCCACCTGGCCTATGCACCCGAGATCGCCCAGGCGATGCTCCGCCGCCAGCAGGCCGAGGCCATCATCGCCGCGCGGAAGAAGATCGTGGAGGGCGCCGTCTCCATGGTGGATATGGCCCTGTCGCAGCTCTCCGACGACGGCATCGTGGACTTCGACGAGGATCGCAAGGCCGTGATGGCCTCCAACCTCATGGTGGTGCTCTGCGGCGAGTCCGACGCGCAGCCCGTGCTCAACGCCGGCTCCCTCTAGCGACGGCGCGTGACAGGGGACGGGGGATTGTCTCGCGCGGAATGTGTCACTCCCCCGTCCCCTGTCACTGTGTCACGCGATCGTCTGACCGCCGATCGTGACGGAGGCGACGTCGGAGGGGTCGATCACGCGGTCGAGGAAGTTGGTCATGCGGCAATCGGTGTCGCCCTGAGCGTTCTCTTCCGCCGAGCCGCCCGAGCCGTCCACCACAATCTGCGTGCCGTCGCGCAGGGTGACGGTGATGTCGCCCAGGTCGAGCACGGTGGGACCGCCCCAGTAGCCGTCGGGCTGGTCGGTCGGGATGTCGTCCACGTCGGTCGCGTCGGCGGTGTAGTCTACCGTCACGGCTACGGACGAGACGCTGACCCTCTTAATCGTGGCGCCGGTCTTCGTCTCGGGCAGGGTGATACGCTGTCCGCCGCCCAGCGTCACGTCGTCGCTCTCGTAGTCGAGCTTGAAAGACAGGTCCCAGGTGCCGCTCAGCAGCTTCTCGGCACCGCCCTCCTCGTCCCAGGCATCAATGCCCGAGAAGGTCGTGTGCACGGTCCTGCCAATCACATCGGTGTCGGTACCGTAGGCGATGACCAGCTGGATGGCATTGTCGGTCGGATCGGCGTCGTAGAGCCACTGGGCGCCACCCTCGGCGGCGGAGCCGTCCACGTTTTGGGTGACCTCAGGCACGAGCCAGCGCCCATCGGTCAGGGTCATGGTGCGATCGCTGGTCTGGTTGCCCTCCGTGCCCGAGCCCTCGGCTAGGTCAAACAGCGGCTTGCCGTCCGTGCGGCCAATGCTGTACACCACCACGTAGGAGTGCTCGTCACCCATGACCGCGTCGGCGCTCACGGTGATGCCATCGTGTGTGACCGCGGCGTCCACGGGGCGGCCGACCTTGTTCACGATCTCGGTCTCCGCCGGTCCGCCGCCGAAAGCCTGTCGCACCAGGTCGCTCACGCTCACCAGCTGGCCGGAGGCGTAGGCATAACCACCGAAGCCGATGGTCAGGACGAGCCCTGCCGCCACCGCCGCAGCCGCCAGGCGGCGCGGACGACGCGCACGGGAAGACGGACGCATCTGCAGTATCTCTGCATCGTTTGTCTTCCCGCCCGGCGCGGGAGTCTCTCCGGCCTTCATCTGCGCGGCCAGGCGTGCAGCCATGTTCGTCTTCTCCTCCTCCGTGAACGAGATGCCCGTCATCTCGTCGCGATACGCGTCGGCCATCGATGCATCAGTCATTTTCGCCATCGCTCTCTCCCCTCAACTTGTCGCGCAACATGGCACGTGCCCTGCTCAGGCGCTTGGTCATGGCGGATTCGCTGGTGCCCGCTACCTCCGCCGCGCGCTTGATGGACAGGCCCTCGTAGTAGTACAGATGGATTGCCTCACGATAGGCCAGCGGCAAGGCGAGCACCGCCGCCGTCACAGGACCCGGTGCGCCTGCAATCGGGCCGTCAGCATCGGTGCGCACCTCGGCACCGGTCAGCACGTCGGCGCCGGTCGGCAGGTCGGGCATCCATCCCGCGGGCGCACCGTCCACCCACGCCGTCGGATCCGTCGGCTCACCAGCCGCCTCCAAAGGCTCGCTCGTGCGGCGGGCCGCGCTCTTCAGCACGTCTTTGCAGGCATTTGCCGTGCAGCGGATCACCCAGGCCCGCTCGTGCTCGGGCGATCGGAACCGCCCGGCATCGGTCATGAGCTTGAGCAGCACGTCTTGGCACACATCCTCGGCGTCCGCACGCGAGCGCAGGTAGGCATAGGCGAGGCGTAGGATATCGTCGCCGTACGTCTCGATGACGCGGTGCGCCTCGGCATCGCGTCGTTCCTCGGCCTCGGCATCGCGCTCGCGCTGACACCTTGCGTAATACATAGCCCCCGGTCCTCCCTTCTCCAATCGTTGTCTCATGAGCGACGCTCACAGACAATACGACGCAGGAAGAAAAACCTGACATCGCGTGACAGGGGACGGGGGATTGTCACGCTTGGCGGATGACGGCAATGGGTAGTGTGTCACTCCCCCGTCCCCTGTCACGCTGCCCGTGCTATGATGCAAGAGTTAGTGATTTCTAACTTAGATGAGGTGGCACTATGACCCAGGAACGGACCCTCACCGGCGTACCGGACACGACCTATATCCCGCTGGTCGCGCGCATCTACGTGTCCAAGCGCTTCCCCGACTACTTCCGCGACGAGCAGGCCCTCGCGCTGGAGAGTCAGATTCCCGGCGAGGCCATTCAGGCAAACTCGGGCGAGTACGAGTGCATGGCCTCGGTCGCGCGCAGCCACGTAATCGACGGCAAGGTGAGCACCTTCCTCGCCCAGCATCCGAGCGGCAATGTCGTCTTCCTCGGCGGCGGCCTGGAGACCACCTGGGGCCGCGTGGGTGCACCCACAGCACACTGCTACCAGGTGGACCTGTCCGATGTTATCGAGGTGCGCCGCCGCGCCTTGGGCCAGGCGGCAAACGAGGAGCTCATCGCGGGCGACATGTTCGCCATGGAGTGGGCGGATCGCATCGACCGCTCCCTCCCCACGCTGCTCGTGGTCTCAGGCGTGTGGCAGTACTTCCACGAGGACGAGATTCTCGGCATGATCGCCGACCTCAAGGTCGCCTTCCCCGCAGGAGAGCTCGTCTTTGACGCGACCGATACCGAGGGCCTTAAGTTCACCAACAAGTACGTGGAAAAGACGGGCAACACCGACGCACGCATGTATTTTGGCCTCGATGATCCGCAGGCCTTCGCCGACCGCGCCGGCGCTCAGCTGCTGAGCGTCGACGGTTTCTACGCCGACGCGCTCAAGCTGGGCCGCAGGCTCTCGGTGCGTACGCGGGTCTTCATGTACTTCGCCGACAAGTGGGGCCGCGTGAAGGTGGTCCGCCTGCGCCTCTAGCGTGACAGGTGACAGCGTGACAGGGGACGGGGACTTGTCACGCGGACGTGACAGGTGACGGGGGCTTGTCACGCGTGCATGTGTCACTCCCCCGTCACCCGTCACGCGAACGTGTGTCACTCCCCCGTCACCCGTCACATGCAAGAACGTCTTCTCCTCGACAGACCAACAAACCCAGGGGCAGCATATGCTGGAATACAAGTCGTCCTACTTCAACCTGGTCGTGCCCCTCATGCGCCGCGCTATCGCCAACCGTTGCGGGCGCGACCTGGCCCACAGCTGCGCGCGCGGCGCCCGGCCCATCTACCGCGACCTGCTGGCCAAGGCGCCCGACGTCGGCCGCGACAACCCCATGGAGCACAACATCTATATGGCCATCGCGCTCTTCTCCATGCAGCTGGCCTCGGCCGGGCGCCTCTCCGTGGAGGACTTCGCCGCCTGCGCGCAGGACATGATGGAGCTGCCCCTCATGCGCCTGATGGGGGTCGGCCGCGACTTCAACGACCCCCGCACGCTGGCGAAATACGACAAGACCTTCCGTGAAGACGAACAGTGGCGCCTCGACCATCTGGACGAGATCGACTGCAGCTGGGAGTATCACTTCGACGACAGGCACAGGGACGGGGTCTTCTACTACTACACCCGCTGCCCCATCAACGACTTCTGCCGCGCAAACGGACTGCTGGACCTCCTGCCCGCCATGTGCGCGATCGACTACCCGATGTGTCGCCTCGAGCACGGCGTGCTCCGCCGCCAGCACACGCTGGCCGAGGGCGGTCCCCGCTGCGACTTTTGGATCGTGGGCGACAAGGTGGAGGACCCGCGGTAGGTGACGGGGGAAGGTGCCGGGTGTGTCGCTCCCCCGTCCCCTGTCACTCGACGCCGCGGGTACCCTTGCTGAGCGCAATCTGCACGTTGCCGCGCACCACGTCACAGGAGGACTTGAAGGCGGCGAGCTCGTCTGTGGTCATATCGACCTCGACGATCTGCTCGATACCGCCCGCGCCGACGACGCAGGGCACGCCGATCTGCACGCCCGTCTCGCCGTACTGGCCGTCGAGCAGCACGGATGCGGGTAAGACCTTCTTCTCGTCGCGCAGGACCGCCTCCACGAGCTCGGTCGCGGCGCGCCCGATGCCAAACTCGGTGCACAGCTTGCCGGTCACCACGATCCAGCCGCCCTGGCGCACCTGCTCCAGCACGTCGTCGCGCGAGAGGCCGAAGTCGTCGAACCCGCGGCCACCCACGCGGATCAGGCTGTACGGGATCATGGACGACTCGCCGTGCTCGCCCATCACGAAGCCCTGGACCGACGTGCGCGAGACGCCCGTCATCTCGCTCATCACGCGGCGAAGACGAGCGGTGTCGAGCGACGTACCCGTGCCAAACGCACGCTCGGCGGGCAGTCCCAGGCCGCGGCGCAGGTAGTCGACGATGACGTCGCAGGGGTTGGTGATGCTGATCAGCACGCCCGGGAACTGATACGGCGAGAGCGACTCCAGCAGCTCGTCGCACATCACGATGGAGTCGTCCAACATGTCCACGCGGTTCTGGCCGGGCTTGCGTGCCTGACCGATGGCGCAGACGACCACCTGCGAGTCCTCCACGTCGGAGTAGTCGCCGCCGCGGACAACCACCTCGTGGTTCATGTAGCTCACGGCGTCGGAGGCGTCCAGCGCCTGGGCGTCCGCCTTGCCCTCGACCTTGTCCACGAGGACAATCTCGTCGGCCACGCCCTCGTACACCAGGGCCAGGGCCACGTGAGACCCCACGTGACCGGCTCCGATGATGGTTACCTTGCGCTTATCCATGTGCTTCTGCATGTGCTTCTCCCTTCCCACGGCCACTCGGGCCCAGATGTATCTGTGTATAGGATTCTGCACCGACAAGTTGCGGTTACGTTACGGATTTACCTGCTCGACATGCTGGCCTTGAGCAATGCCCGCGGAAGTAGCGCAAGAGCCCACCATCTGCTGGCATCTCGCGCTGGTTGCATCGTTTTAGCCCCTCTGGGGCCTCTCTTTGGTGCATCCGGCGCGCTATTCCTCCAGCGGCGATGCATCCGGCGCGCTATCCCGGCCTGGCAGGCGGCTGAGGTACCAGGCGTAGCCCCCGGCCACCACGATGATGAAGACGGATTCGACGACGAGAAGCTCCTCTGGCACTTCCCGCCCCAGCACGGAGAGCACGTCGATCAGGCTGTGCGCCACGATGCAGGGCCAGAGGCTGCCGCTCTTGTGGAAGACCATGACAAAGACAAAGCCAATGGCCACGGCATAGCACGTCTGAAGGAGGGTCTCGAAGGTGGCATGGCCCGTGAGCAGGTTGACGATGTGGCCCATCCCAAAGGTGACCGCCGAGACCACGATGGCCGAGGTCAGCCCGTCCTTCTCCATGGCGCGAAAGAGGAAGCCGCGGAAGACGATCTCCTCCAGCCAGCCCACCAAGGCCATGGACGCCACGGCACAGACCAAGCTGGCGCCGGTGGCCTGCGGGGCGATGCCCGCCCAGAGGTTGACGCTGGCAATGAGCAGGAGCGGAATGAAGTAGAGGTAGGGCTTGGCAGGAGGCAGGCTGGCCAGGCCGTACTTCTGCCAGGTGCTTGTCGTCCGCAGGAAGGCCAGCGACAGCAGGGTGAAGGCCACAAGGGCCGCCAGCCCGAGCCAGCTGGAGTCGCCGAGGTTTGCTCGCAGGCTACCGATGACCACCACGTAGGCGACGATCCAGGCGATGGCAAAGACAGACTCGTTCTTCTCGTAGAGCTTGAGCATGGCTAGCCCTCCCCGGTCATGGCACCTGCAAGGGCACCTGCCAGCATCTGGACGCACTCCTGCTCACGATTGTGACATTAGGAGAATCTATGCTTGGACCACAACCAGAAGGGCTTACGCATACCAAATGTGTGCGACTTCTTGCCGCACCGAACCCACTGGAGCTGTGTCTACCTACCAAGATGACCCACCCGTCGAGACAATCTCCCACGTTCCGGCGCGGGGACTCCCCCTGCGCACGAGCCTCCCCTCCGACTTCAGCTTGGACACCAGCCTCTCCGCCGTCCTCTTTGAAGTCCCTAACGCCTCCGCCAGGCCACCCACCGTGCCCTTCGGACTATTCCGGAAGTAGTCGAGCGCGCGGAGCTCCTCGTCATCACGGTCCATCCCACATGCCGCGTAAGGGGTCAACGCATCACGAATGACTTCCAGCATGAACTCCACGAATGCCGTGCAGGTGCCCTCCGCATTGGACCGCTCGAAGGCGGCATAGTAATCCCGCTGCCGGTCGCGAATGATGGTCTCCACCGGTAGCCAAGCGAGCGGCGCCCTCCAGCGTGAGAGCATCAATGTCTGCCAGAGCCTTCCCGTCCTGCCGTTGCCGTCAGAGAAGGGGTGCACAAACTCGAACTCATAGTGGAAGATGCATGAGACGAGCAGTGGATGCACGCTTGTGGAACGCATCCAAGAAAAGATGCCCGCCATTACCTCGGGGACATAGCTTGCAGGTGTTCCCGCGTGTATGAGCGCTTCTCCATCAAAGACACCTACGTTGCCGTTTCGGAACCGCCCGGCATCTTTGACAAGACCCTCCATCATGACGCCATGCGCTCGAAGGAGGTCATCCATGGAAAGCGGCTCTAGCTCATCCAGCATGGCATACGCACGCTGTGCGTTCTTGACCTCTAGGATGTCGCGGGCACTCCCCAGCACCCGCTTGCCGTCGAGCACGTCGACGACCTGATCTTGCGCAAGTCCGTTGCCCTCGATGAGCAGCGAGGAATGGATGGTGTGAATACGCAGCTGCCTGTGCAGAGTGGGGCTTGCGCTGAGCTCCGAAGTCGGCGTAAGCGAACCGACCATCTCGGCTATCTCCATGCAGAGGTTGTCGACATGAGCGGTGCGCTCAAATGGTGGCTGGTAGTTCATGCGGTTGCCCCCAGCTGGTCACTCCAATATTACCGCCACAATTTTACCGCCAATGGCGGTAAAACCCTACCCCCGCTACCCGCGCAGCCAGCTCTCCACCACCTCGCGGTTGAGGGCGGCGATGCGGCAGAAGTGGGGGTTCACATCCAGCGGGTTGCCCGTGGGGCTCTCGTTGGCGTTTCTCACCATGCACATGGCGCAGAAGGGCTTGTTCTGGCAGGCCAGGCACTGGGGGAAGTCCCGCATGCGGAGGCTGCGCAGGTAGAGCACCTCGGGCGACTCCTCCCAGACGTGTCGCAGAGTCTGGTCGCGCAGGTTGCCCAGGACGCGACTCTGCCACCCGGCGCAGGGGTAGACCGTGCCGTCGGAGACCACGGAGAGGGACGACACGCACACGCCGCACACGGGGTCACAGCTTATGTCCCTGGCGCGCTCTGCCACCAGGTCGGCCTCCAGCACACGGCGGCGATACTCGGCATCGTCGTCAATGACGGCCTGGACCAGGGGGCGCACCTCCTCTAGCGTCAGGCGATGGTCCAGGTTGTCTGTGCTGCGGTCGTAGCGGGCCATCATCACCCAGTCGCACACGGTCTTGATGCCACGGACCGCACCCCATCGCAGCACGTCGTCCATGCCGTCCTTGTTTTCTCGCATGACGGGACAGTTGATCATGAGGGGGACGTCGTTCTGACGCAGGCGCTCGATGGCCGCCACGGTGCGGGCGTGCGATCCCGGCACCTGGGTGATGGCGTCGTGCACCTGGGAATCCATGCTATAGAGCGAAACCTTGATGTTGGCAATGCGGGCGGCCTTGATGGAGGCAAGGATCTTGTCGTCCAGCAGGGTCAGGTTACTGAGGATGCGGACCGAGAGGTCGTGGTCGCGCGTCATGTCCAGCATGCGACAGAAGTCAGGGTGGGCCATGGGCTCGCCGCCCGAGAGCGTGAGGGAGAGAAGCCCCAGCTGGTCGCCCTGGTCCAGGATGCTGCGGTAGAGGTCCAGGTCCATGGCCTGGGTCTTGTTTGCGTGCGGGATGTAGCAGTGCACGCAGCGCTCGTTGCACCGGCTGGTTATCTCCAGCTGCAGGGACACGAGGTGGGGATGGCCCTCGAAGTGGTTGGAGAGGTAGGTCTGGGAGTCCTGCGGCGCCATGGCCAGGCCCGGGGTCGCGACCTTCTCGCGCACGGGCCTGCCCGACCATGAGCGCGCATAGCCAAAGGGCGGGTCCTTGCGGTCCAACTCCTCGGGCGTCCGGCCGCTCACCACGAAGCCGTCGCGCTCCAGCATGCCATAGAATTCCGCGGCGTCGTCGCGCAGGCTGGCCGGAGGGTTCCGGAATGCCGGGGCGATCCTGGCAACAAGGTCGTCCAGGTCCTGCGGCTCGCGGGAGAGCGCATCGAGAAAGACGGCGCCCACGGCGTCCACGACCTTGTCGGCAATAACACCCTCGTTGACGATGTAGCCCACGTCGTCGTAGTGGCGGATGAAGGTGTCGTGCTTCTGACGATAGAGCATGGCATGTCTCCGTTGGCGAGGGGGCGGGACCGGCGAGGGCGAGGCCTGCAGGCTGGGACCAGCGAGATGTGGGCCGACAGGCGGGACCGGCGGGGCAGAGCCAGAGTGGTCCCGCCCCGCCGAGGCAGATGACGCGGCAGTCTAGTAGGTCATCTCGCAGCAGCTGTTGGGCTTGGTGGACGGCTGCAGGCACGAGGCCGCATACGTCTTGCTCTCCTTGCTCTCGGCCACCACCTGAGGCTTTGCGTACTCCATGGCGCACCTCCCTTCGGGCTCGGCTGTGGCCATTCAAGCACGTGACAGAAGGTCTGACCCCACCCCTGCGGGTGGGGTCAGGCGACATGGCAAAGACGTCCTGGGCACGAAGCCACCGGGACCTCACGCAAAGAGGTCGTCCATCGTGACCACATTCGTGAACGCACCGCTGTACTCGTTGCGTGCAAGCCCATACGTCGTCACCAGCGTGCTTCGGACCACCAACTTGGGCGATACCATCTTCGCCAGTGCTTCTTGCCGGCCCAGTAGAGTCTTGTAGTAGCCCTTGTCTACGGCAAAGTCTCCGCTGTAGAACTTCATCTCGCACATATTTGCCACGTTATCGGCTCGGGAGATGATCAGGTCTATCTGCATGCCAGGGGACCCGCCGCGCATCATCCAAGCCGAATTCTCCGAGGCAACGCCCGCCACGCCGAGGGCTGCCTTGATTTGCTCGACGTGCGCGAGGCATACGTCCTCAAATGCAATGCCGCGCCACGAGACGACCGGCTGTGCGTTCAAGTTGTTCTGCCAGTAGTAAGGGTCGGTGCCAAGCTCTCCGCCAAGAAAGTGGAGCCAAAACTTGCAAAAGGGGTCGACGAGCCTGTATCTCCGTGACCTCTTCCCTTCGCCAAACGGCACGTAGCTCACCACGAAATCGCTGGCCAGGAGCGCACCCAGCGCATTAGAGAGAGTTCCCCCACCGGAATAGCCGCATTGCTCGGCAATCTCTGCGCGAGTAAAGCCGGTACTCCTCGTGGCCAAGAGGCCTACGATTGACTTCATCATCTCAGGTTGGCTAAAAATTGATGCGAAGAGCCGGTCATACTCCTCTCGCAGCGGAGCGTTCCTTGAGAAAAGAACGCGATCGACATTCTGGGCGAGGCTCTCCTCGGGCTGGAAATAGCCCAGGTAGTAGGGTATGCCGCCAAAGATCATGTAGCTCTGCACGATATCGTAGCGGGAGAGCCTCACGCCCGCCTCAGTAAAGTACTCCTCGCACTCTGCGAGCGTGAAAGGCGCAAGCTTGATTTCACAGGTAACTCGGTTATACAAACCGCCGTGGCTGTTGATGAGCTCATCGAGGATCCAGGATGTGGCGCTGCCGCAGACGATGACCATGAGGTTCGGCCTGTGGCATCCCCACCCGTTCCAGAAGGACTCGAAAGCCGTGATGAAACCCGACCGAGGCGTGTCAAGCCAGGGAAGCTCGTCCAAGAAGACGAGCTGGCGCCCTCCGTCGTCGCGCTCCTGAAGAAACAACTCCAGCATGAGGAACGCGTCCAGCCAGTTCTGGGGGCACGAGCTTCTTTCCATTCCTTGGACCACGAGAGAGTTGTAGAAGCTTTGCAGTTGCATCTTGAGCGGACTTACCCTGATCCCCCGATGGACCTCGACGGGAGACAGGCCAGCATGGCGGAAGGTTATCCTGCCCCTGAACGTCTCGTCAACGAGGAAGGTCTTGCCAACACGTCGCCGGCCATAGACAGCAACGAGCTGTGCACGGTCGCTCTCGTACAAACGGTTGAGCAGGGTGGTCTCGGCTCTTCTTCCAATCATGTGTTACCCCCAGCGATTGTTATTAATGGCCGCTATCTTTCAAACTTCTCGTTTCCGGCTAACTATAACATGCTCTCTTCCCACCATGGCCGCGGCAGCGCGCCTGACCCCACCCCTGCGGGTGGGGCGGAAACGCGCCGCCCGTGGTGGAATTGGTCGACTCGACGAAGGGAGCACGCATGTGGGTTGACCTTGACGACGGCTGGGCGGCGACTGGATAGAGATCGTGCCCGACGGCTTTGGTGGCTACATGGCCTACGAGTGGGGGCCCCTCGACGACCTTGGGGCCGGGCTGGTGCTCCTGCTCTGCGGCGGACTCGTACTTGGCGGCATGCTCATGACCGGCTACGCCTTCTTCGCCGCGGCTGTCTGTATCGCCTTGGGACTTCTGGCCTCGGCGGTGCTGGGCGCCCTGCTGGGACCGATCGCCGCGGGAGCCGTCATGCGAGTCGTCCTCTGGTACGCATGGGGCAACCTCGTAGCCGCTCTGGGGATCATCATGACGGGCGAGGGCAACGAGAAGGTTCTCGCGCTCTTTGGCTGGCTCGGCTTTGCCATCGTGGGTCTCTTCCTGCCCTTGGCTGGCTGGAACGAGGACCTCGACGGAGTCCCCTTCGTGCTCAACGCCATCTGCACCGTAGCCATGTATGTAGCCCTCGTTGTCACCTGGTTCTGTGTGTTCACAGACGACCCCCGCGATGGCTTTGAGCTGGCCCTCGCATCATGCTGCTGCAGCTGGGCTTGGGCATCCTCGGGGGCCTCGTGGCACGGACCTTCGAGGTGACGAGGGGCATCAGTCACCGCAGCGACTCCTCGGACGGCAGCACCAGCAACAAAAGCGACGACAAGAACGTCGGCGCGTGGCTGGCCGATGCCGTCGTCCTTGTTGCCGCCGGGTACGGCCTCATGCTGGTGAGCACCCTGCTCCCAGCGGGCTTCGCCGTCATGCTGGCCGGGCTCGTCGCAATCACGGCCTTCGCCCCCGAGGCCCTGGCGCGGGGCAAGGCATCGCCGGCGCTCATGCTGGTGCCCTTTGTGATGGGCTTCTTCTTGGAGCAGGCCTCGCTCTGCGTGATCTTTGGTGCCTTTGCGCTGGACTTCTCCGGCCTCGTGCGCGGAAGCATGGCGCTCCTGAGCATGAACCCCGTCGCCGCGGCGCTGGCCGGTCCCGCCACGCAGGTGTGGCTGAGCTTTGGCACGCTTACGGAGCTGGTCCTGAACCTGGTCGGCGGCCTCATCTCCTTCATAGTCAGGGAGCACGTGGACCTCGTGGCGCTGGCCTCCACGTTGGAGGGCTCCGGTCGGGCCGTCTTTGACACGCTCACCTCCGGCGTGCTGGCCCTTGTCCTCATGCCCCTTGCCGTGAGCGCCGGCCTCGCCCTGCGCCGACGGCTCGCGAAGGCCTAGACACAGGAGCGGGCACCAGGGGTACTCCCCTAGCGCCCGCCGATGTCCGCCTAGTAGTCCTTGGGCCTGCCGCAGCTGGAGCAGGTCTTGCGGAGAAGGCCTTTGAAGCTGCCGCCGCAATAGACGCACTTGCCCTGCTTCATGCGCTGGATGCGCACGCGCTGCTTCTCCGCCTCTCGTTTGCGCTCTTCCTCCTCGCGTTCCCGCTGGTCGGCCGCAGCCTTTGTGGCCCGCTCCCGGCACACCACCTGGTACTGGTCCGCAACCAGCTGGCGGTAGCCGCCATAGTCGGCAAACCAGAGCATGGAGCCAAGCAGGCTGTTCTCAAAGAGCCCCAGCACCTCTCCGCCCGCCAGCACGCGCTCGAGCAGGTTGTTGAGCACGTTGCGGGTCCCCTCGTCCGTGTCGTCCCTGTAGAGGGCCCAGCCCAGCACCGCAATGAGCAGGTTGAACCGGTAGTCGCCCGAGTACTCCGGATCGTTCCAGAACGGGGCCATGGCGTTGAAGGCATTGGTGACGTTGTCGCGATAGGCGCCAGACTCGTCGTATGCCGCCTTGACAAAGGCGTGCACCTGCGCAAACCCGGGATGCGCCTTCAGGATGCTTTGTGACACCTCCGGCAGCGCGCCGCCCATGAGCCCGATGATGCACGGCTCGGGGTCCTGGGCAAACCGCGCGGCAGCCTCCCCGATCAGTGTCTCCATGCTGGCAAGGTTGGCCGTGGCCTTTGCGCTCGACGTGAGGTTTAGTCTGCCCTTTGGGTTGTCCATGTCCGTCCCCTCGTGTTGTGTTGGGCAGAAAGGGGTACTCCCCTAGTGCCCGGTACTCCCCGTAGTGGGCAGAAGGGGAGTACCCCCTGGTGCCCACCCCTGGTGCCCGCTCAGTAGAGCCGGTCGAACTCGGCGATGATCGTGTACAGGTCGTCCGAGTAGCTCTTGAGCTGGCCCGCCACGTAGAGCCGGTAGCGTGGCGACGTGGCCCCCGCGTCGCGCACCTCCACCAGCCCGTAGCTGAGCATCTTGCACTTGATGACAGATTCCATGCGACTGCCCCCCTGCTGCCCGATTGCGGATGTTGGGCCGCATTCAAGCACGGCATGGCGTGCAAGACCCCACCCGTACGGGTGGCCTGCCAAAGACCAGCCTGATATATCTTGTAAGCAGCCAGGTGGGGCGGACCGATGCCCTTATTGCTGGACGCGCAACAAGCCCGGGAGGCGCCGAGGTGGGGACGACGCAACGCAGACGCATGGCGTGGGCCTGCGGCGCCGTGGCACTGCTCCTGGTGGCCTCGGCTTGGCGCCGGTGGATGCTGGAGTCCGGCAGCTCCGGATGGCTCGTCCCCCTCGTCATGTACGTCATCTACGTGCTGCTTGTGTGCCTGTGGATAAGGTCGGTCCGCAGGTGCATGACGCAACAGGTCATGAGGCGGTGCGTGTGCGCCGAGGGTATCCTCATGTTTGCCGGCGCCACCATGCGGTTCGTGCAGGACACCGTCCTTGTTTCCGACATCGCCCTCATGCGCGAGAGCGGCTACCTCACGCTCATCCCCCTCATGGCCATACCGCCGCTAGGCTGGCTGGGCACGCTCGGGCTGGGGCACAGCAGCGGGTACCGGCCGGACCGCCGCTGGCGCTGGCTGGCGGTTCCGGTGCTAGTGCTGGCCTTCCTGGCCATCAGCGACTCGCAGCTTCATCTCATGTGCGTGGTGGACCCAGCGGACCCCCAACCCAACCTGCTCTTTCACCCCGGCTTTGGTGCCTATCTGCTTGTGGTCTGGTACATAGGGCTCACGCTCGCGCGTGTTGGCCTCATGACCGCACGTAACCGGTCCCTGGGGGCCAACCGCAGCCCATGGCCCACCCTGCTTGTGGGGGCGTGCATGGCGGCAGCGGCGGCTCCCTACATGCTGAGCTCCTTTGCGCCGGACCCAGACTTCGTGGAGTTCTTCGCGCGGGTCTTCCTCTTCGAGGCCCTGCTGTGGGAGAGCTGCATCGCCACCGGGCTTGTTCCCGTCAACTCCGGCTACGAGGATGTGCTCCACGCCTCCACGGTCGCCCTCCAGATTCTGGATGCGAGCGGCGCCCGACTGACCGGGTCCGCGGACGCCCCCGCCGTGGGCCACGACGAGTTTCTGGCGCTAGCGCGAGGCGAGTGCGTGGAAACAAACCCCGGCATCGAGCTGCGCGCCTTTGGTATACGAGACGTCTGGTGCGCCTGGAGCCAGGACGTGCGAGAGCAGCGGCGTGCCCTGGCCCAGCTCCAGGATGTCCGCGAGGAGCTCTCCCAGCGTGGCAACGCGCTGGCGCAGGAGCTCCGCGTGCGCGGCGAGGCCGAGCGCGTGCACAGCCGCGCCCTTATCTACCAGGCCCTCGAGGAGCAGATACACCCACAGCGAGAAGGACTCGAGCACCAGGTGCAGGAGCTGGGGCAGAAGCTGCAGGATCGCGACCGCCCCCTCGGCCAGGACCGGTGTCTGCAGGCGCTCGGCCAGATCCTCCAGGAAGGCACGGAGCTCAAGACCACTTGCATGAGCGTCCTTCTCGCACCCGACGACGGAACTCCGGAAGGCAGGCACCTTGGCCAGCCCGCCAGCCGCGGAGGTGCATCATGAGCCTGCTTGTCTGCATCCTCTGCGTTGCCTTGGCATGTGCGCTCATGGTCTGGACCTGTGCCCGCCCAGCCCGAGTGGTGGGCTTGGCGTCCCTTACCCGCACTGCCGTGGACACGCTCCCGAGCGGCATCTGCCTGGGCAGCACGAATGGGGTCCCCATCCTGGTAAACCACCGCATGGACCAGCTTGCCTGCACGCTGACCGGCCATTCCATCCTGGATGCGCGCGCCTTCTGGCGTGAGCTCTCGGAGCTGGGCTGCGCCAGGCTGCTCGACGGGGACCAGATGGGCGCGCGTGCCCTGGAGGTGGTCACCCCTGACGGGAGCGTCTGGCAGTTCGTGCGATGCAAGACCATGGGCAGGCCAAGCTACCTGCAGATCCAGGCCATCGACGTAACCGGCATCGCACAGGCCAGAGCGGAGACCTCCGCGGCCAACGAACTTCTCCGCGAGCAGAACGCCCGTCAGCAGCTGCTCCTGCAGGACGTCGAGAAGATCAACCTCAAGCGGGAGACGCTCTCTGCCCGCATGCAGGCCCATCGGGGCCTTGGAGAATGCCTGCTCATAACCCAGAAGGCGCGGGAGCAAGTGGCTGCCGGGGCGCCCGTACGGGAGCGGGACCAGCTGCTCCTCGAGCTGGTGGCCAGGTGGCAGACTGTACTCCGGGGCCTGGGCTCCGTCGGGCCCACCTCGGGAGAGGGAACCTCCGACGTCGCGGAGCTCGATGGCGTGGCGGCGCTCGTAGGATGCCGGGTCGTCTGGTCCGGTGAGCTTCCTACAGAGAAGGTCGCAAGGTCACTGGTGCTCAGCGCAGTGCGCGAGGCCCTGAGCAACGCGGCGCGGCACGCCCACGCCACGGTCTTGAGGGTGAGCTGCGAGCGGCAGGACGGCTGGACCGTCGCGCACATATGGGACAACGGTCAGGACGCCCAGGCGGGAGGTGCCCCCTCCAGCCTGACCGAAGGCGCGGGCCTGGCCGACTTGCGCGCCAAGATCGAGGAGGAAGGCGCCGTGCTACAGCTGGACCTCAGCAGAGGCGTGTCCCTCACCATGCGAGTTCCGGAAGCGAGGTGACGGCCATGGTAAGGACCGTGGTGGTTGAGGACTCCCTCCTGGCGCGGGAGGCAGTGGTGGACCGCCTAGCCCAGCTGCCGGACGTCACAATCGTGGCCACGCTGGAGAACGCCGCAAACGCGGTTGTGGCCTGTGCAAGACGCAGCATCGGTCTCGTCCTCATGGACGTGTGCACCCGCGACGACGAGTCGGGCCTTCAGGCGGCCGCGCGCATCAAGCGCGAGAGCCCCACGACCAAGGTGATCATCATGACCTCCATGCCAGAGCACACCTTCCTGGTCAAGGCGCAGGCCGCCGGGTGCGACAGCTTCTGGTACAAGGACCTGCAGGCGGTGGGGCTTGTCGACGTTGTGGAGCGCACGCTGCGGGGCGAGCGAGTGTGGCCGAGCGAGGCCCCGGTGGTGAGGCTTGGCCTGGCCAGGAGCTCGGAGCTCACGGCGCGCGAGTTCGACGTGCTCCACCAGCTGGCCCGGGGCCTCAGCTACGTGCAGATAGCCTCCGAGCTGGGCATATCGCTCAACACCGTGAAGTACCACGTGAAGAACCTCCTGGCCAAGACGGGCTTCGAAAGCACGTTGGCCCTCGTGGTGGAGGCCGTGGACAAGCGCCTGGTGCTGCCCAAGTACTGAGGGCGGACGCCAGGTATCGAGCGGACCCGGAGTCCCTAGCGCTTTGCCGCGCTAGAACTGGACCTTCACGATGCGCATGCCCATGCCGCGGTCGCAGGCCTTGACCATGGTCCTGAGGGCCAGGCCCAGCTGCGGGCAGATGTCCTGGTAGCCCCGCATGTAGCTGCGCGAGGACACGCGCGAGAACTCCGGCCCCCATTGTGCGAGCTCCGTGGGGTCATCTAGGTAAAAACCAATGCTCACATCGCCGATGCCCATCTGCTTCTGCCAAGTCCTGGCGAACATGCGGGCGCCGAGCTTGTTGAAGGCGTCGAACACCACCACGGAGCCGGGGAACCGGCGGCCGATCTCGGTCAGCAGCGCGCGTGCCTGGTTGGGCGAGAAGTAGCAGAGGACGCCCATGGCAAAGAAGATCGCGCCCTCGCTGCCGTCCACCTGGTCCATCCAGGAGAAGTCGTTGAGGTCGCTCGCGATGTTCCGCTCACGCCCCCCTGCACCGAGCAGGCGGTCGCGCACCTGGATGACGTCGGGCATGTCCACGTTGTAGCCGTGTGCCGTGCCGTTGTCGCAGCGTCTGAAGCTCCCATCCAAGCCGCAGCCCATGTTGACCACGGCCGCACGCTCGTGCGTGGCCAGGTAGTCGCGGATCTCGAACGCCACGTCGTTCTGACGCTGCGCCACCTCCAGCGCTCCGAGGAGCCCTGCCGAGCTTGCAAGGGACCGGCCGTACTCGGAGAAATCGTAGTCCAGGCTCTCGACCAAGCGTGCCGCCTCCTCGTCATGGAAGAGCTGCGGGAAGCGCTCCGAGCACACCTTGCGCCCGTAGAGCGGCATCACCAACGTCTCCTGGACGGTGTTCTTCTCGATGTGCAGCTTCTTGCTCCCGGCGTCCGGCTCCATGTGCTTGTCTCCCGCCTATAATGAGTTAGTAGTATCTAACTCATTATAGGATGGCATGAGGCAGGTCGTGCCAGGAGAAGGCCATGGGCATCCGCAACGTCACGTTCCGGCAGGGCGACGTCGGGGCGCTTCCCTTTGCGGACGAGAGCTTTGTCGCCGTGCTTTCCCTCAACGGCTTCCACGCCTTCCCAGGCAAGGGCACCGCCTTCCGCGAGACGTACGGGGCGCTCAAGAGGGGCGGCACCTTCTGCGGCTGCTTCTACATCCAGGGCCAGATGAGAAGGACGGACTGGTTCTGCCAGCACCTCCTAATCCCCAAGGGCGCCTTCACCCCACCGTACGAGACAAGGTGCTCGCTGGAGGACCGGCTTGGCAGGATGTACGAGACCGTGGAGGTCACGTCGATCAACGCCGAGGGCATCTTCCGGCGCGTCAAATAGCACGCGGGATACCGGGCATGAAAAAGCGACCTCACCAGAAGGCGCTGGGCGGTCGTCCCAAGGGGCGTTGGACCTAAAGCCCGTCGGGAGCGAGAGCGTGGCTCAAAACGTCTCTGACGCGTTTGCCCAGCTAGAAGGCCCGTCGCAGGCTTCCGCGGGCGTCCCCGGATATGCCCTTTCGCCACGATGACAAAAAGAGCAGCCACAAAATCCTAGCTAGACGGCCCTGCTCTCCGGTGCGGTTTCTCCCTCGGGCGGATAGCGCGCTCAAATTCACAGCCTCCCACCTGCAGGTTTACGAGTCGCGAAACCGCCCATATATCCCAGCAGCACCATAAAATCCGTCCCTATAACTTGATGTTCATCACAAACACCCAGATAAATCTCGCGTACTTGCTGCGTTTGAGCTGTTATAGGGACGGATTTTGTAGTGCCTCATGCGTGTACTGAGGGACTCCCGTGGGCAGTCACTCTCATGGGGCCCACACCCAACCGAGACAGGCAAAGCCCCCCTCCCCCGCGCCTCCCAAACGTCAGACTAGCAAGTATTTGTTTGCCTGTGCTAACTTACCAGTGGTATATACCATCGGTATATGGAACGGCGAGGCATGGCAGACACCACGGCTACGCAGCAGGCCATACTGGCGAGCGCCCGGCGGCACTTCATGGAGCATGGCTTCAAGAGCGCGTCGCTCAACCGGATCGTGGCGGACGCCGGCTTTACCAAGGGCGCCTTCTACGGCTACTACGCCAGCAAGGAGGAGCTCTTCGATGCGCTCGTGGCCCAGACGTCGGAGGGCTTGGCCCAGGTGATGGGCAATATCACCGCCGGCTGGACCAGCTACCCAGAGGGAGAGCGGGCCGAGCACCTGGACGAGGCCTTCTTCGCACAGCTCCCAGAGCTGGCAGACTTCATCGTCGGCCACCGCGACGACCTGCGCCTCATCCTCGCCCGCTCCGAGGGCACCCGCTACGAGGGCTTCCTGGAGTCGCTGGTGGAGAACAACGCCCAGCGCATCGAGCCCATGCTCGCGCGGATGGGCCTGGGCGGCATGGACTCCGACACCTACCGCCTGCTCATGACCGCCTACTACGACACGCTCGCCCGCATCGCGACGGGCGACTACGCGAGGGACCAAGTCGTTGCCAAGATGCGCGACGTGCAGGTGGTCTTCCAGGCGGGAATTCTCGCCCTTGCCCAAAGGCGGCAGGGCGCACAGGGACAAGAACGGTCATAAGGAGAGGACAATGGCAAAGAAGGAGCGCGAGTACAGCGGTCGGGCACTCATGGCGGCAAGCCGCTACCAGGACTACCTGCCCACGATTCCGCAGGCAGACCAGGACCGCGTGGCCGCGCGGGTGGACGAGCTCATCGCGGACAACCAGGAGTACTGCGACCAGGGCAACTACGACCACCTGGCAAACATGCTCACCGCCCTGGCCCTCTACGAGCTGTGGCGCGAGCGCGGCCTCTCCGAGGACGAGGCGATCCAGGCCACGGGCGAGCCCATGTGGGCCTTCGTGGAGAAGACCACCGCAGGCACCTACCGCAAGCTGCTTTCCAAGCCCGGCATGCTCAAGCTGATGAGCCGCATCGTGCCGGCGGGCTTCAAGAAGGGCAGCGGCTACGGCTGGAGCTACGTGTGGCACCAGGACAAGTCCACCACCAAGTACCTGCAGTTCGAGTGCACAAGCTGCATCTACGCGCAGATCCTGGGCAAGTACGGCATCCGCAAGCTGGGCACCATCTTCTGCCATGCCGACGACGTCAACTACGGGTCGATCCCAGGTGTCACCTTCACCCGCAACCACACCCTCTGCAAGGACGGCCAACCCTGCGACTTCCTCTTCACGAAGTAGCCGCGTGACGGGGGACGGTGTGACAGTGATGCACGAAGAAATCCTTGCCGGGCTCGAGTAAGTCGAGTGGGAAAATGGCGTGCGCGTCATATTCGCGGCGGAGTCGGGCAGTCGCGCCTGGGGCTTCGAGTCGCCCGACAGCGACTATGACGTGCGGTTTGCCTACAGGCGCCCGCGATTGGACTACCTGCGTCTGGAGCATGTTCGCGACGTGATCGACTATCAGCCCGACCCGCTCTTCGACGCGACGGGCTGGGACCTTGACGGGTGATGTGTCACTCCCCCGCCACCTGTCACGCGTCCTTCGTCACCTGTCACCTACTTCCGTGCCGACTTCTTGACCTCCTCGTGGAAGAAGCAGTTCGCCACGATCGGCGGCGCGTCGGGCGGGCGGCCGTTCGAGTCGTCGGCGCGCAGGTACTCCAGGCCCTGCTCCTCGCAGAAGGCGCGCATCTCCTCGTCGAGCTGGTGCCAGCAGCTGCGGTCCTTGTGGCTGTAGATGGCATCGTAGAGGCCCGAGAGCTCGGGGTGGTTCTCGGCTATCCAGCCCAGGACGCGGGGCTTGTAGTCGCCGCGCAGGTCGAGGTTCTCCAGCCACACCAGGTTGCAGCGGTCGCGGGCGGCCAGGATGACCTCGCGCGCGTCGGTGATGCCCGGGAAGATGGGGCTGATGAGGCAGGTGGTGCGCACGCCGGCGTCGTGGAAGGCCTTCATGGCCGCGAGGCGCCGCTCGACGGGGACGCCCCTGTCCATGGCGGAGCGGAAGCCCTCGTCGAGCGTGTTTATGGACCAGCTCACCCGTGCGTTGGGGAACTGCCGTATGAGGTCGAGGTCGCGCAGGACGAGGTCGCTGCGCGTGGCGATGGATATCTCGCAGCCGCTGCCGGCCATCTCCTCGAGCAGCGCCCGCGTGCGGCCGTACCTCTCCTCCAGCGGCTGGTAGGGGTCGCAGACGCTTGCTGAAGGAGCCTCCCTCACTCGTCAAACAAGTCGCTGTGGGTGCCCGTGCGCACCAGCGTGAGCACCATCACCTCGTCAGTGAGCTTGTAGATGAGGAGCCAGTCCGAGCGGATATGGCACTCCCAATGGCCGACCCAGTCACCCGAGAGCATATGGGGCCGGCACCTCTCCGGCAGCGGCTTGTCGTTGGCGAGCGCCTCGATGACGGCGCGCAGCTCGTCCTTTGGCATGCCCCGCCTGACGGCCGCCTTGTAGTCCCTCTTGAAGCGCGAAGTCAGACGGATCTCCCGCATGGCTTAGCCCTCCAGATCGGAAAAAAGCTCGTCCACCGTCGAGTAGCCGCGGGCATCCGGGTCGGCGGCAATGCGGTCGGCCTCGCGCATGGCAGCGAGCGTCTCGGCATTGGGGACGTCGAGGGTGGGGCGGAAGGGCAGACCCTGCTCGCGGACCGCTTGGCGCAGGAACGTGTTGACCGCAGTCGAGAAGTTCATGCCTAGCTTCGCGAACAGGCGGTCGGCCTCTCGCTTCAGCTGGGCGTCGGTACGGATGCTGGTTGTGACGGTCTCCATGTAATCCTCCTTTGTGCTGCATTTATTATACATTGCAGCACAGTACCGTCAAGAACGGGTCTCACGCGGCATTTCGAGCCGTCAGTCTTGCGAGATACGGAGGCATACGGAAAAGCGCGGAGTACCGCCGTTCAAACGGAGCTATGACTACTCCCACCGATCGTCGCGGCATATTTTGCGCATACCGCGTAACAGCCGGTAACAACCTGCTTCGCGCCGCCCTAGCGCACGATGTGATCCACTATCTGGCCGATGACGGCGTAGTGGGCCTCGCCGTAGATGAGGTCGTTAGGGTCGGCGTACTTGGCCTGCACGTCAGCCGGGTCGAGCGACTTCTCCATCTGGCGCATGTACATCTTGTGGCAGACGTAGACCTCGCTGGCCTCCTCAAAGGCGATTCCGTGCTCCAGGAACTCGGGGTGGATGCCGCACTTGGCTACCTTGTCCACGTCGCGGCCACTCTCGTAGCCAAAGACCTTGTGGATGTGGGCCCACTCCTTGGGGAAGTAGCAGACGGTGAAGTAGTCATTATCTTTGATGAACTGCCAGGTGTAGCGCTCGGGCTTGACGAAGGCGAAGTACGCGTCCTTGCTCCAGATCATGCCCTCGGCGCCGTACATGACGGTGCAGGCGTTGAAGTGATCCGGCGTTCCCGCCACGATGAGCGCCAGCTCGTGTCCTACGTTTGCCATCTCGTTCCTCCTTATCTGGTGCATATACACCAATTGGTCCATGGGAATCTGCTTCCCAAGTAATACCTGCTTACAGGGTCTGGAGCAGCTCCAATGCGGACTCGAGCGCCCTCACGCGCTCCGGCCCCAGATGCTCCTCGTAATGCCGCTGCGCCTCCGCCCAGAGCGACGCCGCCTCCTTGTGCACGCGCTTGCCCTCGGCCGTGAGGGTAAGCCGCTTGTTGCGGGCGCCGTCCTCCCGCACGTCGGCTAGGAAGCCCCGCGCGTAGAGCGGTCGCAGGCTCCGGGCGAGCGTGGAGCGGTCAAGCTCCGTCAGCTCTGCCAGACGGCTCACGCTGCACCCATCGTTGAGGGCCACCTGGTTGAGAAGGGAGTATTGCCGGGCCGTGACGCCGGCGGGCGCGAGGGTGGCGTCGTAGAAGTCGACCACGTTCTGAGCGCTGCGGCGCATCCGCAGGCAGTGGCAGGCGGTGTTGTCTATGCGCTTTGCCATGCTTCCCTCCCTCGCTCCTTTTTGATGCATATACATCATATAATACTGAGAGCCTTGCACCGCAAACGCGCACGAAAATTCACAATCCGCGGTTGCATCGGGGCAGGCATGCATACTCGGACCTGGAGGGGCGTAGGTCTGTCACGCAGCACCCTCCGACAACATGCAGTAGTCTTAGCATGCCCGAGCGAAAAGACCGGAGGAGGGGCTATGGAGACCTACGAATACGACGCCGTCATCCACGCCGTG
>OMVJ01000010.1 GCA_900314495.1 uncultured Olsenella sp.
ACGGCCCCTCCCGGGGCCGTTTCAGTTCCAGATCGTTGTTTTCGCCCGCTGAGCTGGGCCTATGCCGGAATCTCTCCCACAGAAACCACCGAAGAGCCATATTTCCGCGAGTTTGGAGACGGGAATCACGTTTGCGCGCACTCCGGGAGGCGCCGCCTCGACAATCAGTGTCTTGCGCATGGAATCCCTGGCCACGCCGTCAGACACGACAACGATGCGGGTGGGAGACACCTGCTTTGCCCATGCGGTAGCCACCTGCCCGTGCAGCAGGCGGGAGTCGATGCGCGCAAGCGCGCACTTGATGTGGCCGTCACCGATGACGGTGCCCGGCTTGAGGGTGATTTTGCTACCCGAGGCACTCGCAGGAGCGACGGTCAAGGCTTCGTGCGGCGTAAGGGAATCTGGGGTAATCGTCACTCCGATTTTTGCCCCTTGATACACCGAGCTCGCCACCTGCGCTGCGGTTTCCGCCCCATCGCGCGTTTCGTACGCCGAAAGCAACATGGGGAGATTGAGTCCCGTCACCGCAACCCAATCTTCATGAGAGCCTTCTTCCAGCAGCAGGCGCACCTGGTTATAGGGTGTGCCGCCCTTCAGGTCAACCAAGAACAGCAAGTGTTCCTGGTCAGACACGGACGCAATCGCCTGGTCAAGACGCCCCCTGAAGTCCTTTGGCCCCATCTCCGGTGTTAGGGTTACCGCAAACACATCCTGTTGCTGCCCAAAGATCATCTGACCAGACGAAAGGACACCTTCGGCAAGCGCACCGTGGCTCGCTAGAACGATTCCTACCACCATCTACCTCCAATCCTTACACATCCATACCTTTGCGTGGCGACATATCATGCGCAATCGCCAGTTGCTCTGTCCGTAAGTATATTATCTTACGTTCGTAATTCTTATTGATTTCTTTTCACTATGCGCGATTATCTGATGAGCGGTATGATTACGACCGTAAATGCTTTTTGCTACTAAATTGCCCTATCATGTGTTACGTTCGTAACTTTCGAACGTCGACTTAGTGATGGAAATCGACAATGTCAGACGTTTGATTGCGTGTATCGGCTTTAGAATCCCCGCTCACAGGGATGATTCGGCCAAGCCTCGCCGTCACAAAGGTCGCGTCGCACGCAGCTGTGACGGCGACGCGACCTTTGCTGAGTGTCCCTTATTTGAATCGCAGCAAGAACAAATGACCAGAAACCGGAAGCCCTACGCCAGGGTCACCTTGACGTTCGCCTTACGCAACTTCTGAAGATAGTCGTCAGACAGGCCACTGTCGGTTACGACGCCCAGCTGCCACTGCTCCAAGCGCAGGTGAGAAGTGCCGTGCTGCCCGAACTTGTTCGATTCCGTGACCACTACCACTTGGTTCGCCTGCCCTGCCATTGCACGGATGGCCTCTGCTCGCATCTGGTCGTTGTTCATGAAGCCGATTCCATCAACCCAGCCATCTACACCGACGAAGGCATACTCCACTAGGAACTCCTGGGCACAAAGACGGACCAAAGGGCCCACCGTAACCTGCGAATCCCGCTGCATCATGCCACCCAGCAGGGTCGTCTGAACTGAGGCTTTGTCCCGCACGTATGCCGCTATGAATGCACTGTTGGTAATGATATGCACGCTGGTCTTGGTATCCGCCAACTCACGCGCCAGAAGAGCACAACAGCTGCCGTTCTCTATCATTACGGTAGAGCCGTCAGGCACCAGCTCTGCCGCCTTGCGTGCAATACGCTTCTTTTCTTCGTAGTGGAACGCCAACCTGCCACTCAGGTCATTGGGATTCGAAAGCAACGCGTACCCGTGTTCCCGCTGAACCAGGCCTCTGGATTGCAGCGCGTCCAAATCCTTCCGCATGGTCACATTCGAGACACCCAAACGTTCCGCGAGCGAAGCAACCTCGACCTTCTTCTCGGATGTCAGAATCTCCAAGATTTGGGAATCGCGCTTG
This sequence comes from uncultured Olsenella sp., assembly GCA_900314495.1. Lineage (GTDB taxonomy): Bacteria > Actinomycetota > Coriobacteriia > Coriobacteriales > Atopobiaceae > Olsenella_K. The sequence goes on from OMVJ01000010.1 coordinate 1,955, forward strand.
GACATGCCTCTCCCCCTAGGGTAACTGCTTCCTTTTTCCACATATGATATTACGAACGAAATATCAATGGAAGGTAAACGAACCGCAATAGGGAGAGACAGGGGGACGCACCTTTTGTCTCATTCACATGAGACAAAAGGTGCGTCCCCCTGTCTCACTGCCTAACGGACTCGCTGGAGATGACGCAGCGGTTGGCGGGCAGCCACACGCTGCCCCACTCGAAGGGCGTACCGTCCTCAAGCCTCACAAGCTGGTCCAGCTCCAGCACCGGCGCGTGCTCGTCACACTTGAGCCAGCGGCCGCGCCGTTTGCCGGCCGTACGGGCGCTGTAGACCATCTCCGACCGGCCGATTTCCTGCCCGCTGGTGCGCTGCACGGCCGCGAAGAGGCCTTCCTTCTCAAAGTCCGCGTCCTCCAGTCCCGGGCAGGCCGAGAGGTTCAGGTGGCTCTCTATGAACATGAGCGGCCAGCCGTAGACGCTTCGCACGCGCGCCAGGTACAGGTAGGGCTCCCCCACCGCAATGCCCAGGTTCTCCGAGCAGACCTCGGTGGCAAGCTCCACCTCCTTGTTCACGACCTTCGTCACGTACTCAATGTGCTGCGCGTTCATGGACTCCGCGAACGAGAGCAGCCTGTTGGATGACGGCCGCGCGATCAGGGGCTGGGTCACGAAGGTGCCGCGACCGCGCTGCTGCACCAGCAGTCCCTCGTCCACCAGCTGGCGGATGCCCTTCTGCACCGTTCCGCGCGAGAGCCCCAGCATGTCCATGAGCTCGTGCTCCGAGGGGATGGGCTCGTTCACGCCCCATTCCTTGGAGTAGATCTTCTCGCGCACGTAGTCGGAAACCTGCACGTAAAGCAGGTTGCCCTCTGACTTCTTGAACTTAGGCATGTGTGCTTCCCTGCCACTTGGGCGTGTTCGGAATCGCCATGTGCACGGGCACGACCTCGTCGTCAAAGGGCGGTTTGCGGCCGCGTGCCCGCATGCGGCGCTCGGACTCCGCGCCCATGCGCTCCACCCGGGCAATGCCCTCAAGCGCCCCCTCTGGGGACATGGTGAGGTAGCCCGGCATGACCTCGGCGACTCCCGGCGCCGTGGACCCGCACGCCGCGTGGGAGGCCAGCCCGGCACGAATCACGCGACTGACCTCCGCCGAGGTCTCCGCAAAGAAGTCCGCCGTGAGCAGGCTGTACTCCGGCGTGCCATCCACCTGCCGCTCGGCGTTGGCATCCACGATGTCGCAGGCCGCTTCCGCCGCCGCGCGCACGTCCGCGGCGTCCAACCCGTACTGCGGGAAGGCGGCGGCCTGGGCCAGAAGGCCCTCCGTCACCTGCGGCTTCAGGCTGATTCTGAGCGTGCGGCCAAAGAGGTCGAAGTCCCCCTGCTTGCGAATGCGGGTCTGCTCGCCCGCCGGCACGCCAATGGACTGGATGTAGCGCGAGGTGTGCAGGTTGTAGATGTGGTCCGCCACAAGGTGGGCCCACGTGCCCAGGGTCACGTCCGAGGCATCCAGCCCGTCCACGTACAGGGCGGCAAAGAGGTCGAAGTGGGGCGTGGGAATGAAGTCGGGCTCCGCCAGGTGCGTGATGCGGTAGCGAATCTTGTGCGAGCAGGACCGCACCATGTACCCCACGTAGACGTCGGGCACAAAGTTGCCGAAGAGGAAGGCGTTGGCGTCGCGAATCCCCAGCGTCGCCAGGTCGTCGTGCGCGAGCAGCCCCTCAACGTGTGCGGTATGTATATTCCAACTAGGCATGGCATTCATCCTAAACGAAAAGCTCCCCCCGCGCGAACGGGGGGAGCCCATCTTATCCAGAGCGTGACAAAAGGGAAACGTCCCCTTTTGACACGTTAGGCGCGGATCTCGCCGCCGACGCCCTTGAGCACCTTCTTGACCAGCCTGCTGTGTGCCTTGTCCACCTCGTCGGAGGTCAGCGTGTGGTCGTCCGCGCGGTACGTGAGCGAGAAGGCCATGGACTTCTTGCCCACGCCAACGCGCACGGGGTCGCGGTACACGTCGAAGAGGTGCACGTCGGCCAGGAGCTTGCCGCCCGCGGACGTGATGCGCTGCACCATGGTCTCGTACGTGACGTCCTCGTCCACGACGATGGCCAGGTCAACGTCCACGCCCGGCAGACTGGGCACGTTCTGGTAGGGCAGCTCGCGCTTGGCCAGCTTCAGCAGGTGGTCGACGGAGAGCTCGAAGGCCACCACCGGCTCGTCGATGCCGAAGTTCTGCAGCGACTCCGGGTGAATGTTGCCCACCCAGCCGATCTGCTGGCCCTGTGCCTGCACCTCGGCGGCGCGGCCGGGCTGCAGCCAGGGGTACTTCTCGGGCTTGGCCACCTTGAAGCGGACCTTAGTGATGCGCAGCTCGTCCAGGAGCTCCTCCACCACGCCCTTGGCATCGAAGAAGTCCAGCTGGCCGTACTTGCGGTTCCAGCCGTCGTCGTCCCAGGAGCCGGAGAGCACGCCGGCCACCATGGTGGGCTCGTCGGGCTGGCTCTTGTTCTCGTGCGCGTAGAAGACGCGGCCAATCTCGTACAGGGCCACGTTCTTCACGCCGTGGTCCTTGTTGTAGGCAACGGAGCGCAGCAGGCCCGGCAGCATGTCGCGGCGCATCTCGGACTGGTCCGCGACCAGCGGGTTGATGATGCGCACCGGAATGCCCTTGCCCTCCTCGGGCATGTTCAGGCGCTCAAGGTCGCGTGCGTCGGCAAAGCAGTAGGTGGACGTCTCGGAGAGGTGGCAGGCGCGCAGGGTGCGGCCGATCCTGCGAACGCGCTGCTGGTCAACCGTCAGGCCACCGGCGTGGTTGCGGGCGGCGGGCAGGGTCGGCGTGATGTCGCCCTCGCCCCACAGGCGGCAGACCTCCTCGATGAGGTCAACCTCGCGCGTGAGGTCCGGCCTGTTGGTGGGGGCGGTCACGGTCAGGGTCTCGCCCTCGCCCGAGACCGTGCAGCCCAGGTGCTGCAGGCGGTCCACCATGAACTGGTCGGGGATGTCCGCACCGCACAGGGCGCGCACGCGGGCGGGGCGCATGGGAATGACCACGGGCTCCACCGGCGCGGGGTACTCGTCCACGATGCCACCCACGACCTCCGCGCCGCAGCACTCCTCGAAGAGGGCGGCCGCCACGTCGGAGACGCTGGCGCAGTTGGCGGTATCTATCTGGCGCTCGTAGCGGATGGAGGCCTCGCTCATGAGGTCCAGCCTGCGGCTGGTGCGGGAGATGTGGCCCGCGTCGAAGCTGGCGGACTCCAGGAGGACCGCCGTGGTGTTCTCGTCTATCTCGGAGTTGAGGCCACCCATGACGCCGGCCAGGGCCACGGGAGTGGCGCCATCGTCCGTGATCACGGCCATGTCGGACGTGAGCTCGCGCTCCTTGCCGTCCAGGGTGGTGACCTTCTCGCCGTCCTTGGCGGCGCGCACCACAATGTGGCGCTTGCCGTCGCGGACGCCCAGCTTGTTGAGGTCGAAGGCGTGCAGGGGCTGGCCGGTGAGGTACATAACGTAGTTGGTGACGTCCACCACGTTGTTGATGGTGCGGGAGCCGGCGGCGATCACGCGCCTGGCCAGCCACTCCGGGCTGGGGGCGATCTTCACGTTGCGCACAACGCGCGCCGTGTAGCGGGGGCAGAGCACCGGGTCGTCAATGGTAACGTCCACCAGGTCGTGCACGTCCTCGGCGGTCTCGTGCTTGATGGCCGGGAGCTCGATGTGGGTGGGCTCGTCGTACATGGCGCTGACCTCGGTGGCCATACCGGTCATGGAGAGGCAGTCCGGGCGGTTGGGGGTGAGCTCGCAGTCAATCACGGTGTCGGACATGCCGTTGTAGTCCGTGAAGGGCATGCCAACGGGCGCATCCTGGGGCAGGATCATGATGCCCTGATGGTCGGAGCCCAGGCCAAGCTCGCGCTCGGAGCAGTTCATGCCGCAGGACTCCACGCCGCGGAGCTTGGACTTCTTGATCTTCACGCCGCCGGGGAGCTCGGCGCCGATCATGGCGGTCACAATGTGGTCGCCCTCGTTGAAGTTCTGGGCGCCGCACACAATCTGCAGCGGCACGGGGTTGCCGTCCGCGTCCACGTTGTTCTTGCCCACGTCAACCTGGCACAGCCACATGTGGTCCGAATCCGGGTGGGGCTTCTTGGAGACGACCTTGGCCGTCACCACGTGGTCCAGGTTGGCGCCGACCTTCTCCACAGCCTCCACCTCGGTGCCGGTACGGACGAACTCCTTCACCAGGTCCTGGGGGTCCTCAGGCACGTCGACCATCGTCTTGAGCCATTCGTATGAAACGCGCATCTTTGTTGCCTTTCTTGATGTACGCGGGGTTTGCTTGGAATTGCGGCCCTGCGGGCCGTCGGGGCTAGAACTGGCGCAGGAAGCGCATGTCGCCCGTCATGAGCGCACGCAGGTCAGGCAGGTCGTAGCGAAGTGCCGCCACGCGCTCCACGCCAATGCCGAAGGCGAAGCCGGTGTACTTCTCGGGGTCAATGCCCACGTACTGGAAGACGTTGGGGTCAACCATGCCGCAGCCCAGAATCTCCAGCCAGCCCGTGCCCTTGCAGAACCGGCAGCCCTTGCCACCGCACACGCCGCAGGAAACGTCCACCTCGCAGCTGGGCTCCGTGAAGGGGAAGAAGTGCGGGCGGTAGCGGGTGGCGCGGTCCTTGCCGAAGATCTCCCTCGTGAAGTAGTCCAGCGTGCCCTTAAGGTCGCCAAAGGTGATGCCCTCGTCCACCACCAGGCCCTCCACCTGCGTGAACTGCGGCAGGTGGTTGGCGTCTGCGGTGTCCGGGCGGAAGACGGTGCCCGGGCAGATCATGTAGATGGGGGGCTGCTGCTTCTCCATGACGTGCACCTGCACGCCGGAGGTCTGGGTGCGAAGCAGCAGGTCGGAGGCAGAGAGGCCCAGGTCGCCCTTGCCCTCGGGCGCGTTGTCCACCACATAGAAGGTGTCCGACGCAGAGCGGCTGGGGTGGTTCTCCGGCGCGTTCAGGGCCGTGAAGTTGTGGTACACGTCCTCGATGAAGGGGCCGTCCTCAACGGTGTAGCCAAGGCCAGCGAAGACGTCCTCAATCTCCTCGCGAATCTGGCTGATGAGGTGCTGGGTGCCGGGCGAGAGCCTGCGGCCAGGCAGGGTGATGTCCGCCGCCTCCGCGTTCATGCGCTTGGCCATGGCCTGCTTGGCAAGCTCGGTCCCGCGCTCCATGATGGCCGCCTCCACGTTGGCGCGCACGGTATTGGCCAGCTTGCCCATGGCAGGGCGCTGGTCCGCCGGAACCTGGCCCATCATGTGCATAAGTGCGGTGAGCGAGCCCTTGCGGCCCAGCGTCTTCACGCGGAGCGAGTCCAGCTCCTTGGGGTCTGACACCTTGGCCAGGCCCTCCTTCACCTGTTCCTCAATGGCCTTGAGGTCATCGGACATTGCCATGTGAGTAAAACCTCCTTCGGGCTCTTGCGAGCCAACAAAAAACCGCCCTTGGGCGCGTGCTGCCCAAGGACGGAGAATTCCGCGGTACCACCCTGGTTGGCCTGCGGTCTTGTGCCACAGTACCCACTCTTTGTTGCCCTTGCCGCGGGCAGGACGGCTTCCCTACTGAGCGCGCCGTCACGCGACGCGGGCCGTTCAGGTTGCAGCTGGTGGAGTGAACTTCGTCCGTCGACCTTCGCAGGAGCCTCTCAGCCGGTGAGCTCCCTCTCTTCTCCTCCGGTCACGCGACGGGCGAACCTCTCCGTCATAGCCTGCGGGCTAGGATAGCACACACGGCGCGAAGGGGGCTCGTTTTGTTGTAAGCAAACGAACAAAGTGACCAGAGATTCCGCTCGGCACTCTTGCAGCTTTGGCAGCTATATCACGTAGAACCACGTGGGCTCGGGCTCGTCGGGCCTGTGGACAATGATCTCTTGGTCCTTGAGCTTCACGCGGGCGTTCTCCGGCACGGACTCGCACACGAAGGCGGAGCCGCTGATCACGGCGCCGCTGCCGATGACCGTCTCGCCGCCCAGGATGCTGGCGTTGGAGTAGACCGTCACGTAGTCTCCCAGCGTGGGGTGGCGCTTGACGCCGCGCAGGGCCTGGCCCTTGCGGGTGGAGAGGGCGCCCAGGGTGACGCCCTGATACAGCTTGACGTGCTTGCCAATAATCGTGGTCTCGCCTATGACGATGCCCGTACCGTGGTCGATGAAGAAGTACTCGTCAATCTGCGCGCCGGGGTTGATGTCTATGCCCGTGCGGCCGTGCGCGTACTCCGTGAGGATGCGGGGAATCATGGGCACCTTCAGCGTGTACAGCACATGCGCCAGGCGGTACACGAAGGTGGCATAGAAGCCCGGGTAGGCAATGAGCACCTCCACGCGGCTCTCCGCAGCGGGGTCACCCTGGAAGAGCGCCTCGATGTCCGTGAGGAGCAGGGCGTGCACGTGGGGCAGCTCGTCCATGAACTGGGCAGACAGGTCCGCGGCCTGCACGCGCGCCAGGCAGGGGTTCAGGTCTGCGTCGTCAAAGAGCAGGGCGTTGGCGATTTGGCCCGCCAGAACACGCTCAATGTGCAGAAGACGCTCCGCAATCAGGTGGTCCGAGCTCTCCCCCGCCTTGCTGTCGTCGTCGAAGTAGCCAGGAAACATGAGGTTGCGGATGTCCGTAAGGAGGTCAACGCAAACGGAGCGGTTGGGAAAGTACATCCTGGGCTTGCTGAAGAGCTCGCCCTCGTCCTTGTAGCCGCTCTTGAACGCCTCCACGTTCTTGGTGAGCCTGCTGTCTTCCACGCCAACCTCCCCATTCGGTGCCTGACCGTGCACGGCGCCAGTGGTACCCCTCCACAGGCAATCGCCGCTTCGCATTCACAGCAGGGTATACCCATACACTCCTGCCGACTGATAAAACATACTTTAAAGCTAGGAATTTGTCGATAGGGACAATCGCGAAACGGTCGCAGAGTGAGGCCCCCTACGGAATGCGACTAGCCAATGCGGCAGTCGTGCCTGGCGGCCACTCGCACCACCACAAGATTCACGATGTAGATGGTGGCAACCACCAGCAGGAAGAGGCTGTCGCCCACCACGGAGCTGACCATGGCCGCAGAGTCATACGCACCGTGCAGGAACACTGAGAGCAAGTAGCCGCCCGCTATGCACGCCGCGGACTCGAGCCCGCGCCGGCGGAGGCTCATGCAGCGGGCCTGCCCGTACAGGAGTCCAAAGATGACGGCGAAGCCCATGTGTGCGGGAATGGCCATGAAGGCGCGCTGCACCAGGACGCCCGACCCGTAGGTCAGGCCGTACATGACGTTTTCCATGGCCGCGAAGCCCAAGGACGTGAAAACCGCGTACACCACCCCGTCAAAGCGACAGTTGAACGAGGGGTTGCGCCAGGTCTTGCGCGCCATGAGCCAATACTTGGCTCCCTCCTCTATGGCACCCACCACCACGAAGTCGCTCACGACCGTGAACTGCACGCTGTCGGGCTCAAGGCCGGTAAAGAGGCCCAGCGCCTGCATACCCACGCCCTCCAAGGCACCCGCGATGAGGCCAGCCAACACGCCACGCAGTACCAAGGACCACAGGAGCCCGCCCGGCTCCTTGTCAATGGGATCCAGCCGGTACACGTACACCATGAGAATGACCGCCGGCGCAAGCGCCAGCAGGAGGAAGATCTGCAGGTAGGGATCGATGCCCGGTAGAAGAAGGAACATGGGTCTCTCCTATTTGTCGGCCTCATGCGATGGGGCTCGACGGGAAGCAACCTCCCGCGTCGAGCCCTCTTGTTGGTTCTCCCCAATACTAGGATGAGCCGCCGTCCTTGCATGAGACAAAAGGTGCGTCCCCCTGTCTCACGCAGCGCGAGGCTCCAGCTGGCGCAGGTCGGCGATGGCGGCGTCCAGCTTGGCCAGGATCTTCTCGCGGTCCTGGGGCAGCTTGCCCTTGGTGTGCACCCACTGGGTGAAGGCGCGCTGCCAGGCGGGACCGTCACCCTCCGCAATGAGCTCGTCTGGCCGCACGTACTTGTTGTGGTAGCCCTCGAAGGTGCCGTCAATCTGCAGCAGGCTAACGAGCTCGCGCTCCTCCTCCATGCCCTCAAGGTCGGTGGCACGCACGAACTTGCCGTCCTCCTCCAGAAGGCCCAGCTCCGTCACGGGGCTCACGTTCATGTTGAAGTTGGTGACGAAGGCCGGCTGCAGCTCGTTGAGCAGGGCCGCCGTGGCACGGGCGTTCTCCATGCCGCGGCCGGCGCCGGCGACGCCCGTCATGATGTGCGCACCAAGCTGGATACCGGCGGCGTGCAGGCGCGCCACCTGCTGCCGCGCCATGGCATTGGTGTGGTCCTTGTGCATGAAGCGCAGCACGTCGTCCAAACCAGACTCAATACCCACGTAGAACATCTGCCAGCCACGATTGCTCAGTGTACGAAGCTCCTCGTCACTCTTGCGCGAGATTGACCAGATGGTGGCGTCGCTCACGATGCGCGTGACGGAGGGCAGGTAGTGGTCAATCATGTTCAGGATGGTCATGAGGCGGTCGAAGTCCATGTGCAGGGCGTCGCCGTCGCCCAACATGAGCTTGGTAGGCTTACCGCCCACGCTCTGCACGCGTTTGAGCTCCGCCTCCACCTGGTCCAGCGATACCTCACGGTAGGTGTCGCACTTGTACAGGTCGCAGAAGGCGCAGCGGTTGTACGGGCAACCGTGCGAGACGACGAGCCCGAACGCGCCGCGCTCGCCGGATGACTTGCAGATGCTGCCTGGCATGAGACCACCCCTCAGGTAATGCCCCGCAAAAGGATTGATTATTGTCTATATATTACCCGCGGAGTGACAGAGCTAGACGCGGGTAAGGTGATTACCCAAAAGTCTGCCACTCGTCACTCCGCGGGCAAAGGCTTGCGGTGGAGGCACCATGCCAGTGGGGCATCCTTTGCATGAGACAAAAGGTACGTCCCCCATGTCTCATTGATGAGACGCGAGAACCGTCCCCGTGTCTCAGTCGCGGGTGAGCTTGCGGTGCAGTCGGTGGGGCTTGGAGAGATCGGGCCCCAGGCGCTTCTCGCGGTCCTTCTGGTAGTCCTCGAAGTTGCCCTCGAACCAGTGCCAAGCGCCAGGCTCGTCGTCCGTGCCCTCCCAGGCAAGGATGTGGGTGCAGATGCGGTCCATGAACCAGCGGTCGTGACTGGTGATCACGGAGCAGCCGGGGAAGGCCAGAAGGGCCTCCTCCAGGCTCTCGAGCGTCTCCGTGTCCAAGTCGTTGGTGGGCTCGTCCAGAAGCAGCAGGTTGCCGCCCTGCTTGAGGGTAAGGGCCAGGTTCAGGCGGTTGCGCTCGCCGCCAGAGAGCACGCCCGCGCGCTTCTGCTGGTCCGTGCCCTTGAAGCCGAAGGCGCTCACGTACGCGCGGGAGGGAATCTCCTGCTCGCCCACCTTCATGAAGTCGTTGCCGTCAGAGACGACCTCCCACACGGTCTTCTGGGGGTCGATGCCGGCGCGCATCTGGTCAACGTAGGAGAGCTTGACTGTCTCGCCCAGCTCCAGCGTGCCGGAGGTGGGCTGCTCCTGGCCCACGATCATCTTGAACAGGGTGGACTTGCCCACGCCGTTGGGGCCGATCACGCCCACGATGCCGTTGCGCGGCAGGTCGAAGTCCAGCCCGTCGAAGAGCACGCGGTCACCGAAGGCCTTGTGCAGGTCGGAGGCCACCAGGACCTTCTGGCCCAGGCGCGGACCCACGGGGATGTGGATGTCCGTGAAGTCCACGTCCCGCGTGCTCAGGGCCTCGGCCTCCATCTGCTCGTAGGCGGCCAGGCGCGCCTTGCTCTTGGACTGGCGGGCCTTCTGGGAGCTGCGCACCCACTCCAGCTCGGACTTCATCTTCTTCACGCGCTTGGCGTTCTGCTTGGACTCCGCCTCCATGCGCGCGGCCTTGGTCTCCAGGTAGGTGGAGTAGTTGCCCTTGTAGGGGTACAGGGTGCCGCGGTCAACCTCGCAGATCCACTCGGCCACGTTGTCCAGGAAGTAGCGATCGTGCGTGACGGCCATGACGGCGCCCTGGTAGTTGTGGAGGAACTGCTCCAGCCACAGCACGGACTCGGCGTCCAGGTGGTTGGTGGGCTCGTCCAGCAGCAGCAGGTCCGGGGCCTCCAGCAGCAGGCGGCACAGCGCCACGCGCCTACGCTCGCCGCCGGAGAGGTGCGTCACGGGCTCGTCCGGGTCCGGGCACTGCAGGGCGTCCATGGCCTGGGAAAGCTGGGAATCCAGATCCCAGCCGTTGGCGGCGTCAATCTCGTCCTGCAGACGGCCCATCTCCGCCATCAGGGAGTCGAAGTCGGCGTCTGGGTCCGCCATCTCCTCGCCAATCTGGTTGAAGCGGTTGACCTTGGCAATGATGTCGCCGAAGGCCAGCTCGATGTTCTCCTTGACGGTCTTGGTCTCGTCCAGCGGGGGCTCCTGCTCCAGCATGCCCACGGTGTAGCCGGGGCTGAGACGCGCCTCGCCGTTGGTGATCTCCTCCTTGCCGGCCATGATCTTGAGCAGGGTGGACTTGCCCATGCCGTTGGGGCCCACCACTCCAATCTTGGCGCCGGGGAAGAAGCCCATGGTCACGTCGTCCAGGATGACCTTGTTGTTGAAGGACTTCCTGACCTTGTACATTTGGTAGATGAACTCTGCCATCCGTTCTCCTTTTGCTGTGGGAGGGCTTATGCGGCGGCGCATGCCAAGACGCGCCCGCCGCGCGTGCGCAATCCTTGCCATTATCACATGCCATGGGTGCTAGGCCAGCTCGTGCGGGCTAGTCCACGAGAAACGCCACGACCTCCGCCACGGAGTCCACCACCTTGGTCACGCGGCACTGTAGCGGTTCCGGCGAGCTTTCGAACGTGAAGCTCTGGTCCGCTGCCACGAGCATGGGCAGGTCGTTGTAGGAGTCCCCCACCGCAGCGACCTCGGCGGCACGGAAGAGCCCGCGCAGCTCCGCGATGGCCGTTCCCTTGGAGACCCCGCGCGCCACCACGTCCACGTTGCGCACGTTCTGGTAGGCCACCAAGGTGGAGGCGGCCTGGGCGTTGATGCGGTCCGCAATTCGCGCTGCAGCCTCTGGCGAGCCGGGTGCAAGAGAGATGCCAAACACGTTGCCGCCCAGGTCCGCGATGGAATCTATATGCACCTGCTCGTAGAAGGGCTCGCCGAAGGTGTACATGTGGTCGCCACCCTGGATGACGCTGGGGACCTGGGCAAACGTGTCGTGAACCCACTGCACGGCAGCTGGGTCCGCGCGGTGGCCAACCAGCTCGTGCCCCTCCGCGTCCAGGATCAGCGCGCCGCTGGCCACGATGCAGAAGTCCAGCCGCAGGTCCACGCCGTCGTCCTGGAAGGGCTTAAGCGCACCCCCGTACGAGCGACCCGTGCACAGGCCGAAGATGTTGCCCGCACTCTGGAAGACCCGCACCGCGGCTATGTCCTCGGTGCGGAAGTAGCGATCTCCGTCGCTGCGCCGCAGGTAGAGGGTGCCGTCAAGGTCAGTTGCAAGCACCGTGGGAGCGCCGCCGGTCGGCTGCGCTGCTGTGGCCCCCGTCTCGCGCTGCACCACGCTACTCCGCCAGCGCCCTGTCGAAGGCGGCCAGCAGCTCGTCGTAGGTCTCGTACGCCGGCAGGTCCGGGTTGTCCGCCATGATGGCAGGCGTGGACCGGAAGAGGAAGCCCGCCTTGCTGGCACGGATCATGGCCAGGTCGTTGTAGGAGTCGCCGGTGGCAATGGTGTCGAAGCCCATGGACTGCAGGCCGCGCACGGTGGTGAGCTTGGAGTCCTTGCAGCGCATCTGGATGCCCGTGACCATACCGTCCGTGACCTGCAGCTTGTTGCAGAAGATGGTCGGCCGGCCCAGCTTCTGAATCAGCGGCTTGGCAAACTCCTCAAAGGTGTCGGAGATGATGATCACCTGGCACATGTCACGCAGCTGGTCCAGAAACTCGCGCGCGCCGGGCAAGGGGTCGATGGTGGCAATGACGTCCTGAATCTCCTTCAGGCCCAGCCCGTGCTCCTTGAGGATGGCAATGCGGTAGGCCATGAGCTTGTTGTAGTCAGGCTCGTCTCGAGTGGTGCGGCGCAGCTCCGGAATGCCGGACGCCTCCGAGAACGCAATCCAGATCTCCGGGACGACAACGCCCTCCATGTCCAGGCAGGCAACGTACATGGTCTCTCCTCTTCGCCGGCGGCACGTGCATTCATTGTGCACGCCCGTCCCGCGCCAGCGCCGCCACGGGACGGCCTTTGGTAGCAAACGGCAACGTGAAGCGACGATCACTCGCCTAGAGCTGCGCCTCCACGGCCGCGCGCACGTCGTCCATGTTGGCCGTGGGCTCGAAGCGAGCCACCACGTTGCCCTGACGGTCCACCAGGAACTTGGTGAAATTCCACTTGATCTTGGAGTTGCTCTTGTAGTCCTTGTCGATCTTCTTCAGCATGACGCTCATGGCCATGGCCTTGGGCCCCTTGCCGAAGCCCTCGAAGGTCTTCTGGCTCTTGAGGTAGGTGTAAAGCGGCAGCTCCTCCTCGCCCGTCTCCGGGTTGTTGTTCACGTTGGATTTGTGCATCTGCGGGAACTGCGTGTTGTAGTGCAGGGTGCAGAAGTCGTGAATCTCGTCGTCCGTGCCAGGGGTCTGGCCGGCAAACTGGTTGCAGGGGATATCCAGAATCTCCAGGCCCTTCTCGTGCAGGTCCTCGTACATCTTCTCCAGCGGCTCGTACTGGGGGGTGAAGCCGCAGCCGGTGGCGGTGTTCACCACCAGCACCACCTTGCCGGCAAAGTCGGCCATCTTGACCTCGTTGCCCTTGCGGTCCTGAACGCTGTAGTCGTAGAAGCTTGCCATTGCTGGGTTCCTTTCTTCCAGTGCGGCCTTCGGTTTTCAACATCAATTGTACGCAATTTAATTTGTAGCGCAAGGGTTACTCGCAACAAAGCCCTCTCAGGAACGTTCGCGTCCAGCCAATGCCCTTGACGCTAATGCGAATTCGTCACCAACGGCACGGCAAGCGCCGCCAGCGGCATGTCGTGTTTCACACCTGTTTCCACGTGATGAACGCAGGCAACCGGTGGATAAAAACCAAGCAGAGGCGCCGCGCGACCAGTGCCCGCGGCACCACCGGGCTCTTGCCTGAAGTTTGCAACGAGCGTTTGCAAGGCACTTGTTGAAGGGAGCACTTCATGGGACGTAGGCCAATCAGGGTTGTTCAGTACGGGTGCGGCAAGATGGCAAAGTACACCATCCGTTACCTGCATGAGCACGGTGCGCAGCTGGTGGGTGCCATCGACGTGAGCCCCGCCGTCGTTGGTATGGACGCAGGCGACTTCGCGGGCCTGCCCATCAAGCTGGGCGTCAAGATCTCCGACAACGCGGAGAAGGTCCTGGACGAGACCGCACCCGACATCGCCATAGTCACGCTCTTCTCGCTGGTGGACGACATCGCCCCCATGGTGGAGCAGTGCGCGCGCCGCGGCATCTCCGTCATCACCACCTGCGAGGAGGCAACCTTCCCCTGGACCACCTCCTCCGCAACCACCAACCGCCTGGACGCCATTGCCCAGAAGACCGGCGCCACCATCGTGGGCGCCGGCATGGAGGACGTTTTCTGGGTGCACATCGTGGGCCTCTTGGCCGGCGCGGTGAACAGCATCAAGAAGATCGAGGGCTCCGTCAGCTACAACGTTGAGGAGTACGGCCTGGCCCTGGCCAAGGCGCACGGCGTGGGCCTCACCACGGACGAGTTCGAGAAGACTCTTGCCCACCCGGACGAGGTTGTCCCCTCCTACGTGTGGAACTCCAACGAGGCGCTGGCCCAGCTGCTGGGCCTCACCATCAGCCAGGTCATCCAGGAGAACGTGCCCTACGTGGCCGAGCAGGACACCTGGTCAGACACCATGGGCGCCACCATTCCCGCCGGCAAGGTCCTGGGCATGAACACGCGCGTCACAACCAAGACCTACCAGGGCATCGACATCATTACCTCGCAGATCGGCAAGGTCTACGGCCCCGACGACGGCGACCTGTGCGACTGGAAGATCTACGGCGAGCCCGACACCACCTTCCACGTTGAGAAGCCCGCGACCGTGGAGCACACCTGCGCCACCATCGTCAACCGCATCCCCACGGTGCTGAACGCCCCCTCCGGCTACCACACCTTCGACGAGCTGGAGCCCCTGCGCTTCCAGACGGAGCCCCTCATGATCGAGGACTTCGGCATCTAGGCGAGCACGCTGGGCACACCGCGCGCTGGGCGGGGCTGGCCCCTCGTGGGCCGGCCCCGCTTCTTGTTACGCGGCCTACCCCAGCGCTATGCTGCCCAGCCAGCCCCAACGCGGTTCCGCCATGACCCCGTACGCCGTAAGCCACAGCTCCAAGGGGACGGTCCGCACCTCACCTGCGACGGAGTCCATGAGCTTGCCGTCACCTATGTACAAGCCCACGTGGCCAAAGCCCCGCGCCCCCAGCGAGAAGGGATGCGCCGGCACCGCCACGATCATCCCCACCTTCAGGTCCGCGGTGTCCGTGAGCGGGCAGTAGCTCTGGTAGAGCTCCAGCGCGTCTCCGCCAACCATGCAGATGCCCAGCCGGCCGAAGACCACCTCCACCCAAGCGGCGCAGCGGTTCTCGCCGGGGGACGGCGTGGCGTAGGCGCACGCCACCAGGTTCCGCTGCAGGGCCGTGGCGTCCATAAGGCGCTGGGGCTCGTGGCCGGGCTCGATGGTGCGCCGCACCGTCTGCCCGTATATGCTCGTATCCCCCCGAGAGATGCCGCGGCGCTGTAGCTCCGCCTCCAGCCGCTCCTGAGCGGAGCCAGGAGCGGACCCCTTGGGCGGGCGCTGGGGGCCGCTACGCATTCGCGCCACCCACGCCGTCCAGCAGCTTGTTGACGCGCCGGTCGTAGGTAAGGAGGCCGTTCGTCTCCTCCTCCACGTCGCTGAGCTGCGTGAACACATAACCGGAGCAGCCCTGCCCCTCCAGCTCGTCGGCCTTGGACAAGAGCTCCCGCACCGCGGCCCGCCAAGACGCTCCGTCCTCGTAGGCGTCGTAGCCATAGGCCTCGGGAAGGGAGCTGTGCCCGTCCACGTGCCAGGTAAGCCCGCCAAACTCGCTCATGAAGAAGGCTCGCTGCAGTCCCGCCCGCTCCGCGGCGGGGTACTCCGGGTACACCGCCGGCGGCCGGAAGTAGTTGTGCACCGTGTGGTAGTCACCCGTCGCCTGGTCAAACCAGCCGCTGGTGGCGCTCACGGGGCGCGACCGGTCCGCCGCACGCGCCAGGCCAACGGCGGCCCGCGCGTCAAACTGTCCCCAGCCCTCGTTGAAGAGATTCCACGTGACTATGCAGGGGTGGTTGCCAAGGTAGGCAATCTGCTCCACGCAGGTCGCGCGCCATTCCTGCTGGTAGGCCTCGTCGTCCGAACCCATGTGCCGCTGGTGCTCCGGCGTGCGGTCGTCGTAGGCATCCCAGCTGTGCCTCACGAGGTTGGGAATTCGGTTCACGCGCACCATGTCGTAGGCGCCGCCGCCCGTGGGAACGTCCTGCCACACCAGCATGCCCAGCCGGTCGCACATCCAGTACCAGCGGTCGCGCTCCACCTTAATGTGCTTGCGCAGCAGGTTGAAGCCCGTGCGACGGGCCTCCAGAACGTCGTGCTCCAAGGCCTGGTCGGAGGGGGCAGTCATGAGGCCGTCCGGCCAGTAGCCCTGGTCCAGGAGGCCCCGCAGGAAGAGGGGCCTGTGGTTCAGGCAGAACCGCGGCAGGCCATCGGGGCCCGCCTCTATGCGCACGGTGCGGAAGCCGCAGTAGCTCTCGACCGCATCGCTTCCGTAGGTTACGCGCAGGGAATACAGGAAGGGGTCGTCGGGAGACCACAGGTGGGGGCACGGCACGCGCACGGCAAACAGGAGCTCGCCATCCGCAGCTGGCTGAACGGGGCCAGCGCAGAGGGTCTCCTCCTCGCACCGCACCTCCAGGCGCCCCACGGCACCCGCCTCGCTCACGCGGGCGCGGATGCGAATCATGCCAGAATCCGCATCGGCCTCCACGCGAAACCGCCGCAGGTGCGCCGCCGGCACGACCTCCATCCACACCGGCTGCCAGATGCCCGATTGGGACGTGTACCAAACGTTTCCCCGCTCCATGCGCTGCTTGCCGCGCAGCTGGGTGCCGTGCTCGCTGGGGTCCCACACGCAGACGCGCAGCGTGGCAACCGCGGCACCAGGCGCCAACGCATCCGTCACGTCGCAACAAAACGGCAGGTAGGCACCCACGTGCTCCCCCACCTTCACATTGTTCACCCAAACGGAGCACGCGTAATCCACGGCCTCAAAGTGCAACAGAAGCCGCTCGCCTTGGCGCAGCGCGGGGACCTCGAACGTGCGCTCGTAAAAGAGCAGCTCGTCGGGGCGCACCGTGCGCCCCACGCCCGAAAGCGGTGCCTCGGGCGAGAAGGGAACAAGAATCCGCCCGTCCCAACCCTCAGGCCGCCGCGCACTCCTCCACCGCTGGGAAGCGTCGCTGGAGGCCAGGACCGCATAGCGCCAGTACCCGTTGAGGGTCTGGAAGCGCTCGCGCGCGAACTGCGGGTGCGGATGCTCCTCCAGCACGTGGCCTGGGTCCAGGGCCTGGCCCCACGGGGTAAGAACCCGTGCCAGCCCAGCCGGCTTCGGCTTGGATGGCACGGCACGAATTACACGCACGAGGTCCAGTTCCATGGCTCTCCGTTCCCACGCCGTCGCGAAGAACCCAATGGGGCCGTCCCCTGGGCTGCCCCGGGCTCTACAGGTCGATCTTCTTCAGGTAATCGCGCAGGACGTCCAGGGACTTCTGCATGAGCTCCTGCTCGTTGCCGGAAAGCTCAAGCTCAAGCACCTGCTCCACGCCCTGGTTGCCCAGGACGCACGGCGTGCCGGCACAGAGGTGGCGGCCGCCGTACTCGCCATCCAGGTGCACGGAGAGGGGCATCACGCGCTTCTCGTCGTGCAGGACGGCAACAATGATGTCCGCCACGACGCCAGCGATGCCGAACTCCGTGCAGCCCTTGCCCTGGACGATGGTCCCACCGGCGGCACGAACCTCCTTGATCACCTTGTCAAGGTCGAGGTTAGCCTTGAACTCCGGACGCAGACGCAGGTACTCCTTGAGCGCGAGGCCACCAACGGTGATGTGCGAGGCGGGGATGAAGGAGGAGTCACCGTGCTCGCCCATGCAGAAGGCCTGGACCTGCGTGCGCGCCACGCCCAGGTTGTCGGAGAGGATGCGACGCAGACGGGCGGAATCCAGGCCCGTGCCCGTGCCGAAGACCTGGCCGCGCGGCAGGCCCAGCTGCTGGTACACGTACTCCGTCACGATGTCGCACGGGTTGGAGACGTTGATGAAGATGCCGTGGAAGCCGGAATCCTTGATGGGCGTCACAATGTTCTGGAGCACCTTGACGGTCCCCTCCAGCATGGCAAGGCGGGACTCGCCGGGCTTGCGGCTGCGGCCGGCCGTGTTGACCACGAAGTGGGCGTCCTCGCAGTCCGCATAGGTGCCACCGCGAATGATGAAGGAGTCGCCCATGCCGGCGGCCAGGTCGTCCAAGTCCATGACCTGCGCGCGCACCGCCGCATCGTTGATGTCCAGGAAGACAATCTCGTTCACCAGGTGCTGGAACATGAGGCACAGGGCAATGTGCGCCCCCACGTGCCCCGCCCCGATGATAACAACCTTGCGCGTCTTTACCCTTGTCGCCATGCTGGTGCTCCTTACTGAGACTCCGCTGCGCGGAGGTTCTCGGTGCGGTGTTTTCGTGTTCAAAATGCAACGGCGCGAGCATAGCACCACACACCGCGGCGGATGCGTCGTCTCGTTACCCTAATTGGTGGCCGCGAATACTCATCGCGATTCTTTTTGTCTAGAATGGCTCCACGAGTTCTTCTCAAGCGTTCCGATAACCGACTGTTACATTCCCATTACCGAGAATCCTGCCACGCGAAACCCAAAAGGACGCACCGTTGTAAGAGCACGCAATGTGCGCATGGCACACGTGGGGGCAGGACCACCCACTTCAATCAACATTCGCAAGGAGCAAGCAATGCCCGAGGCCATCCGCAAGGTCAACGTCATTGGTCACCAGCATCCAGATACTGACAGTATCTGCGCGGCGATCAGCTACGCTTACCTCAAGAACCAGACCGACAAACCCATCTACGAGGCCCGTCGCGCCGGCGCCCTCAACCGCGAGACCCAGTTCGTGCTCAAGCACTTCGGGTTCAACGAGCCGGCCCTCATCACGAGCGTCCGTCCGCAGATCAAGGACCTCTCCATCCAGCGCCAAGAGGGCATTGACGCGGAGACCAGCCTCTTCACCGCATGGAGCCTCATGCGCGAGACCAAGGTCGACACCCTGGCCATCACGGACGAGCACAACGAGCTCGAGGGCATCATCTCCATCAAGGACATTGCCACCTCCACCATGGAGATGAGCAAGTCCGTCATCTCGGACGCCAAGACCAAGATCATCAACATCCTGGACACCCTGCAGGGCGAGCTCATTGTTGGCGACCCCGAGGGAACGATCGAGCGCGGCAACCTGGTCGTGGGCACCTCGCCCGAGATGATGGACGGCCTGCTCAACGAGGGCGACATCGTCCTGGTCACCAACCGCTACGAGAGCCAGCGCTTTGCGGTGGACGCCGGCGCGGGCGTGCTCATCGTCTGCAACGGCGCACAGGTCACCAAGGCCGTTATCAACGCCGCCCAGCAGAACGGCATCACCATCATCACCACCCCCTACGACACCTACGCGGCCGCCCGCTTGGTCTCCCTCTCCGTGCCCGTGCGCTCCCGCATGCTCAAGGCCGAGAACGTCCTGCACTTCTCCGTCAACACCACCGTGGACGACGCCCGCAAGATCATCACCCAGTCCCGCCACCGCTTCTTCCCCGTGCTGGACGAGGCGGGCAAGTACGCCGGCGTCGTCTCCACCCCCAACCTGCTGTCCGTGCAGAAGAAGCACGTCATCCTGGTTGACCACAACGAGAAGACCCAGGCGGTGGACGGCCTTGACCAGGCCAACATCATGGAGATCATCGATCACCACCGCATCGGCTCCATCGAGACCTCCTCGCCCGCGCTCTTCCGCAACGAGCCCGTGGGCTGCACCTGCACCATCCTCTACACCATATTCGGCGAGAAGGGCGTGGAGATTCCCAAGAACATCGCCGGCCTCATGATGAGCGCCATCCTGAGCGACACCCTGTGCTTCCGCTCGCCCACCTGCACCTCCCGCGACGTGCACGCCGGCGAGGCGCTTGCCAAGATCTGCGGCGAGGACGTGGACGCCTACGCGGATGCCATGTTCGACGCCGGCGCGGACCTCACCGGCCGCACCGCCGAGGACTTCTTCAACTCCGACTTCAAGGTCTTCTCGCGCGGCAGCGTGCGCTTCGGCGTGGGCCAGGGCTCCTTCATGACGGAGAACAGCCGCAAGGCCGCCGAAGCCCTGACCGGCCCCTACCTGAAGGAGGGCGCGGAGGCCAACGAGATTCCGCTGGTGTTCTACATGTTCACCGACGTGAAGTCCCAGACCACCGAGATGCTGTATTGGGGCGACAACGCGGAGGCCGTGGTTTCCCGCGCGTTCAATACCAAGTCCGAGAACGGCATTGCCACCCTGCCTGGCGTCGTCAGCCGCAAGAAGCAAGTCACGCCCGCCCTCATGACCACCCTGCAGTCCATGAAGGAGGAGGAGAGCGAGTAGAGCTCCCCCAAGCCTTGCACCACGGGCGGCCGTCCCCACGGGATGGCCGCCTTTTGTGTGCGCGGCAACCCTGCCGCGGGCAGCACAAGGCGGAGGGTATACTGTGCCGCGTCACAAGACCACGACCACGCTAGGACCCCCATGCACGGAATGCACACCCGCGTACCCAAGCACTTTGTTCTTGAGGAGCGCCTCGAGCGCTATGCCGACGCCCTTGAGCCCGCCCCGCGCCAATGGCGCGGCCTGTGGGCCGAGGCCTGCCACCCGCTTGACCCGGCCCACCCTGGCCAGAACTACCGGGAAGTGCGTCTGGACATGGGCTGCGGCAAGGGCACCTTCACCGTGGAGGCGGCCCGCCGGGAGCCGGACGTCCTCTTTGTGGGCATTGACTACGAGCCCCTCTGCCTTGCCTACGCGGCGCAGCGCGCAATTGAGGCTGGCACCAAGAACGTGATCTTCGTGCCAGCCCGCGGCGACGAGGTGAGTGAGCTCTTCGCCCCCGGGGAGCTGGCCCTGGTGTACCTCAACTTCCCGACCCCCTTCCCGCGCTCCAAGCGCGCGTCCCTGCGCCTGACCCACCTGGACCGCCTAATGGACTACCGCAAGGTCCTGGCGCCCGGCGGCGCCGTCCAGCTGAAGACCGACAGCCAACCCCTGCGCGACTTCACGCTGACCCAGCTGCAGATTGCCGGCTACCGCGTGGTCTGGAGCACGGACGACTGCCGCACCGTCCTGCCCGACGACCCCGTGACGGGCTACGAGGCCCGCCTGACGGCCAAGGGCGCCAGCGTCTTCGGCATTCGCGCGGTTCCCGGACCGGTGCCGGAACACGTGGTGCAGACGGCCAAGCTTTCGCTGGTGGACTACCTGCCCCAGGACCTGAGCACCATGGGCTACATTCCCCACGGCATGGAACGCACCGTCACCAACCTGCGCAACCTGGAGGCCAAGGGCAAGGAGCGCGACCTTGCCGCGCAGAGCAGGCGCATGCAGGCCGGGCGCGAGGCGGCAAGGAAGGCCGGGCACGCCGCAAGCGGTGGCCAGACCGGTCATACGGGACGCCAGGCGTGAGTTTCGCACTACGCCAGATGGGTAAACTAAAGGGTGCTCAATAATCCCCGCACGGTGCGGCGGCTAGCATGCGCCGCGCGGTCCCCGAAAGGTACCCTCATGCCCAAAATCACACCAGGAAACGAACTGTACCTATACCAGCTGTTCTCGCGGGAGCTCGGCATTGGCAGGCAGACCCTTGCATCCAAGGTGGAAGAGGTGCTCCGCAAGGACGGCATTGACCCCTACGACCTTGGGTGCGACAGCACCAAGGAGCTGCTAGACGCCCTGAGCGGCTTCGTGAAGGTTACCACCTTCAAGCGCGGCAACGTATATGCGACCGTCCTGCGCCGGGAAGACCTGGACGAGATGCTCCTTCGCGCCACCCAGGGCTCGGAGGGCAAGAAGCAGGCGGGCAAGCCATGGAAGCGGCACGGCGGCAAGAAGACCCCTACGCCCTCCAAGCCCCGCCACCGCGAGAGGCCCGTCCAGAAGGCGCCCGAGAAGCCAGCGCAGGAGGCAGCAGCGCAGGATTCCAAGGAGCAGGAGACCGTGGCTCCGCAGACGGAGGGCGCCCCGACAACGCCCGTGCCAAACGAGGCTCCGGCCGCCGTTCCGCAGGCAAGCGTGGCCGTTGAGGCCGCGGCTGCCAAGGTCGCGGCTGTCGAGGTAGGCCCTGCCGTTGTGGAGGAGCCCCAGGCGACTGCGACGGCGGAGGCCCCCGCGCCCAAGCGCCAGCCGAGCATATTGGAGCAGCTGGCTCAGCTTGAGTGGGACACCAGCGCCACCGAGGAAGTCGCTTCCGCAGAGAAGGACGCGGTTGAAGCTGAGCCAGAGCCCGAACCCACGGCTGAGGCGAATGTTGCTCCCGAGCCCGCCTCACCCGCCGAGCCCGAAACGGCACCCCAGCCCGCGACGGAACCCGAGCCCAAGCCCGAAGCGGAGCCCGAGCCAGAGCCAGAGCCCGTGGGACAGGCTCCCACGGTCAAGCTGAACATCACCTACGACCCCTATGCGGACATGGAGTCCGACCTCGCGCAGGCAAACGCAAGCCGCGCGGCAGACCACGCCGCCGCCGAGGACGAGGCGCGCCGCTACCAGACGCAGCCACCCGCGCCAGCGGTCCCCGCAACTCCCCCCGCTCCGCCCCAGCCCGCCCGCGCAGGCACGCGTCCGCAAGACCTCCTGCAGGTGGACCTGCCGCAGCACTTCGCCGCGGACGTCCACACCAAGGACGAGCTTCTCCGCGTGCTGTACCAGCTGCTTCCGTATGACGCCGACCCAACGCGCGTCCTGGACGAGGACTGGCGCGTCTCTCGCGCGACGGGCACGCTCTCTGGCACCCGCAGCCGCGTCACCTTCCCCCTGCGCTACCTGCACTCGGACGGCACGCCGATCGAGGTGACGCTCAAGCGCGCGGCACGGACCGTAAGCGGCAAGCACTGGGCCCTCGCCTACGTGGACGGCGACGACGGCACGGGAACCGCGCACGAGGCCCTGGACCTGGAGGGCGCTCCCAAGGGTGACGAGGGTGCCTGGCAGGACCTCTCGGGCAATGCCCGTAGCTGGGCGGATTCCGTGAGCCCGCTGCGTGAGTTCGCCCAGTTTGCCGTCATTGGGTCCTGGGACTCCCTTCTGGGGTCCCTTGCCGCGGTGGCCGCGCCAGAGCGCTGGAACTACCCGGGCGAGGGCGTTGGCCGCGCGAGCCGGTATGGCGTGCTGAGGGAGTACCTTGCCGTTACCTTCCACCGCATCGCGCGCGAGGGCAAGCTGGCTGTCTCTGCGGACGCGAGCTTCGCCGCGTTCGACACGGGCCTCCTGACGCCCTTCTCGGAGGACATCTACGCTTGCTTCAGCGCCCGCAAGGGGGACATCCCCTGGAACTTTGCCGGTTTCTGTACGGCGGGCTCGGGCGAGCTGGGCGCCAGGCTGGCGGCGCTGCTCAACCCCCTGCCCCAGCCCGCACGCTACCTGCAGCAGCTTGGTGACGTAACCCCCCAGTCCGACCGTATGCTCATCCTGGACACCGACGGCATCGTGATGCGTCAGCTTGGGCGCCTGCCGCGAGCCTTCCTGCGGGAGACCCTCTTCTCCAACACCGCAGCCTCCAACCTGCTGGAGCAGGCCCTGCCGGAGAAGGGCCCCGCGAACGCCGACGCGCTGCGCGACCTCTCTCGCACCATCAAGGGGGACCCGGGCCTGTACCGGCGCATGGGACGCGCGCTGGACGACGCCGCCGCCCTTTCCGTGCGGCGCACGCGCGTGAGCTACCGGCTTGCCGCCCCCGCCTACGACCCGCAGGACGACCAGATCAAGCTGCTCCTGCCGCTGAGCCTGGTGGATGACGCACACGTGGACTGCGCACTGGTACTGGCCCCTCAGCCGTCGGGCAGCTACCAGGGGACGGCGGTTCTCCCGCTGGACCGCGCCTACGCGTGTGCCCGCGTAGTGAGCGCCGAGCAGCCGGGCTGGCTCACACCCGAAGTGGCACTTGCCAGCAACTGACGGCCGAAGGAACCCCCGGCAGGCCGGACACACGGGACGGACGTTCCCCGTGACCAAACCGAATGGGTCAGGGCCCGCACCTGAGCACAGGTGCGGGCCCTTTGCGCCTGCGGCAAGTGCTGAGTGCTTTGCTTCTGATGTATGCATTCACACGTATATTCGTGAATCTTATCACACATAACTGCAGGTATTAGGCACTATACATCCAAAGTTTGAGGGCTTATCATTCCATCACCAGCTGGCGTGGTGCATCCGGAGCACCCGATGACGGTCACGGAATGGAGTCCACATGCACCTAAACGAAGAACAAGCGGCTCGCTTCACAACCACGGCAACCTCGCTCCTAGACTACGCGGACGACCGGTACCACCTCGCCAGCGCCCTCCCGCCCTCCGCCAGCACCTACGACAGCTCCGTGCGCTCTCGCATACTGTGGCAGTACGTATGCGAGCACCCCCAAGTCATCGATGACTTCGTTCGGGACAACCCGGACGGATTGCCGCAGAAGCACCTCGACACGGCCATGACCTGGAAGGATGCACTCGGCGGCCAGTTCAATCTTGTTGGTTACACGCGCGGACAGGCGATCCTGCTCCACGACGCAAGCCCCATATTGGCCATGGGCGTCTCGCGCGATGCGAAGGACTTCCTAGGGCAGGGCTCCATGTCACTAATCACCGTGCTGGTACCAATGGATAACCACATCGTCTTCGCGGACACCGTAACCTGCGAGTACGTCTACCAGGGCGTCCTGGCGGTACGCCTCAGCAGGGAGCTCGCCCGCAGGCGCAGCAGGGAGGGCATTGCCAAGACGCCGAAGCAGTTCGTCGAGCGCGTTCGTGCGTACAAGATGAGGAAACTTGCAATCGACGAGCAGATGCGGGCAAGGAGCGCGGAGGCAATTCTGGAGCAGCCGGCCGGGTATCATCGCAGCCCCCTCCTCGACCTGAGCCCTCAGGGGGCACGCGACAAGGCAAGGGAACTCCTGAACGAGGCAACGATGCAAGATTACTTCGAGGTCACGTTCCCTGACTTGAATGCCGCGCATGCCGCGAGGACGATTGGGCCGGTGATAGCGCTTGCGCACTCGGCCGCCATTCTGCGTGGCATCATGCCCGTCGACGAGCTGTACCAGCAATACCTCAACATCGTCCAGCCAAAGAACCCGCTCACCGAGCAAGCCTTCCGCGACATGATCTTTGCCGGGTGTGACAGGTGCGTGTTCAAGTACGACCTCTGGACGAACGAGGAGGGACGCGAGTACGTGGCCTTCGAGAACCTCACCGAAAGGGGTGCCATTTGCGAGTGCATGCGCACCCAGCTGTCCCTCTCGCAAACGGAGGAGGAGTTCAGCCGACGGATGCACGAGGAGATTCCCCACCTCAAGCGTGAGATGGCGGATGCGGAGCGCCGAAGGAACGAGATCCTTGCCGAAGTTCAGACATCAGAAGTCACCCCGAAGCCCATTGCGAGAGAGATGATGAATTGCGAGAACTTGACCGGGTGGCTGGAGGCCATCCCCGAGGTGAGCAGACTCACGGAGTTCTTCCTCGAGCACACGCCCGACGGCGAGAACGAGGCATTTGGGTACCGCCTGACGAACATCATCGTCACCGCCAGCATCTGTGGACCGGGCCAGCAGCTGGACGTGCTGCATGTCCCCCTGCAAGTCGGCATGGCTGACTATTGCACGGATGACGCGCGGTGCGACATCATGGCGCGTCTCATTACGAACGCCATCAACGCGGTTCCCAATTGGAAGAACCTCGGGTGGTCGCGCTCAGAGGCGACCGAGCAGTACACGGGCAGGCGGATGTTCTACAACCCGGACGGGACCATCATGGACCTTAGAACGAACGACCCCTGCCCCTGCGGCAGCGGACGCGCTTACGGCCAGTGCTGCGGGCACATAGCGGCCGCATAGGTGAAGCCAACCGCACCTGCCTCGCCTTGCCCCTCAGTTGTAACCCACGGGCAATAGCCCGTCCAAACCCGCGGGTACAATGTACTCGTCAGTACGCTGGTGACGGACCCGTCTGCCACCCATAGACGTTACGGAGGCCAACATGGCCAAGATTCAGATGAAGACGCCGCTCGTGGAGATGGACGGCGACGAGATGACCCGCATCATGTGGAAGATGATCAAGGATGACCTCATCCTGCCGTTCGTCGACCTCAAGTCCGAGTACTACGACCTTGGCCTGGAGAACCGCGACGCGACTGACGACCAGGTGACCATAGACTCCGCCAACGCCACAAAGAAGTACGGCGTAGCCGTTAAGTGCGCCACCATCACCCCCAACGCGGCTCGCATGACGGAGTACAACCTCAAGAAGATGTGGAAGAGCCCCAACGGCACCATCCGTGCCATCCTGGACGGCACCGTCTTCCGCGCGCCCATCGTAGTCAAGGGCATCGAGCCCTACGTCAAGAACTGGAAGGCCCCCATCACCATTGCCCGTCACGCCTACGGCGACGTGTACCGCGACGTGGAGATGTACGTGCCCGGCCCCGGCAAGGTGGACCTGGTGTACACCCCCGCGGACGGCGGCGAGCCCCAGAGCGTGACCGTGCACGACTTCAAGGGTGCCGGCGTCGTGGAGGGCATGCACAACCTGGACGACTCAATCACCGGCTTCGCTCGCGCCTGCTTCAACTACGCACTGGAGACCAAGCAGGACCTCTGGTTTGCCACCAAGGACACCATCTCCAAGACCTACGACCACCGCTTCAAGGACATCTTCGCGGACATGTACGAGGCCGACTACAAGGAGAAGTTCGAGGCAGCAGGCATCGAGTACTTCTACACCCTCATCGACGACGCCGTTGCCCGCGTCATGCGCTCCGAGGGCGGCTTCATCTGGGCCTGCAAGAACTACGACGGCGACGTGATGAGCGACATGATCTCCACCGCCTTCGGCAGCCTGGCCATGATGACCTCCGTGCTGGTGAGCCCCCACGGCTACTACGAGTACGAGGCCGCGCACGGCACCGTTCAGCGCCACTACTACAAGCACCTGAAGGGCGAGACAACCTCCACCAACTCCGTTGCCACGATCTTCGCCTGGTCCGGCGCCCTGCGCAAGCGCGGCGAGCTGGACGACCTGCCTGAGCTGGTCGACTTTGCCAACAAGCTGGAGAAGGCCACCATCGACACCATCGAGTCCGGCAAGATGACGGGCGACCTGGTGCTCATCACCACCCTGCCCGACCCGGTAAAGCTGGACACCGAGGGCTTCATCCTCGCCATCGCCGACGAGCTGAAGAAGCAGCTCGCGTAAGGGACTTCGTTCACATACACCGTCCATGGTTCGACTTCTGGGCGGCGCTGGGATTGCCGACTGCGGTATCCTAGCGCCGCCCTGCATTTGTCTGCAGGCAGCACGGCACCCGTCGGCATCCTGATTGGAGCGAAGATGACCTCTCCCTACAAGCTCTTGGCACTGGACATGGATGGAACGCTCCTTGACTCCAGGAAGCAGGTAAGCCCCAAGACGCAGCAGGCCATAGAGGAGCTTGCCAAGACGGGCGTCGCAGTCGCCTACTGCACCGGCCGCAGCCTGCCGGAGATGCGGGACGTGCGCCGTGCGCTGCCCTTCGTGCGCTATGGGTCCCAGGTCTCGGGTGCCCTCACGTACGACTTCGAGACGGACACTGTAATAAGCGCCACGCCCCTCTCCACCGACATCTGCCTGCAGCTCATTCGCGCCGGCGCGCTGGAGAACGCCATGGTCCACATGCACTGCGTGCACGCGTCCGTCACCCGGCAGGTCGACATCGACCGCATGCACCTGGTGAGGATGGCCACGTACAGGAGCATGTTCGAGGAGGTCTGCACCCGAACCGACGACCTGGAGGCCTACGTGCGCGAGCACGAGGGACAGGTGCTCAAGATCAACCTCTACCACATGGACACGGAGTCCCGCGAGCGGACGCGCAGGCGCATTCAGGGCCTTCCCATCAAGCTAGCCGACTCCGAGAGGACCTCGCTTGAGAGCACGGCCCAGGGCATCAGCAAGGACAAGGGCATCGAGAGGATCTGCAGCCGGTTGGGCATTGGAATGGACCAGGTGGTCGCCATCGGCGACGCCCCCAACGACACGGACGTGCTGCGCGCCGCGGGCTGCGCCGTGGCCATGGGCAACGCCACACCAGAGATTAAGCAGCTGGCAGACCTAGTTGTTGCAGACAACGACCACGACGGCATTGCTGAGGCGATTGAGCGGCTGTTCTAGCACGAGGATTGACGAGTGCGACTGCACGCATTTGCCAGCAACGTGCGAGGTTGTGCGCAGCCTGCGGCACGTTGCTAATGGCGATCCCCCCGGTCAACGATGGCCTTCTGCCCTAGCCCCTGTAGTAGCCCTGGTCGCTTATCGATGACCAAGTCTTGTACATGTCCTTGTAGTTAACCTTGATGAAGGCCTGAATCTTCCGAAGCTCGCGATCGGTCAGGCGCCCCCGGTTACGCACCTCGCTGCTTCCATCGCTACGGACAAAGAGCTTCGCCGACCCCTCCTCGGTGAGACGGGAGTCGCTGGCGTGGACGTGCATGCACTCGACAATGCAATGCGCCGTGAAATACAGGTAGTACCCCGCCACCTTGAACTCGAAGTACTTGGGCATGGCTACTCCTCAATGAACTGGCGATTTGCGGCGAAGTAGTCTCCAACAACAGCAAGCTCAATGTCGTCCATGTTCGTCTCGAGCACCGCGCCGTCGCCGGCAAGAACTGCGGCGTGGGTAGGAATGTTGAGGTTCAGCACACGGACGTTTCCCTCGGGAGTGCGGGTGAACGCGTACCCACCCACGACGATGTCAGCGCCATCCGCGACGCTACGCAGCCTCTCGTCCATAGCACACCTCCACGCGCTCGATCTGCCCCAGGAACCGTTCCGGATCCATGTACAGGTTCTCGAGGATCGGGACGAGGTCGATGTACTCCTCCACGGGCGAGGCGAGCCCGGCGTACTGTGCCTGGCAGACCAGGTAGCCAGCGTCCCAGCCGGTCACGCACAGGTAGCGGACCAGGCGGGACGAGGTGCGGAACCTGACGTCGCACCCGCCGTAGCTAAAGCACGTCATATCGCCGCTGCTGCTGAGCCGCGCGACCCCGTCGCCCATGTTCGTCCCCCTCGCATCCACACCGAATCAATCGCCCCCATATTAGCCAACTGCGACAGTCATGACCGCCGAAACTACGAACATCATGCGCAGTTGCCCGCAACGTGCGAAGTTGTGCGCGTTAAGTAGACCGTGGTGCGAACCAACGCACGCGAATTGTTCACACCCACCGGAAGCAGGTGGCCGTCATGCGGGCCACGGGGGTGCCCAGCTCGTCGCGCACGTCGATGGTGTAGAAGCCCAGCGACCGGCCACTCTTGTCTGCGTCGCAGGTGGCAATGAGGCGCCCACCCTTGGCCCCGCTCATGAACTCGATGGAGTTGCTGACGGAGACCGTGGGCTGCTCGCCGATGTTGCAGGCAATGGCCAGGGCGAAGTCCGCCAGCGTGAAGATGGCACCGCCCATCACGCCACCCTGGGCGTTGCGATGGATGTCCTGAATGTCGAACTCGCACACGGCATGGCCGCGCGCGGCCTCCACCACACGGCAGCCGCAGGCCTCCGTGGCATAGTGGTCGTTGGCAAAGAGGGCGCGGACCTCGTCTATGGTGCAGCTCTCGTCAATCACGTTGGCCCTCCTCAGCCGTTGATGACCATGTTCTGGAACCGCTCGGACATGAACTCGTCCGTGTAGTGGTCGTCTATCCACTGCTCGAAGCCGTTCTCCGGCGGGACGCCCCGGTCGCGCTCCGCCCGCCTGCTGAAGCACGAGAGGGTCATAAAGATGTCCAAGCCAAGATACGCCGCCAGCAGGGCGACAAAGACCACCTGCCGCTGGGTGGTGGGCTCGCCGATGGTCCAGAGCAGCCACGGCATCACGAACTTGGTCCAGACCAGGCCGAGCAGACCCCACATGAACAGGAACGGGATTGAGACCCACTTGGTCAGATGGCCGGGCACGTTGGAGTAGTCCCAGGACACCGCGCCCATGAAGGTCTCCATGCTCCAGCCGGTCACCTGCTCCAAGAGGCCGCCGACCACCATGCCCACCAGGAAGATCTGCCACCAGGTGGCGTGCTTCTTGCGAAGCTCGAAGCAAATGAGCGTCAGCAAAACCGCGCCCACGCCGTACAGCGGCGAGAAGGGACCCCACACCAGCCCCACGCGGCTCTGCGTGAGACCGGCGGTGATGAACATCCAGATCTCCTCGATGATCAGGCCGCCCACGCTGCCCACGAAGAAGATGATCACGACGGGGTACCAGCTGATTTCCAGGTTGTCCAGGAAGTTCTCGCGCACGATGGCCTCTGCCTTGCGGACCAGCTTGCGCTGGCCCGGCGTAAGGCGCAGGGGCATGTCCATCTCTTGGCCCAGCGCCTTGGCGGCGTGGTACATCTCCAGCCCGCGCGCGGCAATCTGCACATCCTCCGGCACGTTCTGGCTTTCCGCCACGCGGTGGATGCGCTTGCCGCGGCCCAGCCAGAGGAAGAACTCGCGGACCAGCCAAACGATGCCGCGCACGATTGCATAGATGATGAGCAGCGTGACAAGTAGCCAGAACACCCTGTGCTCCTATCAACGGATGCGGCCCCACGTTGCCGCGAGGCCGCGTGTTGGCAAGAAACTCCTGCTACAGGCCTACAGGTCGCGGAAGTGGAACTGGCTCCTGCCCGTGGCGTAGTCGTCCACCAGCTGGCCGTGACCCTCCAGCCTGTACTTGTAAGTCTCCAGACCCTCCAGGCCAACGGGGCCGCGAGCGTGCAGCTTGCCGGTGGAGATGCCTACCTCCGCGCCAAAGCCGTAGCGGAAGCCGTCCGCGAAGCGGGTTGAGCAGTTGTGGTACACACCCGCGGAGTCCACCATGCGCATGAAGTAGTCGGCAGTCTGCTGGTTTGTGGTCACGATGCAGTCCGTATGGTGCGAGCCCCAACGGTTTATGTGGGCCACGGCCTCGCGCACGTCCGCCACGACCTTGGAGCTCATGATGTAGTCGCCGTACTCCGTGCCGAACTCGTCGTCGCCCATGGGCTCCACCGCGGGCTCCACGCCGTCGGCCTGCGTTGCGGCGATGACCTCCTCGGTACCGCGCAGACGGGCCTTCTTCTGGGCAAGCGCCGCCTGCACGCGGGGCAGGAACTCGGCCGCAATGTCGCGGTGCACCAGCAGGGTCTCCGCCGCGTTGCAGACGGCCGGGTACTGGGTCTTGGCGTCCACCACAATGCGGGCGGCCATCTCCTGGTCCGCGTCCTTGTCAACGTACACGTGGCAGATGCCCGCGGAATGGCCCATGACGGAAATCTTGGTGTGGTCCATGATGTAGCGCACAAAGGCGTTGGAGCCGCGGGGAATCAGCAGGTCAACGTACTCGTCGCAACCCAACAGCTCGTCGATGTCCGCGTGGGACTCGGCCAGGGCCAGGCAGTCCGCCGGCAGGCCGGCTGCAACCGCGGCCTCGTGCACAATGGAGAAGAGCACGCGGTTGGAGTTGGCAGTCTCCTTGCCACCCTTGAGGATGGCGCAGTTGCCGCTCTTGATGCAGAGGCTGGCCACCTGCACCAGGGCGTCCGGCCGCGCCTCGAAGATGACGCCAATGACGCCGATGGGGCAGCTCACGCGGGTGAGGGTGAGGCCCTCGTCCAGCTCGCGCCGCAGCAGCACGCGGCCGATGGGATCGGCCAGGCCCTGCAGGCCCTGCAGCTGGGCCAGGCTCTCCGCCATCTTGCCCTCGTCGTAGCGCAGGCGCTTCTGAATGGTCTGCGCGATGCTGGCGTCGCGGGCGGCGGCGAGGTCCTGGGCGTTTGCGGCAAAGACCTCGTCCTTGTGCGCCTGCAGCCCCGCCGCAATGCGGGCCAGCGCGTCGTTGCGAACCTCAACCGGCGTCGCCGCAAGCTCCGGCGCGCACAGCTTCATCTTCTGGGCCTGTTCCCTTATGTCCAAGGTGACCTCCATTCCAGGTGGGATGGGCGCAGCGCTGCGCCTCGGTTGGAATGAGTCTACCTGTTCTGGGGCGGGTTCGGGTGCTTGTCGCGCTGGAAAGGGCCCTTTGCGCTAATCGGCGCGAGCTGCCCGGTTTCGCAGGGCACGTTCGGCGTTGCGGCGCAGCACGTCAGCGTCTCCCCAGCCCAGATGGTTGGCGGACTTGGCAATGACCTCCTTCTGCAGGAACTCGTCCGAGTCCTGCAGCACGGCCTCTGGCACCAGCTTTGGCGCGATAGCATCCACGTCCGAGAAGGGCTCCCCCTCGCTCCAGTCGTGCCGGCGGTTGTGCGGACAGGCGTCCTGGCAGTTGTCGCAACCAAGAATCCACTCCTGGTACATGCCCTCGGTCAGGAACGGCGGCACGGCGCCCTTGCCAAAGGTGGTCCAGAAGCCTATGCAGCGGATGGGATTCATGGTGTACGGCCCACACAGCGCACCGCTCCTGCAGGCCTTCTGGCACTCGTGGCACTTCTCGCTGCAGGGCGTGAGCGTGCATTCCCGCACCAGCGTGCAGTCGCAGTCTGCCAGGCAACCGAACAGCACCGCGTTGGAACCCTTCTCCGTGTAGAAGAAGTTGTTCTTCCGCACGATGCCCAAGCCCGCCTTGGCGGCTGCAAAGCGCAGGGGGAACCTGTCTCCACCGGTTATATGAATGCCCATCGCGCGCACCCTGCGCATGAAGGCCAGCTGGTCAAACTCGTTGTTGTCTGCGGCCTCTGGCGTGAGGAAGAAGGACTTGCCGTAGCGTCCCTGCAGGGACTGGGGAAAGCGAAACTTGCCATAGTCCCAGGTCAGCACGATGGCGGCCTTCGCCCAGGGGTACCTTTCCTTCACGGGGGGAAACATCCCGCCATAGAACGCCCTGCTCTCGGGCACCTTGGCCATCCGCTCCTCCAGGCGGTCACGGTAGCCCTCCAAGGCGTCAATAGAGACGATGCCGCAGTCGTCAAAGCCGCAATCCAGCGCAGCCTGACGTATGTCTTCCGCCAGCCCCACCCTTGCCACCAATCTGCGCCCGCGCGCACGTGCGCCAACCTTCCTCGCCTCATCTTGCAGCATTTTGGCACATCAACGCAAACCTTTACCTTGAAGGTCAAGTAGTTGGGGCCGCCGATGGTGCACGCGGCACAAGACGTTTGCGTTCTTTTCTCGCAGATGTACGTTCACCGACAGAAATACGACGTTCGCAAGATAAATTAGTTGAGTTTGTATCGAAGAACTCTCAAAGAATGACGACTCCTTCTGGACGTCTGAGCCAGAGCAGTCGCTGGAGAAAGAACCACATGCCAGAACTGAACATGAACGAAAACGAAGCCAGCGCGCTGGACGCCACCCCCACCTTCGAGGAGCTGGGTCTCTCCGGCCGCATCCTGGACGCCATTGCCGACATGGGCTACACCGAGCCCACGCCCGTGCAGGCGCAGGCAATTCCGCAGGTGCTGGCCGGCCACGACGTAATGGCCGCCGCCCAGACCGGCACCGGCAAGACCGCCGCCTTCCTGCTTCCCTCCTTCCAGCGCCTGGGCCGCGCCAAGCGTGGCCAGGGCCCGCTCATGCTGGTGGTCACCCCCACGCGCGAGCTTGCCCAGCAGATTCAGGAGGTTGCGGAGAGCATCTGCACCCGCACGCGCCACCACACGGCAGCGGTGGTGGGCGGCGTGAGCTACGAGCCGCAGCGTGCCGCCCTCAAGCGCGGCTGCGACCTTCTTGTTGCCACGCCCGGCCGCCTCTTGGACCTCATCAACAGCGGGGACTGCCACTTGGGCCAGGTCAAGGTGCTGGTGCTGGACGAGGCGGACCGCATGCTGGACATGGGCTTCCTGCCCGACATGCGCAAGATCGTGGCGCAGACCCCGCTGGACCATCAGACCCTGCTCTTCTCGGCCACGCTGGACGACAACGTACTGAAGCACACGCGTTCCCTTGTACACGACCCCGTCCGTGTTGAGATTGCGCCCAATGGCACCGCAGCCGACGCGGTGGAGCAGTACGTGCTTGGCGTGCAGAAGTCTGCCAAGTGCGCTCTCCTCTGCCAGCTGCTGCAGCGAGAGGGCTCCAAGCGCGTCATCGTCTTCACCAACGGCAAGCACCGCGCGGACTTCCTGTGCCGCAAGCTGCGCAAGGCGGGCGTGAGCTGCGCACCCATCCACGGCGACCGCAGCCAGAACCAGCGCCAACGCGCACTGCGCGAGTTCGACGAGGGCAAGGTGGACGTGCTGGTGGCCACGGACGTGCTGGCGCGCGGCATAGACGTGACGGACGTCAGCTACGTGATCAACTACGACGTCCCCAACGACGAGCCCGAGTCCTACATCCACCGCATTGGCCGCACTGGCCGCGCCGGCGAGGAGGGCTGGGCCCTCACCCTGGTGACCAGCGAGGACTACCTGGAGCTGCGCGACGTTGAGCAGCTCATGGGCAAGGTCATCCCAGACTTCCCGCGCGCCGAGGACCTTGAGCTGGGCGAGGAGCCCCTGGTCATGGACCCCGACCGCGACCCGGCGGAGAAGCTCCCCACCAAGAAGGCCCGCAAGCGCATGGCCAAGCAGCGCGAGGCCGCCGCCAAGGCCGGCGCTGCCGCAGCCAGGGCCGAGCGCAGAGAGAAGGGCAAGGAGAAGGCCGTGGTAAAGTCCGAGCCCATGCCCCAGCCCAAGGCAGAGGCCAAGCCCGAGCCTGCCGCCAAGCCCAAGCCCAAGCGGCCCGGCAAGAAGGCCGCCCGCCCGGAGGAGCGCAGCCCGAAGGCGCAGGTGCAGACCCAGAAGCCCCGTCGCAAGCAGGCGCGCAAGGGTAACCGCCCGTCCCCCAAGGCCAAGGCGGCGTCGCAGGCAGAGCCCTTCTACCGCGACACGACCGCCGGCAAGAAGCAGGGCAGGCGCCACCCCGGAGACCACGGCGGGCAGCGCTAGCAAACCGCGCCCTCCATCAAACAACGCCCCAGGTAGCCACCGCTACCTGGGGCGTCTTCGTTTTGGCGGGTTACCCTGCGCGCCCAGAGCCGCAAGGGCGCCCGCGGCTGGCTACACTTGGAAGGGCTCCACCTGCCGGTACCTCACGCCGCAGGAGTCGAACACCCTGCGGGAAATCTGGTTGTCCACCGTACCGGCGTACTTGTCGTCCAGGTAGACGACCTCGCCAATGCCGGCCTGCACCAGCATCTTGGCGCACTCGTGGCAGGGGAAGAGGGTCACGTACACCGTGGCGCCCTGCACGTCCTTGAGGGAACCGCGGTAGTTCAGGATGGCGTTGGCCTCCGCGTGGACCACATAGCTGTGCTTGTCCATGAGGGGGTCATCGCTGGCGCCCCAGGGAAAGTCGTCGTCGTTGATGGCAACGGGCGTGCCGTTGTAGCCGACGGAGAGAATCCTGTGGTTGGTGTCCGCGATGCAGGCGCCAACCTGCGTGTTCGGATCCTTGCTGCGCATGGCGGCGGCAAGCGCGACGCGCATGAAGAACTCGTCCCACGAAATCACGTCGCGGCGCTTGTCTGGCATGTATGCTCCCTCCTGCCGAGGATGGCGCTCCCAGGAGCGTCCGCCTACTCCTCGGCAAACACGCGGTCGAAGTCCTCGGACTTCACCAGCACATAGTCGGTATCGTACGTGGAGACCGCAAAGCAGCTGACCCCACGCTTGGCAAGGTCGTGCGTGATGGCCTCCAGCACGCCTATGAGCGAGAACTCCAGGATGCCCGCCACGCGCAGCGCGCGCCAGCCATCCTCGCGAGCGACCGTCTCCGCGGGGACCTTCCCCGTGGGACACACGAGCGAGAGCTCCGTGTCGGTCTTGGCCACGAAGGTGAAAGGCACGGAGAGGTCTATGGCGGAGGGGTCCTGGACCTTGCACACCGTGAACTCGCCCTCCAGGGGCTCAAGCTCGAACTTGAACCGGTCCTTCTTCTTGCTGGGCTCCTCCTTCTTGACTGCATCGCCCTTGTCTTCGGGTTCGGACATCTTGGCAAGCTCGCGCTTGATGATCTTCTTCACGTCGTCCTTGCAGTCGCCGCACTTGGACCCCGCACCCGTGGCCTTCTTGACCTGCTTGTACGTGGTCGCGCCGTCCGCGATTGCGCGCTTTATGTCCGCCTCGGTCACGCCGCAGCACGAACAGACCGTCTTGCTCTTCCCCGCCTTGCCCTTGCCCATCTTCTCTCCCTTTACGCGTGGGTCCCGGGCGCGAACCTGGCCCGAGACCCACTCGAACGACACCATGCGTTGCCGGCAGGTCCTCCCCGGGACCCGCCCCAATCAAACTTTAGCCGAGTTCTGCCTGAATCTCCTCCTCGGTCTTGGCGAGCCCTTCCGCCGCGCGCTTGTCGGCCGCAAGCGCATCCTTGAGGGCAGCCTCGGCACGCGCAAGGCGCTTCTCGGCATCGGAGCGGGAGGCCTTCGCGGACTCCACGGCAGCCCTTGCCTCGCCGGCAATCCACTCCGCCGCGGCGCGATCGCTGGCGGCCTTGTCTGCCGCAGCCTGGGCGATGTTGCCCTTCTGGACGGCCTCGCCCAGGGCTGCCGCTGCCTTGTCGCGCTCCTGCCAGGCCAGGCTTGCCTCCGCGGCAAGCTTCTTCTCGACTTCCTTGCGCTCCGAGACCACGGAGTACTCAGCGTCCAGGCGCTCCTCG
Organism: uncultured Olsenella sp.; assembly: GCA_900314495.1. Classification (GTDB taxonomy): domain Bacteria; phylum Actinomycetota; class Coriobacteriia; order Coriobacteriales; family Atopobiaceae; genus Olsenella_K. The sequence goes on from OMVJ01000010.1 coordinate 37,927, forward strand.
GACCTCTTCTGGTGCTCCTTCGCTGCGGCCAGGTTCTTCTTGGCCTCGGCAAGGGCATTCTCTGCCTCCGCGCGCACCTGCGCCGCACGGTCCGCTTCCGCCTTGGCCGCCGCCTCCTTGGCAACCAGCTTGCGAGCCACCAGTCCGTTCTCCTCCAGAATGCAGGGCAGCAGCTGGCCAGCCTCCTCCTGCCACCAACCCCAGTCCGGAGTCACGTCGTAGCCCCAGTACTCAAAGGTGGACTCTATGCCCTTCTGGGCAAAGAGGGTGTCCAGCGCACGCTGGGTCTCGATTCCGTGCTCGTACTCAGACTGGCCGCAGACGAAGGCGGTGGGCATGGCGGAGAGCGCCTTGCCCGCCTTGCTCTTGGGGTCAAGCTCCGCGGCAATGTCAACGGGCGAGACGCTCTTCCAGTCGTCGTCCAGATCTCCGCCGAGGTAGTAGCGCGCGTCGTAGGCGCCAGACATGGCAAGGAGGCCGCCGAAGAGCTCCGGGTGGTGGAAGGCCTCCACCGCGGCGTTCACAGCGCCCATGCCCGCGCCGATGAGGATGGGCTTCTGCTTGCTGGAGGTGTGCTTGGCAACGAAGTCCAGCAGGTCCTCCTCCACGAAGTCATAGAAGGCGCTCAGGTTCTCGTACCGGTAGGCGGGATCGCCCTCGCGGAAGTACCAGCTCTCGTCGTCGGCAGAGTCGACGCACACAAGCTGCAGCTCGCCAGCGTCAATCAGTTGGGACAGGGCGCCGACCATGCCGCCGTTCTCCCAGCTGGTGCATGTGGAATCGCCCTCTGGGAAGGCAATTGCCACGCGCCCGGCGTTGCCGTAGACGGAAACGTCGTAATCCTTGTCCTCACGGGTCAGGGTGTAGTCCAATACTTCCATGGAAGCCGCCTTACTCTTGACGCCCAATCACAGCCAACAAACTGGAGGGCCTGCGACCCGGTGCGGTAAGGTGCAACCCCACGGGGCCAACGCAACCCAACACACTCATTTTGCCCCGTCCCGCCATGCTTTTAGTGGCCGATTCACCAGACGGTAGCTTCGTGGGCGGACCGCACACAAAATGCACGGCCCGCCCAACTTGCTATAGTTCCCCGCGCGCCTTGGCCCGGCGAATGGCGTATTCCATGTGCGCCACCATGGGGTCGGCGCTTCCGCCCGCAGCCAGGGGTTCGGTCTTGGACATCTCGTTGATCAGGCTCTCCAGCGGGTCGTTCTTCGCGTCCTCCGTGGGAACGTAGCCCCGCACGTCGTAGCCCGCGGCACCCAGCGCCAGGCCCACAATGGAGAGGTCCACGCCGGCCTCCGCCGCCAGCTCCGCCAGCGTCTTGGTAGGGTCCGCGTCCTCGAAGCCCATCTCGGACAGGACGGCCGCGAGCTCCGGGTCTGCGGCAGTGACCTCGCCAAAGGGCTTGGCCAGGTCCGCGATCTTCTCGCTCTGCTCAGCCATGGCTGCCGCCTACACGTACTTGCCGTTGCAGTGGTCAATCATGTGCTGGATCATCTGGGCCTCCCAGCCAAGGAAGTCACGCTTGCGCGGCTTAAAGGCGCCGTCCACCAGCTCGTCGTAGCTCACCTTGACCTTGGCGTAGCGGGTCACCTTGGACTCCTCCTCCTTGGTGAGGCAGCCCTCCACAAGGCGCGCGGCCTGCAGGCCCATGACCAGGCGCGGGTTGTACATGACGTGGGGCTTCTTGTCCTCGTCCAGGTAGGCGATGACCTGCTTGGTCACGCCAATCTGGTTGGCGGCCAGGCAGGCGCCGTCCTCGATGGAGTTCAGGGTGTCAACGAGGTCCTGGGCAACCGCGGCGTCCTCCGGCGTTGCCTTGGCGCAGCGCGTCTTCAGAACGGCCTCGTCCTTGCAGAGTTCCTTGATCATGATTCTTCCTTCCGTGACAGAAGGGGACGTTTCCCTTCCGTCACGCGTGTCAAAAGGGAAACGTCCCCTCTTGTCACGCTAGTGGACCCAGTCGGTAAGGCAGGCATCCAGGCCGGCGATAAGCGCGTCCTTGTCCATATGGCGGCCGATGATGCAGATCTTGGTCTGGCGGTCACCCACGATGGGATCCCAGTCGTCCAGCAGCTGGGGGTTGTCACCCAGGATCTGCTGGCGCTCGTCATCCGGCGCGGAGGCCACGAAGAGGCCGTTCTCCGTCAGCGTGACCTGCTGGCCAGCCTGCTCAAACACGTAGCACATGTCCGGGTCCTGCGCGGCCCACAGCATGCCCTTGGAGCGGATGACGCTGTCGGGCCAGGTCTGCACGTAGTCGGACAGCTTGTCAATGTCGAAGGGCTTGCGGCGCTCGTACACGAAGGTGGTGATGTCGTACTCCAGGACCTCTGGGTCGTCGTGCTCCTCCGGGTGCTCCATGGCGTCTGCCCAGACGGCGGAGTCGTACGCATCCTCGAAGTTGAAGCGGCCGGTGTTCAGCAGCTCGTCCATGGGGACGTCGCCGTTGACGGCCTCCACGATCTTGGCGTTCTTCTGCAGGCTGCGGACGATGGCCTTGAGCTCGGCAATCTGCTCCAGCGTCACGGTGTCGGTCTTGTTGAGGATGACGGTGGTGCAGAACTCCAGCTGCTGGATGAGCAGGGCCTCGATGTCGTCCTCGTCAATGTCCTTCTTCAGCAGGGCCTTGCCGCCGCTGAACTCGTCGAACATGCGCTTGCAGTCCACCACGGCCACAATGTTGTCCAGCGCGAGCGGCGCGTCGTTGCGCCCCTTCTCCTGGTCGCAGAAGGCCGAGATGGTGTAGGCGATGGGAATGGGTTCGCAGATGCCGGAGGCCTCGATGATGATGTAGTCGAAGTCACCGGAGTTGGCGATGGACTGCAGCTGGTCCGTCAGGTCGTTGGAGAGCGTGCAGCAGATGCAGCCGTTGGTCATGGGGATGAGGGTGTCGGTCTGGGAGAGGCCGCCGTCCTTGATGAGGCCGGCGTCCACGTTGACCTCGCCGATGTCATTGACGATGACGGCGGCACGAATGCCCTCGTCGTTGCCGAGGATGTGGTTGAGCAGCGTGGTCTTGCCCGCGCCGAGGTAGCCGGTCAGGAGGATGATCTTGACCTGCTTCTTGCGTTTTCCGAACATGGTTCGCCTTTCGTCTGACGCCCTGGCGGGCGCGATTCGCAACGGCCATATCCTACCCCGACGCGAGCGGTTTCAACGCACCGTGCGCAACAACCACACGGCTCTTCCCGCCTACCCCAACAGGTGCCAGATGTCCCGGTCGTACTCGGCAATCGTGCGATCGCTGGAGAACTCCCCCGCCTGCGCCACGTTGACCAGGGACTTGCGCAGCCATGCATCGCGGTCCTCGTAGTCCGCGTACACGCGCTCCTTGGCCTGGATGAACTCCTCCAGGTCCAGCAGGGCCATGAAGTAGTCGTGTCCCGCCATGTCGTCGTGCAGGCGGCGCAGGCGCTCCGGGTTGCCCATGGCCGCAAAGCGGGGGTTGACCAGGAAGTCCACCAGCAGCTTGATGCCAGGCCGGCGGTAGTAGCTCGCGGGGTCGTAGGCGCCCTCGCGGTAGAGCCGCTCCACCTCCGCGCTTGGAGTGCCGAAGGTGTAGATGTTCTCCGGCCCCACGAGCTGCGCAATCTCCACGTTGGCACCGTCCAGGGTGCACAGCGTCACGGCCCCGTTGAGCATGAACTTCATGTTGGAGGTGCCGCTGGCCTCCTTGCTGGCCAGACTGATCTGCTCGGAGATGTCTGCCGCGGGAATCAGCCGCTCCGCCGCGCTCACGTTGTAGTTCTCTACCATGACGACCTGCAGGTAGGGCGCCACGTCCGGGTCCGCCGCAATCCACTTGGAGAGCGTCAACACCAGGTGGATGATGTCCTGGGCAAGGGTGTAGGCTGGCGCCGCCTTGCCGCCAAAGATCACTGTGATGGGCCGCGGCGGAATGTTGCCGTTCTTGATGTCCATCCACTTCCAAATGAGGTACAGGGCCAGCATCTGCTGGCGCTTGTACTCGTGGAAGCGCTTCACCTGCACGTCTATGATGGCGTCCTCGGGCACCCGCACGCCCTGGTTCTGCCACAGGAAGTCGCGCATACGAGCCTTGGCGTCGTCCTTGGCGGCAGCGAGACCCTGCAGCACCTCAGCGTCGTTCGCATGCTCCATGAGCCCCGTCAGGTCGCCCGTGCGGTGCCAGTCCGTGCCCAGCGTGCGGTCCAGAAGCGCCGTCAGGGCCGGGTTGCAGGCCATGATCCAGCGGCGGAAGGTGATGCCGTTGGTCTTGTTGGAGAACTTCTGCGGGTACAGGTCAAAGAAGGGGCGCAGCTCCGTCTGCTCCAGAATCTTGGTGTGGAGCTCCGCCACGCCGTTGACGGAGAAGCCGTAGTGGATTGCCAGGTGCGCCATGTGCACCACGTCATCTTGGATGATCTGCACCTGGGGCTCCGGATGCTCGGCTTCCACCAGCTTGTCCAGCTTCAGGATGATCTGCGCAATACGGGGAGAGACGCGCTCAATGTATTCCAGCGGCCACTTCTCCAGCGCCTCGGCCAAAATGGTGTGGTTGGTGAAGGCCACCATGGACCGCACGATGCCCACGGCCTCATCAAAGTCCAACTCGTGCTCGTCCACCAAGAGGCGAATGAGCTCCGGGATCACCATGGTGGGATGGGTGTCGTTTATCTGCACCACGGCATAGTCGGCCAGGTCGTGCAGGTTGCTGCCACGCTCCAGCGCCTCGGCAACCAGGAGCTGCGCCGCATTGCTCACCATGAAGTACTGCTGGTACACGCGAAGCAGACGGCCCGCCTCGTCGGAGTCGTCCGGGTAGAGGAAGAGCGTGAGGTTCTTCTCCAGCGCGGTCTTGTCAAAGGCGATGGAGTCCTGCGGCACCAGCGCGTCATCCACGCCCACCAAGTCAAAGAGGCGCAGGCGGTTCTTTGTGGTGCGTCCGTAACCCAGCACGTCCACGCTGTAGAGGCGCGAGGTGACGGAGAAGTCCGCGAAGGGTACCGTGAAGCTGGTTGGTTCCTCGTGCAGCCAGCCCTGCTCGGCCAGCCACTCGTCGGGCAGAGCCGTCTGCTGACCGTCAACGAAGCGCTGGTGGAAGAGGCCGTAGTGGTAGTTGAGGCCCACGCCGTCGCCCGGCAGGCCCAGCGTCGCCATGGAATCCAGGAAGCACGCAGCCAGCCGTCCTAGCCCGCCGTTGCCCAGGGACGGCTCCACCTCGCACTCCTCCACGCGGCACATGTCGTGACCGGCGGCCGCGAGCTGCTCGCGTACCTCGTCGTATATGCCCAGGTTGATGAGGTTGGTCGTCAGCAGACGCCCCAGCAAGAACTCGGCAGAGAGGTAATAGAGCCTGCGCTTGCCGGGGTTGGCGGGCATCTGCGCCGCCTTCTCACGCACAAGGCTTTCCAGCAGGCGCAACACCTGGGCATCCGTGAGCTGGGAAAGCTCTTTGCCAAGGGTTTTGCGCGCACGAACATCAAGGTCGATCATACGGTCTCCCTTCGGTAGAACATCTATGGAGTTACACAGGGGTAGGAATCGCCGGCGCCACGCGCAAGGCACCGGACCACGAGTCCTATTGCGGCAGGGGCGGCTCTGGCGCACCCGGCACGCGGGCGTACGTCTCGGAGAGGTCGCGCAGGTACGCCTCCAGCCCCGGCGCCAACGCGCCCTCGCGCATGCGCCAGCACCAGTTGCCACCCACGGTGGCTGGCGTGTTCATGCGGGCCTCGTCTCCCAGGTCCAGCAGGTCCTGCATGGTGTAGATGCAGGTGTCGCTCACGCTGGCGGCAATGCCGCGGCAGAAGGCCTGGCTGGGCAGCTCGTCCGGCGCGCGGTGCAGGTAGCGGTCCGCCTGGGCGCGCTGGGCGTCCGTCGCCGCCTCCCACCAGCCCCGCAGGGTCTGGTTGTCGTGCGTGCCCACGTAGGCCACGGTGTTGGCTACGTAGCGGTGAGGCATGTAGTAGGACTCGTTGGCCCCGTCGAAGGCAAACTGCAGGATCTTCATGCCCGGGAAGCCCGTGGCATCGCGCATGTCCAGCACCTCGGGCGTGAGGAAGCCCAGGTCCTCCGCAATGATGGGCAGATCCCCCAGCTGGCGGCGCAGCTCGTCAAAGAGGGCCATGCCCGGCCCCTTGGCCCAGTCTCCCGCGGCTGAAGTCGCCGAGCCGAAGGGCACATCCCAGAACGACTCGAACCCGCGGAAGTGGTCCAGACGCACCACGTCGTAGAGCGAGAGGGTCCAGCGCATGCGCTCCACCCACCAGGCGTAGCCGTCCTGGGCCATGGCCTCCCAGTCGTAGATGGGGTTGCCCCAGTACTGGCCCGTGGCGCTGAACTGGTCTGGTGGGGTGCCGGCGACGTCCGTGGGCGTACCGTCCGCATCCACCAGGAAGAGCTCCGGCTGTGCCCACATCTCAACCGAGTCGCGCGAGACGTAGATGGGCAGGTCCCCCACCACCAGCACGCCGCGCTCGTTTGCGTAGGCCTTGAGGTCGTTCCACTGCTGGTAGAAGAGGTATTGCGTCATCTGGTGGTACAGGATGCGCTCCGGGTGCCGCCCGCACAGCTCCGCCGAGGCGGCCCCACGGCGGCGGTACTCCCGCGGCCACTCGTGGTAGGCGCGCAGGCCAAACTCCTCCTTCACGCACATGTACTCACAGTAGGGCTGAAGCCAGGAGGCGTTGCGCTCGCAGAAGGCCGCAAAGTCCTCTGGCGGGGCCGCTGCAAACCTCTCTACTGCCCGCTCCAGTGCAACCCGGCGCGCTCGGAAGATTGCGGCGTAATCCACCTGCTGGGGATCGCTCCCCCAGTCCAGCCCCTCCAGGTCCTCGTCCTTCAGGAGGTCGTCCCACTGCAGCGCGTCCAGATCTATGAAGTAGGGGTTTCCCGCGTAGGCCGAGAAGGACTGGTAGGGGGAATCCCCATAGCTCGTGGTGGTGAGCGGGAGGACCTGCCAGTAGCGCTGCTCGGACCGGGCCAAGAAGTCGACGAAGTCGTAGGCGTCCTTGCCAAAGCACCCGATGCCATAGGGTCCCGGCAGCGCAGAGATCGGCATCAGGACACCGCTCGCTCGTTCCATGTCAGCTCCAATCCGCAAGAAGGCAGTTACGCAACAGTAAGGTTCTTCTCCGTGGTCTTGTCAAAGAGGTGCACAGCGTTCGGCTCGAACTTGAACCATATGTCCCCGCCGTCCTCGAACGCGGCGCCGTCGCGGGTGAAGTCCACCGTGGGGATGACCAGCACGAACTCGCTGCTGTCCACGTCCGCGTGCACGTGCACCGTGGAGCCCATGAGCTCAGAGACCACGATCTTTCCGCGCACCGCGCCCGGCTCGTCGGGACGCGCCAGCTGAATTTGCTCGGGCCTGGCGCCGCACACCACCTTGCCGGAGCCGAAGTCAACGCCGGCAACGGAGAGCTTGCTGCAGGTCTCGGGCGCCAGCGCCACCGAGAAGCTGGGCGTGTCCACGTGGAACTCGTTGCCCACGTGCACCAGCTTCGCGTCGAAGAAGTTCATCTGCGGCACGCCGATGAAGCCGGCCACGAAGAGGTTGGCGGGGTGGTTGAAGACCTCCTGCGGGGTGCCAATTTGCTGCACGTAGCCATCGCGCATGATCACGATGCGGTCGCCCAGGGTCATGGCCTCCGTCTGGTCGTGCGTCACGTACACGAAGGTGCCGTCCACCTTGTGGCGCAGCTTTATGAGCTCGGCGCGCATCTGGTTGCGGAGCTTGGCGTCCAGGTTGGAGAGGGGCTCGTCCATGAGGAAGACCTTGGGGTCGCGCACGATGGCGCGGCCGATGGCCACGCGCTGGCGCTGGCCGCCAGAGAGCGCCTTGGGCTTTCGGTCCAGGTACTGGGTGATACCCAGAATCTGCGCGGCGTCGCGCACCTTGCGGTCAATCTCGTCCTTGGGGACCTTCTTCAGCTCCAGCGTAAAGGCCATGTTCTCGTACACCGTCATGTTGGGGTACAGGGCGTAGCTCTGGAAGACCATGGCGATGTCGCGGTCCTTGGGCGCCACGTCGTTCATGCGCTTGCCGTCAATGTACAGGTCGCCGGACGAGATGTCCTCCAAGCCCGCGATCATGCGCAGCGTGGTGGACTTGCCGCAGCCGGAGGGGCCGACCAGCACCACGAACTCCTTGTCGTGCACGGTGAGGTTGAAGTCCTGCACGGCCACGACGCCCTCCTCCGTGACCTGGAGGTTGCTCTTCTTGGGGGCGTGCTCGGCCTTCTTGCCAAAGAGCGACTTGCGCTCCTTCTCTGCGGGGTAGACCTTCTTTACGTTCTTGAGGGTGATCTCGGCCATTGTGCTGCCCTTCCTCGGGTTTGGATTGGCCCTGCAGGGGCCAGGACGTTTCTTTTCTTATTGGGATGGGCGCCCCAACTGGGGGATGCCGGGGCGCCCCGTTGGGCACTTAGCCCTTGACGGCACCGGACACGACGCCGCTGATGATGTACTTCTGGCACACCAGGTAAACCACCACGATGGGGATGATGACCATCATGATGCAAGCCATCATGGGGCCCAGCTCAACGTGGCCGAAGCCGCCGCGGAAGTACTGGATGAGGATGGGGATGGTCTTGTACTTGGTGCTGTCCAGCACGAGGTAGGGCAGGAGGTAGTCGTTCCAGACCCACATGGTCTCCAGAATGCCCACGCTGATGTAGGTGGGCTTCATGATGGGCAGAACCACGTGGAAGAAGACCTGCAGGGGGCTGCATCCGTCAATCATGGCCGCCTCCTCGATCTCCGTGGGGATGGTCTTGACGAAGCCGGCGAACATGAAGACCGCCAGGCCCGCGCCGAAGCCCAGGTAAATGAAGCAGATATTGAACGGGGTGTTGAAGCCGAGCTTGTCTGCCAAGCCGGAGAGTGTGAACATGAGCATCTGGAAGGGTACGACCATGGAGAACACGAAGAGGAAGTACACCGCCTTGCAGAAGCGGTTGTTCACGCGCACCACGTACCAGGCGCACATGGAGCAGCACACCAGGATCAGCGCCACGGAGGTCACCGTGATGATGAGCGAGTTCATGAACGCCGCGGCGAAGCCCTGGCGCGTGAGTGCGTTGACGTAGTTGGCAAGGCCGTTAAAGTTCTGGGCACCAAGCAGCTCGAAGACGCTGGTGGTGTTGATGGAGCTCTCGGTCTTGAAGGAGTTCACCAGGATCATGAACATGGGGTAGATCCACGCCAAGCTCAGGATGGTGAAGACAATGGTGAGCACGCGGTTGGTTGACTTTTCCTTCTGCATTACTGCTGCACCTCCTTGGACCTGGTGAACTTAAGCTGGATGAGCGCGATGCAGACCACGAGGATGCAGAAGATCACAGCCTTGGCCTGGCCGATGCCCATCCACTTGGCGCCCACGCGCGAATAGAACGTGTTGTAGATGTTGAGGGCCAGCATCTCGGACATGTGGTCGGGGTCACCGCCGGTGAGGGCCAGGTTCTGGTCGAAGAGCTTGAAGCCGTTGGTGAGCGAGAGGAAGAGGCAGATGGTGATGGTGCTCATGAGGTTGGGAATCTTCACCTTCCAGAGCGTCTGCCAGGCGTTGGCGCCATCCACCTTGGCCGCCTCCAGGTAGTCCGCGGGAATGGACTGCAGGCCAGCGATGTAGATGATCATCATGTAGCCAACCTGCTGCCAAAGAGTAAGGACGATCATGCCCCAGAAGCCGGCCGTGGTGTTGAGCGAGAGGAGCTGCGCCCCTACGCTGGAGAGCACGGCGTTGATGAGAATCTGCCAGATGTAGCCCAGCACGATCCCGCCAATGAGGTTGGGCATGAAGAAGACCGTGCGGAAGGTGTTGGTGCCGCGCAGGTGCTTGCGCGTGAGGGCCAGGGCTATGGCAAGCGCGATTACGTTGATGAGCACGGTGGAGAGGAACGCGAAGGCTGCGGTGAGCCAGAAGGCGTGGGCGAACTCGGGATCCTGGAAGGCCGCTGCGTAGTTGCTGAACCCTACGAACGTTGCCTTGTTGATGGTCTTGAACTTGCAGAACGAGAGGTACGCACCCTGGAAGAACGGGATGATGAACCCGAACGTGAAGGAAAGGACCGTAGGCAGCACGAAGAGTGGCCACCACTTCCGAAGCACCTTCCCCATATGACACCCCTTCCCTTAGAAGGGGCGGAACGCCGGCGCGTCCCGCCCCACAATGACTGAAACCTGTGAAGTCCGCGCCTTACGCGTTGGCGGCCTTCTCGGTTGCCCAGTTGTCAACGAAGGCGGTCTTGACGTCGTCCCACGAGCCGCCAGCCGCATACTTGTTGAGGGCGTTGGCCAGGTCGTCGCGGTACTCCTGGTTGGGCTGCACGGAGAAGGCCCAGGCAACGGGCTTCTTGCCGGCGTCGATCATGCTGTTGGCAGCCTTGGTGATGGGGTTCGTAGACTCCTTGGCACTCTTGAAGGGGCAGTTGAAGCCCATCTCGTCCGCCATGGCGGAGGTGCCCTCCTCGGAGGTCACCACCCACTTCAGGAAGTCCAGCGTTGCCTTCTGGTCCTCCTCGGAGGCGTCCACGTTGACGGCCCAGTAGTTCTCGGTGCCGGAGCAGGGGCCCTGGTTGGCCTGGTCGCCGGCACCGATGTACAGGGGCAGCAGGCCAATGTTCTCGTCGCCAATGGACTTGATGTCCTCGTAGCCCCAGTCGCCGTTCTGGTAGAAGACTGCCTCTCCGTTCACGAACTCAGAGACCGCGTCATCGGCCGTCTTGGCGGAAAGCTCGGCCTTGTCGCAGGTGGAATCGGTGATGTAGAGGTCGAAGATGTCCTTGTAGTTGGGCAGGTAGGTGCCCTTGATGGAGTCGGGGTTGGTCTCGCCGTCCTCCTCGAACTCGAAGGCCAGCGGCATGTTGGCAAGGTGGTTGGTGAAGCGCCAGCTGGAGGAGGAGTCCAGGCCGGAGGAGACGAAGGCACCCTTGACGCCCAGTTCGTCCTTGCGGGCCTGGATGTCGTCCGCGACCTTCTTCAGGGACTCGAAGTCCGTGATGTCATCCTCGGAGTAGCCAGCCTTGGTCAGCAGGGACTTGTTGTAGACGATGCCGAAGTTCTCCTGCACGAAGCCCACGGCGTCGACCTGGTCGCCGTCCTTGAGCACCAGGTCGGGGTTGGAGAGCTCCTGGTAGACCTCGGAGTCAGAGAGGTCCAGGCAGTAGTCCTTCCAGTTCTCCAGGCCCACGTAGCCGCTGATCTGGAAGAGCGTGGGTGCGGAGCTCTTGGGCATCTCGGAGGTGAGCTTCTCCTCGTAGGTGCCGGAGGCGGCGGTGACAACCTGCACGTCCACGCCGGTCTGCTCGGTGTAGGTCTTGGCCAGCTTCTTCCAAGCCTCGTCAACCTCGGGCTTGAAGTTCAGGTAGTACACCTTGCCCGAACCCGCCGCTGCGCTGCTGGAGCTACCCGCGGCGCTCGAACCTGCTGCGTTGTTTGCACTTGTGTCTGCACAACCAGCCAGACCAAGGCCAAGAAGAGTGGTTGCACCAAAAGAGATGAACTGACGCCTGCTCATGCCGCCGTTTGCCATGATGTGTCCTTCCCTACCATTTACCTGCGTTTTTGTTGACCAAATGAGTCTTCCCCGCTCACCTGGCCAAGAGACCTTCCCTGTGGTTCTGGTCTCTTTCCTTAACGAGAAGATAAGCTCATTCTTTAGTTATTTGAACATCTTGTTCGCCAACGGTCGATACAATACGGTGGACGGCATGAGGGTCAATTATCAACGTTTACGCGGAATGTTGTTCAAATTCCGTCAATATTCTGGTGAACAGGTACTATGATAAGGCAGAATGCGTCAACAGCACGCCTATATACAGGTGAACATCTACCCACGTATGATGGACGTTGTGCTGCTTAAACGTCCAAACAACTACCCACAGAATCCACTTCGCAGAAAGTCGTTCAAACGTTCATAATGCTATGTGGATGGCGGCCGTGCGCAGGCAGGCGTATGTGGGGAGGCGCGAATTGCCCAAGGCAATATATGAGGATATCTACCGGGACCTCAAAGGCAAGATTCAGGAGGGAACCTACTCGTACCAGGAGTTTCTCCCTACCGAAAACGAGCTGACCGTCTCTTACGGTTGTTCGCGCAACACGCTGCGCCGCGCCATCTCCATGCTGGCGGATGACGCCTACGTTCAGCCCATGCACGGCCGTGGCGTCCGCGTCATCTGGCAGCGCGACCAGCGCGTGGCCCAGGGATCGCTGGACGGCGTGGAGTCCTTTGGCGAGTACGCCAAGCGCAACGACGCGCAGCCCACAACCTCCGTCAAGTCGTTCGAACAGGTGACGTGCGGCGCCGGCCTTGCCAGCCGTACCGGCTTTCCGGAAGGCTCGGAGCTCATCCGCGTCGTGCGCGTGCGTTCCCTCAACGGCGTGGCGCGCCAGGTGGACCACGACTACTTCCTGGCCTCCGCGGTGCCCGGCCTCACGCCGGAGATTGCCTCCACGTCGGTGTACCGCTACCTGGAGGGCCAGCTCAACATGCGCATCCTCACCAGCCGCCGCCGCATAACCGTGCAGCTGGCCACCGACGAGGACTGCAGCTACCTGAACCTGGGCCCCTACAACTGCGTGGCTGTCATAGAGAGCCAGTCGTACAACTCGGCGGGCATCATGTTCGAATACACGCAGGTGCGCCACCACCCCGAGGAGTTCAGCTACAACACGGTGTCGCGCCGCTAGCGGTCGCGCGCAACGTTAGATGAGCCCCAGCATGCGCATGCCCTGCGCAACGCCGTCCTCCCCCACGCTGCCACAAACGAACTTGGCGCGCCGCTTGGCCTCCTCGGACGCATTGCCCATGGCCACTGGCACGTCCACCGCCTGGAAGAGCGCAAGGTCGTTCTCCGAGTCCCCAAAGCCGTACGTGGTCCCCACTTCGTCACCCAGGTACCCCAGCACGGTCTGGACTCCCACCTGCTTGGTGTTCTGGGCCATGCCAACCTCACTGTTGAGGTCGTCCAGACGGCTCACCCCCAGGCGCTGAGCCAGCTCTGGCACGCAGAGGAGGCGTCCCACCACCGCATTGCTCACCACGAGCTTGTGAACGCGCCCGCCTTGCAGGGACTCGGCGGCATCCCGCATGCTTGCGTACGTCCCACCGCGAGTTCCCTCGGGACCGCCACGCAACTCTCGCACGCCCCACGCGCTCTCCAGCAGGGCGCCCTCGTGCGCCGCGCGCAGAACCTCGTCCACCCGCGCCAAGAGCTCGGCCGATATGCACACGTCCCGCAGGAGTACGCCACGCACCTCCACGTAGGCGCCCGAGAGACCCACGATTCCAGTCAGGGGCAGGTCGCGCAGGGTGGGGTGCACAGACACCGGGGAGCGGCCAGTGCAGAGGAGCGCATTTCCGCCAAGTTCAACGAACTGCGCTATTGCGTCCCTCACCACTGGGGACGGGCGGGGTGAAAGCTCGCGCTCCTCCGCCGGCAACGAAGCCGTGGTCGTAGGGTCACGCCACGCCAGCGTGCCGTCAATGTCAAAGAAGACTGTTGCTTTCATCTCCATCCCTCCCCATTGACGCCGGCGTTGGCCTCCTGGGCGTCCAGCATCTCCTGCACGTGTCCGCAGACCTCGGTCACGCCCATGCCCACGATCACCTGCACGGCATTGCCGCCGAAGACGACTCCCCGCACGCCGGGAGAGGCCGCGAACTCCTCCTCACTCGCCACCAAGGAAGGGTCCACCACGCCCACGCGCAGGCGGGTCACGCAGCTCGTGGCGGCATCTATGTTGGCCGCGCCGCCCAGGAGTCGCACCAAGTTGGCAGCAAGCTCACGGCTGCTGGGGGCAGGCGTGGCGTAGTCCATGACCCTGCGGTAGTCCTCCTTGGAGCGCAGACGCACGTCGCCGGCCACGCCACGGCCCGGCGTCATGAAGTCAAAGCGCAGGATGAGCCACCTGAACACCAGGAAGTACACGACCATGTAGACGAGCCCTATTCCCAGCGCCACCAGGTAGGTGCCGCCGTGGGAGGCCCCCAGCGGAATGAAGTTGAAGGAGCTCATCTCTATGAGCCCGCCCGAGAACACGCCCACCACCCCCGCCAGGTTCATGGTGGCGGAGAGAAGGGCCGCCAGGACGGCGTGTACCACGTACAACTGCGGAGCCACGAAGAGGAAGGTGAACTCTATGGGCTCCGTAACACCGCACAGCACCGCGGTAAGGGTGACGGGCACCAGCATGCCCAGAAGCCGCTTGCGATTCTCTGGCCGCGCCGTCACGTAAAACGCCGCCGCAATGCCTGGCACGCCGAAGAGCTTGGACCAGCCGGTGGCCGTGAGGGACGCCCAGGGTGCCAGGTCCTTGAGCGGACGCGTGGACGCCGCCAGGTCTGGCAGCGCGTTGGCCCAGGCGGCGTAGATGCCACCGTCCACGACGACGGAGTCGTAGTAGATGGGGGCATACAGCAGGTGGTGCAGGCCAAAGGGGATGAGCGTCCTCTCCAGGAACACGTAGATTCCCACGCCCAGGGTGCCCGCGCTCACGATGGCCCCCTGCAGGAAGCGCATGCCCTCCTGCACGCGCGGCCACACCACGGCCACCACCCCGGCGAGAGGAACCATGGCAAGGAACGCGAGCATGTACACGAAGGTGGAGCCCGAGAAGACCCCCAGCCACTCCGGCAGGCGCGTGTCGAAGAAGCGGTCGTGCAGGGCCACCACGATGCCGGCCACCAGCAGCGCGCCAATCATTCCCGTGTCCAGCGTCTTTATGCCGGCCAGGTTCGCCAGGCCAGACGCCTGCCCCACCTCCGCGGAGAAGTCCACTCCCAGCTGCGGGCCCCAGAAGCTGAGAATCTGGTTGAGGAAGTAGTTGAACGTGAGGTACGTGACGATGGACTCCATGCAGCAGCGGGCCTGCTGACGCTTGGCCAGGCCTATGGGCAACGCCACCGCAAAAAGTATCGGCAGCTGATTGAAGACGGTCCACCCGCCTGCAAGCAGGACGTTCCACACGTCGGACCACACGGTGCCGTCAGCCGCAAGTGGGCCCATGAGGCTTTGGGTGGTGAAGAGGGTACCTAGGCCCACCACCACGGCGGCAAACGTGAACAGCATGACGGGGGCGAACATAGCCCCGCCAAAGCGCTGTATCCTCTGCATCATGATTGGTCTCCCCCTTGGGCCGCGCCTCGTGCGACCATTCGATGGCATCGCAAAATGGTAAATCTTGTTTAAACGAGTTGTCCTTGCAATGCGCATACTAACCCGCCGTCGGCGGTTGGTGCAACCGCAGGCGGCGGGCACAACGAAGACGGCTCACACCGTTGGCTTCGTGGGAGGAATCACGAAACGGCCGTTAGAACTCGACGGTCCAGCCTTCCTTGTTCTTGGCAAGGGACGCGAGCGTAGCCTTGGCCTTGGTCATGTACAGCACCGCGGTGTTGTCGTCGTTCTCGTCGTACATCTTGCGCAGGCCGGGGTTGGCGTCCAGCATGGCCTTCTTGGCGGCAACGGAGTCGTCGTTCACCAGCGTGGTCTCAATGCGCAGCCAGTCCGCGCCAGAGCAGGCCTCTATCTCCACCTTGGGGTTGGCCATGATCTGCTTGAAGACGTCCTTCTTCTTGCCGGTCTGGATGTAGAGCCTGCCGTCGATAATCTCCGCAGTGCCAAAGGGGCGCACGCGCGGCTGGTCGCCCTCCAGCGTGGCCAGGTGGTAGATCTTTGCCTTCTTCAGGAAGTCGCGCACGTCCTCCATGGTTGCCATGAGATGCCCCTTTCCTTGCGGTGAGCTTGCGGTCGAATTTACCTGCCACCCTACCACCCCAAAACATGGGGTAATCATGACGCGAAACATCCGAATCGGCGAGCGCCCGCACCGTGCTAAAGTGCAAGGGAACGCGCTGTTACTGACGGATGAACCTGGTCACCAGGGTGGAGCAGCGTCGCAACCAAACAAAACCGCCGACCGTCTGGGCAAGCCGTTCTCGCATGAGGATGACTTGCCTTTTTGCGTCTTGCGCGCAGGGGCAGTCATTCCAAGCGGGGCGTCACAAGGGAAAGGATGCACATGCAAGACCTGACCGAACTGCTGAAGGGCAACCCCTACCCCGGCCGCGGCATCGTGGTGGGCAAGGGCCGCGTGTACTACTGGATCATGGGCCGCAGCTCCAACAGCCGCAACCGCGTCTTTGAGCTGACCGAGGACGGCATTCGCACCAAGGCCTTCGACGAGAGCAAGCTCGAGGACCCCAGCCTCATCATCTACCACCCAGTGCGCACCGCTGGTGAGGACCTGGTGGTCACCAACGGCGACCAGACCGACACCATTGTGGAGAAGGGCTTCCGCGAGGGCTGCATGGCTCGCGAGTACGAGCCCGACGGCCCCAACTGGACCCCGCGCATCAGCTCCGTCATCCACCCTGACGGCAGCTTTGAGCTCTCCATTCTGAAGCACGACCCCAACTCCGCCACCGACCGCTGCCTGCGCCAGTTCTTTGCCTACGAGAGCGCGGACGAGGGCGTGGGCTACTTCATCAGCACCTACCAGGGCGACGGCAACCCCCTGCCCAGCTTTGCCGGCGAGCCCATTGCCGTGCGCATGGGCGAGCCCGACGAGGTCTGGGCCGCCCTCAACGCCGACAACAAGGTGTCCATGTACGCCAACGTTGCCGGCCAGGTGAAGCTCTACAACAAGAACCTGGGCGACTAGCCCCTTTCGAAAGGAAACGCATATGAACGAGCTCGAGCTCAAGTACGGCTGCAACCCCAACCAGAAGCCTTCCCGCATCTTCATGAAGGACGGGTCGGACCTGCCCGTCACCGTCCTCTCCGGCAAGCCCGGCTACATCAACTTCCTGGACGCCCTCAACTCCTGGCAGCTGGTCAAGGAGCTGAAGGAGGCCACCGGCCTGCCCGCGGCCGCAAGCTTCAAGCACGTCTCGCCGGCCGGCGCCGCCGTGGGCCTGCCCCTCTCTGACGTAGACAAGCAGATCTACTTCGTGGACGAGGCCGACGGCGAGCTTACGCCCATCGCCTGCGCCTACATTCGCGCCCGCGGCGCGGACCGCATGAGCTCCTACGGCGACTGGGCCGCGCTTTCCGACGTGTGCGACGCCCGCACCGCCAAGTACATCAAGCACGAGGTGTCCGACGGCGTCATCGCCCCCGGCTACACCGACGAGGCGCTTCAGATTCTGCGCTCCAAGAAGGGCGGCAAGTACAACGTGGTCCAGATCGACCCCGCCTACCAGTGCGCCCCCGTGGAGCAGAAGGACGTCTTCGGCATCACCTTTGAGCAGGGCCACAACTTCTTCCCCATCAACCGCGAGCTGCTCTCCAACGTGGTGACCAAGAACAAGAACATCCCCGAGCAGGCGCAGATTGACATGATCGTGAGCCTCATCACGCTCAAGTACACGCAGTCCAACTCCGTCTGCTACGTGAAGAACGGCCAGGCAATCGGCGTGGGCGCCGGCCAGCAGAGCCGCGTGCACTGCACCCGCCTTGCCGGCAACAAGGCCGACACCTGGTACCTGCGCCAGAACCCCAAGGTCCTGAGCCTGAAGTTTGTGGATGGCATCCGCCGCGCCAACCGCGACAACGCCATTGACGTCTACATCAGCGACGAGCACGACGACGTGCTGCGCGAGGGCGAGTGGCAGAAGTGGTTTGCCCAGAAGCCCGAGGTCCTGACCGCGGAGGAGAAGAAGGCCTGGATTGCCACCCAGACCGGCGTGACCCTGGGCTCCGACGCCTTCTTCCCCTTTGGCGACAACATCGAGCGTGCCCACAAGTCCGGCGTGAGCTACGTGGCCGAGCCCGGCGGCTCCATCCGCGACGACAACGTGATCGAGACGGCCGACAAGTACAACATGGCCATGTGCTTCACCGGCATGAGGCTCTTCCACCACTAATCCTGCCGGAGAGCGGGTTCCGCTCACCACGACCAGCAGGCGCGGCACGAACACCAGGCGCGAAAGAAGCAGCAGGCGCGGCATTTGAAGCTTCAAATGCCGCGCTTTCAGGTTTCAACTGGCTTTATAGCAGGTGATGCTGCATCCGCTCGCTTGAGCGCAGCGTGGGCGGAGGGGCAGCCGCATCCCACGAGACGGCATCATTCAGCACCGTGAGCCTGTCTCGGAAGAATTCCAGGTCGGCCAACTGGGCAAACACTCCGCCGCGTGCAATGAGCGGCTTGATGTCCGCGAGCCGGATGCTCCCGTCCGAGAAGTACGCGTACACCGTGTAGTCGTCGCCCGCAACGGCCTGAACGACGGAAGGCATGTACTCCATATGGCCTCACGCCTCCTACATGAGGGGGGGCAATCGGCACGAGGGGCTTCTCGTCCCGTGCCAGCTCCCAGTTCTGCATCATTCGGGAACTAAAATACCGCGGACCAACGGGGCACCACTGCGGCCATCACGCCGCAGAGACGGAATTAGCCTCGCCCGCCGCGGGGACCGCCCGGTCCACAATCTTGCCGTCGGCACCCACGTGGAAGTGGTAGCTCACGCGATCACCGCGCAGGACCGTCTTGGAATAGTGAAGCGGTGTGCCGTCCGCGCAGCACATGAGCTTGCGCAGCACGAAGAGCGGGGCGCCCGCAACGCACTTGAGCAGCTCGGATTCCTCCAGCTTGGCGGACGACACCTCAATGATTGCGTCCTCCTCCCCCAGCTGAATGCCATATTTGTCGCGCACCAGCCCATAAAAGGACTCGCCCCCGCTCATGAACTCCATGAGGCCCGGCAGCAGGCGCGAGCTGGCATACAGCTCGTCAATGGAGATGGGGTAGCCGTCCTGCAGAATCAGACGGCGCATGTGCGTAACCTCGTCGCCCACTGCAATCTGCAGCTTGGAGGCAATCTTCTCGTCCGCGCGCGTGCGTTCGGCCGAGAGGACCTCGCGTTTCGTGGTGGCGCCTAGGGACGTCAGGCTGGAGAAACCCCGCGTTCCATCCCCAATGGTGGTGCTCTCGTGCTTCGGAACGGCCACGAAGGTGCCCCGGCCCTGGACCGTCTCGAGCAGGCCCGCGCCCACCAGGTCCTGAACGGCCCGCCGCACCGTGATGCGGCTCACGCCGTGCTCTCGGCACAACTCCTGCTCCGTGGGAATCCTCGACCCCACGGGGTACACGCCGGAAATGATCTGCTCCTTGAGTGCGCCCTCGAGCTGCAGGTACAGAGGCCGATTATCCACGTGGCTCACCATATGAGCGACCCCACCCCTCGTTCCAAGTCCATGCCGCCAAACACAGCCCCTCAGATGTTATACCAAATTCGACAAAACATCATATAACATCTTTGCGGTATTCCAAGAAGGGTGCCTTGGCGCCCGGCCATTCCTAGACCCAACGCTCCAGTTCCTCTTGGGTGCCCAAGACCTCGTGGCCCGCCTCCACCTGGTGATACGTGCCTGCCGTGTAGTCAATTCCCAGCGACTTGGCGTCGTAGACCATAGGCTTGCGGTCGCGTTCGGTCTCTGGGTTCACCCGCGGAATGGCGGAGATGAGGGACTTGGTGTAGGGGTGCACCGGGTTGGAGAAAACCTGGTCCGTGGCACCCTGCTCCACGACGTGCCCCAGATGCATGACCGCAATGTGATCCGAGATGTAGCGCACCATGGAGAGGTCGTGTGCAATGAAGAGGTAGGCAGCACCGCTCTCCTGCTGGATGTCGCGCATGAGGTTCACGACCTGCGCCTGAATGGACACGTCCAGGGCAGAGATGGCCTCGTCCGCGATGATCAGCTTGGGGTTCATGATGAGGGCACGGGCAAGCCCCACGCGCTGGCGCTGGCCACCGGAGAACTGGCTTGGGTAACGGTTGGCCTGCGAGCGCGATAGGCCCACGCGGTCCATCATCTGGTACACGTGCTCCATGCGCTCCTTGCGGTCCATCCGGGGAAAGTGGGCATCCAGGCCGGTGGCGATGGTGTCAGAGACCTTGCGGTAGGGGTTGAGCGACGCCATGGGATCCTGGAAGACCATGGACATGTTGGTGCGCATCCTCTTCTCTACCTCGCCCGTAACCCTACCGGAGATGTCATCACCGTCGAAGGTAATGGTACCGCTGGTTATGGGATCCAGCTTGATGATGGCGCGTCCTGTGGTGGACTTGCCGGAGCCGGACTCTCCCACCAAGCCGAAGGTCTCGCCCGGCATGATGTCGAAGGAGATGTCGTCCACGGCCTTCACCACCGAGCCGCCGGGGATGGGAAAGTACTGCTTAAGGTGTCGCACGCTCAGGAGCGGCTGCGACGCGCTCGTGGTCTTGTTGCTAGGCATTGCAGGCCTCCTTCAGATGCGCGGCCTCCGCCCTCATGTCGCCTATGCGCCTCTTCAGCTGCTCGGGCATCTCCACCTTGGGCGCACGGGGGTCCAGAAGCCAGGTTGCAGCCCAGTGGTGGTCGTTCACCTGGAAGCGCGGCGGCTCCTGCTTGTAGTCAATCTCCAACGCATAGGGGTTTCTGGGGGCAAAGGCGTCGCCCACGATCTCGTTCATGAGGTTGGGCGGATTGCCCTTAATGGCAAAGAGCCGCTCGTCTCGGTTCGCGTCCACGGAGGGCATGCTGGAGAGGAGCCCCCAGGTATAGGGGTGTCGCGGGTCGTAGAGAATGTCCGCCAGGGTACCGCTCTCCACTATCTTGCCCGCATACATGACGTTGACGTAGTCGGCCACCTTGGCAACCACGCCCAGATTATGGGTGATGAAGAGCACGGAGATGCCCAGCCTGCACTGCAGGTCTATGATCAGCTGCAGGATGCGCGCCTGGATGGTCACGTCCAGTGCGGTGGTGGGCTCGTCGCAGATGAGCAGCTCTGGGTTGCACGAAAGGGCGATGGCTATGACCACGCGCTGCCGCATGCCGCCGGAGAGCTGGTGCGGGTAGCTCCTGAGACGGGCCTCCGGATCCGTAATGCCCACTAGGTTCAGAAGCTCCAGGCACCTGTGGTGCAGCTCGTCGCCCTCCAGGTGCTCGTGGAAGGCCACGCTCTCGCCCAGCTGTCGCTCTATGCTCATGGTGGGGTCAAGCGAAGTCATGGGGTCTTGGAAGACCATGGCGATGTGGTCGCCCTTTAGGGCCTGGTGCTCCTTGGGGGTCACCTTCATGAGGTCCACCGTCTTGCGGGTACCGTCGGCGTCCGTGTACGTGAAGTCGATGGAACCGGACTCCACCACCTCGTTGGGCGAGTGGATGCCCATTATCTGCTTCACGGTGACCGACTTGCCAGAGCCGGACTCGCCCACGATGGCAACGGTCTCTCCGCGGTGGAGGTCCATGTCCAGCCCCCGCACAGCGCGTACCAGGCCGTTCGCGGTCCTGAAGGAGACCCTGAGGTCCCGGACCCTAATGATGCGTTCTCTCTCAGCCATAGCTCTCCCCTATCCGCGGTTGGGCTCGATGGCGTCGCGCAGGCCATCGGCAAAGAGGTTGAATCCCAGCATGAGCAGCGCGAGCACGATGACGGGGAAGGCGACCATGAAGGGGTAGGTCATGGCGGACTTGTAGCCGTCGTTGATCATGGAACCGAGCGACGCCAGCGGCGCGGGCACGCCCAGACCCACGAAGGCCAGGAAGGCCTCCAGGAAGATGGCCTGCGGCACAGAGAAGAGGAATGTCACGATGATCTGCGGCAGCACGTTGGGCAGAATCTCCCTGAAGACTATCTGCGTCCACTTAACGCCCAGCGTTCGGGCCGCCAACACGAACTCCTGCTGCTTGAGCTTCAACACCTGCGCGCGAACCACACGGCTCATGTCTATCCATCCGGTTATGAGCAGGACGATAATGATGTTGCCCAGGCCGGGCTTCATAACCACCAGCATGAGGGTCACGATGACCAGCTGGGGTATGGAGCTCAAGACCTCCGTGATGCGTTGCATCACGATGTCCACTGTGCCTCCCAAGTAGCCGGAAATCAGGCCGTAGGCGATGCCGATGACCACGTTCACGATCATCGAGACGAAGGCGATGGTGAGCGAGACGCGCGTTCCGCTCCACACGCGGGTCCAGATGTCTCGACCCAGGTTGTCCGTGCCAAAGAGGTGGTACTGGTCCTGGCAACCCTTCTGGGCGTACACGTCCACGCCGCCCTGTGTGCCGTCAAAGATGCCCACCTGCTCCAGGCCTGGCACCCGCGGGGGCAGGTTGGTGGCGTTGGAGTCAACGCCCTCGTAGGTGTAGGCGCTCACCATGGGGGCCACTATGGCCAGCACGATGATGAGGGCGATGATGATGGTGGCTACCACGGCGCCCTTGTTGTCCCTGAAGCGGCTCAGGACCTCCTTGGCGTAGGAGTAGTCCGCGTACTCGCGGTCGGACTCCTGACGGTGGTCCGCCGAAGCCGGCACGAAGTCCGAGGGGCTTGCCGCAGGGGCCGGCCGACCCAGCGTCGCTTCCGTTTCCAATGCAGCCATTGCTACCTCTCCCCTCCGGCGAGCCTCACGCGCGGGTCGATGACTCCGTAGAGAATGTCCACGAGGAGCATGGCCACGATGAACATGACGCTGTAGATGAAGCTGATTGCGAGCACAACGTTGTAGTCGTTGGACTGGATGGCCGTGATGTAGAGCGTGCCCAGTCCCGGGATGGAGAAGATCTTCTCGATAACGAGCGAGCCCGTCATGAGCGAGACAAGAAGGGGTGCCAGCACCGTGATCACGGAGATGAGGGTGTTCCTCAACGCGTGCCGCAGTACCAGCATGCGCTGGGGCAGGCCCTTGGAGCGCGCCAGCTCCATGAAGTCCGAGTCCATGATGGAGACCATCTCGGAGCGCGTGTAGCGCTCCACGCTGGCCAGGGTGAACATGGAGAGCGCGATCACGGGCAAGACCGACGAGGCCCAGGGGTGGTTGGCGTCATAGAGGATGGGAAAGAGCTTGGCCTTGAAGCCAAGGAAGTACGAGAGGGCGAGGGCAAAGACGAAGCTGGGCAGGCTCACACCCAAGACGGCCACCACGGTGGAGACCGTGTCGATGGCGGAGTGGCGCTTGAGGGCGGCGGCTATGCCCAGCAGGAGTCCCACGATGGTGCCCAGAACGCCCGCCTCGAGGCCGATGCCCATGGTCACCGCAAGACGGGATCCGACCATCCTAGAGATGGGCATGTTGGTCTGGATGTTGTACGAGACGCCAAAGTCACCGTGCAGCATGTTGCCAACATAGATGAAGAACCGCTCCAACACCGGCTTGTCCAGGCCGTAGTAGGCCTCGAGCTGCGCTATCTGTTCTGGGGACATCTTCTCGGTGTTGTTGAACGGAGAGCCCGGCATGAGGGAGAGCAGCATGAAGAGCACGAACAGGATTACGACGAGCGTAACGGCGGCCACGACGAGTCGCTTGAGTATGTACTTCCCCATGCCTCCCCCTTTGCCTTTGCGATGATCGGATCCCATGTCTTGCCAACCCCTTGTCAGTACGGGCGCCTAGCGGCTAGTCCTTGGTGGTGTACTTGTAGAAGCAGTCGATACCGGTAATGTGGTCGGTCTTGCCGTGGAGCGACGACTGGGTGAGCGTGGCCAAGCCCTCCTGGAAGATGGGGATGCACACGGCCTGCTCGGTGCAGACGGCGTTGCAGTGCTTGAGGTCCTCCCAGCGGGCGCTGGCGTCGCCGGCGTCAGTGGTGTTGGCCTTGTCGTAGGTAGTGTCGAAGTCATCGGACGCCCACTGGCTGTAGTTGCTGGGGTGGTCGGACTTGTACATGGCCAGGATTGCCGTGGCGTCGGAGTAGTCGGGACCCCAGCCCCAGAACAGAATCTCGAAGTTGTGGTCGTAGGCCATCTGCAGACGGTTCTTCTTGGGAGTTGCCTGGATGTTCACCGTGAGGCCATCCAAGGTGTTCTGCAGCGCGGACTGTATATAGGCGCAGGCGTTCTGCGCGAAGTCCTTCTCCTGATCGTAGGTGATGGTGATCTCGCGACGGTCGGTCTCGGCCTTGGCCTGCTCCCAAAGCTCCTTGGCCTTCTCGGGGTCGTAGTCGAAGAACTGCTCGGAGTCCTCGGCGAAGTCCTTGCCGTCCTCGTTGCTCCAAAGGCCCTGCATGCACATTTGGTTGACGGGCTGGGAACCGTTCTTGAGGATGTTGTCGCAAATGTCGGCGCGATCGATGCAGTAGGCGATGGCCTGACGGAAGGCCAGGCTGTCATAGCCGTCCACCTTGGTGTTGATCATGAAGTAGTAGTTGAAGATGCCGGGACCCACCTTGAAGCCCTCGTTGTCCTTGTACTGCTCCACCAGGTCGCCGGACAACTGCACGTAGTCCACAGTACCGTTCTCGTAGGCCATGACGGCAGACTGGGTGTCAGGAATGACCTGGAAGTTGACCTCGTCCAGATCAACGTTCTCGGCATCCCAGTAGTCCGGGTTCTTGGTCATGGTGAAGGTGTTGCCAGCGGTGTCGTACTGGGTGAGGGTGAAGGGGCCGTTGTAGAGGATGTCGTCCTTGGTCAGGCCGAAGTTGGTGTCCTTCTCCTCACAGAACTTCTGGTTGACGGGAACCCAGGGTGTGAAAGCAAGGATGTCCAGCAAGAAGGGCACTGCGTTCTCGGTCTCCACCACGATGGTCTTGTCGTCAGGCGCGGAGATACCCAGGTCCGTCACAGGAGCCTCGCCGGCCAGGACGGCCGCTTGGTTCTTGATGGAGGCCATCTCAATCTGGTACTGGAAGGCGGCCGCGTCACCGGTTGCGGAGGCGTTACGCTGCCAGGCGTACACATAGTCGGCCGCGGTCACGGGGTCGCCGTTGCTCCACTTGAGGCCGTCGCGCAGGTGGAAAGTGTAGGTGAGCTGGTCGTCGGACACGTCGTAGCTCTCGCACTGCGCAGGCTGCACCTGGTCGTTCTCGTCGATGGAGAAGAGGCCCTCCACCACGTTGGAGATCATGCACATGGAGACCGAGTCGCCGGCAACAATGGGATCAAGGTTGACGGCCGCGGTTGCCACGGCGATGGTAGCCACCTTGTTGCCGGTGCCAGCCGCAGAGGAGCCAGTGCCTGCGCTGCCGGAGCCACCGCAGCCGGCAAGGAGCATGCCCGCACCTGCCGCAGCCGTGCCGAGCGACGACTTCACGAAGCCGCGCCTGGTGAGCCTGAAGAGACCGTTACCGTTCTTTTTCATAATCCTTACCTTCCTTTTGGGATGCTACCGCCTAGAAAAAAGAGAGCTTGCAAGCTAGCGCTTGCCCCACACGCCATCGTCGGCGTGAGGATGACCGAATGCCCCATGCACGGTGCAGGTATGCGCTGCACGCTCGGCGGCAAACGCAAGCGCCGCATCCACGTCATGGGTGTCGAAATAGCGGACGAGAAGGGCCGCGGCGAACGAGTCGCCCGCACCCATGGAATCCACGGCATTCACCTCGCGAATGCTCTGGCGGTAGAGGGTGCCGTCCGCAATGCACACGCTCCCCCGCCCTCCCATGGTGATGATCACCATCTGGGGTCCAAGGGTTTGCAGGTGACGGGCAAACGCCTCGCAGTCAGTTTGCGAGAGCCCGTCACCAGAGCAGAACGCGATGTTCACGTTGGGCGCCACCTTGGCCAGGTAGGCCTCGTCGCGCTCGGTGGAGAAATCGAAAGATACGGCGGTAACGCCGTGGATGGCCGCGAGGTCATCCTCCGTGCCCGACTCGTTCGTGGTGTGGCACACGTCGAAGCCGCCAAAGTATTGCAGGTCTTCCTTGCAGATTCTCAGCTTGAGGAGATGCGCGACGGAATCGCGCGGGCCACGCATGAACACGCGGTCACCATCCAAGATGCGTACCCCGGGTGCAGCCGTTGCGGCATATGCCTTGCGGCAGCGCACGAGCGATACGCCCTCCTCGGCAAGCGAGGCACGAATGTGGTCGGCACGAGCGTCGTCGCCGAAGACTCCTAGGTATGCGGCAGCCTCGGCCCCGTCCTGGGCGGCGTTGGCGGCCACGTTCACCGCTTGGCCACCGGGGTAGTAGACCCCCTGTTCCACGTACGAGTCCGTGACGTTGTCACCAACGGCTATGAGTCTCATGTGCGCCTCCAACGGATTGGAAACTTCGACACCGAACGCAAGGCAAGGTCTTCGGCCGTCGGCACGGATGCCCGAAGGGCGGCCTGGGTCCCAACGGGACCCAGGCCCGGGGGAAGGGAAGAAGGAGGAGAATCTAGTACTGCATCTGCCACATGTAGCGGCGGACGTCGAGCGAGTGGCCACGGTCGTGGGCGAGCTTCTCCACGAAGGTGCGCACAACGGCGGCGGAGTAGACGGGAGCGAGGTACTCGCGGTTTGCCTCGTCGATGCCCGTGTAGTCGAAGTCCCTCTGGTCGATCACAAGCAGGTCGTCCGAGAACTTCTCCGCGAAGGCCAGGGCGCGCTCGTCCAGTTGACGAGTGGCGCCGTTGGAGACGATGATGATGAAGGGCACGTCGTAGTCGGTAATCTCGAAGGGGCCGTGGAAGTACTCGCCCGAGTGGATGGGGTTGGAGCTGACCCACTGCATCTCCATGAACCAGCAGTTGGCCGTGGAGTAGGCCTCGCCGTAGTTGACGCCGCTGGCCATGGTGTAGATGGTCTTCTGGCGCTTGTTGGCCGTCGCGAACTTCTCGGCACGCTCGCGATAGAGCTCGATGGCGGCATCGCGCTTGGGTGCGATGGAGACGATGGCATCGAGGCCGTTGTCCCAGCGCGCGGACTGCTCGGGTGCCAGGACCTTGAGTGCCTTGAAGACGAAGGTGTAGAGCACGGAGGTGTTCTTCTCGGCAAAGTCCGCATCCTTGCCATGGTCATAGTGCATGGGGCGCGTGGCGGCCTTCCACAGCGGGGAGTCGGCCACGTTGGTGAAAGCTATGGAGAGGGCGCCGGCATCGGTGGCCTTCTGCGCAGCAGCAACGGTCTCGGGCGTAGTGCCGGAGTGGGAGCAAGTGATCACCACGGACTTCGGGCCGAAGGCCTTGGGTGTGCCGTAGTTGAACTCGTTGGAGTTGTAGATGGCCGTCGGGACGCCCAGCTCGCGGTCGAACATGTACTGGACCGGCATGAAGAACGCCTGGGACCCGCCGCATGCGACAAAGTAGATGCGGTCGATACCCTCCCCGTTCGCTCGGTCCTCGAGGGCCTTCACTGCCGCGTCGATCTGCTCTAGGTGCTCCTGCTTCATTGTTCTTCTCCTTCTCGTCAAACGTGTTATGACGTTGTATTACGTATATGACGTTTCATAACCTTTTGCAACAAAATCAGGGAGCACGAATTCATCTGTTAACGCAAATGGGATGAATCTGGGGATGAACGGCAGCCGGGTGCCCTATCCCCGCATGAACGCGGGCATACCGCACTCGCACGCCGCGCGCGCGATGTCCTCCAGCGCCGCAGGCACGGCGTCGTCCGCGCAGGCGCCGATGTGCCAGCGCGCGGCGGTGGCAACCTCGGGCGCGGCGTTGGCCACGGCCACGGAATTGGGCACAGCGCGAATCATGGAAAGGTCATTCTCAGAGTCACCGAAGACGGCCACCTCGTCCAGCCCGATGCCCATGGCCTCCGCCAGGGCGCACACGGCGCTACCCTTGTTCCACCCGCGCGGAGAGATGTCGATCACGGGTGCCGTCATGCTGGGAAACACGAAGTCAAGGCCCTCCACCTGCGCATTCAGCGCGTCGCGAATCTGCGCCATACGCTCCCGCGAGCACGCGCAGTGAATGTTGGCCTTGTACAGCTTGCCCGCGGGGAGGGTGTCCACGATTCCGCGCTTGGGGCCAAGCATCCACTGGAACTCCCGCGTCACCAGCTCCGGCCGCGTGGTGACAAAGTCGTACCGGCCATCCTCGTCGATGCTATATATGGTGAAGCGCGCGTCATCCGTTTGGTCGACGAGCGCGATGGTGGTCTCGAGTGCCTCCCGCGGGAGCTCAACCGAGTGCACCAGCTTGCCATCCAGGTAGATGATCTGCCCATTGGAGAAGCCGCCAGTCTGCCAGCAGTCCTCGTTGCCGGCGCCGAACATCCAGCCCATGGCCACAGGCGGGCGACCCGTCATGGGGCCAAAGCGCACGCCAGCGGCCAGGGCCTGGCGCACGGCGTCAATGGTGGCCTGGTTGGCATGCGAGGCACCAAAGTGGATGAGCGTGTCATCTAAATCCGTGAGGGCAAGCTTGATCATGCGATTCCTTTCATGTGGCGAGCGGTGGATGAGCGCACCGAACGACCGGATTCGGGCGACGGAGTGGGACCATCCTTCCCGTCTGGGAAGAGCACCGGCACCACCACCCGCGTGAAGAACACCAGCCAGATAAGCGAGACACAGAACCCAGCCACCACATCCGACGCGTAGTGAACGCCCAGGTAGACCCTGCTCAGGCCCACTCCCACGATGATGACCGAGAACCCCACCGCCGCAAGCCACCGCTTGGCGCTGTGCCTGCCGTAGTAGTGCCAGGCCATCCAAACCAGCAGGCCATAAAACCCCATGGCAACCATGGAATGGCCCGAGGGGAAGCTGTAGCCAGAGGCGGCCGCCAGCCTGAAGCCGTCCGGCCGCGGGCGCTGGACGATGAACTTGAGCGCCTGGTTGAGGGCCACCACGCACGCAAGGTTGAGCGTCGCCATTCTGGCCGGATGCTTGCCGGGAGCAAACACCGCAATGGCAAGTATCAGCACAAGCAGCACGACAATCTGGCCAAGCTCGGAGAACGACTGCATGATGGGCGTGAGCCAGTCGCTGCGCATGCCCTCGACCACAATGCGGTAGGCCATGCCGTCCAGTCGCGTCAGCTCGCCTTCGGCGACCTCCTCCAGGCACCAGAGGAATACGGGCGTGGCAATGGCTAGGATCACGGCCCACAGGTTGTGGCGCAGCACCTGCCGTACGCCACGCCGCCCAGCCGCAACCGCGTTGTTCTCGCGCTTCTCTCTATTTGCCATGATGCCCCCTCGCTTCCAACTGCGCACAAGTATCGCACGCCGGAAGCGAGGGTCGCGCACGCCGCCAGACCACTACCCAATACAAACAGGCTTGCGCACGAAGATCCGCTCCAGCGTCCCGCGGTTGGCGTTGACCGCGGTGGATTCCCGCAGCTCCGCCGCGCGCAGGTCAATGAGGCCCACCGCGAGCTGCGTGAAGGTGCGCACGTCCACCACCAGGTCGGCAGCATCCGAACTTACCCCCGTCGAGAAATCCACCGCGGTCGCACGCCCATCCGCAAAGGTCACGTCGTAGCGCCCGGTGTTTTCCGGCAGGAAGTCGTCCCCCACCCACACCGAGAAGCGTCCAGCCTCGCGCGGGTAGCCCATGGCCTGCAGCACGCGCGCAACATCCATCGTGCGGGCCATGAAGTGGCCGCCCACCTTCGACTGAACTTTTTCGACCTCCGGCACCAATAGCGCAAGGTCAACGACCAGCTCGCACTCGACGACCACGTCCACGAGCTTGGCGCGCATGCCATAGATGAAGCCAAGAATGCTCCTCAGTGTGGCCGGGCTGTCGTACACCATGTCCTCCACCCGCATGGTGCCGATGAAGGGTCCGGCCGCGCCAGTCTCAAAGAAGAACTTGAGGTAGCCGTGAGGAGTGCTAACCTCGCCCGAGCCCGGCTCCCCCTCGCCAAACAGGTAGGTGTAGCGGCGCTTGTCTCTGGTGAACCAGCCGCGTTCGCCAAACTCGCCGCTGCCATGCCAAGCCCAATCTGCGTCACCACGCCGCGGCATCAGGTTCCTGCCCAACGCAAAGGCCTCATACAGGGACCGCAGGGCTGGCACATCCTCCGCGGAGCTCACCTGTCGCACCGCACACTCGCACCGGAAGGGAGACAACTGCCCAATGGGAATGCGCTGCTCCAGGTTGCGAGCGCAGACCTCGAAGCCAAACTTGCGGTAGAAGGCAAACGAGAAGGGGATGAGCAGGGCAAACACGTCCCCGCGCGCACGGAAGTCGCGCAGAACCTGCCCGAACATGGCACGAACGTTGCCCGCACCACGGTATTCCGGCAGGGAGCCAACCATGTCGAACTCTCCCGCTGGTACAAAGCCGTAATGAAAGGCGACGTCCATCCGCTTAGTGCTGATGGCCGTGCGCATGCAACCGAGCTCGTCGAAGTCTCCCCAGACCTCGTCCGTCCTTTCGCGCCGCCCCTCCGCCTCGGCCACCCGCTGGCCACGCGCGGCTTCCTCGTCCCAGGGATGCAGGAACGCCGTGGCAATGAGGCGGTCGGCATCCAGCAGCTCCTGCCAGGTCTCCAGCTTTCTTATCTGCATTCCCATCACCCTACTCGCTCTTGTGGAACACGAACTTGGTGAACAGCGTGAGGGCCGCAATCACCACAGAGATGGAAATGCCCAGGTACATGAGGTGCTGCCCGTCGATACCGGCCATGACCTCGCCCAGGAAGTACACGCCCAGCATGACCACCACAACGCTGACCAGGCGCTCCTTCAGGTCATCCAGGTCGTTGAACTCCAGCCAGTGGGGAAGCCGCAGCTTGGACGTGATGAACAGCCTGAAGAGGCCGAGCGCCGTAATGTAAAGCACCACGGCAAGCAGGAAGACGTCGGTCAGCTCCACGAACTCCACCGAAAGCTCTGTGACCGAAATCGCGCCCTCCACCGCCTCCACCACAACGCGCACCAGGTCGATGGTCGTCAGGACGGAGAGGACCACAGCCATGGCCAAAAGTGCAACCGCCGGCAGCACGGCAATGAGCCGCGTGTTGGACATCTTGCCCTCACACGGGACCGGCGCGTCACAGGACTCCACCCGCCGCACATCGTTCTTGTCTTCAGCCATGCGCATCCCTCCATACAATCCCGGTGTTCCCAGTTCGCGTTCGTTCCCGCTATTCTCGCACGCTTTGGGACACCTCTGGAATAGGGCGGAATGGCAAATCAACCATTTACGCTTAACATGGCGCTTATCAACACCTGATACGCTGTCTGTCGAATTTGTATAGTGTCTGCTCCGCTTCTTGGGCACGCGGATAATGCCATGAGTTACCGCGAGGTACGGGAAGCCAAAGACGCCTCGCCCGAGGAGGCATTCACATGCGCAAGTTTCTTGATCGCTTGGACCGAAGGTACGTGAAGGTGGCAACGTACGCCGTCGTGGCGGCGCTTGTCACCGTCTGCCTCGGCCTGCTTGTGTACCACTCGGGCAAGTTCTGGTCCCAGGTCTGGGATGTCATCATGGCGGTCATGACGCCGCTGCTTCTGGGTCTGATTTTCAGCTACCTGCTCAACCCCATTGTGAAGGTCATCGAGGCGCGCCTTCCCGAGGGGAAGAGGGAGTCAACCCGCCACAACCTGGCCGTGGCAATCACCATGCTTGCGTTGGCCGCAATCGTATCCCTGCTCCTGTACCTTGCGCTCAGCACCTTGGTCCAGCAGATCGACAGAATTCGCTTCGACGACTTGGGTGCCGTCATGGAGCAGCTCTCCGGCCAGTACCAGGACTTCTTCGACCTCCTGGAGGGACAGCTGGACAAGATGGGCTTCTCCCTGGACACCATCAGCAATCGCATTGCCAAAGTGCTGTCCGGTACGCCCGAGATGCTCACCACCTCGCTCTTCACCATCATCTTCACCATATACTTCCTTATTGACGCCAAGAACATCGGCGCCTACTGGAGCCGCGCCTTCCACATCCTGCTGAACGACAAGGCCCAGGCAACCTGCCGCATGCTCGTTGACGACGCGCAGCGCGTGTTCTCGGGCTACATACGCGGCCAGGCAGTGGATGCGCTGGTCGTCGGCGTCACGCTGAGCATTCTGCTCACCATTGTGGGCGTGCCCTACGGTGCCATCATCGGCGTGCTCACGGGCATTGGCAACCTCATCCCCTACGTCACGGGCTTCGTGGGCTACGGCTCGCTCATCATTGCGTGCTTTGCCACGTCTGACCTGCACTCCCTCATCGTGGGCGCCATTTGCATTGCAATCGTCCTGCTCATTGATTCCAACGTCATCAACCCCCGCCTGCTGGGTTCCGCCATCAAGGTTCACCCCCTGCTGGTGATTGCCTCGCTCATTGCGGGCGGTGCCGTGGGCGGAATCCTAGGCATGCTGGTGGCCGTGCCCTGCGGCGCCTTCATCAAGGTGCAGTTCGACCGCTACCTGGACAAGCGGGCCGCTGAAGCGGATGAAACGCCAGACGCG
>OMVJ01000053.1 GCA_900314495.1 uncultured Olsenella sp.
AAGGGCTACAAGACGCGTGATCCGAAGAAGGCTTCCAACCACCTGATCATCCGTCGCCGCAAGAGCAAGTAGTCGGTACACGAGTAGTAGGAGAAA
The DNA here is from genome assembly GCA_900314495.1 of uncultured Olsenella sp. Classification (GTDB taxonomy): domain Bacteria; phylum Actinomycetota; class Coriobacteriia; order Coriobacteriales; family Atopobiaceae; genus Olsenella_K. Next base: position 97 of record OMVJ01000053.1, read on the forward strand.
GTAAGAATGAGCAGAAGTCTCAAGAAGGGCCCGTTTGTGGAGACTCGCCTCCTCGCGCGTGTTACCGCGATGAACGAGTCCGGCAAGAAGGACGTCATCAAGACCTGGTCGCGTTCTTCCACCATCTTCCCCGAGATGGTTGGCCACACCATCGCCGTCCACGACGGCCGTAAGCACGTGCCCGTTTACATCACCGAGTCCATGGTTGGCCACAAGCTGGGCGAGTTCTCTCCCAGCCGTACGTTCCGCGGCCACCGCGCCAAGTAAGGAGGGGCTAAACAATGGCAGACAACACCGTTGAGGTTCGCGCGGTCGCCCGTTACATCCGCGTCGCCCCTCGCAAGGCTCGCCTGGTCGTCGACCAGATTCGCAACAAGAACGTCGACAAGGCCCTGGAGGTGCTCCAGTTCAGCGAGCGCGCCGCGGCCGAGCCCGTGGCCAAGGTCCTGCGTTCCGCCATCGCCAACGCAGAGAACAACAACAACCTTCGCGCCAACAACCTGTATGTGAAGTACGCCTACGTTGACGAGGGCCCGACCCTGAAGCGCTTCCGTCCCCGCGCCAAGGGCTCCGCTTCCCGCATCAACAAGCGCACCAGCCACATCACCGTCGTCGTCGCTCCTCGAAAGGAGGCGTAGGGAAAGCATGGGTCAGAAGGTTCAGCCTACCGGCTTCCGTCTCGGTATCACCGAGGAGTGGCGTTCCCGTTGGTACGCCGATAAGAACTATGCCGAGACTCTCGGCAACGACCTCGCCATCCGCAAGTTCCTGCAGAAGCGCCTTGAGCACGCCGCGCTTTCCCGCGTGGACATCGAGCGCGCTGGCGACAAGGTGAAGGTCACCATCTACACCGGCCGCCCCGGCATCGTCATCGGCAAGAAGGGCGCCGAGATCGACGTCCTGCGCGCAGACCTGGAGAAGGTCGCCAAGGTCGGCAAGGGCCAGGTCAACGTGGACGTCGTCGAGGTCAAGCGCCCCGAGCTGGACGCCAGCCTGGTTGCCCAGTCCATGGCCGAGCAGCTTGAGGGTCGCGTCGCCTTCCGTCGCGCCATGCGCAAGGCCGTCCAGTCCGCCCGCAAGGCTGGCGCCCTGGGCATCCGTATTCAGTGCTCTGGCCGCCTGAACGGCGCCGAGATGGGCCGCCGCGAGTGGTACCGCGAGGGTCGCGTGCCTCTGCACACCCTGCGCGCCAAGATCGCCTTCGGCGAGGCCACCGCTCACACCACCATGGGCGCCTGCGGCATCAAGGTTTGGATCTACCAGGGCGAGAAGCTCCCCGGCCAGCCCGCGCCGCGCCCCGAGCTTGAGGGTTCGTCCCGTCCTCGCCGTCGTAACGAGAGGAGGAGCCGTTAATGCTCGCACCGAAGCGTGTTCTGCACCGTAAGGTGCAGCGTGGCTCCATGAAGGGCCAGGCAAAGGGCAACACCAAGCTCTACTTTGGCCAGTGGGGTCTGAAGGCCGAAGAGGCTCACTGGATCACCAACCGCCAGATCGAGGCCTGCCGTGTCGCCATGACCCGTCAGATGAAGCGTACCGGCAAGGTCTGGATCACCATCTTCCCCGACAAGCCGATCACCAAGAAGCCGGCCGAGACCCGCATGGGTTCCGGCAAGGGCAACCCCGAGGATTGGGTAGCCGTCGTCAAGCCCGGCCGCATCATGTTCGAGATCGGCGAGACCGATGAGGCTACCGCCAGGGAGGCCCTCCGTCTTGCCCAGCACAAGCTGCCGATCAAGACCAAGATCGTCAGCCGCGCCGATCAGGCCGAGGAGGAGTAGCAACAATGAAGTACAAGGACATTCGCGAGCTGACCGACGAGGAGCTCGCCACGAAGCTCGAGGATTGCCGCGCTGAGCTCTTCAACCTCCGCTTCCAGATGGCGACGAGCCAGCTCGACAACACCGCGCGCGTGAAGCTCGTCAAGAAGGACATCGCTCGCGTCCAGACCGAGATTCGCGCCCGCGAGATCGCGGCCGAGAAGTCCGCTGAGTAGACTACTGGAGAGATAACAAATGGCAGATACCGAAAACAGGAACGCGCGTAAGGTCCGCACCGGCGTCGTCGTGTCCCTCTCTGGTGACAAGTCGATCACGGTCCAGATCACCTACCGCAAGCATCATCCCAAGTACGGCAAGATGATGACCATCCACAAGAAGCTCCATGTCCACGACGAGAAGAACGAGGCCGGCCTTGGCGACACCGTTCGCGTCATGGAGACCCGTCCCATCTCCAAGACCAAGCGCTGGCGCCTGGCGGAGATCGTGGAGCGTGCCAAGTAAGTAATTAGTAATCGCTCCCGTTCGCGCGCGCCTGGGCTGGCAGCCCGCCCGCCCGGCGCGCTCCCCGAGGGGGATGAGTTCCGGAGGAACAGCAATGATTCAGATGGAGACCATGCTCACCGTCGCTGACAACAGCGGCGCGAGGCGTGTGAAGTGCATCAAGGTCATGGGTGGTTCCAAGCGCCGTTATGCCGGTCTTGGTGACGTCATCCTGGCCGCCGTGCAGGAGGCCACCCCTGGTGGCAACGTGAAGAAGGGCGACGTCGTGCGCTGCGTCGTCGTTCGCACCGTCAAGGAGCACCGCCGCAAGGACGGTTCCTACATCAAGTTTGATCAGAACGCATGCGTCCTGGTCGACAAGGAGGGCGAGCCCAAGGGCACCCGTATCTTCGGGCCCGTCGCCCGCGAGCTCCGCGACCGCAAGTACATGAAGATCGTCTCGCTCGCACCCGAGACGCTGTAAGGAGGGGTGGACAGTATGCCTAGCATCAAGATGAACGTCAAGAAGGGCGACAAGGTCCAGGTCCTCTCTGGCAAGGACAAGGGCGCCCAGGGCGAGGTCATCAAGGCCATGCCGCGCGAGAACAAGGTTGTCGTCGAGGGCGTTGCCATGGTGAAGAAGCACGTCAAGGCCGACGCGCAGGGCCAGGGCGGCGGCATCGTTGAGAAGGAGGCCGCCATCGACGCCTCCAACGTGATGCTGATTTGCCCCTCCTGCGGCAAGCCCACGCGCGTGGGTCACGCCAAGAACGACGAGGGCAAGAAGGTTCGCGTCTGCAAGAAGTGCGGCGCCCAGTTCTAGTGTGACAAAAGTGACAAAAGGGGACGTTTCCCTTTTGACACGCGTTTGACGCGCCCACGGCACCAGCAGTGCTCAGGCCCCAGTTCCCGGTTGGGAGCTGGGGCCTTTTCCTGTGCGGGGGGGTGCGGGGCTGCTGCCGTGGTGCTGGCCGTGGTGTTTCAGCCAGGGGGCGTTTCAGTTTTGGCAGATCTTGCACGACTGGTGCTGCACTGGTCCTATGGATTGATCCGCTTGCGTGAATGCAATAGGGCCAGAGCGACGGTTACCCTTCGTTCAGCCGACGGCCGGATACTGCCATCGACCCTCAGTCGTGATTCCAGAGCTTTTGCACCATAAGGGGGTTTGGCGCCAAGTATCCTAGAAGGCGTACCCCCTTTTACCTGCGGGTTTGCAGAGCGAGCAGCTTCTGGAAAGTGCCAATCCCTACGGTGGGGAATACGCACTTTTCCGATAGGCCATCTAGCTGGGGTTATAGCACGAAAATTCAGAAAAGCTTGGTGCAAAAGTTCCAGAATCACGACTGAGGGTCCATGGGCGGCGGATCGCGGGCGTTCTGGCCCCCTCAGATATTCCGCTGTGGCTGGGGCATCAGGCAATCTTGCGAGCGATGGGGGGATCTTGGGCTGACGCGGAATAATGGCCGGCAGAAGGAGTGCCTCTAAAGAGATTCCGTCGAGGCCTTGCCAGGCAGGACGGAAGGGAATACTATCGTTCCACCTCTCGACCGATGCGTGCCACGCACATAAAACATCGAAGCGAAGAGGTGCAGATACATGCAAGAATGCAGAAGCAGTGAGCAAGGTAAGAGCGGCGAAGCCACACGGGGTCAGGGGGTCTCGCCTGCGCGCAAACGTAAGCGCTTGGTTGTTTTGTCGCACTGGAGCGCCCTTTGGTACTACCGGCTGTCGCGCATAGGCCTTGCCCTGGTGCCTTACGAGTGCGAAGAGTCCAGCTTGGCCGATGCGACGGCGAACCTTGGCTACCTCACCAGCAAGGACGAATCCCTGCTAATGGTTTCGACGGCAGAGTTCGCCGCGAGCAGCATCTTTGTTGTGGAGGACGTGGAGAAGGCGCGGCGCGAGCTGGGGAACGAGTATCAAATGGCGGCCCTTTCCGTTGCGACGGAAGTCCCGTACATGATCGTGCCCCCAGACGAGCTGGACGTGCTGGTTGGCAAGGGAACAAAGCGGCCTGGGCCAAAAGCACGCGCAAAGGCTGGTAACGCTGCGTTCACGGGCGCGCACGCGCACCAGTGCGGGTACGACCTGCCGGCGGGCTCGATCCGGCGCATCGGTGCCAACCTATATATAGTGTCGCCCGCGCTCATGTTCGTGCAACTGGCGCGCGAGCTGGGGGAGCCGCACAAGGTCGCCGCGCTCGCGACGGAGCTGGCAGGCACGTATTCGCTGCTGCCGGAGGGCATGACGTGCTGCGAAAAGATCCTCAAGAAGGGCAAGCCGGCGTTCGACGAGCACGGCTGGCTGCAAGGCGACGGCTACCGCGACGCGCTGCCGCTGGTTACCATCGATGAGCTGCGCGAATACGTCAACGAGGCCGGCCGCATGCCGGGTGTTAACGCCGCGAAGAGGGGGCTCCGCGCAAGCGTGGACAACAGCGCGTCGCCGGTGGAGACGCCGATTGACGTCTCGCTCGCGCTCCCGAGGCCGTGGGGCGGGGCCGGCTGCGGCCTGCCAGACGCAAACTCGGAAATTCCCCTCACCGGCGAGGGCAAAAAGCTCACCGGCAAGAAGCACGTGCGGCCCGACCTGCTGTACGTCAACAAGAAGGGTCAGCGCATCGACATCGAGCCCGGCGGCAGCGAGTGGCATTCCGGCAAGGACGCAATGACCAGCGACAACGACCGCCGCCTCGCGCTGGAGCACAAGGGGGTCGAGGTCATTGTCGTGCCGTGGGAGACCTTCAAGGACGAAGGCAAGTGGATGCACATCTGCCGCCGCGTGCAGCGCCACCTTGGCAAGAACTACCACGCGCCGTCGGCCAGGATGATGGCGCGGTGGCGGCGCGTCCACCAGGACCTCTGCAACACCAACCTGCTGAAGCAGCGCCCGCGGCGGCGGTAGGGGGCAGGTGAGCACAAGTACGGCTCGGCGGAACCTCGCCTCTGGGTGCCAGCCTGGTGCTGGGTGCCATGATGAGCACGGCTGTGATGTGGACCCCAGAAGGTAGACACTCGACCCCCGCTTAACAACAGCCGGCTTCTCCCGAGGAAAGGAGAGGCCTTGAGGGACGGGAAGTTCACGGA